>NZ_DAMBZJ010000001.1:0-6459 GCF_032060045.1 Oscillibacter sp.
CGACCACCGAGAGGACATTCAGGGGGATTACGATGCGCTGGTGCGGCTGGATTTGATTTTCGCCCGGGGCCAGCTTTCCTACAAGCTGGACGGAGTGCGCCCGGAGCTGCGGCGGGACGGAGCGGTGGTTTTGCGAAAAGCCCGCCATCCATTGCTGGACCGGGCAAAGGCCGTGCCCATCGACATTGAAATCGGCGACAGCTTTGACACACTGGTGATCACCGGGCCCAACACCGGCGGCAAAACTGTCAGCTTGAAAACGCTGGGCCTTTTGACCTTGATGGCCCAATGCGGACTGCACATTCCAGCTGGGTCCGGAAGCCAAATTTCCGTGTATGAGCGGGTGCTGGCGGACGTGGGAGACGAGCAGAGCATTGAGCAAAGCCTATCCACTTTCTCGGCCCACATGACCGGCATTGTTCAGATTCTCAAGGAAACGGACCGGCGAACCTTGGTGCTGTTTGACGAGCTGGGCGCGGGAACGGATCCGGTGGAGGGTGCGGCGCTGGCCGTGGCCATTATTCAGCGGGTGCGCCGTTCCGGCGCGAAGCTTGCTGCCACCACCCATTATGCAGAGCTGAAAACCTTTGCCATGACCACTGCCGGGGTGGAAAACGCCTCCTGCGAATTTGACGTGGAGAGCCTGCGCCCCACCTACCGGCTGTTGATCGGCATTCCGGGAAAGTCCAACGCCTTTGCTATTTCCAAGCGGCTGGGCCTGCCGGACGAAGTGGTGGAAGAGGCCAAGGCCCAGATGGCGGGAGACAGCGTCCGGTTTGAGGATGTGTTGACCCAATTGGAGCAAAAGCGGCAGGCCTTGGAAAAAAAGCAGGCGGAAACCGATCGGCTGTATCGGCAAAGGGAAGAAGACGCCCGCAAGGCCCGGGAATTCCGTACGCAGATGGAGAAGGCTAGGGACAATGCCCGCAGCCGGGGAGAGGCGGATGCCCGGCGGATCTTGCGGGACGTGAAAACCGCCGCCGACCAGACCATGAACGATCTGGCGGAGCTGCGCAGACGGCAGGCGAAATCCGATGCGGCACAAAACCTGAACGAAGCGCAAGCCGCCATCCGAAGGGGGCTGAACGAGGCGGAGGAAAAGCTGCGCAGCCGGGAGTTTGAGCCGGAGCCGATTCCAAAGCCCAGCCGACCCATTCAAAAAGGCGATCAGGTGGAAATCCCCGGCGTGAAAACCCCTGCGGAGGTTATCTCGGTGGGAAAGGACGGCGCACTGCAATTGCAGGCGGGCCGGATGAAAATGACCGTGAAGTCCGGCGAGGTGCGGCTGATTGAGGAGGCCGAGCGGAAAAAGTCCCCCCCGGTCCGCTCCAATCCCGACCGGCACCTCTTGCGCCCTGCCGCCACCAGCGAGCTGGACATCCGGGGGATGGAGAGCATCGAGGCCGAGAGCGTGGTGGAAACCTTTCTTTCCGCCGCCGTGATGGGACGGCTGGAAACCGTCACCATTATTCACGGAAAGGGAACGGGGGTTTTGCGCAAAGCTGTCCACGAGCTGCTGCGCCGGAATAAGGCGGTGAAGAGTTTCCGTCTTGGGGTATACGGCGAGGGTGAGTCCGGCGTCACGGTGGTGACGATGAAATAAGAACCGCTGCCATGAGGCGACAGAGATGTTTGTGCGGGCCGCTGCCTCAAAAGGCGGTGGAATTAATTGATGAGGTGAAAGAGATGCAGGTTTTACCGAAACAGTATCACATTCAGTGTGCACCGGGAGATGTGGGCCGCTATTGTATTTTGCCCGGGGACCCGGGTCGCGTGGCTTCCATCGCTGCTTTGCTTGACGGCGCGGTGGAGGTGGCCCAAAACCGGGAGTATACCACATGGACCGGGATGCTTCTGGGAGAGCGGGTTTCCGTCTGTTCCACGGGTATCGGCGGGCCTTCCGCCTCCATCGCCATGGAGGAACTGGTGAAGTGTGGTGCGGACACCTTTATCCGCACCGGCACCTGCGGCGGAATCGCGCTGGAAGTGCAGTCCGGAGACATTGTGGTGGCCACGGGCGCCGTGCGCTTTGAGCACACCAGCATGGAATACGCGCCCATCGAATTTCCCGCCGTGGCGGACTTTGGGATTACCGGGCATCTGGCAGAGGCCACCAAGGCCCTTGGCTATCCGCTTCACACCGGCGTGGTGCAGTGCAAGGACAGTTTCTACGGCCAACACAGCCCGGACCAATCCCCCGTTTCCTACGAACTTCTGCAAAAGTGGGAGAGCTGGAAGCGCCTCGGCGTAAAGGCCAGCGAGATGGAGTCTGCGGCCTTGTTCGTGGTGGCGGCGGCGCTGGGAGTGCGATGCGGCTCCTGCTTCCATGTGGTTTGGAATCAAGAACGGGAAAAGGCCGGCTTGGACCAGAACATGAGCGAAGATACTGCCGCCTCCGTGAAGGTGGCGGTGGAGGCCATGAAGCTGGTGATTGCGGCCGACCGGGCGGCGGCGGAGAAGTGAGTGGACCATGAGCTTTAAAGACCTGTGGAACACGGCGCTGCCGGGCGGGATTTCGCTGACGTTTGGGAAGGTCGCGTCTGCCGTGGGCGTGTTGCTGGTCTGCCTGATTGTCATTCGGATTCTCATGCGCCTTCTTCGCCGGATTATGAGCCGCAGCAAGCTGGAAGAGCGGGTGCATAAGTACCTGCTGATGGGCGTGAAACTGGTGCTATACATTATTACTGCAATCATCGTGGCGGACACGCTTGGTATCAACTCCTCATCGTTTGTGGCGCTTTTGAGCGTGGCGTCTCTGGGAGTTACGTTGGCGGCGGAGGATGTCCTGGGCAATGTGGCCGGGGGACTGGTTCTGCTTTCCTCCCGTCCCTTCACCCTGGGGGATTTTATCGAGACGGACGGCGTGTCCGGCACGGTGGAGGAAATGGCCCTGAACCACACCAAGCTGGTGACGCTGGAAGGGCTTACGGTGATGATTCCCAACCGGAAACTGTCTTCCGAAAAGCTTACCAACTATACTGCTCTTGGCCGCCGCCGCATCTGCCAGAAGGTGAACGCGCCTTATTCCGCAAGCATCGACACGGTGAAGGCCGCCTGTCGAACGGCGCTGGAGCGGACGAAGGGGATGCTGGCTGACCCAGCCCCCTCGGTATACCTGACGGAGTGCCGCCCCAGCGCTATGGAATACAGCGTGTACTGCTGGGCGGCCACGGCAGATTACTGGACGGTCTATCTGACCTTGGGGGAGAACCTGCGCCGGGTCTTTGAGGAGCAGGGGATTGAAATGGCCTATGACCACTTGAACGTCCATATTCTGGATGGAAATAACACGTAAAACAGTGAAAACACAAAAGTCCCGTGAGATTTCGTCGAAATCTCACGGGACTATTTATGAAAAAATGAAATACAGCCTTGAGTTAGAAGGGACGAATCAAAGCTCACGCAGTTCGTATAAATCCGTGCGCCGGGCGGAGAGGATGGGGAGCTGGCTGCGCACAGACGAAACTTTGGAAAGGTCCAGCTCGGCATATAGCACCGTGGCCTCGCCCTCCCCGCGGCACAGAACGGTTCCCCAGGGGTCCACGGCAAGAGAGTTGCCGTAGGCTACATAGGATGCATCCATATTCCGGGCGGGGGATATCCCCACGGTGAAGCACTGATTGTCTACCGCTCGCTGGCGGAACAAAAGCTCCCAGTGGGCGGGGCCGGTGGTCATGTTAAAGGCCGCTGGAACAAAGATGCATTTTGCGCTGCGCAAGGCCATGCACCGGACCAACTCCTCAAACCGAAGATCAAAGCAGATACAAAGGCCCATGACCCCAAATTCTGTGTCAAAGGTGGTAATCTGATTGCCGGGAGTGAGGGTGTCAGACTCAAAAAACCGCTGTCCACCCGCCACGTCAATGTCAAACAGATGGACCTTGCGGTGGCGGGCAAGTTCCCGGCCCTGACGGTCGTAGACATAGGACGTGTTGTAAACGTTCCCGTCCGCAAGCTCCGGGATGGAGCCGCCCACGATGTAAATGCCAAGCTCTCCCGCAAGAGAAGAAAGCGCAGACTGCGCCTGCCCACCTGCCGTTTCGCCAAAGGCACGGAAGCAGGCATTGTCGTAAGGACAGCAAAACATCTCCGGAAGAACGGCAAAATCCGCTCCGTTTGCCGCTGCTTCCCGAATTTTTTCGCATGCAAGGGCAATTTCGGCGGCCTTGTCCCCGGTGCCGCTTGCCAATTGAATCAACGCGACCTTCATAGGAAAGCTCCTTTCATAAGAAAACTCTGTTTCCCCGGCGTTTTTTATATTCAAGAACCCGGTTGGTACGGCGGTTTAAAGCCGCTTACAGGCCGTTGACCACCCGCTTGGGCCGTCTGCCGGATCGGACGCTCTCCAAATCCTCGAACAGCATCCGATGCGCCGCCCGGAAAGCGGACTGGGCCACACCGCCGTAATGGGGGCAGAGAATCAGTCTGTCCGGAAATTCGGCCGCCAAGCGAACAAGAGGATGGTCCCTCCCTGCAGGTTCCGGCTCGTAGCAGTCCAGTGCCACGCCCGCAAGTTTTCCCTCCCGCAGGGCGTTGCAGAGGGCCTCATCGTCGATAATTGCGCCTCGGGCGGTGTTCACAAGGCAGGCTGTGGGTTTCATCCGGGCGAGAAATTCCCGGTTTATAAGCCCCCGGCTTTGGTCGTTGGAGGGCAGGTGAAGACTGATAATGTCGCTCACCGCCGCCAGTTCCTCAAGCGGGAGATAGCGGGCGTTCAGCTGTGTTTCCGTCTCCGTGTCCCGACGATGGGGCGCATAATAATATACCGTGGCGCCAAAGGGGCGCAGGCGCTCCGCCACCGCCTGACCGATGGCCCCGAAGCCTACCAGTCCCACGGTGGAAACCGATAAATCCGCGGGAACGTCCCTCTCCACTAGACGCACGGCTTCGCCCTGCTTGCCCGCGCGAACCATGCGGTTGCCCCACAGAACCCGGTGGAGCAGCATGCCCATCAGCGTCACGGACAGCTCGGAAACCGCTGCCGCGTTGCATCCGGCGCAATTGCACACATAAATGCCCCGGGCCCGGGCTGCATCCAGATCAATGCGGTCAAACCCCACGCCCTCGGAGTGAATCAGCTTCAGGTTGGGCATGTTGGAAATTAGTTCTGCCGACACGGGGGTCACTGGCGTGACAAACAGCGCGTCGGCGTCGCTTGCAGCGGCCAGCCACTCCGCCTCGGTCCCTTCCCGGTCGCAGAAAATCTGCTTCGCTGATTTGGCGCCGGGAAGGTCTGAACCAAAGGCGTCATAACGGGATTGGGGGGCCAGCACCAATACTTTCATAAGCACAGTCCTTCTATTGCAAATTTTTCTCATCCCCGGCGGAAGATTCCGGCGAGGTTGCGGGGCTTTCGTTCTTCTTGCTGGGGGTTTCATCCGGTTCTATGGGTTTTGCAGGTTTCTCATCGGAAGTTTCCGCTGTGTCTACGAGTGGAGTAGCCGCTGCGGCGGTGTCCTCGGCCGGTGTTGGCTCCGCCAGTCCCCGCGCTGCGCGGACATCCCGGGGACTAATTTTCATCAGGTCGTCCCGGGAAACAGTTTCCATGCCGGCCAGTCGATTGGCCTGATTGACCAGAAGTCGCTCAAAAATGTTCCGCACGCCCCGGGCATTGCCAAAGGAGATGGATTCCGCGTTTTCCTCCGCAATAAACTCCCGGACCAGCCGCCTGGTTTCCTCCTCCGGCTGATAGCAGCCCTTTTTGCACTGAATGTCAAAAATGGACAGCAACTCCTCCGGGGTGTAGTCCTCAAAGTGTAAAAAGCGGTTGAACCGGGATTCAAGGCCGGGATTGGAGTGGACAAAATCATCCATCAGCCCGTCATACCCGGCCACGATGACCACCAAGTCGTCCCGGTGGTCCTCCATGGCCTTGAGGAGGGTGTCGATGGCCTCCTGCCCAAAGTCGTTTTCCGCTCTGCCGTTGAGGGCGTAGGCCTCGTCGATGAACAAAACGCCGCCAAGAGCCGCTTCGATCGCCTTGCCGGTTTTAATGGCGGTCTGGCCCACGTACCCAGCCACAAGGCCGCTGCGGTCCACTTCCACCAGATGGCCTTTGGAGAGAATGCCAAGGCTGTGGTAAATGCGGGACATCAACCGGGCCACCGTGGTTTTGCCCGTGCCCGGATTGCCGGAGAAGACCATGTGAAGACTCAGATCCGCCACCGGCAGGCCGTGGTCCTTGCGAAGCTGGTGAACCGTGGCCAGATCAATGAGGTTTTTCACCTCTTTTTTTACGGCGGTCAGGCCGATATAGCCGTCCAGCTCTGCCTGCAAGTCTTCAATTTTTTCCGGAGGCGAAGCAGGCTGCTCGGCAGGAGCCCCTTCGTCGTTTCCAGTGGAGGAGGCGGTACCGCCGCTCTCTTTTGCTCCGCCGGTTTTCAGCGGAGGTGCGGGAGGAGGCGCAGACGGCGCCTTCGGCTCCGCAGGCTTCGGCGGAGCCGAGGGATGGCCCCAGAA
>NZ_DAMBZJ010000001.1:6469-9719 GCF_032060045.1 Oscillibacter sp.
GGTCCTTTTTGCTGATGTCTTTCCTGTCCATACGCTCACGCTTTCATTAAAGTGGTGTGCTCCAGCGCCCGGAACAAAAGTCCCGCCGCAAAGCCCGTTAAAGTCCCGGTAAACAGGGATACCCCAAGCAGTAAGGGAAGATAATAAAGGGGAGCCGCGTTGCCAAGCGTTAAAATCGCCGCCGCCACCTGGCCGCAGTTGTGAGCCGCTGCGCCCCCCACGGACACGCCGTATACCGAGAAAGGCCGGAATCGGGAAAGCAGGAACATGGCGCCCATGGCACAAAGTCCACCCAGCAGAGAGAATAGCAGCGCGTTCACATTTCCTGCAAATAGCGCCCCCAGCGTGCACCGGGCAATGAGAATCAACAGCGCCTGCCCGGCCCCCAGCGCGTACAGCGCGAAGACGGTGACGATGTTTGCAAGCCCCAGCTTCACCCCCGGCAGGGGAATGGCAAGGGACAATGGGAGAAGGTTTTCTGCATAGCTCAGCGCCAGTGCCAGCGCGGTAAGCACAGCGCACAGCGTCAGTTGTTTCGTAGTCAATTTCATTCCATCACCCTAACACGGCGTCAACGCCGTTCTCCGTGGTTCCTGTCAGCATAACCGAAATCCGCGCCGGGAGACACACCACGCTTTGTCCTGCCCGGTGGATTGCCCCGGTGCGGACGCACACCTGATTGGGGCAGTTGGCTTCCAGCACCTCCGCCCCCTTAGAAGACAGGCGGAGATGGAGGGTATAACCGTTTGCCGTCAGCTCCTGCACCTCCGGCGTGGCAAGAAGGGAGAGGTTCACCGTCTCCGTCACTTGTCCGTTCACGGAGATGACCGCGGAAAGCCCACTTCCGGCCCCACGTCTCCACACGCCAAGCGCCAGCACGGTGGCCAGCAGAATGACAAACAGCGCCACCAGCGCATCGGCGGGCTTAGGCCGGATTTCGGGAAATTGTCTCATAGGCATAGCCGCTGCCGTCCTCCTGCTCAAATTTGTCCGCAAGGCCGTCGGTCACCAACACCCGCCCGTTCTCCGTCACCAGAACAAGCTGAAAATCATAGGCGCCGGAGCGCCAAAGTTCCACGGCTTTTTCCTCGCCCATCACAAACAGGGCGGTGGAAAACGCATCGCACATGGTGCCATGGCCGGGCCTATCGCCATGCTCGTCTCCGTTTGCGGGGGTCACCACAGTGACGGAGGTGAGGCCGCTTTCGGCTGGATAGCCGGTGGCGGGGTCCAGAATGTGGTGATAGCGTTTGCCGTTTTCCTCAAAATACCGCTGATAGCCGCCGGAAGTGATGGCGTAGCCGTCTGTCAGGGAGAGAACGCCCACGAAGCCCGCGGCGTTTTTGGGGTTCTGTACGCCTACTCGCCACGCAGTCCCGTCCGGTTTGCTGCCCCGGACGTAGATGTTGCCTCCCAGATATACCATAGCGCTCGTCACGCCATGTTTAAACAAAATCTGTTCGCACAGGTCGGAGGCATATCCCTTGGCAATGCCGCCCAGATCAATCTTCGTCCCTGCGTCCAAAGTGATTGCACGCTCTTCGCCAAAGAGGATGTGACTGCTTCCCACATGGGGCAGCAGGCCGTCCAGCTCCTTTTGCGTAGGAATCTGATAGTGGTCCGTAGTAAAGCCCCAGGCGGAAACCAGCGGCGCCACGGTGATGTCAAACGCACCGTCGGTCGCGTCACTGTATTCAATGGCGGTGGTGATAAGCTGCGAGATATCCGTGTTCTCCGCAGGCAGGCTCGCCCCGGCATTCAACCGTGAAATGGCACTGTCCATGCGTGTGCGGGAAAGGTGCAGATCCAAACTGTACAGCGCATCCTGCACCGCGTCCACCGCATTTTGCGCGTCACCGCCGTAGGCGGTGACGGACATATTGGTATCCATGGCATAAAATTCGGCGGAAGCGCCATCCTCCTGCCCACAGGCGGAAAGGCCCATGATCATCGCCGCGCACAGCACGGCAGCAAGCAAACGTCTCATGTGTCGTCTTCCTTGTTCTAAAAGTTTGACAAAAATCCGAAGCTTTGGGAACTATCAGTATAGCACGGTTTTTCCAGTCAAACAAGCAAAGAAGACGTCCTGTGTCGCTTTTTTCACCAAAACGCTTGCAAAGAGATGAACAATCTGCTAAAATGACACGGTATGCGTGGGCATTTCACAGCGTTGATTTTGAAAAACCCATGGAGGTTGCGATATATGCAAAAAAAGGATAGGGAAGAACTGAAGCGGAACAATGCGCCCCTCAACGGTGCGCTTAAATTTTTTATCGGAGGCTGTCTGGCAGAAATTTATCTGATGTTGGCGCGGAAATACTATGTCAACGGCAACATAGACCAGATGCTGAGCTGGGACGCCGCCATGCCCATCCTGATGGGAATCGGTGTGGCGCTGCTGGCGCTGGGTGTGGTCTTGGCGGTGCTGTGGAGAAAAGAACAAGGCTGGAAGCAGACAACGGCTTGGACAGCGGTGTTTGCGGGCCTGTTTCTCTCTGGAGGAAACTGGATGGTCAAAGCGGTGTATCCCACCGGCGTGACCGTGCTCACCGTGCTTACGGCGGCGGTTATGCTGCTGGGAGTGCTCTGGTGCCTGTATGCGCGGGAGTGTTTTTTCGCCATGAAGATTCTGGGGACAGGCCTGTTTGCCACGTGGGTCTGCCGCCATGGGATTGACAGCCAGCAGTGGAGAGTCCTTGTCATTGTGGGAGCTTGTGTTTATCTGCTTATGCTGGCTGCCGCGTTTATGATGGCGCGGAAGCTGGAGCAGACCGACGGAATGCTTGGCGCGTATCGGATTCTGCCCAAAGACACCGACTCCACGGTTTTAATGGTTTCCTGTGGCCTTTCCGCCGCGGCCGTGGTGCTGTCTCTGTTCAGCGCGGCCATTGCCTATTATGCCATTTGGGTGCTGGGCATTGCGATTTTTATTCTGGCGGTGTACTACACGGTCAAAGAACTGTAAGCCGATCAGACACACACGGACTGCATAAATGAAAAAAGCGGAGCGCCGTGGGAATTTCCCACGGCGCTCCGTTTGTTTAGGTTTGAGGTGCGGTTGTTTCCCGGTCAATGTCCATGCCGATTTCAAAGACCCGGTTCCAAGGAAAGCGGTAGTTGGAAACTGATAGCGTGCCGCAGTTCTCTTCCGCCCACGGGGACAGGCTGGTGATAATTTTCCCACCGCTGAAATTGCTAAGCACGGGCGCGGTGGAGACTTCCATGTCCGCTTCCAGCCGGGATAGCACCG
>NZ_DAMBZJ010000001.1:9729-59322 GCF_032060045.1 Oscillibacter sp.
GGCCGGTAGAAATTGTCTGGACTTCCTCCCAATTCCTCCCGAACATAGGCGTACAGATCGTTGCGGACGGTGTTGCGGAAGGCAAAGTCTTTCATCACCCCATCGGATAGGGACTTGACAAAGGCCGTGTTTGCCGCGTCATTTCTCTCTGGGGCGGGGGAGTGGGTCAGCCAGGCGTATCGCGCCACCCCGTGGGACAACGCGGTGCCGGTGACAATGGCCATGTCCAAAAATCCAGCGTAGGCCAAAAGAGAGCTTAGCTCCGTCTGCCGGGTCAGCGCATCGTGAATCACAGTGCCGTAAGCATCGTTGGATGCATCAATCAAAATGGTGGGGAGTTTGTTTTTCCGGTTTTCCTCCAGCGCGTTGTTCAGCGCCCATGCATAATCCCCGGTGCGTTCCGGCTCGGCCGGAGCCGTGAGCACCAAAATTTGCAGGTCCGCCCCTTTGTTGCCGGAGAGCTTTTGCAACTTAAAAAACTCCAAATGCTGATCCACCACCACGTTCAGCGGCTGATAGTCATAGGCGCAGGCAGGCTCTGTCTCCAGTCCTCCGATGTACCGAAGGGACGTCTTCGCCCCCTCCCATCCGCAATCTTGCAGATACAGAGCGGAAATCGCCTTAAAAGCCAGATCATCCACCCCGGAGAGAAGCCAGTCTCCCTCCCGTAGATGGGCGGAAAGGTAGGCAATCTCGTTTTTCTGGATGCTGTCTTCCAAAGACGAGTCATCCACGCCGATTAAAACCCTGAAATTTTTGTGGACCCCATCGTCCAGAATGTCCAGCAAATGCGCGCCCAGATCGAGCTTCCGTTCCCGCGCTGCGAGATATTGGGAAAGCGCTCCCTCTGGCAGCGGCTCAGCAGACTGGACTGACAAAGGTTGACCATCGGTTCCCAAACGGTAGTCCGCTGTGATGAGGTCCACGCGCAGATCATCTCCCGCCAGATGGGGGCGAGCCATCGCGCCGTAACTCCGCAAGGCGGCGTATTCGTTCAGGCCAAACCCGCCGTAGCCCACGGTAGGAGCCAGACGCATTACGCTGTCCAGCAGCCAGACCTGGTTGTTTTCGTCCTGCGAGAGAACGGAAAGAAGCTGTTCCAGCAGCGCCGCCTCCGTCAGAGACGTTCCATCCGACAGCGTGACGGGATTCTCTCCCGCAAGGGCCCGGGAGCCGACCAAACCGCCGGAGAGGAGCTGATCCAAGGAAAGGATATAGCGATCGCAGCCCGCCTCTTCCTGCCGCAGGACCCATTCGTACAGTGCGGCTCGGTCGCCGGACTGGCCCCCATTGGGGTTGAGGGGCTGACCGTCCAGCTTTGTGGCGTAAAGCGTGGAATCCGGCACCAGCAGCGCATAGTCCAGAGATTCTGCAAGATACACCGCCCGTTCCACATTGTCCGGTCGGTCATCCAGCGGAACATAGGCAAGCTTTGCAGGACCCTTGGGATCCACCGCCTGTCTTTGCCCGCAGCCTGCCACACCCAAAAGAAGGGCCATGGATATAATGACGGAAAGCAGCTTTAAAGTAGTTTTTTTCATCGTGCCTCCAATTTGCAAAAAAGCCCGCACGGCACAGCCTGCGGACTTTTTTCGCGATGTTTTACAGGGAGAAGCCTCCCAGATCCATGCCGCCGGTGATGTCGTTCAGGCTGGCTTCCATGGCGTCTCCCGCCTGACGCAGAGCCTCGTTCACGGCGGAGACAATCAGGTCCTGAAGCATCTCCACGTCCTCGGGGTCCACGGCCTCGGGCTTGATGTTGACGGACAAAATTTCCTTTTTGCCGTTCACTCTGGCCTCCACCACGCCGCCGCCCACGCTGGCGGTAAATTCCTGAACCTCCACCGCGCTCTGGGCGGTGTTCATGGCTTCCTGCATTTCCTGAATCTTCTGCTGCATCTCCTGCTGACGGGCGGCGCCGGTGGGGCGCATACTGCCGTTGGTAAATCCACGGCGGGCACTGTAACTCATAAAGCAAGGCTCCTTTTCAGTTTTGTTTGAAGTGTACTATTCAGGCGGGGCCGCGAGGGAGCGCGCCCCGGCATTAAAACGCGGCAAAAGCACGCGCCGCATTTATCGAATGGTGAAATTGTCCAGCCGACTGCCCCTGCGGATCAAATCTTCCATCTTATCTTGCGGAGACGCGGCGGGTCCACTGCCCACGGTGAGCCGGACCGCCACGGGGCCGCCTGCCCGGAGGGCCGACAATTCCTGAAGCGCGCCCAGAACCCGGTCGTTGTCCAGGCGACCCCGGGTGATTTCATCGGGGGCGTATACAGTGAGAGCGCCGTCTTTTAGCTCGCCTCCGCACCGATCCAGAAATACCCGATACATGGGCGGAAGGCGGCCCTTGCATTCCTCCGCCAGCGCAAGCCACCATTCCGCGCCCCCTGCGCTTTCCAAAGAAGCGGGAGACGCGGTCTCCGGCGGGGATAAAGAAACTTCCGGGGTCGGCGTAGCCGCCGGCTCCCGGGAACTTGCGGCAACGGATGCGTTCGTCTCCTCTCGGGGAGGCGAGGGTGCTTCAAGAGATGGAGTGAAGCGCTCCTCAGCGTCTTCCCATGGGGGAGCACTGCGGTCGTCAATGGGTGGCTCCTCCGGCGGGGGCGGTTCCTCGCCCCAAGGCGGGTGATCCTCAAAAGCAGGAGGAGCTTTTGCCACCGGAGTGGACCTTGGGATGGGCGCGGCCTTTTCAGAAGAATTGTGTTTTTCCACGGGGGCAGCGCGGCCTTGCCCGCTTGGCGCCGCAGAATTCCTGCCAAGAAGAGCGGGAAGCCGATCCAGCGAGTCTTCCAGCTTTTGAATCCGAGCCGTAAGGGCAGTGAGATCGCCGGAGAGGGACTCGTCGCACAGCCGCAAAAGGCACAGCTCTGCGTCGGTCCGGCGGTTAGAACTATAATAAAGGTCGGCGGAAGCCCGCTGCAAGGTGGTGGCCAGATATAGAAGCCTGCTTCCGGACGCATCCTTTTGGAGCTTGTCCAGCGCCGCGGAATCGTATCCGCCGGAGAGCAGGGCTGCGCCGCCCTCTGGGGCAGTGCGCCGCAGCAGCAAATCCCGGGTCAGGACGGAAAGCTCGCTCAAAACAGCGCCTACGTCTTTGCCCCCGTCGTAAAGTTGGTTCAAAAGCAGCAGGGCCGATTGCGCGTTCCGCTGCAAAATATGCTCCATCAGTTGGGCGGTTTGAAGATTTCCCGCAAGACCCAGCACGTCCAGCACAGCCGCGCCGTCAATCGCGCCACCCGCCGCCGCACACTGGTCCAAAAGGGAAAGCCCGTCCCGCAAGGCCCCGTCCGCAAGGCGGCTTAAAAGCTCCGCTCCGTCGGCGTGGAGATCAATGCCTTCCTGCCGGGCAACATAAGAGAGCCGTCCCGCCACCTCACGGGGCAAGATGCGCTTGAAGGAATACCGCTGGCAGCGGGAGAGAATCGTGGCGGGGACCTTATGCAGCTCTGTGGTGGCCAGAATGAACACCAGATGCTCCGGTGGTTCCTCCAGAATTTTCAGCAGGGCGTTAAACGCCGCCACGGAGAGCATGTGAACCTCGTCCACAATGTAGACCCGCTTTTTCACGTTGGCGGGGGAATAAATCGCCTCATCCCGCAAAGCGCGGACCTGGTCCACGCCGTTGTTGGAGGCGGCGTCCAGCTCCAAAACATCCAAAAAAGTGCCGTTTTCAATTCCCAGACAGCTTGGGCAGCGGTTGCAGGGGTCGCCGTCCTGAGGGTCCTCGCAGTTCACCGCCTTGGCAAGAATTTTTGCGCAGGTGGTTTTGCCGGTGCCCCGGGTGCCAGTGAAGAGATAGGCGTGAGACGTGCGTCCTTCCGCCACCTGACGCTTCAGCGTCTCGGTGATGTGGGCCTGGCCAATCACATCGGAAAAGGTTTTGGGCCGCCACTTGCGGTACAAAGCCTGATACACACCACCGCCTCCTTTCAAAAAGACAGAATAAGTCCTCCGTTTGCAGCCACGGAACCGGCGTCCTCGCGGCACATGGAACATCCCGCACGATGCTGCTCGGTTCCCCGCCTGACATGGTTAGCGGGCGTCCATTGCGCGAGACCGGCTCCGCGGCTGCAAGCGGAGGACTTAATTCAAAGTGTATCTATTCTACTATAAATTTTTCAAATTATCAACTGGAATCTGCCGGGATGGGCGTAAATTTTCGGATTAATGAATTTCAGAGCAATTCCAGAAGGAATAAGGCAATCTGCTCCATGGCGGCGGCCGCCTTTTTGATGGGGAACATCTGGAACACATGCCACATGTCCTCCCAAACCTCCAGACGGCATTCCGCGCCCGCCGCCTTCATGGCATGGCATAGCGCGTCCGCGTCGGAAAAAAGAATTTCGTACGACCCCACCTGCACAAGCGTGGGGGGAAAGTCCGCAAAATCTCCAAACAGAGGAGAAAGGCTGGGGCTGCGCAGGTTTTCCTTCCCAGCGTATACTTCCCGAACGGCATGGATATAATCCAGCGACAGTATCGGGTCAATTTCCGCCCGTTCTGCGTAGGAGGGACCGGAGGCGGTCATATCCGTCCACGGAGACATGAGAATCAAGGCGGTGGGCAGCATCCGCCCGGCGGCCTTCAGCCGGTGGCACAGCACCAGAGCGAGATTCCCCCCCGCGCTGTCCCCAGCCACCACCACGTCCCGCGCGCCGTAGCCTAAGCGCATGAGATAGTCCCACGCCCGCAACCCGTCCTCCACTGCCGCCGGGTACGGGTGCTCCGGGGCAAGGCGGTATTCAAAGGTCAGAACGTCAAAACCCGTGGCCTTGGTAAGCTTGGAGGAAAGCACCTTGGAATAGCCGAGGTTTCCGCTGGTATAGCCCCCGCCGTGGCAGTACAGCACGGCGCGTTTGCGCCGGTGGGGCCGCTGCAAGCGCATCCACGCGGCAGGCATTCCGGCAAGGTCAAATGGCTCCCAACTCATGTCGGCCATGTCGGCGGTGAGATTACCCAAAAGTTCCTGACTTCGGCGCTGGCGCTCCAGCTCTTCCATCGTCATGGCCTCCGGAGCTCCCGCGCTGTGGAGCGCCTTGAGCACCCGCATGGCGGGGGCGAGACGGCGGCTTTCGGCGGATTTGCGCTGCTGGGCAAGCGCGGCTTTCATGACCTTGCGAGACTTGTCCATGACGCCCTCCTTTTTAATGATGGCATCATGATAGCACAGTTTTCCCAAAATGACACGCTTTTTTCCGATTGTCCGGGTGAAATTCGGGCCGAGGGCCAATGCGTTCTTGCGGTGTGCGGCGGCCCATGATATAGTAATTTAGGAAAACTGCCGTGTTTACTTACCCCGCGGGAAGGCGAAAGCGGCGGTAACTATGAAGTGCGAATAGAGTGCAGGAAGAAGGAGAGAGCCGCCGTGGCGACAAAAAATCAATGGTACAAGCTGGACAACGCGGGCGTGCTGTACTCTGCCCTTCAGCGGGAGGAGTACTCCGCCGTCTATCGATTTTCCGCCGTGATGACTGAGCCGGTGAACTCCGCCGCGCTGCAAAAAGCCATCGACGCGGTGCTGCCCCGGTTTCCTGGCTTTGCGGTGCGGATTCGCCGGGGCGTATTCTGGTATTATTTCGAACCCAACACCGCCCCGGGACCTTTTTTGAAGGAGGACGTGGCGGACCCTTGCCAGCCCTTCCGATTTCACGAGGACGCAGGGTGGCTGATTCGGTTTTACCACTATCAAAACCGCATTTCCTTCGAGGCGTTTCATGCCCTGTCGGACGGCGCGGGCGCGATCACATTCTTTAAGACGTTTTTGGCGGAATACCTACGCCAAATCGGCGTTTCCGTGCCCGTGGAGGCGGGGATTCTGGATTTAAACGAACCGCCCCGACCTGAAGAACTGGAGGACGCTTACGCCCGCTACGTGGGCCCTGCCGCCCGAAGGCTGCCACTGATTCAAAAAGCCTATCAAAATCTGGGGCAGGCGGAGCCGTTCTATACGTTTCATGTCACCATGGGCTTTGTGCCGCTGGACAAGCTGCGGGAGAAGGCCCGGAGTTATGGCGTATCGGTGACGGAGTATCTGGCGGCGGTGCTTCTTCTGGTGCTGGCTGAAAAACAGCGGCGGGAGAACTATCACAAAATGCTGCCTGTGACGCTGGCGGTGCCCGTCAATCTGCGCCCCTGGTTTCCGTCGGAAACCCTGCGGAATTTTCTGGTCACGGTTCAGCCGGGGTTTGATCCGGCGTTGGGGGAACACAGCCTTGCGGAGGTGGCAGCACAGGTGCGCCACTATATGCGGCTCCACATTGCGCCGCAGGAGATGCGGGCGCAGATCACCCGAAACGTCCGGTATCAGTCCAACACGGTGTTGCAGCTTTTGCCCCGGGTGGTGAAAAATTCCATCGTGGCCTATCATTATCGGACCCGGGGCGTGCGCCCTTATTCCGCCACGTTTACAAATCCCGGCGCGATTTCTGTGCCGGAGGCAATGGCCCCCCACATTCATCACATGGAGGTGGTGCTGGGGCAGGCCACCGTTCCCCGGCCCCATGTGGCTTCCGTCAGCTATGGCAACATTATGGAAATCACCGTGGCGGGGACGCAGGCGGACGCGGAGACGGAGCGGGACTTTTTTCGCTTTTTGGTGCGGGAGGGGCTGCCCGTGCGCATTGAGAGCAATCGTTCAAACCCCGAAAGGAGGACGTAAGGATGCCATATTGTGTGCATTGCGGCGTGGAGTTGGACGCCGCTGTGAAGGACTGTCCCCTATGCGGGACGGAAGTGAGAGACCCTGCTGCCGACCCGGCAGCAGTGCACCCGCCCTTTTTCCCCGCCCGGCGGGCGGAGGTGGCCCCCGTTTCAAAGCAGACCGCGGCCCTGCTGCTCACGTCCATGCTGGCGTCGGTCAGCGTGTGCTGCGCGCTGTTGAATCTGGCGCTGAAGCCGGAGCATCGGTGGTATTTGTTTGTGGTGGGCGCGGCGGCGATGCTGTGGGTCTGGCTGGTTCTGCCCCTGCTTGTAAATCGCTGGGTTCCTCTCTGGGCGCAGCTCACCGCAGACGTGGGCGCGGTGGCAGTGTATGTGGCCCTGATCGCTCTGGCGTTGGATGGTTGGGAATGGTTCTGGGGCCTTGCGGTGCCGCTTTTGGTGGTGGCCGCGGCGGTGGTGTGTGCTTTGAGCTGGCTGCTGCGCCGGGGACACTCCATGCTAACCACCGCTATGCTGTGTCTTGGGGCCACGGGGCTGCTCTGTGTGGGCATTGAGGCCTGCACAGACCTGTATCTGCATGATCTGTGGTCTCCGGGCTGG
This sequence comes from Oscillibacter sp., assembly GCF_032060045.1. Classification (GTDB taxonomy): domain Bacteria; phylum Bacillota; class Clostridia; order Oscillospirales; family Oscillospiraceae; genus Oscillibacter. The sequence continues at coordinate 16,993 of NZ_DAMBZJ010000001.1, forward strand.
TCGCTGGTGGTACTGGCGGCTTGCGTGGGCTTCTCCATTCCTTTGGCGGTGGTGCGGCGAGTACCGTCTCTGCGGGAGGAAGCGCGGCGGAGGTTTCACTTTTAAGACCGCGCGGGGTCCATGCGCGTGTTGTCCTATCGGCAAACCTGGACGGTCTTTTGCGCAAGGCCCCGGGAAATGTAAATTTCCCGGGGCCTTGCGGTTGCTCTTCCGCGGCGGAAAGAGGAAAGGATAAGGGAGCGGCGCCGATTGTCGGTGCCGCTCCCTGTTTATATGGGTTCCGGGGGTGTGCATTCTTCCCCGCGATTCAAGCAGCCGGGAAGTGGTTTTTATGCAAGCTCCTGCGCGGGGGCGGATTTCCGGGTGCGCAGCTTCGCGGCGATGCGGTCCAGCATTTCGTTCACCGGAACGTCCAGCGCGGCGGCAAGCTCGCCACCTAAAAGCTGCTCCGCCTGCTTCATGAAGTGTTCGTCCACGGCACCGAATTTTCGCTTTGTCTCCTCCACATGCGTTTTTTTGCAGTAAATAGAGATGACAAGCTCCAAAAGATCGCGGCAATCGTTGGTTTGCAGAAGCGTCTGGTAATGATCCCGCAAATTCTGAGTGCTGCCGCCGTAATAGGCCTGCGCACTGCTGGCGGGAATCGTGTCCACCAGATCGTCCGCCTCTTCCGCCGTCAGGATGGCCCGAATGGGCACCTTGCAATTGTCTACCGGAGCGTAAATCGTTCCGTCCTGATACAGGGGGCTGAGCACATAGTAGAGTTTATCCCGCTCTCCGGGTTTGCTTTTGCAAAAATCCGGCTCGGTGATATCCTCCACCCGACACACGCCCGTGCGTCCGTAAACCACAAGATCGTCCTTTTGATACATAGCTCCTCCGTTTTCCGCCGACGGGCATTCGCCGACCTGAATGCCGGAAAAACAACGCCCGTTATTTTTATCGCGGGTCCCGCTCTTTGGTGCGAGGCCCGCGGACTGAATGGCGCTTCATCGCCCTGCGATAAAAGCGCGCCGGTCCAACGGCCGATCACCCCGACTGCTGGACCGTGTGTCTATTTTTAAATTATAGCACATTTTCTGCAAAAATGGTAGGGGTTTTTAAAAATATTTTTAAAAACTTGTCCCTAAGGGGGGTTTTAGAAGCGAAAAAGGACTAAGGTTCCTTTTGCATTTTGGGAGACTGTGGGTCCGGCGGTCGGACTTTCGGAAGCACTGGCCCCTTATAGTTGTTTATCAAAGCACTTCAGTGTCTCCCAAATCACATTCTGGAAGTGAAACTGCGTCTGCCCCGCATAGGAATAACCAAGTCCCTCGTACAGACGGCAGGCCGGAAAATTTCCCTCGTAGGTGTCCAGACGAATGACGGGCCAGTTCTTTGTCCGGGCGTGCTCCTCGCAAAAGTGCACAAATTCCTTCCCTTTTCCCCGGCCTGCAAAGTCCGGATGAATGCAAAGGGTGTGGATGACCATGACTTCTTCCGGTTTGGCCTGAAAATTCCAGTGAATATTGGCGTATTCCGGCGGCTGAATCTGGTTGAGATTGACGCAGCCAAACAGTGCGCCGCCCTCCTCTCCCACATACAGCGTGCTCTGTTCAAACGCAGCCTTGGCATGAGCAAGAGTGGGGTAGAGGTCCTTCTGCCAGTTGGTATGGCGCACCGTTTCCTCCTGGTCTAACAACGCTCCGTAAAGAGCACCCACCCGGTCAAGATCCTGCTCTTGTGCAAGTCGAATCATCTCTATTTTCTCCTTTATGTTTCATGAAAAATCCGCGAGAGTTTGTCGAAATCTGCAGGACAGTTGCACAGGAAATGGCTTTACGCCGATAAAAGCCAAACTTCTTTGCCGTATGTTCCGCGGGGTGGAGCCCCAAAAGGGGCCTTGTCTGTCAAGCGACAGGACCCTTGCCTTTTGTGTGCTTGGGCGGATGCTTTTTCACCGGCGGGCTGGGAGGCGAACCCTGCGGAGGATGGGGACGCAGCTTAGAGGGTGAGATTTTTCGCTCTGCCAACCGGTCCTTCACATACTGGCGGAACAGCGCGTACAGCACCGAGCACAAGGGGATAAATACCAGCATCCCCAGAATGCCCATTAGCTTTCCACCCATAATGACGGCCACCAGCACCCAGATGGAGGGAAGTCCCACAGAGGAACCTACTACATGGGGATAGATGAGATTTCCCTCAATTTGCTGGATGACCAGAAACAGCACGATGAACAAAAGCGCCTGCACGGGGTTTACCAAGAGAATCAGCAGTGCGCCCACGGCGCAGCCAATAAAAGCGCCCACAATGGGAATCAGAGCGGTCAGCGCCACCGTCACGCCTACCAAAACTGCATAAGGCATTTTAAAAATGGGCATGGTCACGATAAACAGCGAACCTAGAATCACCGCTTCCAGACATTGGCCGGAAAGAAAGTTGGAAAATGTGCGGTTTGCAAGGTCTGCCACGGACAAAATCTGGTCCGCCGCCCGCTCGGGAAACAGAGCATAGAGTATTTGACGAATTTGGTGACCCAGTTTTTCCTTTTGAAGAAGAAGGTAGACCGCAAACACCAGTCCGATAAAAAACGTGCTCACGCCGCTGACCACGCTGCCCACAATGCTCATTCCGCCCAGCACACCGCCGACGCCTGTATTTACCAGCTGCTCGCCCAAAACACGCAGCAGCTCCAGCGCCTTGGCGGACAGGGTGGTCCACTGGATGTCCAATGTTTGAAGTATCGTCTCAAGCTCTGGCAGGCGGGTTTCCAGGGTCGAGAGCATCTCCGGTAGCCGAATAAAAAAGGTCTGGGCCTGCTGAGAGACGGAGGAGATCGCGTCCCCCAGACTGGGGACGATGACAAGACTTGCAAGCGCCAACACCCCGGATACCAATGCCAGCGTCAGCACAAAGGCCATGGGGCGGCGCAGCTTTGCAGTGCGCTTGTCGGTGCCCATTCGCCGTTCCACCGCCCGCATGGGTACATTGAGAACAAACGCCACGGCGCAGCCCAGCAGAAAGGGGGCGATGAGAGAAACCATCGCCCGCAGTGCCCCGCCCAGCAGGGTCAAGTTTTGCAGGCCCCAATACCCAGCCAGCACGGCAAAGGCCGCAGCGGCCACCGTCCACACCATTTTCTTATGAAATTCCATAGTCACTCCTTTTGCAAAAGCGGGCGGGGCATGGCTCCGCCCGCTTGACCGGGTTCCGACTTATCAAATACGATAGGGTGAAGCGTCAGCTGCGGCGATAGTTTTCTGCCGCTGTCAGATAGCTCCGCGCCTCTTCCTGGTTTGCCTCGATCTCCTCCGGAGTGAGGGGCCGAACCACCTTGGCGGGACTGCCCAAAATTAACGACCCGTCCGGTGCGTCCATCTTCCCGGAGACCAGCGCTCCCGCGCCCACAAGACAGTTGCTTCCGATCCGTGCTCCGTTTAAGAGTACGGAGCCCATGCCCACAAGGGTGTTGTCCCCCACGGTGCAGCCGTGGAGAATGGCCCCGTGGCCCACGGTGCAGCCGCTGCCCACCGTTGTCTCGTCGTGAAGCGCGCAATGGTCCTGAATGTTGGTGTTTTCCCCGATTTTGATGGGACCCCAGTCCCCCCGGAGCACGGCGTAATACCAGATGTTGGCGCCCTTACCCAGTGTCACGTCCCCGGTTACCACCGCGCCTTCGGCAATCAAAACATCCTGATCCGTCTCTCTTTTCTGATAAGGCATATAAATATCCTCTCTATATGGCGAAATTTCCGTTTACAAACACAGGGATTTCCTCCCCGGAGTGGGTGGTGCCCACGATGGACAAGTCTTGCGTCCCCACCATAAAGTCCACGTGGGTAATCGAGTCGTTCAGGCCCCGGCGGGTCAACTCTTCGCGGCTCATTTCGTGCCCACCCTTCAGACAGGGATACGCCTCGCCAAAAGCAATGTGGCAGGCGGCATTTTCATCAAACAGGGTGTTGTAATAGAGAATTTTTTGGTTGGAAATGGGGCTGTCGTAGGGGACCAGCGCCACTTCGCCGAAATAGGCGGCACCCTCGTCCACCGAAATGGCGGCCCGCAGGTTTTCCTCGCCCTGCCGGGCGTGAGCTTCCACAATTTTCCCGTCTTTCACCACGAAGTGGAATCCATCGATGATGTTTCCGTCGTTCACCAGCGGAATGGAGGCGTACACCACGCCGGTTACTCCCGTTTTCAGAGGAGAGGTGAACAACTCCTCCGTGGGAATGTTGGCGATAAAGGTCTGGCCTTTTAATGTCACATCGTCCCCCGCTTCCCAGACGTGGTCCTCGGGAAGTTCCACCGTCAAATCCGTGCCAAGGGAGTTTTTGTAGTGCAGGGACTTGAAGTTTAGCGCATTCAGTGTTTTCCTGCGCCGTGCCAGCGTGTCAAGATGTTCCCGCCATTTCGCAACGGCGCTTCCGTCACCATTGATGCGCACAGCAGCAAAAATGGCGTCCCACAGCCGCTCCATGGCCTCAGCCTCCGTTGCCTTGGGGAAAACCCGCTTGGCCCAGGAGGGGATGGGGATGGACGCGATGCACCAGGGGAAACCGCCGGACATTTGCAGTCGGTTAAACATCCGCAGCGCCTGCCCGCCTGCCCGCTGGGCCCGGACCACCCGGCCCGAATCCACGCCCTTGAGGTTTTCCGGATCGCTGGCAGAGATGGCGAGATAGGCCGCCCCCTCCATGGCATAGTCGTTAAAAAAGTGTCGCCGCCACAGGGGAACGGAGTCGAACACGTCCTCCCCGGCCCGCAGATACTTCATCCGGCCCAGCGCGTCGTCGTTCCAGTTTACCACGACCTCACGGCATCCTGCATCATAGGCCTTTTCCGCGCACATCCGGGCAAACCACGCGCACTCCACCGGAGTGGAGATGACCAATGTCTGTCCCTTTTGCACGTTCAGGCCAACCTCAATCAGCAGCGCGGCATATTCCATCAATTTTTCCTCGTGCTTCAATCTGCATCCATCCTTTCCTCAGGCCCGGCGGACCGGGACTTGCGGGGCTTGCCCGCTTCGTTTTACGTTTGTTGATTGTTTTATGCTTTCTCCTGCTCAAAGGGAAAGCTGTCTTTTCCCTCCCTGCGCAGGGAGATGAGGGTTCCGTTCAGCTCCGCGCCCATAATCAGCGCGGTAGCGCTTAGATACATCCATACCAAAAGGGCCATGGCCGTTCCGATTGAGCCGTACAGCAGGGAATAGTTGGCCATGCGCTCCATGTAGACGGCGTAAATTCCTGACAGCACCAGCCACCCAAACAGGGATGACACAACGCCGGGAAGCAGGTTTCGCCAGGGCTGGCGGGTATCCTGTGTGATGGCGTAAAGCGCCAAAAGGGCGAAGCATGCCACCACCGCCGCCAGAGGAAACCGAAGCGTAGCCCACAGCTTTGCCGCAAAGGGCGGCAGATGGAAATTTTCCACTGCGTAGGAAAGCACGGTGTTGTTGACGCTCATCAGCACCAGCGTCAGCGCCAGCGCCAGCAGCAGCAGAATCGTGTAAACCAGCGTGCGCAGAAAATGCGCCGCCGCATGGCGGGGCGGGCCCAAGTGGTACGCCGTGCGCACGGAGCGCATCAGGGTGTTCGCCGCCCGCATGGGAAAGTAAATGGAAAAGACCAGCCCAAACAGCAGCAGTCGCACATTGGCGTTGGCCTGCACGTGGACAAGGTACACGCCGATGAAATCCACAGCTACCTTGGGCAAAAAATCACCAAGGTCTTTTACAATGGCCCCTACGTCCAGATGCAGCAGGCCCAACAAAGAACTGGCAAAAATCAGCATTGGAAAAATGGCAAACAGCAGGTAAAACGCCAGCGCCGCGCCCTGAATGGACACGTTGTGCCGCAAATAGCGCCGCACAAGCAGATATAGGCCGCGCCAGAGTTTGTTTTTCGGCAGCGGCGGAAAATATGGTTTGCTCACAGCGCCCCCCCTTCACATGGTCCGATATTATGACAGTATTTACCGGCTCGGCAAAAATATGATGGCGACGGCTTAATGCAGACCGTTTCCATAATTTTATCATGATTTCCCGCTGCCGTCCACCGGCATTTTTATGTTGGATCTCGCAATCTTGCGCGAAAAACCGCGACTTTTGTGTTTTATTATGCACATTAATAATTGAATTGTCCTGGCCGATAAAATAAGGAGCGGCGGAGGGTAAACCCCTCCGCCGCGCGTATTACGCTCTGCGCGTTTTAATCTTAGAAGTCTGCGCTGCCCACGGTGCGGGGATGGGGCAAAACGTCCCGGATGTTGCTCACGCCGGTGAGGTACATCACCATCCGCTCAAAGCCCAGACCGAACCCCGCGTGCTTGCAGGAGCCGTACCGCCGCAAATCGCAGTACCACCAGTAATCCTGGGGGTCCATGCCTGTTTCCCGGATGCGTGCCTCCAGCTTGTCAAGCCGCTCTTCCCGCTGGCTGCCTCCGATAATTTCCCCGATGCCGGGAACCAGACAGTCCGTTGCGGCCACGGTCTTTCCGTCGTCGTTCATGCGCATATAAAATGCTTTGATCTCCTTGGGATAATCCGTGACAAACACGGGTTTTTTAAACACCTGTTCCGTCAGATACCGCTCGTGCTCCGTCTGAAGGTCGGTGCCCCACTCCACCCTGTAGGCGAACTGGTCGTTGTGCTCTTTCAGAATTTCCACGGCCTCGGTATAAGTCACGCGGCCAAATTCCGCGGTGGCCACATGCTCCAACCGTTCCTTAAGGCCCTTGTCCACAAAGCTATTGAAAAAGTCCATCTCGTCCGGGCAGCGCTCCATGGTGCGGCGGATGACAAATTTAATCATGGCCTCTGCCACGTCCATGTCGCCCTTGAGATCAGTGAAAGCCATCTCCGGCTCAATCATCCAGAACTCGGCAGCGTGGCGCTGGGTGTTGGAATTCTCGGCCCGGAAGGTGGGGCCGAAAGTATACACGTCGCCAAAGGCCATGGCGAAGTTTTCGGCGTTCAACTGGCCGGACACCGTGAGGTTTGCGGGCTTGCCGAAAAAGTCCTGAGAATAGTCAATCTGCCCGTCCTCGGTGCGGGGAGGATTCTCCGGGTCCAGCGTGGTCACCCGAAACATCTCGCCCGCGCCCTCACAGTCACTGGCGGTGATGATGGGGGTATGGACATAGACGAAGCCCCGGTTCTGGAAAAATTCATGGATGGCAAAGGCCGCGACGCTGCGCACCCGGAAGGCGGCGGAGAACAGGTTGGTCCTGGGCCGCAGATGCTGAATAGTGCGGAGAAATTCCGCGCTATGGCGCTTTTTCTGAAGAGGGTATTCCGGGGTGGAGGTGCCCTCCACTTCGATGCTTGTGGCCTTCAGTTCCAAAGGCTGCTTGGCCTCCGGTGTGAAGGTCACTGTGCCGGTGACGATCAGCGCTGCGCCCACGTTCTGGGACGCGATTTCCGCATAGTTGGCAAGGGATACCGTATCCAAAACCACCTGCAAATTCTTAAAGCAGGAGCCGTCGTTCAGCTCCACAAAGCCGAAGTTCTTCATGTCCCGCACGGTGCGGACCCAGCCGCCCACGGTGACCTCCTTGCCGGAATAAACCTCGCTGTCGGCGAAAATCGCCGCGACTTTTGTCATACTCATTTCATTCACCCGTTTTGTCGTTTTTGCCGAAACGGCATCATTAAATATAGAAATATATTATACGCTCTTTTTCGGAGGTTTACAAGTCGGTTTCCCTCATATCACCTGAAACAGGTAAAATTTGAGGTAGTCTGTCTCCTCCACGCCCCAGAGAATGGGGTGATCCGGCCCTTGCTGGCGCACTTCCACCTGCCGAAGCTGCACCCCCGCGTCCCGGGCGGCGCTTTGCAGCATGGCCTCGAATTTTTCGTGGGTCGCAAAGTGAGAACAGGAGCAGGTGGCAAGATATCCCCCTCGGGGGAGCAGCTTCATGGCCCGGTAGTTGATCTCCTTATAGCCGGTGATGGCGTTTGCCACCGTGGCCCGGGACTTGGTAAACGCGGGCGGGTCCAGAATAATGAAATCGTATTTCCGGGGCTGCTTTTCAAGGTCCGGCAGCAAATCAAACACATTGACCCGGATGCACTCCACCGTGTTTTCCAGCCCGTTGCGGCGCACATTGTTCCGCGCCAACTCCACCGCCGATTCCGACACGTCCACGGCGGTAACATGGGCCGCGCCGCCCATAGCGGCGTTTAAGGCGAAGGAGCCGGTGTGAGTAAAGCAGTCCAGCACCGTCCGCCCCTTGGAAAGCCGGGCCACCGCCTGACGGTTGTACTTCTGGTCCAGAAAAAAGCCGGTCTTCTGGCCGTTTTCCACGTCTACCAGATACTTCACGCCGTTTTCAACAATCTCCGTCACGGCGGACTCCGGCGGTGTCTCTCCCGGCAGGAGAAACCAGCCTTTGTATTGCGTAAGCCCCTCCTTTTCTCGGAGGGCCGCGTCGTTGCGTTCATAGATTCCGGAAATTTCCTGCCCGTCCTGCCGCAGGATTTCCGTCAGCAGGGGAAGCAGCAGCTCCTTGCGCACTTCCATTCCCACTGAGAGAATTTGCACGCAGAGGAGGGGGCCGAATCGGTCTACCGTCAGCCCGGGAAAGCCGTCGGCCTCGCCAAAAATCACACGGCAGCAAGTCAAGTCCTCCGCCCGCAGCACGGTTTTTCGATACTCCCATGCCCAGCGGAGTTTCCTCTCCCAAAATCCCCGGTCAAAGGTGTCGTTGGCGTTGCGGGAGACAAGGCGGATTCGTATTTTGGATTGCTGTGAGTAAAGCCCTGTCCCCAGATATCGGCCCTTTTGGTTTATCGCATCCACCAGAGCGCCGTTTTCCGGCGAACCGTGCAGGGTGGTGATTTCTTCACCGTAAATCCACGGATGGCCCCGGAGCAGGGCTGCCTCCGCCTTGTGTGTGATGGCGGCGCTTGGATAGATTCTCTCGGTTTTCATAGGCGTATATCCTCATTTCCGTTTTCCGCATTTCGTGTTTGAGTGTAGCACATTTTTTGAAAAAACGCTATATCCTGTGAAAGTTTATACATTTTTTCTTGACAGGGGGACGGCAAACGATTAAACTAAAAAAGGATTCTTATCGGCAGTTTTACGGCCGCTGATTTTTCCAAAATTTCATCGCACAAAAACACCGAAAATTCAGGAGGTAAACCATTGTGACGGAGATCATCATTTCAGTCCTGGCAGGACTGGTGATCGGCGGAGCGGTTTGCTTCCCTCTCGGTATTCGCTACCGGAAACAGGTATCCGAACGGGAAATCTCAAGCGCCGAAGAAGAGGGACGGCGCATTATCAACGAGGCGATAAAAAGCGCAGAAACCAAGAAGAAAGAAGCCCTGTTGGAAGCAAAGGAAGAGATCCTGAAAAATCGCAGCGAATATGAGAAGGAAGTAAAGGAACGCCGGTCGGAGCTGCAGCGGCAGGAAAACCGCTTACAGCAAAAGGAAGAGAACCTTGATCGCAAAACCGAGGCCATTGAGAAAAAGGAAGACGTTCTGGCCCAGAAGCATCAGCAGGTGGATCGGGAGACTGAGGAAATCAAAACCATTAAGCGCAGCCAGACGGAAGTGCTGGAGCGTATCTCCGGTTTCACCGCCGAAGAGGCCAAGCACTATCTCATCGAGCAGGTGGAGAGTGAAGTAACGCACGAAACGGCCTTGAAAATTAAAGAAGTGGAAGCCCGCATGAAAGAGGAGAGCGATCTCCGTGCCCGCGAGGTGGTGGCGCAGGCCATCCAGCGCTGTGCGGCGGACTCCGTGGCGGAAATGACCGTCAGCGTGGTGGCGCTTCCCAACGACGAGATGAAAGGCCGCATCATTGGCCGCGAGGGCCGCAATATCCGCACCATCGAAACACTGACCGGTGTGGACCTGATTATTGACGACACGCCGGAGGCCATTACCGTCTCCTGCTTCGAGCCGGTCCGCCGGGAGGTTGCCCGGCTGGCGCTGGAAAAACTTATTTCCGACGGGCGCATTCACCCCACTCACATTGAGGAGATGGTGGAAAAGGCCCGGCGGGAAGTGGATGCCGTGATTAAGGCCGAGGGCGAGCGCGCTGTATTTGAAACCGGCGTGCGCAATCTCCATCCCGAACTTGTGAAAATGCTGGGTCGGCTTCATTACCGCACCAGCTACGGGCAGAATGTTTTGCAGCACTCCATCGAGGTCAGCCACATCGCCGGCATGATGGCGATGGAACTGGGCGCGGACGCGCAGGCCGCCAAGCGGGCGGGTCTGCTGCACGATTTGGGCAAGTCCGTGGACCACGAGATGGAGGGCACCCATGTGCAGTTGGGCGTGGAATTTGCCCGAAAGTACAAGGAGAAGGAAGACATTATTCACGCCATTGAGGCCCACCACAACGATGTGGAGGCTCGTACGGTGGTGGCCTGCCTTGTGCAGGCGGCGGATGCGATTTCTGCGGCCCGCCCTGGCGCGCGGCGCGAGAATCTGGAGAACTACATCAAGCGTCTCCAGCAGTTGGAAGAAATTACAGGAAGCCATCCGGGCGTTGAAAAGTCCTTTGCCATTCAGGCGGGACGCGAGGTCCGCGTGATGGTGAAGCCCGACCAGATTTCTGAGGACGAGATGGTGATTCTGGCTCGGGATCTGGCCAAGAAAATCGAGGAAGAGATGGAATATCCCGGGCAGATTAAGGTCCATCTGATCCGCGAGACAAAAGCAGTGGAATACGCAAAGTAACAAACAAGCCCCCGGCCAGATGGCCGGGGGCTTGCTAATTGATTCCATTGAATAGGCCCATAAACGAGATTTAAAAGAACCTTGTGCTTAAAAATGAGATCAGGCGCTGACCAACTCATAGTAAGCCTTGGCTGTTGCGCGGTAGACCAATGCGTAAATCACCGCGAATACTGCCAACGTTCCCGCGGTGCACCCCAGAACCAGCGGTACGTTGTGCAGAGAAAACAGGGTCAGCAGCCGGGTCATGAGACTGAAATCAAACGCCACATGAATCGCCGCCACTGCTAGAGGCGCAAAAAACACCACCAATAGCTGAGAGTTGATGGACCGACGGACGGTTTTCAGCTCCATTCCCACCTTCTGCATCACAAGATACCGCTCCCGGTCCTCATAGCCTTCAGAGATCTGCTTGTAATAGATAATCAGAACGGCGGCCATCAGGAAGATGGTTCCCAAAAACACACCGAGGAAGAAAAATCCGCCATTGAGTGAGTAGTAATCCTGCCCGAAGCTCTCTCTGGTTTCAAAGTTCAGCCGAGTCCAGTCTCCTGTGCCTGTGTAATCCAGCGCCTGCTCCAGCTCGTCGGGCTGCACGGTGCCTTCATCCACATTCCAAAAACCCTTCCACTGCATAGGTTCTGCGTCCTGCTCGCCCAGAGAGGCCTGCTGACCGGCATACAACGCGCTCAACGTCTTGTCAGACACTACCAGATACAGCACATCCACCGCCGAGGGCTGGAATTCAGGCGGAGCAGGATGCTGTGCGTTGGGCTTTGCCGCGCTCAGCGTCAGATCGTCGGCATTGGAAAACCGGAAAGTCAGGTTCCGAGTTTGCCCCGCCCCGTCTGCATACAAAAGCATTTCGCGGTCGGAAAGGGCCGGAGCCTCTTTGCCGGTGACGGCGGCATAATCAGCCGGGGACATGGCGCAGACCAAGTTGTTGTAGGCTGAACTGTCGCTTTTCACCTCCAGCGCACCGTTGTCTTCATGCACGCCGAAAGAGAGATACCGATAACCGGACACGGGCGCGGCGGAGATGCCCTCTGCCCCAAGCTGTTCGGACACGGTTTTATAAAGCGCCTGCGGGTCAAACGGATTTTCCGCCGCCGGGTCATACTGAATCTCTACCCGCAGGTTTCCGGGAAACTGTTCCTTAAGCGCTGCCTCGCTTCCCAGATATAGCGACAGCGTGCCTGAAATCATCACCAGCACCATGGTGGAAAGCACGCAAATGCTGGCAAGGCCCACGGCGTTGCGCTTCATGCGATACAGCATTCCGGAAACGCCAATGAAATGATTGATTTGATAAAAGTACTTTTTATTGGCTCGCAGGGCCTTCAGCACCGCAATACTCACGGCGGTAAACAAGCAGTACGTCCCAATGATGACCAGCAGCACCGCCACAAAATACATGGCCAGCGCCGACATGGCGGACCGGGTGGTGATGGCGATGGTATACCCCGCACCCAGCGCGACAATGCCAATGATTGCCGTGATGACACGGGTCTTCGGTTCCCGTTCTCCGGCGCTGCTTTCCTGTAAAAGTTCCGTGGGATTCTGGACGTGGATGCGGCGAAGATTGAGCAGCAGGTTAAACAGCAATATAATTCCAAACAACCCCGCCGTTCCTACGATTCCCTTACCGGATACGTAAAAGCCGTATACAATGTCCATCTGCGTCAGACGGCACAGCAGTAAAACCGCCAACTTTTGCAGTAGAAGCCCCAGCAGCACGCCGCCTGCAATGCCTGCGGCGGCGGTATAAGCCGTTTCAAAACCGAGGACAATTGCAATGTGCCGCTTGCCCATGCCCAAGACGTTGTAAAGTCCCAGCTCTCGTTTGCGCCGCTTCATTAGAAAACTGTTGGTATACGTCAAAAAAATCACCCCAAAAACGGCGATCACGAAGGTGCCGATGCTCATGAACACGGAAAGGTACACGTATCGCGAGCTGTTGGGTAAATCAGGCGCGTTTGCAAGAGCCACCACGATGTAATAGGCCGCCGCCGTCCCAATGACCGTCAACAGATAGGGAATGTAAAATTTCCCATTCCGCGCCAGATTCACCAGCGCCATCCGCGGGTAAAAATGCCCCTTATTCATTTGCCTCACCGCCTTGCGCCAGCACCGTCAATGTGTCGGAGATGCGGCCAAACTGCTGCTCACGTGTGTTTTCTCCGCGATAGAGCTGGTGATAGACCTCTCCGTCCCGCAAAAACAAAACCCGCTGCGCGTGACTGGCGGCCTTGACGGAGTGCGTCACCATTAAAATGGTCTGCCCGCCCCCGTTAATTTCTCCAAACAAATCCAGCAGCCGGTCGGAGGCCCGGGAATCCAAAGCACCGGTGGGTTCGTCCGCCAGAATGATTTGCGGCTTTGTAATCAGAGCCCGGGCAACGGCGCAGCGCTGTTTTTGTCCGCCGGAAACCTCATAGGGATATTTGCTTAAAATGTTCCCGATTCCAAGTTGCTCCGCCAGCGGCTTCAAAGCCTTTTCCATCTCGCTAAACTCCTGCCGTGCCAACACCAGCGGGAGAAAAATGTTATCCTGCAAGGAAAAGGTGTCCAGCAAATTGAAATCCTGAAACACAAAGCCCAGATTTGTCCGGCGAAAGGCCGCCATGTCCCGCTCTCGGATATCGGAGACGGCCCGGCCTGTAAGCATAATCTCACCGGAGGTGGGCTTGTCCAAAGCGGCCAATATATTCAAAAGCGTGGTCTTTCCTGAGCCGGATTCTCCCATGATGGCCACATACTCCCCCGGCTCCACGGAAAAATTGACATTTTTTAATGCCTCCACCTGATTTCCGCCAAAACGGGTGGTGTAAATTTTTTGAAGATGAGATACTTCCAGAAGCGACATATGAATTCCTCCTTTTAATAATCTCATCCTAACAAAGTGTTTGTGCCCCTGCCATTGAATTTGCTTACAGTTTCGCCCGTAAACTTACATTTTTGTAAGCTTGCCGGTTTAAAATAAATTTGAAGCCATGGGAACGAATAGCGAAAGCGGCCCAGACACCTTGGCCAAAGGCAAGTGCTATTCCTCCACCTGCCGTCCGTCGTGCAGAAGCAAACGCACGATGGTCCCCGCGCCGGGACGGGACACAATAGTAATTCCGTGGCCCAGATTCATCAAAACCCGCCGGCTGAGGTAAAGGCCGATGCCGGTGGCTTTTCGGTCCTCCCGGCCATTATAGCCGGTGAAGCCCTTTTCAAACACCCGGGGAAGATCCTCCGGACGGATGCCGATGCCATTGTCCGCGATGGCCAGCGTTTCGCCGTCGGGATAGATGCGGACGACGCCGCCTTCGGGCGTATATTTGATTGCGTTGAATAAAATCTGGCCCAGCACAAAGCTCAGCCACTTTTCATCCGTCATAAGCGTCCGGTGCGTCTCGTGAAATTCCAATGTCAACTTTTTGAGAATAAACAGGCGGGCGTATCGGCGAAGACATGCCCGGATAATCCCGTCCAGCGCGCAGCGGCGCAGAACATAGTCTGTTGTGTCGCTGTCCAGCCGCAGATATCCCAAAACCATTTCCACATACTCTTCAATTTTTAAAAGCTCTGCGGACAGGGCCTCCCGGTCTACCTCTCCGCCGGACTGAACCAAAAGCCTCCCGGCGGCAATGGGCGTCTTAATCTGATGGGCCCAGAGAGTATAATAGTCCAGCAAATCCTGACGGCTGTTTTCGCTCTGCGTCAACAGTTTGGCCCGATGGGCACACACATCGTTTAAAAGCGCCTGATAATCCGCCTCCAGCGCGCTGCTGGGGCGGGGAAGAGGCAGCACCGTTTCATAAACGGCCTTCTTCAACTGCTCAAGCTCTTTATGGCGGTGGAGAAAGCCGGCATAGCCCACGGCGAAAAACAGAAGGCCCAGCACGATGCATAAAAGCACCGCATACCCCACTGCCTCAGCAGGGTATGCATACAGCGACAGAACTCCGGCAAAAATGGCGGCGGATGCCAGCAAAAACAGCAGCAGTTTATACTGTCGTCTTAAATATTGCAGCAGCATGCTCAGTCCTCCACCAGATAACCCGCGCCCTTTTTCGTGCGGATCAGCGTTCCTAGGCCCGCCGCCTCCAGCTTCTTGCGCAGGCGGGCCACATTCACCGTCAGGGTGTTTTCATCCACAAATGCGTCGGATTCCCACAGGCGGGTCATCAGAGCCTCGCGGCTGACAATCCGGCCCCGATGTTCCAAAAGCATCTGCAAAATTTTCAGCTCGTTGCGGGTCAGCTCCAGCTTTTCAATCCCGGCGGTCAGTGTCCCGTCGGACACGTTCAAAACCGCCCCGCCGCAGGACAAAAGTTGAGCAGGTTCTCCGAAATCATAGGCCCGGCGCAACAGCGCCTGCACCTTGGCGGCGAGGACGCTCAAATCAAACGGCTTTGCCAGAAAATCGTCTCCGCCCATGTTCATGGCCATGATTTGATTCATGTCGTCTCCGGCGGAGGAGATGAACAGAATGGGAACCTTGGATACCCGCCGAATCTCCGTACACCAGTGATATCCGTTGAAAAATGGAAGCGACACATCCAAAAGCACCATCTGCGGTGCGGCGGCGGCAAATTCCACCATCACATTCTGGAAGTCTTCCACCCGGATGACCCGGTGGCCCCAGCTTTCAAGATGTGCCTCTATGGCCCCAGAAATCACCGGGTCGTCCTCCACAATTAAAATGCGGCAGCCGTTCAAATTCCGTACCTCCCTATGCGCTCGCCCATTTCGCAGGTGCTTTTGAAATGGGAAACCGCTGTGTTTTACGCGCCAAAATGGTGCGTTTGATAAATTCGTGTTTTCAGGTGATAGTATAATCCATTTCCAATTTTAGCGCAACGCTTCACTTTTTGTCCTCCCGCCGCAGAATTTTGTGAATTTTTCTTCTCCCGGTCGAAAACTCGCTCTTGAATCCCGATCCGAAAGATGCTATGATAGCCTCAATTAGGATAGAGGCGCGGATGAGACGGCGCTGCGGGAGCCGACAGGCAATGATCGCAGCGGAAGCGATTTCGCCGAACTGAACCGGCAGGTATGCCGTTTTGGTGGGTCCGGAGAGAAGATCTCCGGAACTGTCCGCGGGAAACCGCGGGTGCGCTATCTGCTCACAGGGTACTTCCGCACGCTTGGTAGATTGGTGTGGGGGCGATTGTCGGTAGAGAGCGTTTTCTCTGCCGATTTTT
Source organism: Oscillibacter sp. (assembly GCF_032060045.1). Lineage (GTDB taxonomy): Bacteria > Bacillota > Clostridia > Oscillospirales > Oscillospiraceae > Oscillibacter. Next base: position 32,869 of record NZ_DAMBZJ010000001.1, read on the forward strand.
TGTTGCTTAAACAATCAACGTATGGAGGAAACACTATGAAATTTGATCATGTACAGGGTTCTATTGTGGCCACGGTCACGCCGTTTCACGACGACGGGCGCGTCAATTTTGAGGTTCTGACCCAGCTTTTGGAGCGGCAGATTGCCGCTGGGACGGACGCCATTCTGGTTTTGGGGACTACTGGTGAATCCGCCACCATGACCCATGAGGAAGACGGCGAAGTGGTGGCCCACACTCTGAAAACGGTGGGTGGCCGGATTCCGGTCGTGGTGGGCAGCGGGTCCAACTGCACCGCCACACAGTTGGAGTACGCAAAGCGCTATCAGGCCATGGGGGCCGACGCGCTGCTGTTGATTACCCCTTACTATAATAAGACCAATGCCGAGGGCATGTACCACCACTTTGCCGACGTGGCAGACGCGGTGGATATCCCCTGCATTCTCTACAACGTTCCAAGCCGCACCGGCTGCGCCATTCCCGTGTCCGTGGTGGAGCGTCTTGCAAAGCACCCCAATATCGCCGCCATTAAGGAAGCATCCGGCGATTTGGGCTACGCTATGAAAATTGCACACTGTATCGGGCCGGACTTTGCCCTCTATTCCGGAAATGACGACATCACCATCCCGCTGCTTTCCATCGGCGGCAGCGGCGTGATCTCCGTGTATGCCAATGTGATGCCGAAGGAATGCCACGAAATCGTCACGGAATTTCTCCATGGCGACCGAGAAAAGGCACTTGCGCAGCACCTGCGGTATTTGCAGGTGATGAACGATTTGTTTTTGGAAGTCAACCCCATTCCCGTGAAGACTGCCATGAATCTGATGGGGCTGAATGTCGGCCCCATGCGCCTGCCCCTCTATGAGATGAACGGGGACGCAAAACAGAAACTGGAGGCCACGATGCAGGAGGCAGGTCTGCTGTGAGGCTCATACTGATTGGACACGGAAAAATGGGGAAACTGTTGGTGCAGCGGGCTACAGAACTGGGCCACGAGGTGGTTGCCGCGTTGGACCGGGAAAGCCTTGTGCAGCTTGACACGCTTGCGGCGGCGGATATGGCCGTGGATTTTTCCCGGCCAGAGACGTTATGCGCGATTGATGCCTACGTCCGCCGTACTGGCACGCCCCTGCTGTCCGGAACCACGGGCTATACGCCGGAGGAACTGGAGAAGCTACGTGGGCTTGGAAGCGTTGCCCCGGTGCTCCACGCCGCCAATTTTTCGCTTGGCATCGCGGTGTTCTGCCGGGCATTGGCCCAAATTTCCGACACACTGAAGCCTGCGTTTGACATTGAGATCGAGGAGATTCATCACAATCAAAAGGCCGATGCACCCAGCGGCACGGCAAAGCTGCTTCTCTCCGCCATCGATCCGGCCGGGGAATATACCCCCGTCTATGGGCGGGAAGAAAACACCGGCGCACGGACCACAAAGGAAATCGGCGTTCACGCCCTGCGGGGCGGCACCGTGGCGGGGACCCATACGGTTTCCTTCTTTGGACCGGACGAGGAACTGTCCATAACCCACCGGGCCACCAGCCGCCTGATTTTTGTAAACGGCGCGCTCCACGCGGCGGGTTTGCTTGCGGGAAGGCCTGCGGGCTTTTACGCCCTTGAGGACCTTCTGTTCGGATAATAGAATTTTAACTGGGTAGCGCGGATACCGCGTTGGGTAGGTACGGGAAGCCGATGGAAAGGAATTAAAAACAAATGAATGCTCAAGAGATTATTGACTATATTGCAAATTCTGAAAAAAAGACCCCTGTAAAGGTCTATGTGAATACCGTCAGTCCTGTGGACTTTGGATCCGCAAAGGTCTTCGGCTCCAACGGAAGCTTCACCGTGCTTGGCGACTGGGGGGAGCTTGGCCCTCTTTTGGAGGAAAACAAGGCAAATATCACAGATCTGGTCGTGGAAAGCGACCGGAGAAACTCCGCTGTACCGCTGCTTGACACAAGAAACGTTTCTGCCCGCATTGAGCCAGGCTCCATCATCCGCGAAAAGGTGGAGATTGGCGAGGGCGCGGTGATTATGATGGGCGCCATTCTCAACATTGGCGCCATCGTCGGCCCCAACACCATGATCGACATGGGTGCGGTGCTGGGCGGTCGGGCCACGGTGGGCGCACACTGCCACATCGGGGCCGGCGCGGTGCTGGCCGGGGTGGTGGAGCCTGCCTCCGCAACGCCCGTGATTGTGGAGGACAACGTGCTGGTGGGTGCCAATGCCGTGGTGATCGAGGGCGTGCACGTTGGGAAAAACGCGGTGGTGGCCGCTGGAGCTGTAGTGGTGGAAGACGTGCCTGAAAACGCCGTGGTGGCAGGCTGTCCCGCTCGGATTGTCAAAATGAAGGACGAGAAGACCGAGGGGAAGACCGCTCTGGTGGATGCGCTGCGAAGGCTGTAAGCCGAGAAGCCGGTTCAGACGCAGACAAATTGATGATATTGGCGAAATCCCGCATAAAAACGTTTTTATGCGGGATTTCGTATTCCCTTTCAAGGGAAAACGTGATATATTATAGAGCACTTGTGTGCAAAGGAGACTAGAAACTATGCTGAATACAGCAAATACCTGCATTATTATCTCAATTCTCGTCTATCTGGCTGTGATGGTCGCAATCGGCGCGGCCTGCTCGAAAAAGAACAAGACGACGGATGACTTTTATTTGGGAGGGCGCAAGCTTGGCCCACTGGTGACGGCGATGAGCGCCGAAGCCTCCGATATGAGCAGCTGGCTTTTGATGGGCCTACCGGGGGTGGCGTACCTCACCGGTGTGGCCGATGCGGGCTGGACCGCCGTGGGACTTGCCATGGGCACCTATCTCAATTGGCTGATCGTGGCCCGGCGTATCCGGTTGTATACCCACCGACTGAACGCCATCACCATCCCGGAGTTTTTCTCCAAACGCTTTGGGGATGAAAAGCATGTGCTGACGGGGATTTCTGCTCTGGTGATTCTAATTTTCTTTATTCCCTACACCGCCTCGGGCTTTGCCGCCTGCGGAAAGCTGTTCAACAGCCTGTTCGGCGTGGATTATCTGACCGCAATGGTGATTTCCGGCATCGTGATTGTGGCGTACACCACCATGGGCGGCTTTCTTGCCGCTTCCACCACCGACTTTATTCAGAGTATTGTCATGACCATTGCCCTGCTGATTGTGCTTTTGTTTGGCGTGAACGCAGCGGGAGGACTGGACGTGGTGATGGACAATGCCCGGGCGCTTCCGGGCTATCTGAGCATGGCTCTAAGCCACAACCGCGCGGAAAACGTCGCTGTTCCTTATAGTCTGATTACCATTATTTCCACTTCTGCATGGGGACTTGGGTACTTTGGAATGCCCCACATTCTACTGCGGTTTATGGCCATTGAGGATGAGCAGAAGCTGAGCCTCAGCCGCCGGGTTGCCACCGTTTGGGTGGTGATCTCCATGACAGTGGCCATTTTCATCGGCATTGTTGGCTATGGCGTCACTGTGGCGGGCGGAATCGGATTTTTGGAGGGCTCTGCCTCCGAAACCATTATCGTACGGCTGTCGGGCCTGTTGTCTACTTTTGGCATTCCTGCGGCGTTGCTTGCCGGTGTGGTGCTGGCGGGGATTTTGGCCAGCACGATGTCCACCTCAGATTCTCAGCTTCTGACGGCGGCCTCCGGCGTGTCCCAAAATCTGCTGGGCGAGTGCTTCCATGTGAAAATGAGTGAAGAGAAAAGAGTGACTGCGGCCCGGCTGACGGTGTTGGGCATTGCGCTGATTGCCATGCTGATGGCGCGGGATCCCAACAGCTCTGTGTTCGGCATTGTGTCCTTTGCGTGGGCGGGCTTCGGTGCGGCCTTTGGTCCGGTGGTTCTGTCCGCTTTATTTTGGAAGCGGAGCACTTGGCAGGGGGCACTGGCGGGTATGATTTCTGGCGGCATCGTGGTGTTTGTGTGGAAGTATCTGGTGCGTCCTCTGGGCGGCGCGTGGAACATTTACGAGCTGCTGCCCGCATTTTTGACCGCCTGTGTCTTTATTGTCATCGTCAGCCTTGCAACCCGGGCTCCTGGCCATGAGATTACCGACGACTTCGACGCCGTGAAGGCCATGTGACGAACTGCCAGCTCTGACGAGCGGCAGATTTTCCCTCGGAAAATAGACAACGAGAAAACGGAAACCGCCCGGAGCAACAGCTCCGGGCGGTTTCCGTTTAGAAGGGGGTGTGTATGTTCCGCGGGGAAGGCTCAACCAACGTCGTCTTGCAAGGCGTCGTAGCCCTCTTCACCGGTGCGGACTTTGATGACATTTTCCACATCGTAGACAAAAATCTTTCCATCGCCGATGTGACCGGTGTACAGCGCTTTCTTGGCGGTGGACACCACGAGAGAGACAGGCAGCTTGCACACCACAATATCCACCTTCAGCTTTGGCCGGATATTGACCTCCATTTTTACGCCGCGATAATATTCACTTGCGCCCCGCTGCTCGCCGCAGCCTAGCACATTGGTACAGGTCATGCCGGTGATGCCGATGTCGAACAGAGCGGTTTTCAGCGCGTCAAACTTGCCTTGATTGCAGAGGATTTCAATTTTTGTGATTTTGACTCCGGCTGGGGCAACCGGGATGGCATCTCCGGCGGCGGGCGTCACCAGTTCCACGGGGACGGCTTCCCGCACAGGGATGCTGCCGAGAGGAGCTTCTTCGTCGCAATCGCTGCGGGCAACTGCGAAATCGGCATAGGCGCTGAGCAGGCCATGTTCAGTGGAATCCAGACCCTCCAGCTCTTCCTGACGGGATACCCGCAGACCGATGGTATGCTTGATGATCTGGAACAAGCAGGTCATGGTGACGCTCACCCACGCGGCCACGGCCAAAACGCCGATAAGCTGCACCACAAGCTGGGCGCCGCCGCCGCCGTAAACAAGGCCCAGACCTGTGCCCCGGGTCAGTATCTCTGCGTCTGTATAGGGGTCAAAATAAGCAAATACGCCCACAAGTAGAGTGCCTGCCGCGCCGCATAGCCCGTGAACACCCACGGCCCCCACCGGATCATCTATCTTGAGCTTCTGGTCGATAAACTCCACACCAAAAACAACGATGAAGCCTGCCAGAATCCCGATGATGGCCGCACCGGTGACAGTGACGGTGGAGCATCCGGCGGTGATGGCCACAAGGCCCGCCAGAGAGCCGTTCAGCGTCATGGACACGTCCGGCTTGCCGTATTTCACCCAGGTGATGCACATGGCGATGAGCGTCGCGGTGACGGCGGCCATGTTGGTGGTGACGAAGATGCGGCCCACGTTCTGAGTCAGTCCGTCAATGGCGAGGGAAGAGGCAGGGTTAAACCCGAACCACCCAAACCACAGGATGAACACGCCCAGACAGCCCAGCGTAATGGAGTGGCCGGGAATGGCGCGGGACTTGCCGTCCTTTCCGTATTTTCCGATGCGGGGACCCAAAATCATCGCGCCGATAAATGCGCTGAGTCCACCCACCATATGCACGGCGGTGGAGCCTGCAAAATCGTGGAAGCCATATGCCCCAAGGTTGGGTAGAAGCCCGCCGGACGTACCCAACGTGCTGAGCCAGCCGCCGCCCCAGATCCAATGACCGGAAACAGGATAAACGAACAGAGAAATGATCACGGAGTAGATAAGATAGCTCTTAAATTTCGTCCGTTCCGCCAAGGCACCGGAGACAATGGTGGCGGCGGTGGCGCAGAAAACCGTCTGAAAGATAAGAAAGGTCCAGTCCGTGTCTGGCGACGAGGCCATCGCCGGCGTGCCCATTAAGCCGGGAATCAGCTCTGCACCGTACATGATGCCAAAGCCAATCAGCCAATAGACAATGGTGCCGCAGACGAAATCCATCAGGTTCTTCATGCAGATATTGCCTGCGTTTTTGGCACGGGTAAATCCGGTTTCCACCATGGCAAAGCCGGCCTGCATAAAAAAGACCAGCGTAGCCCCCAGTAGGACCCATAGGGTGTCGATTGCACTCATAGTTTTTCCTCCTCTGTTTGCACACAGCTACAAAAATTGGCAAAGGCGCCGGAGAGCGGTTTGCTCTCTTCGGCGCCTTTGCCAGTTATGTTGGTATGACTTTACTACGAAAACGAATGTGCGTCAACTGGCGAATTTCTCAAGAAAAACAGCATGGTGCATAAAAAATTCTGCAGTATTATACACTTCCAACAAGGTTCGTGTAGCCGCTTAAAAATCGGTCCACCTCTGCGGCCACCGTGCGTCCCTCTGCGATGGCCCAGACCACCAGTGACGCGCCCCGGCGCATATCTCCGGCGATAAAAACCTTTTCCGCGTTTGTGGAAAAACGGCGGGCATCTGTGAAAACTGCGTCGGTTTTTTCCACGCCGAAGGGGGTACAAACACCTTCCGCGCAGCCGGAAAAGCCGGTGGCTCCAATCAAAAGCTCACAGGGGAGCGTATCGCCCTGGGCGGTGACGACGGCGGTCAGCGCGCCGTCCTCTCTGGACACAAGGCTTTGGACCTGCGTGCCGAAGCGCCGGGGGTCCGCGCCGAATACCGCAGAGGCTTCCTTATGGGCATAGTCCGCAGGAAGGGTGCCGTTGGCGGCAAGATAGTCCTCCTTGGGGCGGCGCACCAACTGGACGACGGACTTGCAGCCCTGCCGCAGGGCGGTGGCCACACAATCGGAGGCGGTGTCTCCCGTGCCGATGACCACCACGTCCTTGCCGTGTGCCAACGAGCTTTCAGAGATTCCTTGATGAAACATCTGCCGCTCCACGGCGGCTTTTAGATACTCCGTGCCATAAAGAACGCCCGTCAGTCCCTCTGTGTCAAAGTCCAGCGGACGGGGCTGCTCTGCGCCGCAGCAGAGAATCACCGCGTCGTATTCGTTCATAAGCCGTTGGGCCGTTTCCGGCTTTGCCGCGTCCACGCCGGTGACAAAGGATACGCCTTCGTCCGTCATCAGGTTGACGCGCCGCTGAACCACGGATTTGTCAAGCTTCATGTTGGGAATGCCGTAGGTTAAAAGCCCACCGAGTTGGGCCTCTCGCTCAATGACGGTGACGGAGTGGCCCCGGTGATTTAGTTGGTCCGCTGCTGCCAGCCCGGCGGGGCCGGAGCCCACCACAGCAATTTTTTTCCCGGACCACTGGGGGGGGCGGCGGCGCTTCATGCCGCCGGAGGAAAACGCGTCTTCAATGACGCACAGCTCGTTGTCTCGGATAGTCACCGCGTCGCCGTACAGTCCGCAGATGCACGCGTCTTCACAGGGGGCGGGGCAGACCCGTCCGGTAAATTCGGGGAAGTTGTTGGTTTTGAGAAGGCGGCTCAGGGCGTGGCTCCGGTTGCCGGACCAGAGCATGTCGTTCCACTCCGGAATCAGGTTATGAAGGGGGCAGCCGAAGACCGCCCCTTCGTAGAGCATTCCCGCCTGACAGTAAGGTGTGCCGCAGTTCATGCACCGCCCACCCTGCTGGGCGCGCGCGGCATCGGTTTGGGGGACATGAAATTCGTCCCAGTCCAACACGCGCTCCGCAGGAAGACGTTGCGTATCGTCCCGACGGGAATAGTCTAAAAAGCCGGTAATTTCACCCATATTTTGTCTCCCTTCATGCCTGCGTCCGGGCATAGAACGCCTCGATCTCTGCCTGCTGGTGGCTGATGCCCTTTTCCTCTCGCTGGGCGATGGCCCGGAGCATCCGGTCATAGTCAATGGGCATGACTTTTTTAAAGCAGGGGATATAGGACTGAAATGCTGCCAGGATTTTTTTGCCCCTGGGAGAGCCGGTGGCGGCCACGTGCTCTTCGATAAGGGTGCGAAGTTCCTGAATGTCGTGAGCCTCGGTCAGCGTGTCCGTCAGAACCTGCTCTTTGTTCAGCCGTAGGTACAAATCGTGCTTTTCGTCCAGCACATAGGCAACGCCCCCCGACATGCCCGCGGCGAAATTTTTGCCGGTGGGACCAAGAATGACCACGCGTCCTCCGGTCATGTATTCGCAGCCGTGGTCGCCCACGCCCTCCACCACCGCCACAGCGCCAGAATTGCGCACGCAGAACCGCTCGCCTGCCATGCCGTTGATAAACGCCCGGCCCGCCGTGGCCCCGTAAAGGGCCACGTTGCCAACAATGACGTTTTCGCCGGGCTTAAAAACGCTGTTTTTAGGGGGATAGAGAATCAGTTTGCCGCCGGACAAACCCTTTCCGAAGCCGTCGTTGCAGTCGCCCTCCAGCGTCAGGGTCAATCCATTGGGGATGAACGCTCCAAAGGACTGCCCTCCGCCGCCATGGCAGGTGATGACATAACTGTCCTCCGGCAAGGAATTGCTGCACCGCGAGGTAAGCTCGGAGCCGAAAAGCACGCCGAAGGACCGGTCGGTGGAGGACACATTCAGTTCCAGTCGTCCGCTGTGTTTTCCCTTCAGGGATTTTCCCAGCTTTTCCATCAGAATGCGCATGTCCGCCGTCTTTTCAAGGCCGAAGTCATACACGTCCGCCGGGTCAAAGTGGGGAACGTGTTCGCCCATGGGATTGCCCAACAACCCGCCCAACTCCAGAGCTTCCGCCCGATGGGTGACAAGCTTTTCCTGGACTCGCAAAAGGTCGCTGCGGCCCACCAGTTCGTCCACGGTGCGTACGCCGAGCCGTGCCATCAGCTCCCGCAGTTCCCGGGCCACAAAGTGCATGAAGTTGATCACGTATTCCGGTTTTCCGGAAAAGCGCTTGCGAAGGATGGGGTTTTGGGTGGCGATGCCTGCGGGGCAGGTGTCCAGATTGCACACCCGCATCATGCAGCAGCCCATGGTCACCAGCGGAGCGGTTGCAAAGCTGAATTCCTCCGCACCCAGCATGCAGGCAATGGCCACGTCCCTGCCGGTCATCAGCTTGCCGTCGGCTTCAATAACCACGCGGCTGCGCAGTCCGTTTTGAATCAGGGACTGATGCGCCTCGGCAACGCCCAACTCCCACGGAAGGCCCGCGCCCTGAATGGAGCTTTTGGGGGCTGCGCCGGTGCCGCCATCGTGACCGGAGATCAGCACCACCTGCGCCCCCGCCTTGGCAACGCCGGAGGCGATGGTCCCCACGCCTGCTTCGGACACCAGCTTCACACTGATACGGGCGCGGCGATTTGCATTTTTCAAGTCGTAAATAAGCTGTTCCAAATCCTCGATGGAATAGATATCGTGGTGGGGCGGAGGAGAAATCAGCGTCACACCTGGGGTGGAGCAGCGGGTTTTGGCGATCCAGGGATAGACCTTGGCCCCAGAGAGGTGGCCCCCTTCGCCGGGCTTGGCCCCCTGCGCCATTTTAATTTGAATTTCCTCCGCGCTGCAAAGGTATTCGCTGGTCACGCCGAACCGGGCAGAGGAAACCTGCTTGATGGCCGAATTGCGGTCAGTGCCGAAGCGGGCGGGGTCTTCGCCGCCCTCACCGGAGTTGGATTTCCCGCCAATGCGGTTCATGGCAATGGCCATGCACTCGTGGGCCTCCTGTGAGATGGAGCCATAGCTCATGGCTCCGGTTTTAAAGCGCTTGACAATGGAGTCCTCGCATTCCACCTCGTCAACGGGGATGCCACCGCCCTCGTCAAACCGGAAGTCCAGCAAACCTCGCAAAGTGTGGGGTTTATCGGCTCGGTCTACCTCGGCGGCGTATTCCTTGAACGTATCGTAGCTTCCCTCCCGCGCGGCCTTTTGCAGCAGCAAAATGGTGCGGGGATTATACATATGGTCCTCTTTATCGGGGCCGGAGCGCAGCTTGAGCGCTCCGGCAGAATCCAACGTGGTGTCATAACCCAGCCCAAGGGGATCAAATGCGCGGTTGTGGTTCCACTCCACGCCTTCGCCAATCTCCGTAAGACCCACGCCTCCCACGCGGCTAACGGTGTTAGTGAAATACCGGTCGATGACGGAGTGGTGGATACCTACGCACTCAAAAATCTGAGCGGACTGATAGGATTGGATAGTGGAGATTCCCATTTTAGAGGCGATTTTCACGATGCCATGGAGAATGGCGCTGTTGTAATCGCTGACGGCGGCGCCGGGATCCTTGTCCAAAAGCCCCACCGTCACCAACTCCGCCACGCACTCCTGCGCCAGATAGGGGTTGACGGCCTGCGCACCATAGCCCAGCAGCGCCGCGAAATGATGCACGTCCCGGGGCTCCGCGCTTTCCAGAAGTATGGACAGGGCGGTGCGCTTCTTGGTCCGCACCAGATGCTGCTGCAACGCAGAAACTGCCAGAAGGGAGGGGATGGCCATGTGGTTTTCATCCACGCCCCGGTCAGAGAGAATCAGAATATTTGCCCCCTGACGATAAGCCCGGTCGCAGTTGATAAACAAACGGTCCAGCGCATGCTCCAAGGGCATTCCGGGGTAATACAGCAGAGACAGGGTTTCCACATGGAAGCCGGGGCGGTTCATATAACGGATTTTCATTAAATCCAAAGAAGTTAGGATGGGGTTTTGAATTTCCAGCACGGTGCAGTTTTCCGCCTGCTCCCGCAGCAGGTTTCCGCCCGCACCCACATAAACCGTGGTGTCTGTGACGATTTCTTCCCGAATGGCGTCCATGGGCGGATTCGTGACCTGCGCAAAAAGCTGCTTAAAATAGTTGAACAGAGGTTGGTGCTGTTCGCTGAGCACAGCTAAGGGCGTATCCACACCCATAGCGCAGGTGGGCTCGGCCCCGTCTCGTGCCATGGGAAGGAGAGAGTCCTTCACCTCTTCGTAAGTATAACCGAAGGCTTTGTACAGCCGGTCCCGCAGCTCTTGTGGGTGGTGCTCCACCTGCCGGTTGGGAATGGAGATGTCCTTGAGGTGGATCAAGTGCTGGTCCAGCCATTCGCCGTAGGGACGGCGGCGGGCATAGTTTCCCTTCAGCTCTGCGTCGTCCACAAGACGCCCAAAAGTCAAATCCGCCAGGAGCATGCGTCCGGGCTGCAAACGGGACTTTTTCACAATCTTTTCCGCCGGAATGTCCAGAACGCCCACCTCGGAAGAAAGAATCAGCGTCTCATCATCCGTAAGATACCAGCGACAAGGGCGAAGACCGTTCCGGTCCAACACCGCACCCACCGTGTCCCCGTCGGAAAAGACGATGGCGGCAGGGCCATCCCAAGGCTCCATCATGGTGGCGTAATAGTGATAGAAGTCCCGCTTCTCCCGGTCCATTCTGCGGTCGTTGGCCCATGGCTCGGGAAGGCACATCATGACCGCCTGAGGTAGGGAAATGCCGTTCATCATCAGAAATTCCAGCGTGTTGTCCAGCATGGAGGAGTCGGACCCACTCTGGTCCACCACGGGAAGAATTTTGTCCATATCCTCCTCCATAACAGCGGAGAACATGGTTTCCTCTCGGGCCAACATCCGGTCCACATTTCCACGAATCGTATTGATTTCCCCGTTGTGCATGATATAGCGGTTGGGATGAGCCCGCTCCCAGCTTGGATTTGTGTTGGTGGAAAACCGGGAGTGCACCAGCGCCATGGCGCTTTCACAATCCGGGTTGGAGAGGTCGGGATAAAACTCCCGAAGCTGCCCCACCAGAAACATTCCCTTATACACAATGGTGCGGCTGGAAAAGGAGGGGACGTAGGCGGCAACGCTGGACTGTTCGAAAACCCGGCGGGCAACATACAGCTTCCGGTCAAAGTCCAGTCCTTGAGCGCAGCGCTCTGGGCGCTTAACAAAGCACTGGCAGATGTGGGGCATGCAGCTTCGGGCCTTTTCACCCAAAACGTCGGGACGGATGGGAACGTCTCGCCAGCCTAAAAATTCCATGCCCTCCTTGGCGACGATGATCTCCAGCATTTTCTGGGCCTGCGCGCGCTTAAGCCGATCTGCGGGGAGAAAAAGCATGGCAACGCCGTAATCCCGCTCTTTGCCCAGAGTGAAACCCTCCTCCAGCGCGGCCTTTGCCAGCAGTTTGTGAGGGATTTGCAGCATCAGGCCCACGCCGTCGCCGGTCTTACCTGCTGCGTCTTTTCCAGCGCGGTGCTCCAGTTTTTCCACGATTTTCAACGCGTCGTCCACCGTGCGCCAGGTTTTTTCGCCTCGCAGGCTCACCACAGCGCCGATGCCGCAGGCATCGTGTTCAACAAGGGGGTCGTAAAGAGGCGTGTGTCGCTGGGCAGGGTCAATCATGGAAAACAGCTCCTATCTGTGATAAAGATAGCCGCAGGGTGGATTGCTCCTCCCCGCGGCAGTTTTTAAAATGCACCTAGGGCAAAACTGGGAAAGTATTTCAAAAATGCGGGAGTTAGCCGGGGCCGCGGGTATAGGCTTCGATCATTAACTGCGCGGTTTCCGCCAGCTTCATGCCCGCGTCCATGCTGCGCTTTTGCAAAAAACGGTGGGCCTCGGCTTCGGACATGCGGTTAATATCCATCAGCAGCTCTTTGGCCCGACGGATCAGCCGCTGCTCCGGTTCGTTCCGCATCGGCGCGGGATGGCGGAGTTTTGCTGCCCGAAAGGCCAGCAGCAGCTCCAGCGAGGTGAAGAAATCCGCCTTGCGGGCGGGGGAGGCCAGCTTAAACAGGTTTTCCCCCTCGCAAAAGTCGAGATTTGCGGCGGTGGACACCACCAGAAGGGCGCTGACGCCCCGGAGGGAGGCCGCCAGATCGTTTGCCGTCATATCCCGTAGGCGAAAGCCGCAGATGATGCATGCGCCGCCCAGCTTTTTTGCGGCGCGAATGGCCGCCGCCCCCGTGGCGCAGCAGGTGGCAGGAATATAGCCGCCCGATTCCAGCAGCTGCACAGTGCGCCGCTGCGCTTCCTCGTTGGAAAACGCGACGATGATTCCGGACATGGCTTCCATCCCTCCTCTCCCCGGCAACAGGCCGCGCTGTTTTTCCTGACAAGCGCAAATTTTCAGGTAGATCGCTCTGCTGCGGCGGTGCACATAAAAGCAGCCGCCTGCGCGTCCCATGACAGTTTACAGCTTACAGCTCCGAAAAAATCAGTAGGTTACAAGATATTTGTCCAGCTCCCAAGCTGTGACCTGCGAACGGTATTCCACCCATTCTCGCTGCTTTCCGGCAATATACTGGCTAGTGACGTGAGGACCCAGCGCGTCGGTGACGACCCGGTCGGCCTCCATGGCAAAAACGGCCTCCTCCAGCGTGGCGGGAAGATTGGCGATGCCGTGGCGGCGAAGAGCCGCCGCGTCCATGGCGTACAGGTTTTCCACCGATTCCTCCGGTGGCGTCAGCTTTTGCTCAATTCCGTCAAGTCCCGCCGCCAGACACACGGCCAGCGCCAGATACGGATTGCAGGAGGGATCGGGACTGCGCAGCTCCACCCGAGTATCCTGCGCTCGGGGAGATGGAATGCGGATCAGGGCCGAACGGTTGGAGGAAGACCACGCAAGGCAGTTGGGAGCCTCATAGCCGGAAATCAGCCGCTTATAGGAGTTCACCAGCGGGTTGGTCACGGCGCAAAAGCCGCTGGCGTGGGCAAGAAGTCCCGCAATAAAGTGATAGGCCAGCGGCGAGAGCTTTCTTGCGTCCGTTCCGTCGTAAAAAGCGTTTTTTCCGTCCCGGAACAGGGACATATTTACATGCATACCGCTGCCCGCCGCGCCGAAGACCGGCTTTGGCATAAAGGTGGCGTGAAGCCCGTTTTTTTGCGCCATGGTCTTTACCGCTAATTTGAAAGTCATAATTCCGTCGGCGGCCTTCATGGCGTCGGTATATTTCATGTCAATTTCGTGCTGACCGGCGGAAACCTCATGGTGACTGGCTTCCACCTCGAGGCCCATGGCCTCCAGCGCCAGACAGATTTCCCGTCGGGTTCCCTCTCCGTGGTCCAGAGGGCCCAGATCGAAGTAGCCTGCCTGATCCCCGGTGACGGTAGTGGGGTTGCCTTCGCCGTCGGTCTGAAACAGGAAAAATTCCATCTCCGGCCCTACGTTAAAAGTAAACCCCATATCCGCCGCCCGCTTCACCGCCCGTTTTAGTACGTTTCGCGGGTCTCCGGGAAACGGTGCGCCGTCCGGGTTGTGCACGTCGCAGATCAGCCGGGCCACCTTTCCGTATTGGGGCCGCCAAGGCAGCACCGCGAAGGTGTCCCGATCCGGCCAGAGACACTGGTCGGATTCCTCAATGCGGACAAAGCCCTCGATGGAGCTGCCGTCCAGCATAATCTGATTGTTCAGCGCCCGCTCAAGCTGGGAGACGGAAACGGCCACGTTCTTCATCTGACCGAAAATATCCGTAAACTGCATGCGGATGAACTGAACGTCCTCCTCCTGTACCATTCGGAGAATATCTTCCTTGCTGAATCCGCTCATAAAAACAGTCTCCTTTCAACTGAAAGCCTGCGTTTTTTACATGGTTTTTCGAAATAGCGTAGTAAAGCGCCGGATACAAAAAGAACGCGGCAAAACCCCTGAGGGTGCCCCGTTGCGCTCTCTTGGTGGGAATTATAGCGGCGAAACAAACCTTTGTCAACGCTTTTGCCTTGGATGACCGAAAGAAAGTGCGCATTTCATGGCTTTTTCTAAAACCAAAAGACTTCGGGAAAAAACTTTGTGCAATTTCATATGCTCCATAAGCTGTTTTTAGTAAGCGGACATTTATATTTGGAACACACACGTTTTTTCGCATAAACATTTCAGAGGAAGCCTTGAAACCGGCGCGGTGACGCGGAAACAATGAACAGAGCGGCAGCGCGGGGTCCTGGAACCGGAGGGGGGGTTAACCCCAAAGGCAGGCCGTCCCGCCAAGGAACCTCTGTAATGTGGGAGTGGAAAGAATTACTGGGAGGGGACCGCCGGTCTTGACGGCACATTCCGAGGGCGGTATACTAAAGAAAAATATGATAAAAGCGGCCTTTCGATGAGGAAGCGGAGATGCTTTCCCGGAGAGGAACGACAGGAGGCACTTTGTGAGAAAGGTATTGTATATCGACTGCTGTATCCGGGGAGAAGCGTCCCGCACGAGGAAGCTGGCGGAGGCATTTTTCGCCGCGCTGCCAGAAGCTTGGCAGGTGGCGACGGTAAACCTGATGGAAGAGGATTTGAGACCCTTGTCTGGTGCGTTTTTTGACCGACGGGAAGCCCTCCTGAAAGCCGGAAAGACGGACGATTCTCGGTTTGACCGGGCGCGGGAGCTGGCGGCGGCGGACCTGATCGTAATTGCCGCCCCGTTTTGGGACATGAGCTTTCCTGCGCTACTGAAGGTCTACATTGAAAACGTGTCGGTGGAAGGCATCACCTTCCGCAGCACGGCAGAGGGCCTGAAAGGCTTGTGCGCGGCAGAGCGATGTGTGTTTCTCACCACCCGGGGCGGTGCCTATCCCGCTGGAGATCCGCTGGAACAGGCCGTGCCTTACCTTCGAGCCATTCAGATGTTTTTCGGCATTGGCGACCTGACATGCGTGGCGGCAGACGGGCTGGATTTGGACGGCGCCGATCCGAAGGCTCTGCTGGCCGATGCCTGCGCTGAGGCGGCGGCCCTTGCGCGGACGCTTCGGCCCTCCGAAACTCGCTGAGGTAGTTTCCGGAAGTTGGCAAATGGCGCCTTAGGGAGAAAAGCCGCTTTTGAGAGAAAGCTGAACCTGCCCTTTATAACGGAAATGGCCCCGGCGCGGATACCGCCGGGAAAAGGAACGTTTAATCCTGCAAGAATATTCAAAAAGACGCAAGCGCCCGTCCCGGCACTGCCGAGACGGGTGTTCTTTGTCGTAGCGAGAACAGGAGCGGAGATAGCTGGCGGGAAATGGAGCTTCCGGCGCGGTAAAGCTCCTCAGGGTAGGAAAACTCTTCCGTTGGCGCGAAAAACCTGCCGCCGATTAAAAACTTTCTGTTGGGTGGAGCGGGTCATACCCGCAGCGTCTGAATCAGGTGCTTCATGTGGATGCTCATGGCATAGCGCGCGCCCACGTCGTCCCGGCGCAGCAGAAAATCAACAATCAGCCGGTTGTCCGCCACGGCGATTTCTTGCATGTGCTTTTGATTTTCCGAAATCTGCATGATTTCGCTCACCGCGTCGTTGATGATGGGGTAAAGGCGGCGCATGTATTCATTGTGAGAGGCGCGGATAATACTCAGATGAAAGTCCTGATCCGCGGCGGGCCAATCTCCGCCGGAGGCGGCAATCTGCTCCATCCGCTCCGCCTTGCGGCGAATTTGATCCAGTTCTTCGTCGCTTGCCCGCTGGCAGGCCAGCGCCACCGTAGCCGGCTCAAAAATCAAACGCATTTCAAACAGGTCCCTTGCTCTGGTTCGGGACCGCAAATCCGTCAGGGCCGTCATATCCACCGGGAAACGGGGCAGCTCCCGAGCCACAAACGTCCCCTTGCCCCGCTGAATTTCTAGCACGCCCTGCGCCACCAGAAAAGAAATGGCTTCCCGCAACGTGGTGCGGCTGACGCCTAAAAGTTCGCTCAGCTCGTTTTCGTTGGGCAGCTTGCCCCCGGTTTCATAGCGGTGCTCCTCCGAAATCATATCCATCAACCGCTCCGCCGCCCGCTGGGACAGCTTTGCCTTTTTCGGTTCCTCCATCAAAGTCCTCCTTCGCCCCTATGGGGGCGTATTTCGTTTTTTTAAAGTGCATTCACTTTGCCGTAAGGCACATTTTATTTGCATCAAATTCTGCAATGAAATCGACAGCGATTCGGCAAATGGCACAATAACTTCCCTTGACATCTCTCGTCAAATAGGTTATACTGACATCATACAACGCATACGATAATAATACAACTCTTTTTTGAAATTTTGAAAGCGAGGGGGCCGTTTTGATTCTGACATCCGATCAGGTCTGCTCCAGTCGCGTCGTGCTTGTCTGCGGGCATTACGGGACGGGAAAGACCGAGTTTGCCGTAAACTATGCGCTGGGGCTGGCTCATGAGGGACACGCCGCCATGCTGGCGGACGTGGACATCGTGAACCCCTATTTTCGCTCCAGAGAGCGGAAAAAGCTTTTGGAGGGGGCGGGAATCCGGGTGATCTCCTCCTCTCAGGAGTGCAGCGACGCGGACGTGCCCGCGCTTCCGGCGGAGCTGTTAACTATTTTAGAAAATCGGGAAATCCGGGGTGTCCTGGACGTAGGCGGTGACCCGGTGGGCGCGCGGGTGCTGGCCCGGTTTCAGCCCAAGATTCTTGCGGAGGATTACAACCTCCTCTTCGTGCTCAACGCTAACCGGCCCGAGGTGCGCACGGTGGAGGCCGCCATGGCTTATCTTCGCAGCATTGAGGCCGTGACAGGCCTTGTGTGCGGCGGTATTGTAAACAATACCCATCTGTGCGGCGAGACGACGCCCGAGGAAATCCTCAAGGGCGCGGAGCTGGCGGAAGCGGTTTCCCGGGAAACCGGCATTCCCGTTATGTGCCATGTGGCGGAGCGGCGCTTTGCCGGCGAGGAAAGCCTCGCGGGCCTTAAGCTGTTTCCCATTGACATTTATATGAAAAAACCGTGGGAGCTGTAAAAGGCTCTCAACAAGATGAAGGGAGGCAAATGAGTATCATGGCAGCAAGGGTAACATTTGACCGGGACCGGTGCAAGGGCTGCGAGCTGTGCGTTTCTGTGTGTCCCAAGCACATCGTGGCGATTGACATGGACGCCATCAACCGCAAGGGCTATCATCCCGCCGGGGTGGTGGATATGGCGGCATGCATTGCCTGCGCGAGCTGCGCAAAAATCTGTCCGGATTCCGTAATCACCGTGGAAAAAATTTGACGAAGGAGGGTGAATTTTCGTGGGAAAAGAGCTTTGGAAAGGAAATGAGGCGATTGCAGAGGCCGCGATCCGCGCGGGCTGCGACTGCTTCTTCGGGTATCCCATTACCCCGCAGAGCGAGATTCCGGAATATCTCTCTTTGCACATGCCACAGCACGGCAAGGTATTTGTTCAGGCAGAGTCCGAAGTTGCCGCCATCAACATGGTGTATGGGGCAGCAGGCGCCGGAATGCGGGCCATGACCTCCTCGTCCTCCCCCGGTATTTCCCTGAAGCAGGAGGGGATTACATATCTTGCGGGCGCGGAGCTGCCCGCCGTGATCGTCAACTGCATGCGCGGCGGTCCGGGCCTTGGCACCATCCAGCCGGGCCAGAGCGATTATTTTCAGGCCACTCGCGGCGGCGGCAACGGCGACTATCGCACCGTGGTACTGGCCCCCGCCAACATTCAGGAGGCCGTGGACATGGTGCAGGAGGCGTTTGACATCGCCGACCAGTATCGCAACCCCGTGCTGGTGCTGGCCGACGGTATGATTGGCCAGATGATGGAGCCCATCGAATGGCATGAGGTTCCAAAACGCCGGCTTGCACCCAAGGACTGGGCTACCACGGGCCGAAAGGGCCGGGAGCACCACAACGTGATTAACTCTTTGTACATCGACCCCAACGAATGCGACGACTTTAACGTGGAGCTTGCAAAGAAATATCAGGTCATCAAGGAAAACGAGGTTCGCTGGACCCACAAGGACGCGGAGGACGCCGAGCTTCTCATCACGGCCTACGGCACGCCCGCCCGCATTGTTCTCACGGCGCTGGAGCAGCTTCGGGCCGAGGGAGTTAAGGCGGGAATATTCCGCCCCATTTCGCTGTGGCCCTTCCCGGAGAAGGCACTGCACGACCTGGCCCTGCGTGACAATGTGAAGGCGATTTTGGACGTGGAAATGAGCATCGACGGTCAGATGATCGAGGATGTCCGCCTGAGCGTGGAGGGCCGCAAACCCATTTCTTATCTGGGCCACGCCGGCGGTGTGATTCCCACTGTGGAGGAAATCGTGGAAGCGGGCAAAAAGGCCCTGAAGGAGGCGAAGTAACATGGCGGTTGTCTATCAAAAATCCAAGGGACTGACGGACGTGGAGTTCCACTATTGCCCCGGCTGCACCCACGGCATCATTCACAAGCTGGTGGCCGAAACAATGGAGGAGATGGACCTGCTGGATACGGCCATCGGCGTGTGTCCCGTGGGCTGTTCTGTGTTTGCTTATAAGTATTTTAGCTGCGACATGCAGGAAGCCGCGCACGGACGCGCTCCCGCCGTTGCCACCGGCATCAAGCGCACCCATCCCCACCAGCCGGTGTTCACCTATCAGGGTGACGGAGACCTTGCCTCTATCGGCACGGCGGAAATTGTCCACGCCGCCATGCGGGGTGAGAAATTCACCACCATTTTCATCAATAATGCCATTTACGGCATGACCGGCGGTCAGATGGCTCCCACCACCCTCATCGGGCAAAGAGCCACCACCTGCCCTCAGGGCCGCACCCGCGAGCAGGCCGGTATGCCCATCCGCATGGCGGAGATGCTCTCCACGCTGGATGGCTGCGTCTATGCCGAACGGGTTTGTGCCACCGACATTCCCAACCTGAACAAAGCTAAAAAAGCCATCAAAAAAGCCTTCCAGCTTCAGATGGAAGGGAAAGGCTTTACCTTTGTGGAGGTTCTGGCCACATGCCCCACTAACTGGGGAATGACGCCACTGAAGTCCATGGAGTGGCTGAAGGAAAACATGATATCCTATTATCCTCTTGGCGTGCTCAAGGATACCGGTGCGGAGGTGAAGTGAGATGAAAAAGGAAATTATTATCTCCGGCTTCGGCGGGCAGGGCGGTCTTGCCATCGGAAAAAATCTGGCGGAGGCCGGTATGGCTGAGGGGCTGAACGTGACGTGGGCCCCGTCCTATGGACCCGAGATGCGCGGCGGAACGGCCAACTGTTCTGTGGTGCTGTCAGACAAACCCGTGGGTTCTCCCGTGTTCAACCACCCCACGGAGCTGATCGCCATGAACGAGCCCTCCCTTGAAAAATTTGAGGAAGGTGTTGTCCCCGGCGGCGCGGTGTTTGTTAACAGCTCCGTCGTCACTGATAAGGTGACCCGCGAAGATTTGACGGCGTACTACATCCCCTGCGGGGAGATCGCCGATCAGGTGGGCAACGCCAAAGTGGGCAACATGGCCATGCTGGGAGCTTATGTGGCCGCCACCAAGATTTTGAAGCCCGAGGCCATCGAGGCAATGATCGCGGAGATGTTTACCGGGCCCAAGGCCAAGCTGGTTCCTCTGAATATCGAGGCCTTCCGCCGGGGCATGGCCTGCGTGGGATGACGCTGGTTGCCGTGAATTGAACGTTCCCCGTCCGCCGGTTTCCCGGCGGACGGGCGGACGAATATCCCGTCTTGCGCCGGTTCTGTGCATTTTAACAATTGACTTTCTCCTGCCGGGAGCGTATAAATAATTTAATATTCAAAACGCGATGAACGGGAATTGCCGTCAGGAACGCCGCCTTCAGAGAGCTGCCGCACGGTGCGAGGCAGCGGACGCGGCCTGATTGGTCTGGCCCGGAAGCGGCCCGCCCAAAGAGATGGATCTCCAGTAGGCGGCGACGGGGGCCTCCCGGTTACAGGGGCGGTGCGCGGAAGCGTACATAAGAGGCCGCACTGCGGCAAAGAGAGTGGTACCACGGAAGTTTGGCTTTCGCCTCCCTGATTTCAGGGGTGCGAGAGCCTTTTGCTTTATCGGTTCAAAATAAAAGTAAGGGAGAATTTTAAATGCTGAACATCAAGATCACGAAGACGACTTCCCCCAAAGCAAAGCCTGCGGACGAGTCTAAGCTGGGCTTCGGAAAGACCTTTTCCGACCACATGTTTATTATGGACTACACCGAGGGCCAGGGTTGGCACGATCCGCGTATTGTGCCCTATGCCCCTCTCTCCCTGGAACCCTCCGCCGTGGTGTTCCACTATGCGCAGGAGTGCTTTGAGGGCCTGAAGGCCTATCGTACCGCCGAGGGAAAGATTCAGCTTTTCCGCCCGGACTGCAATGCCCGCCGTATGAATAACACGCAGGAGCGCCTGTGCATGCCCTCCATCCCCGAGGAGGACTTTGTGGAGGCCATCCGCGCGCTGGTGGAAGTTGAGAAGGACTGGGTCCCCCATTCTGAGGGCGCATCTTTGTACATCCGTCCGTTCACCATTGCCACCATGGCGCAGCTCGGCGTCCACGCATCCACCACCTATCAGTTCATCATCATCTGCGCCCCCTCCGGCGCGTATTACGCTGCGGGTCTGGCTCCTATTGACATCTATGTGGAGGACACTTATGTCCGCGCCTGCCCCGGCGGCACCGGCTTTACCAAGTGCGGAGGAAACTACGCCGTGTCTCTGCTTGCCGCCAAGGTGGCCGAAGAGCGGGGATACAGTCAGGTGCTGTGGCTGGACGGCGTGGAGCGCAAGTATGTTGAGGAAGTGGGCGCCATGAACATCTTCTTCAAGATTGACGGCAAGCTCTATACCGCCGAGGCGCAGGATAAGGACGGCACCGTGCTCCCCGGTGTCACCCGCCGCTCTATCATTGAGCTTTTGAAGGACTGGGGCTATGAGGTTGTGGAAGGCAAGCTGGCAGTGGATGATTTGATGAAGGCTTCCCGGGAGGGCAAGCTGGAAGAGGTGTTTGGCACCGGCACCGCCGCCGTTGTTTCCCCGGTTAAGAAATTGGATTATGAGGACCAGTCCGCCAAGATCGGAGATGGCGAAATCGGCCCCCTGACCCAGAAGCTGTACGATACGCTCACCGGTATCCAGTGGGGCAGAATTCCCGACACGAAGGGCTGGATTGTTCCGGTCTGCAACGCTTGATTTCGCCTGACGTTCAAATATCCAGCCCGGCTGCTTTTGCAGCCGGGCTGGTTGCGTTGGAGGGGGAAATCCCTCTTCTACCCGGTGAAGCCGCCGTCCACCGTGAGAATTTGTCCGGTGATAAAGGCGGCTTCATCGCTCGCCAAAAATGCCACTGCCGCCGCCACGTCCTCCGGCGTTCCCAAACGGCCAAGGGGTGTTTGCGCGGCAAGGTCTGCCAGCGTCTCCGGGCCGAGGGTGCTGAGCATGTCCGTTTTGATGCAGCCGGGAGCCACCGCGTTTACTCGGATGCTGGACGGGGCCAGTTCCAGAGCCAGCGAGCGTGTAAGCCCGATTACGGCGGCCTTAGTGGCAGCGTAAACCGTTTCACAAGAAGCGCCCCGCAGCCCCCAGATAGAAGAAATGTTGACAATGCTGCCCCGCTTTTCATGGAGCATATGGGGCAGAGCGCGGTGGATTGCGCTGCGCATTCCTCCAACGTTTACGGCAAAGGCGCGGTTCCAGGTTTCGTCATCCACATCCTGAAACAATCCGCTGGGCGGGGCGATTCCCGCGTTGTTAATCAGAGTATCCACCGGTCCCAGTGCGGTTTCTATGGTGTGGAACATAGCGTCCACCTCGCTAGAATTTGCCATGTCCGCGCCAAACGCAACCGCGTTGCACCCGGCGCGGCGCAGCTCTTCCGCCAATTCCTCGGCAGTGGCGCGGTTGCGATAATAATTGATGGCCACATCATAGCCCCGCCCTCCAAGCGTTCGGGCAATTGCTTGTCCAATTCCACGGCTTCCGCCTGTCACCAGTGCCACGTTTGTCATGCGGTTCATTTCCTTTCGCTCACCCGTTCGGCGGACGGGTCCGGTTTTGCAGAATGGATGCGCGTACGACCAATGTGCGGCATCCTGATTGTCTTCGGATATTATAAATGTTTTTTCACGGGACCGCAACGGTCTTTTTTATATGATAGCAAGCATTTAGGCGTTTGTCCCACCATTTTGGAGTGGGGAGACGGGATTCCGTCTGCAAAAAGTTACGCCGGGTATTTCAATTGACAGCCGAGGGGAAATCGGGTAAAATAACAAATGGTTTCTTTTTGCGGTTGGGCGGGACGTGTGCTGTCTCGGATGTAAGGTCGCACAAACACATCGCTCAAATGGATAGAGCGGGCGCCTTCGAAGCAAGTGGTGGAGCGTATGCCCATCCGTTCATTATTTCGTAGTTTTCCCTGAAAATTGAATTCATGTCTCCGTAGCTCAGCTGGATAGAGCATCCGCCTCCTAAGCGGAAGGCCGGCAGTTCGAATCTGCCCGGGGACGCCATTCAACAATGCTGCAATCCTGTATTTATATGGGCTTGCAGCTTTTTGCTTTTTGCCCAATGAAAATTCGGCCCTTTAAGGGTTGGGGCAAGAGGCGGTTTTTTGCAAAGTTTTTTATTTATGGGAGGTCATTCCATGCTGCTTTTTCCCAAGATGCAGCGGTTTAAAAAGGCTGTCGGAAAAAAAGATTGCCACGAACTGGATCGTTGATAATTAACCGTTTGTTGTTTAAATGCCATATAGTCATTATAATTATTTTAATTAAAGCAAATGCACATGCGGCTCTTCACGCTGGAAAGTGACGACTACCACTGTGATGGAAAGGCGGGGAGCATTAAAATGGTGAAAGCTGTTTATTTTGCTTCAAAGGCAACCAACGAAAAACGCCCCTTTCCATTTAATCATTTGGAAAGGAGCGCTTTTATAATTTACTGGATTAACTAGAGAGAAACATCTTTAACAAGCAACAAATTACTGAATATTACTCGTGGCTGGCATTTTGTTTGTTTTGACAAACTTGAAAACCTAAGAATAGACACGCTTAAGTGCAAAAAGTTGTCGCAGTATATGCAAACAGTGATACTAAATTTTGATATACTTCAACAACTTTCATTATATATCGTCTGGTTTTGCTTGTCAACCTGACTGAAATACCAATTAAGTGGACGCTGTTCAGGTGAAAACTAATGAAGTTGCAGGCTTTTTTTCGTTTGTTCGGAAGAAATGCGCCGTCAGCATATTCGTCACATCTGAAAGGAGTTTTAGAACGTATGTCACGAAAGGGAGAAAACATTTATAAAAGAAAAGATGGCCGTTGGGAGGGGAGAGTTCATGTCGGAGATGGAAAATACAAGTATTTTTATGCTAAAAGCTATCGCGAAGTGCGAATAAAAATGAAGGATATATCAAAAGACGAATCTTCAAAAACCAATGGGTCAATCGGTATTAAAAAGAATGCGGATGATCTTTTTGAGGCTTGGCTTACCGGGGATGTTTTGCGACGACTAAAGCCCTCGACCTATGAAAGCTATTATCACTGCATGCGCAGCTATGTCATACCGCATTTTCACATTCCTGAAAACAGGGAACTATCGGCTTGCTCCATCAATAGATTTGTAGATAATATGAACAGGAATATTTCAATTTCCGAGACCTATCGAAAAAAAATCCTTTCCATATTTAAGATGGCCCTGCGGGAAATTTCTAAAAACGCGCCCCAAGTTGCTGCCTTTGCAGATCTGGTTACTTTGCCAAAGGTGCAGACTCAAAAGGAAATCCCTATCTTTTCTATGAACGAGCAGCGGCTAATTGAACATGCCATCCAAGGCTCAGACGACAAAAAGGCGCTGGGAATCCTTCTTTGCTTCTATACGGGCATCCGTCTTGGGGAACTGTGTGGCTTAAAGTGGAGAGATATTGATTTTGAAATGGGTACCATGTGTATTATGCGAACCGTATCTCGAATCCGAAATTTTGACGGGGGAGAACAAAAAACAATGTTACACGTAGGAACCCCGAAAAGCAAATCTTCCTTGAGGAAGATACCTCTGCCTACCTTTCTTTTAAAGCTTTTGGATAACATGCATCTTCATTCCATAGAAGACAATTGCTATATTTTTACGGGAAATTTTAAGCCGTTTGACCCCCGTATATATCAAAAAATATACAAAAATGTTTTGCTGGAAGCTGGGGTCAGAGACCGCAAATTTCACACGATACGTCATACTTTTGCAACCAGGGCACTGGAGCTTGGTGTGGATATTAAAACTCTCAGTGAAATATTAGGGCATTCAAATGTCAACATTACGCTAAATGTTTATGCACACTCGCTTATGGAGCACAAACGAGCGGCAATTGATAAGTTTAATGAAATGCACGATGCACATATGACACTTGCAGTTTCCGCCGTCAATTTTGCCGTCATGCCAAAGGCGGCCTCCTTGTAAATGAAGGGAATTTCTGGAAGTATCACTGTTTGCATATACTGCGACTTTATAGCGCTACCGTCAACATTATTATAACGCCCCAGCAGAAAATGTATCCCACAAAATAAAAGAAAGCATTTAGGAGGCATTTTGAAAAACAAAATCGCGCGATGAATGATTATGTTCAGATATCTTTTTGGTAATTTTGGCATCACTATCAAATCTGCAGGAGGAACAATAATGAAAAAGTTTAAGGACCTCAGTGTTTCTAAAAAATTACTGACGGCATTTACAGGTCTGACAGCGATGCTGATGATCGTTGGTACGGTGTTTTTGTTTGGAATATTTCATATTATTAAAATGGATACCTATCTATACGAGGTACAAACCGCGCCGATAGACGACTTGATTCATTCAATTGAGAGCCTTTATCAGTTCCGTATTGACTCAAGAGGCATGGTGATTTTCGCTGGAAATCCACAGAGAATTGATGAATTTGAGAAGAGCTATATTGACGCAAAAGAGGTATTTCTCGATAGGGCGCAAATCTACCGTGCATCCATTACAAATGAACAGTCCTTTCAGCTTTTGGACGAAGGTGTGCGTCTATTTACCGATAAGTTTGACCCCGCTATTCAAAAATGTCTTCAGGCTGCAAAGGCAGGAAATCAGGAGGCGGCGCTAAATGCGCTTTCTAGAGAAACGGTTGATATACAAAAAATATACGATAATTTTGACGCACTGGTAGATAACCGCATGAGTGCGGCGGAAAATACAATTGAATCCAACGCCTCCACCGCACGTGTTCTTTCGGTGCTATTAATTGTTACCGTCATTGCAGGAGGCGTCTGCTTTATTTTCTTTGGATCAAGAATTGCGAAAATGATCAGCAAACCGATTATGAAGGTAGTAAATGCAGCGAATAATATAGCGTTGGGCCGGGTGGAAGTAGATTTACAGGATATCGACTCGAAAGACGAGATCGGACAGCTTGCCGAAGCCTTTTCCAGAATGCTGGACGGCATTCAAAAACAGGTATATGCGGCAAAGGTGATCAGTGATGGTGACTTTACCCAGGCCGTACCTCTGCGCTCTGAAGAAGATGCGCTTGGAATTGCTCTGCAAAAAATTGAAGACGAATTAAGCCAGACTTTACATATAATTGACCTAACTGCAGATCAGGTAAATACGGGCTCTGGGCAAGTGGCCAGCGCATCGCAAGAGCTTGCGTCCGGAACGACAGAGCAAGCTGCCACAATTGAACAGCTTAACGCGTCTGTGGCCAGCGTAGCCCGACAGGCGGAAGAAAACGCCGACAGCGTACGAGAAGCAGCGGAATATGTAAAGCTTGCAGGCAATGGGGTATCGTTAAGCAACGAGTATATGCAAAAACTCACTTTGGCCATGGAGGAAATCGGAGAATCATCACAGCAAATTTCAAAAATCACAAAGCTGGTTGAAGATATCGCTTTTCAAACCAATATACTGTCTTTGAATGCCGCGGTGGAGGCTGCCCGAGCCGGAAACGCCGGGAAGGGATTTGCTGTTGTAGCGGATGAAGTCCGTAATCTTGCGGTAAAATCAGCCGAGGCAGCCAAACAGACAAGTGCTCTGATAGAAAAGTCAGTGTCGAACGTATCGGAAGGAGAACAATTGGCGGTTGAAACCCAAAAA
>NZ_DAMBZJ010000001.1:59332-93031 GCF_032060045.1 Oscillibacter sp.
GTTGACGTTTCGGAAAAAACCGCATTGGTGGTCAAATCGGTTCAAAAAATTGAGCATGGATCCATCGAGCAGGTGGGCGCCATTGAACAAATCAATCAGGGATTGACACAGGTATCCTCCGTTGTACAAACCAACGCGGCAACCGCAGAAGAAAGCTCTGCTTCCAGCGAAGAGCTTGCTGCGCAGGCCCAAGCTTTGGCGGAGGCTGTATCCAAATTTAAGTTGGCCGAAACGATGGAATACACGCATGAGATAAAATCAGAACATGGCCCCGTTGCTATGGACAGACGGGAAAAACACGTTTTGCAGCAGAAAAATAGCGGTGTTGAAGGCGGCTTTTCACTGATTGGTGCAGGAAGTCATGGAAAGTACTAATTTTTAACGCTTAAAAGTGTGGGAGCGAAAAAAGAACCGGGCGGTATCCAAGAGGATGCCGCCCGGTTTTATTGGCAGCTTTAAACAAGCGCCAGTTGGGGCCTGTTACGGAAAGTGATTAAATCACTGAAAGGAAGATGGGAACCTGCTATGATAGCCACATAATAAAAAACATAGGGGGAAACAATTATGTCAGTCATGAATATTACGAAAAATAACTTCCACCAAGAGGTTGTTCAAAGCGATAAGCCCGTTCTGTTGGACTTCTGGGCCACCTGGTGCGGCCCCTGCCGCATGGTAAGTCCCATTGTGGACCAAATTGCAAACGAGCGCGACGACTTGAAGATTGGAAAAATCAACATAGATGAGCAGCAGGAGCTGGCCTCTGCCTTCCAGATTATGAGCATTCCCACGTTAGTAATGATGAAGGAGGGCAAGGTGGTCAATCAGATGATCGGCGCCCGACCCAAGAGCCAGATTCTTTCCATGCTATAAAGGAGAAACAATATGGGACTTTTTGATTTTTTAAAAATACCGGATATTAACACCGGTATACAGCAGTTTCATTCCACACCCAACGCAGTTCTCTTGGATGTACGGACCCGGGAGGAATATGCCGGGGGCCGCATTCCCGGCAGCAAAAATATCCCGTTGGACCAACTGCGTATGACGACGCGGGAAGTGAAAGACCATGAAACACCGTTGTTTGTATATTGTCTCAGCGGGGCGCGGAGCCGTCAGGCAATTCCCGCCCTCCAGCGGATGGGCTATGCGAATCTCACCAATATCGGGGGCATCAGCGGCTACCGGGGAACGGTGGAGCGGTAAACACATGAAAGTTATAATCATCGGCGGCGTGGCGGGCGGAGCCACGGCGGCGGCCCGCATCCGCCGTTTGGATGAGCAGGCCGAAATTGTGGTGTTTGAGCGGTCCGGCTTCGTGTCCTATGCCAATTGCGGCTTGCCCTACTACGTGGGCGGAATCATTGAAGACCCAGAGGAACTGACGCTGCAAACCCCTGAAAGCTTTTTGGCGCGTTTTCGGGTGGATATGCGGGTGCGCCATGAGGTAACTGCAATTCATCCGGAACGCAAAACCGTCACGGTCCGCAAGCTGGAAAGCGGAGAGGAGTTTGAGGAATCCTACGATAAACTGCTTCTGGCCCCTGGCGCAAAGCCCACCCAGCCGGAGCTTCCCGGCGTGGGACTACACAAGCTGTTTACCCTGCGCACCGTGGAGGATACCCTTGGTATCCGGGAATTTGTGGAGAAGGAGGTTCCCAAATCGGTCATTCTCTGCGGGGGCGGCTTTATCAGTCTGGAGTTGGCGGAAAATCTGCGGGAGCTGGGAATGGACGTGACCCTTGTCCAGCGGCCAAAGCAGATTCTCAATCCGCTGGACGAAGAGATGGCTGCGTTTCTCCACGCCGAGCTTCGGGAAAAAGGTGTGCGTCTGCTGCTGGGGCATTCCGTGGAGGGTTTTTCTGAATCGGACGGCGGTGTCAACGTTCTGCTGAAGGGGGAGGAACCGCTTCATGCCGACATGGTAGTGCTGGCCATCGGTGTGACCCCGGACACCCGCCTTGCAAAGGACGCGGGATTGGAGCTGGGACTGAAGGGTAGCATTGCCGTAAACGACCGGATGGAGACTTCTGCCCCGGATATTTACGCCGTGGGGGACGCGGTGCAGGTAAAGCAGTACATCACGGGAGAACACGCGGTGATTTCTCTGGCGGGGCCCGCCAATAAGCAGGGCCGCATCGCGGCGGATAATATCTGTGGAGGAGACAGCCGGTATTTGGGCGCGCAGGGCTCCTCTGTCCTCAAGCTGTTTGACTTGACGGTGGCTGCCACCGGAATCAATGAACGGACGGCAACAAGGGCTGGAATTGACTGCGACAGGGTGATACTCTCCCCCCTTAACCATGCGGGGTATTACCCCGGTGGCACGGTGATGACCGTGAAGGTGGTGTTTGAAAAGGGGACCTATCGGCTCTTGGGTGCGCAGATTGTGGGCTGTGACGGCGTTGACAAGCGCATCGACGTGCTGGCCACGGCCATGCACGCGGGATTGACGGCCCTGCAATTAAAAGATCTGGATCTTGCCTATGCGCCGCCCTATTCCTCCGCCAAGGACCCGGTGAACATGGTGGGCTTTATGGTCGAAAACCTTGCAAAGGGTGCGGTGAAGCAATTCCACTGGAATGAGGTGGACGCCCTTCCCAGAGACGGCAGCGTGACCCGGCTTGACACAAGGACGGCGGAAGAATACGCCGAGGGGCATGCGGAGGGGTTTATCAACCTTCCCGTGGATGAGCTGCGTGAGCGGATGGAAGCGCTTCCTGCCGGAAAGCCTGTGTACATCATGTGCCAGACCGGACTCAGGAGCTATCTGGCATACCGCATCCTGAGCCAGAACGGATATGACTGTTACAATTTTTCGGGTGGCTACCGGCTGTATGGCGCCGTTACCGGCGACCGTGCCGCGGCTCATAAAGCGACTCCCTGCGGAATGGAAAAATAATAAAACAGCAGCCCGCCCCGATTTCGGGGCGGGCTGTTTTTTTCGCCAGACATGCAGCGCATAAACCGGCAATGGTTGCCCTGCAAAAATCCCCGACCGGGAGGTCCGTGCAATCCCCAAAACCAAATATGGGCGAACTGCTTTCTGATTTGGAAGAAAGCGGGGTTTTACATAGTTTTTACACAGTGCTGCATTTGTTTTTAACTCCGGCTATGTATGCTTAGGCTGTACTCACAAAGAATACCAATCAAGAATACGCAATATGGAGGAAAGACAGATGAAAAGAACAATTACCATGTTTCTTGCGGCGGCCCTGGCGGCAGTCAGCCTTGCGGGTTGCGGTGGACAGACCCCGAGCGCCAGCGGCGGCAACACGTCCGCCAAGGACAACGCGGGAAAATCTCTCGGTGAAATCACCGTGGTCTCGAGGGAGGACGGCAGCGGAACCAGAGGCGCGTTTATCGAGCTTTTCGGCATTGAGGTGAAGGGGGAAGATGGTACCAAAAAGGATATGACCACCAAGGAAGCCGTCGTTGCCAACAAGACCGACGTGATGCTGGGGAATGTGGCGGGTGATCCCGCCGCCATCGGCTACATTTCACTGGGGTCATTGAATGATACGGTAAAGGCCCTGTCCATCGATGGAGTGAAGGCCAGCGCCGAAAATGTGAAAAACGGCACGTATGCCATTGCAAGGCCCTTTAACATCGCAATAAACGGAGAAGCCACTGGACTTGCCAAGGACTTTATTGACTTCGTTCTCTCCGCTGAGGGCCAGCAAGTAGTTTCCGGCAGTTATATTGCCGTGGATGCAAACGCGTCTGCCTATGCGGGGACAAAACCCACCGGCAAGATCACCGTGGCCGGTTCCTCCTCCGTCACGCCGGTGATGGAAAAGCTGAAGGAAGCCTATCTTGCCATCAATTCGGGTGCGGAGATTGAGGTGCAGATGACCGATTCCACCGCCGGAATGACCGCGGCTATGGAAGGCGTGTGCGACATCGGTATGGCCAGCCGCGAACTGAAGCCCGCCGAGGCGGAGAAGCTGACGGGGATTCCCATCGCGCTGGACGGCATCGCTGTGGTTGTAAACCAGGAGAATCCTGCCGACGACTTGACCAGCGCGCAGGTGCAGAGCATCTTCACCGGAGAAACCACCTCCTGGGATAACGTAAAATGAGAGGGCAGCGTTTGAGGGAAAGCCTTATGCGGGCGGTATTCATGGTGTCGGCTCTGACCAGCATTCTGGCTGTGGCGCTGATCTGTGTGTTTTTGTTCGCGGGCGGAGTCCCGGCCATTGGAAAAATTGGCCTGCCGGAGTTTCTATTGGGGAGGGAGTGGTCGCCTGGCGACACTCCCCCCGTCTTCGGCATTCTCCCAATGATTTTGGGAAGCATTTACGTTACGGCGGGGGCTGTTGCCATCGGCGTGCCCGTCGGGATTTTTACTGCCGTGTTTATGGCCAGAATCTGCCCCAGACCGCTTTACAGATTTTTAAAACCGTCAGTGGACCTGCTGGCGGGAATTCCGTCCGTGATTTACGGCTTTTTTGGTCTTGTGACCATTGTTCCATTGGTGCGGGAACTGTTCGGTGGGAACGGCAGCAGCATTCTCGCTGCCTCCGTGCTGCTGGGGCTGATGATTCTGCCCACGGTTATCAGCATTACGGAGAGCGCCATCCGCGCCGTGCCGGAGGAGCTGTATGACGGAGCTGTGGCCCTGGGGGCTAACCATCGGCGGGCGGTGTTCCGCGTACTGCTGCCCGCCGCAAAATCCGGCGTGCTGGCGGGAGTGGTGCTGGGCATCGGCCGTGCCATCGGCGAAACCATGGCGGTCATCATGGTGGCAGGCAATCAGGCGCGGATGCCCGCGGGGCTTCTAAAGGGCGTCCGAACCCTGACCGCCAACATCGTCATTGAAATGGGCTATGCCGAGGGATTACACCGGGAATCGCTGATTGCCACCGGCGTGGTTCTGTTTGTCTTCATACTTTTGATTAACCTGTCGTTTTCGGCGCTGCGGGGGAGGGGTGAAACATGAACAATACGTTCATCAACCTCTTTTTCAAGGTCGGTTCCCCGCTTCGCCGAGTTGTCCGCCGCAGTGCTGCTTTCACCCGTAAACTTCCCCGCAGAATTGAGGACGCTGTTTTGCGCTTTTTTCCGTGGCTGGCGGCCCTGTTTACCTTTGGCGCGCTGCTGTTTCTTATTGGGCACATTCTGGTAAACGGCATTCCGTATTTACGTCCGTCGCTGTTCGCGCTGGAATATAACACGGAAAACGTTTCCCTTCTGCCTGCGCTGATTACAACGGTGTTTATGGTGCTTCTCTCCCTGCTGATTGCCGCGCCACTGGGGCTGTTCACCGCCATTTATCTGGTGGAATACGCAAAGCGGGGCAGCCGTCTGGTGCGGTTGGTGCGGGTGACAGCAGAGACGCTCTCTGGCATTCCGTCCATCGTATATGGCCTGTTTGGCTCTTTGTTTTTCGTGTCGTGGCTTGGCTGGGGGTATTCGCTGCTGGCAGGCACCTTCACGCTCTCCATCATGATTCTGCCTCTCATTATGCGCACGGCAGAGGAAAGCCTGAAGGCCGTGCCGGACACATACCGGGAGGGTTCCTTCGGCCTTGGGGCCGGGCGGTTGCGTACGGTGTTTAGAATCGTGCTGCCCGCCGCGGCGCCGGGAATTCTGGCGGGGGTAATTCTTGCAATGGGCCGCATCGTGGGTGAAACCGCCGCCCTTATTTATACGGCGGGCACCGTGGCCCAGATTCCTGGCAGCCTTCTGGCCTCCGGACGGACACTGGCAATCCATATGTACGCACTTTCCAGCGAGGGGCTCTATACCGGGCAGGCCTATGCCACGGCAGTGGTTCTGCTGGTGCTGGTGGTGGGCATCAACGCACTGTCAGCCGCGCTGGCAAAAAGAATCGCAAAGGGGTGAGAAACATGGTGAAATTTCAACTGGAAGACGTGCAGTTATGGTATAATGACTTTAAAGCGCTCCACGGTGTCAGCATGGACATCGAGGAGAAGGAGATTACAGCATTTATTGGTCCCTCCGGCTGCGGAAAATCCACGCTGCTCAAGTGCCTCAACCGCATGAATGATCTGGTGGAGGGCTGCCATATTACGGGCAAGTTGCTGCTTGACGGCGAAGATCTCAATGCGACGCAGGACGTGAACCGCCTGCGCCGGCGGGTGGGCATGGTGTTTCAAAAGCCCAACCCCTTTCCTATGAGCATTTACGACAACATTGCCTTCGGCCCCCGGACCCACGGCGTGACCTCCCGGCTGAAGCTGGACGGCATCGTGGAAAAGGCCTTGCGGGACGCGGCCATCTGGGAGGAGACAAAGGACCGGCTGAAAAAAAGTGCCCTGTCCCTCTCCGGCGGGCAGCAGCAGCGGTTGTGCATCGCCCGGGCGCTGGCAGTGGAGCTGGAGGTGTTGCTGATGGACGAGCCCACCTCCGCGCTGGACCCCATCTCCACCTCGAAAATCGAGGAGCTGATGGCGGATCTGAAGAAGAAGTATACCGTGGTGATTGTCACCCACAATATGCAGCAGGCTACCCGCATCTCCGACAAGACGGCCTTTTTTCTGCTGGGCGAGCTGATTGAATTCGGTGAAACCGAGCAGGTGTTCTCCATGCCAAAGGACCAGAGGTGCGAAGACTACATTACGGGGAGGTTTGGGTAATGCGCAGCAGGTTTGACCGACAGCTGGAAACCCTCAACACTATGCTTATTGAGATGGGCATGCAGGTGGAAACCGCCATTGCCGCCTCGATTGAGGCACTGAGAAAGCAGGACACGGTCCTTGCAAAAAAGGCGATTGCGGCCGATACGGAGATCGACCAACAAGAAAAAGACATTGAAGCCATGTGCCTCAAGCTGCTGCTTCAGCAGCAGCCGGTGGCAAAGGACCTGCGGCTGATTTCGGCGGCGCTCAAGATGATTACGGACATGGAGCGGATCGGCGATCAGGCGGCGGACATCGCGGAAATTTCTATCTTTCTTACGCAGGCGCCCCATGTCAAAACGCCGGAGCACATTCCTCAGATGGCGACGGCCACCGCCAAAATGGTCACGGAGAGCATCGACGCCTTTGTAAAGAAGGATTTGGAGCTTGCAAATAAAGTGATTGCCGATGA
Organism: Oscillibacter sp.; assembly: GCF_032060045.1. Taxonomy (GTDB): domain Bacteria; phylum Bacillota; class Clostridia; order Oscillospirales; family Oscillospiraceae; genus Oscillibacter. The sequence goes on from NZ_DAMBZJ010000001.1 coordinate 66,386, forward strand.
CGACGTGGTGGATCGGCTGTTCGACGCGGTGAAGGGCGACTTGATTAAGCTTATGAGCGCCGACAGTTCCAATGGCAGTCAGGCCATTGATTTGCTGATGATTGCGAAATATCTGGAGCGCATCGGCGACCATGCCACAAATATCGCGGAATGGGTGGTGTTTTCCATCACGGGGAAGCACGAGGAAGCCGCGGGAACGGAAGGTTAAACCATGCAAACGGTCTTTCTTGTGGAGGATGATGAGGATATCCGTGAGTTGACGGCCTACGCGCTGGAAAACGCGGGCTTTGCCTGCACTGGCTTTGAGGACGGAGACGGCTTTTGGGAGGCGCTTTTGGCTGGCACCTCCCTTCCGGACATGATTCTGCTGGACATCATGCTTCCCGGGGAGGACGGACTTTCCATTTTGAAAAAGCTGAGGGACCAGCCCCGGTTTGAATGCATCCCCGTCATTATGCTCACCGCGAAAAGCGGCGAGGCGGACAAAGTGCGGGGCCTCAATTTCGGCGCAGACGACTATATCGCTAAGCCCTTTGGCGTCACTGAACTGATTGCCCGCATTCACGCGGTTTTGCGCAGGGCCGCTTCCGCCGTAAGGGAAAAGGGCCTGCTGACCTATGAAAATCTCACCATGGACAACGAGCGCCACACCGTCACGGCAGACGGGGAGAGTGTGGCCCTGACCTTTCTGGAATTTGAACTGCTGCGCTATCTGCTTTTGAACGCGGGGTTGGTTTTAAGCCGGGACAGGTTGATGGATGCAGTGTGGGGCTATGATTATAAGGGCGAGAGTCGGACGGTGGATGTGCACGTCAAATCTCTGCGGCAAAAACTGGGCCCAGCGGGAGAGCACATCAAAACGGTTCGCAACGTCGGATACAAGCTCGGGGTGTGAGGCAATGAACAAACGGATATTCCGCTATATGGGCCTGTTAATCCTCCTGACGGTGGTGGTCTTTGCCGCCCTTTGGGGGACAATTCTCACCAGCCAGTTTGGCACTCAGATGAAGGAGGGGCTGCAAACCCTTCGCGTCTCCGTCATCGACCCAAGCGGGACGGTGCTGTTTGACAACATGGCCGACCCGGAGACCATGGAATCTCACTTAAATCGCCCGGAAGTGGCCGCGGCCCTTCAAACGGGCAGGGGAGAGGACGAGCGGCTTTCGGATACACTGGACAAGAAAACCTATTACTACGCCATGCGGCTGGAGGGTGGTAATGTTCTGCGTCTGGCCCTGACCACGGACAGCTTGGCCGTTTTACTTTTTCGGTTTATTCCGGTGGTCCTGCTGTGTCTGATTCTGGCTGCGTGCCTTTCCTTTGTGGTGGCAAGAAGACTGACCAGAAGGTTGGTGGCTCCCATCAATAACCTTGATCTGGACGCGCCGGACCTTTCCGGCTATGATGAGCTTCTGCCGCTATTGGAAAAAATCGAGACTCAGAAAAAGGAGCTGTCGCTCCAGCTTGCGGAGATTGAAAGCCGCGCGGCCACCATTACAGCCATCACCGGAAACATGCGGGAGGGGCTGCTACTGCTGAACAGGGAAGGCCGTGTGCTGCTGGCAAACGATAGCGCCCTGCGGATCCTCGGCGTGCGGGACGCGGTTCGCAAACATCTGATTGAACTTTGCCGGGATGTGGCTTTCCTGGAGCGGGCAAGTGCCTGTCTGGCGGGAGAGAAGGGGGAAACCTCCCTGCAGCTGGACGGACGGTTTTACAGTGTGTTTTTCAACCCCGTTCTGGACGGAGGAGACCTTGACGGCGTGGTGGTGCTGTTTATCGACGTGACCGAACGCTATGCCTCCGAGCGCCAGCGCAAAGAGTTTTCCGCCAACGTATCCCATGAACTGAAAACGCCTCTCACCGCCATTGCCGCCCTATCCGAGCTGATTGCCAACGGCACGGCAAAGGACGCCGACGTGCGTCCCTTTGCGGGAAAAATTCAAAAGCAGGCCCGGCGCCTAATCGATATGATTGAAGACATTATCCGCCTGTCCGAGTTTGACGAGGAGGGCGTCCCCCGGGAATTTACCCGCTTTAATCTTTACACCGCGGCGGAGGCGGTGATCGACAGTCTGGGAGAAAAAGCCGCGGAGCGAAGCGTAACGGTGAAGCTGTTGGGGGATCCGCATTTGTCCGTCACCGCCAATCTCCGCATGACGGACGAGCTTATGTACAATCTGGTGGACAACGCCATTAAATATAACCAGGAGGGCGGCAGCGTGACGGTGGAGTTGTCCGAGGATGCGCAGGCTGTGCGCCTGTGCGTCCGAGACACGGGCATTGGGATCTCAGAAGAGCATCTGGACCGGATATTTGAGCGCTTTTACCGGGTGGATAAGTCCCGTTCTAAAAAGACCGGCGGTACGGGGCTGGGGCTTTCCATTGTCAAGCATGTGGCAGAGCTGCACGGGGGCCATGTGGTGGTGGAAAGTCAAGAGGGCAAGGGAACGTCCTTTACCTGTTTATTTAAAAAAGCCTGAGCGATAAACATCGTGCGGACAACGTTTGCTGTCCGCACGATGTTTATATGTTTTGCCCGGCGGGCATTTCTGAGCATAAGGACCGTTCCTGCGGCGTTATTTTTCGCAGAGATAGTGCAGGGCGTCCGCGTAGCCCCGCAGGCCCCGGCCCTTGATTGTTTTGACGCAAGCGGAGCGAATATAGGAAGTGGCGCGAAATGGCTCCCGCGTGTCGGTGTCGGAAATGTGAACCTCCACCGTGGGAAGGCCAACGGCCTTTACAGCATCCAGCAGTGCCACGCTGGTGTGGGTATAGGCAGCGGGGTTGATGACAATGCCATTCATTACGCCATAGGCCCGCTGGATGGCGTCTACCAGCGCCCCCTCGTGGTTGGACTGACAAAATTCCAGCGAAACGCCCAAGGCGTCCGCCTCCTTTTGCAGCATGGAGCAAAGGTCATCGTAGGTTTCATGACCGTAAATCTCCGGTTCCCTCACGCCCAGCATGTTCAGGTTCGGTCCGTTGAGAATCAGAATCCGCACAAAAATCCCTCCAAATGGCGGCGGCGGTGTCCGCCGCACTGCCGTTATTGTCAATGCCTACGTCTCGGAACCGGTGGTACAGCGGCTCCCGCTCCGCCGCCATGGCGGCGAGATCCGCGCCCTGTGACAGGGGACGGCCCGCCGTGGGCAGCGCTTCAATGGCCCGATAAAGCTGATAAATGCGGCCGTTCTGGCGGAGAAACCCGTAGTTTTCTGCATCTTTCACGATGCCGCCGCCGCAGATAATGATTTTCCCGCTTTTGGCGCCAAAGCGCGCCGCCGCATCCCGCTCCAACGCCCGAAAGGCTGGCTCCCCGTCCTCGGCAAAAATGGTAGGAATGGATTTCACGGCGCCCTTTATAATTTCCGCGTCCAAATCCACCGCTTCCCGTCCTGTCAACTCCGCCAGCGCTGCGCCCACGGTGGACTTACCGCAGCCCGGCATCCCGATCAGGACAATGTTCTCCATCTTCTGGCGCAGCAAGGCCAGAATCCGTCGTGTTTCGGCGGAATCAATGCTCCGGTTGAAGAAAAGCTCCTCCGCCGCCATGGCCTGCGCCACCAGCATGGGTAGCCCGTCGGAGCAAGGAAGGCCCAGCGCCTCTGCTTGCAGCAGCAAGGCGGTCCTGCGGGGGTTGTATACCACATCCAGCACGCCCTGGCAGGCGGGAAAGCACGTGAGGTCCACCGCGGCTTCGCTGTTGCTGGGATACATCCCAACCGGCGTAGTGTTTACCACGATCTCCCCATCGGCGTGGCGGCTGAGCGTTTCATAGTTGTCTGGCCCGCTCCGGGTGATGACCGCAATCTCCCGCGCACCGGCGGCCCGGGCGGCGGCCTGCGCGGTGAGGGAAGTGCCCCCGTTGCCGAGGATGACCACCTTACGGTCTTTCAGATCCACCTCCGCAAGGTCCGCCATGTATAAAAAGCCGATGATGTCCGTGTTCCAGGCGTACAGCTTTCCATCACGGCGGACAATGGTGTTTACGCTGCCAATGTCCCGGGCGGCGGGGTCGATCACGTCGCACAAGGACATCACGTCTCGCTTGTAGGGGATGGTGATGTTCAGCCCGCCGATGTCGGGCCGGGAGAGAAAGCATGGCAGCTCGCGGGGTTCCAGCTCGATCAGGCGGTAAGCATCGTTTCCCGCTGCCGCATGGATGGGGACGGACCAGCTATGGCCCAGCGTCCGGCCAAGTAAGCCGTAAATCCTCTCGGACATAGCTTATACTTCCGAATAGTTGCCAAGGAAGTGGAAGCTTTGGCAGCTTCGCTCAATCTCCTCCAGCATGGGGAGCACCACCGGGTCCTTGACCGAGGCCTCCAGCTCAATGAAAAAGATAAACTCAAAGTTCCGGCCCGTCACTGGGCAGCTTTCCAGCTTTGTCATGTTGACGCCAAGAGCGGCCGGTTTGGAGAGAATGTCGTACAGCGCGCCGGACTTGTTCTCACAGGCAATAATCAGGCTGATGCGGTCGGCCCCGGCGTAAATGGCGGGTTCCTTGGTAATGCAGATGAAGCGGGTGTAATTATTGTCGCTGTCCTGCACGTCTCCGTTCAATACGCTCAGACCATACAGCTCGGCGCAGGCGTGAGAGGACAGGGCCGCCACATGAGGGTCCTTCCGCTCCGCCACCAGCTTAGCGGCGGTGGCCGTGTTGTCACAGGGGATGACCCGCACACCCGAAAGACTCTCCAGAAAATGGCCGCACTGGCCAATGGCTTGGGGGTGAGAATAGATTTCTGTCAATTCATCGGCCTTTGCACCGGGAAGACCCAGCAGCTCGTGCCGAATGCACAGCCGGGTGCTGCGCACGATGGACAGCCGACGGCGCTGCAGCAAATCATACACCACACGGACGGAGCCGTTGGAGCTGTTTTCAATAGGCAGCACGCCAAATCGGCACAGACCGGATTCTACGGCGGAAACCACTGCTTCAAAGCTCTTTACATAGACAATGGTGCCCCGGGGCAGCAGACGGTCGCAGGCAGCTTGAGAGTTGGCGCCCTCCATGCCCTGACAGGCCACAAGGCCCGTCTGGGGGAAGACCTCGGCTCCCGCCGCGAGGGAGGCGCGCACCTGCGCCGTCACCTGCGTGGGCGCACTGAGCAGTTCCGCCTGCCGGGCGCAGGAGAGGTGAAACAACGTGGTAAAAAGCTGATGGGCGTAGCGCTCTTTGTCTCCCGCCTCTGCCGTCACCCGGGCAAGAATTTCCCGCTCCCGCGCGCGGTTGGAGATAGGCAGGCCCTGCTCGTTTTTTGCGGTGGCCACGTGTTCGGCAAGCTCCATACGCTGGAGAAAGAGCTTGAGCAGCTCTTGGTCCACCGAGTCGATCTGTCCGCGAATTTCTGAAAGTTCCATAAGAAAGGCCTCCTTATTATTTTTGCTCTAAAAGAATGTCCAGAAGCACCGTGGCCACGGCGGCCTCCACCACTGGGACGGCCCGGTGGGCCACGCAGGGGTCGTGCCGTCCGGAAACTACCAGTTCCGTATCCTCCATCCGGCCAAGGTGCACCGTCTGCTGGGGCTTTGAAATGGAAGGAGTGGGCTTAAATGCCGCCCGCAGTGTCAAAGGCATCCCGCTAGTGATGCCGCCCAAAATCCCGCCAGCGCGGTTGCGGGTGGTTTCCACCCGCCCGTCATGGATACAGAAGGGGTCGTTATTCACGCTGCCCCGGAGAGTCGCCGCCTCAAACCCCGCGCCAAATTCCACGCCCTTCACGGCGGGAATGCCGAACAGTACCGACGCAAGGCGGCTTTCCATTCCGTCGAACATTGGCTCACCCAGTCCGGCGGGCAGGCCCACGGCGGCGCATTCCACCACGCCGCCAACCGAGTCCCCCTCCTGCGCGGTGGCCATAATGGCCCCCTGCATCCGCTGACCACGTGCGTCGTCCAGCGCGGGGAAGGGCTTGGCGGCAATTTCTTCAAACAGGGCCGGAGCGGGCAAAAGCGGGAAGGAAACGTCCGTTTCTCCCTCCACAGAGAAAAGATGCGCCCCAACATAGATGCCACGTCGGGCCAAAATTTGCTTTGCAATGCCGCCTACGATGCACAAAGGCGCGGTGAGACGGCCGGAAAAGTGGCCCCCGCCCCGCATATCCGCTTGACCGGCCCATTTGACCCATGCGGTATAGTCCGCATGGCCGGGGCGGGGCGTATCCGCAAGAGCGGCATAGTCCGAGGAGTGCTGATCCTGATTCCGAATCACCGCGCAAAGAGGGGAACCGCAGGTTACGCCGTCCTGAAGGCCGGAGAGAAATTCGGGCGCATCCGTCTCCTTCCGGGAGGTGGAAAGGGCGTTTTGCCCGGGCCGTCTCCGAGCCAGAAAGCGGGCAAGCTCCTCTAGGTCCACCCGCTCTCCGGCGGGAAGACCGTCTGCCACCACGCCGATTGCTTTTCCGTGGGACTGGCCGAAGATACTCACATGCAGACGGTTTCCAAATTCAGACGACATGTGCGTCACCTCCCAGCGCCAAATAGTCCTCAAAAAATGAGGGGTAGGATTTGTTTACCGCCTCCGCTCCCAGAATCGTGACAGAACCGGCGCAGCGTGTGGCGGCGATGGCTGCCGCCATGACGATGCGATGATCGCCCGCTCCGTCCACCGTGCCGCCGGAAAGGCGGGAAACGCCGCGAACCGTGAGACTGTCCGCCGCTTCCTCGGCGCTGCCCCCAAGGGCGCGGAGCATGGCGGCGGTGGTTTTCAGACGGTCGCTTTCCTTCAGGCGAAGCCGGGCGGCGTTGGTAAACCGGCAGATTCCCTGCCGTGCCGCCGCCATCACTGCCAGCGGCGGCACCAGATCGGGACAACCCGACACGTCGATCTCCACATCGCCGGGCTGGGAAAGCTGAGCGGCGTATTCCGCCGCCACCCGGTCGCCCTGAGAGGATTTGGGGTCCAGCCCCTCAAGCCGCAGGGTACTGCCCAAGACGTTTGCGGCATACCAGAAGGCGGCCTGCGACCAGTCGGCCTCCACCGTGGCGTTAAATGAGTGAAACCGTCCGGAGGAGACCGTCCAACGCCGCTGGGCGGGCTGGCTGAGTACGCGGATTCCCGCGGCGCGCAGCGCCTCCACTGTCATGGCAATATAATCTGCGGATTCCGGTTCTGTGGAGGAGACAATCACACTGTCTTCTTTCAGCAGGGGCAGGGCAAACAGCAACCCTGTGAAAAATTGGCTGGACACGTCGCCCGGAAGGCGGTATTCTCCACTTTTCAGGGTTCCCCGTACCGTTAGCACGCCATTTTCCATGGAGTGCGCAATGCCCTTTTCGTCAAACAGGTCAAAATAAGGCGTTTGGGGCCGCTCCATCAGCCGTCCTCTTCCGGTAAATGTGCCGCATCCAGTCATTGCAAGTGCAATGGGAATGAAGAAGCGGAGGGTGGAACCGGACTCCCCACAATCAAAGTGGGGGATATCATCGGTAGGGGCAATCGCGCTACGACCGTGAATGCGGATACAGGCGGGTTCCGTCTGGTCCCAAGAGCAGCCCAGAGCCTCCACGCAGCGGAGAGTTGCCTCAATGTCCTGAGACAGGGCCACGTTGTGAATCACGCTGGTTCCCTCTGCCAGAGCGGCGGAAATCAGCAAGCGGTGGGCCATAGATTTGCTGGGGGGCGGCGTAACCTTGCCGCGAAGAAGGGCTGGATTGATGCGCATATCCATTTCAGCGATCCTCCCATCCGGCGGCGAAAATAGATTCGAGTTCCTCCACCGGAACGGAGTTCATCTCGCATTTTCCAATTTTCTTAGGGATGACCAGAGAAATCTGTCCACCCCGGCGCTTTTTGTCCGCAAGAGCCGCCCGGGCCAGTGCGGCGGGGGAATAGTCCGTCCCGGTGGGCAGATTATTGCGCCGTAACGCGGCGCAGATGCGCGCCGCGCAGGGTTCCTCTGCCCAGCCAAGGGCCTCGGAAGCCCGGGCGATGATGGCAAGGCCTGCCGCCACGGCGTGACCGTGGCGAATGCCGTACTCACTGCAGCTTTCGATGGCGTGCCCAGCCGTATGTCCCAGATTCAGCGTCCGGCGCACGCCGTTGTCCAGCTCGTCTTGCTCGACCACGGTGGCTTTAAATGCCACGCAGCGGGTGATGATTTCTTTCAAATTGCCAGAAAAATTCTCTGTGTCGGTCAGGCTGAAAAGCGCCTCGCCGGAGAGCACGCCGGTTTTAATTGCCTCCGCCGCCCCGTCCGCCATATCGGTGGGAGAAAGGGTTTGCAGGCATTCGGTATCGCACACCACGGCGGTGGGCTGGAGAAACAGTCCCGCCAGATTTTTCCCATGGCGCAGATCCACGGCGGTTTTGCCTCCCACGGAGGAATCCACCGCGGAAAGAAGAGTGGTGGGGAGCTGAATAAATTTCACGCCTCGGAGATAGCACCCGGCGGCAAAGCCCGCCATGTCGCCGCACACACCGCCGCCGAGAGCCACTACGCAGTCGCTGCGTGTGAGCTGCTCTCCCGCCAGAAATTCCAGAATTTCAGAGAGAGTGGAGAGGTTTTTGTGCTCCTCTCCAGCGGGGAAAACGTGGGCGCAGACGGAGAAGCCAGCCGCCTCAAGACTTTCCTTTACCCGTGGTAGGTAGAGTTTTGCCACGGTGCTGTCCGTGACAATGGCGGCACGGCAGGGGGTCAGCGCCCACGCGGCCAGCTCGCCGCATTGGGCCAGAAGACCCGGGCCGATAGACACGGTGTATTTTGGCTTGGTGTTTACCAAAATGGTTTGAATTGTGGATTCCATAGTGTCCTCCCAAGGGATGGGCGGTTCCACACAAAAAGGGTGGAGCCGCGCCGTCAAATTTTTCGGCGGACCGAAGCGGGACGGGGTAGGCTCAGTTTCCGCCAGCGGTGGCCTTCAGGTCCCGGCCCTCTCGGAGAAGGCGGAGTAGGTATTCCGCGTCTCGGCCTTTCACTGCGTCCAGATATTCATTCAGATGCCCGATGAGAATATCCAGCTCCTCGGTGAGATAGTCGGCATTGTCCATGAACAGCTCGGTCCACATGGCTTCGTCCAGCCGGGCCACACGGGTCATGTCCCGAAAGCTGCCTGCGGAAAAGCCACGGCGTTTTTGGGCTTCCGGGGATTTGATATAGGCGCTGGAAGCGATATGGGCAAGCTGGGAAGTATAGGCGATGATGCGGTCGTGCTCGTCAGGGTCGGAAAAGGTAAAGTTGGCAAAACCCACGTCTAGAAAAAAGGCCTTCAGTGTCTCCAAAAGCTGCATATCGGTGCGCTTGTCGGGAGTGAGAATCATGGAAGCCCCGTCGTATAGCCGGTCAGAAGAGTTTACAAAGCCGCCCCGTTCCTGCCCCGCCATAGGGTGGCCCCCAATATAGGCAAAGCCGTATTTTTCTGCGACGGGCGCAATTTTGCTCACCACAGACCGCTTCACGCCGCAAAGGTCTACCAGAATGGCGGATTTGGAGATGCGCTCTGCATGGGTTTCCACCCATCCAACCGCCGAAACCGGGCGGACGGCGGCCAGAATTAAATCGCATTGGGGGATATTATCTTCCGTCAGCGCCCCGTCAATTGCACCACACAAACGAGCAAGGCTCATTGTTTCTGCATCCGTGTCCAAGCCCCAGACGGTGTGGGCCGTGCGAGCCTTAATGCTTTTGGCCATGGAGCCGCCCATCAGTCCCAGCCCGATAATTCCAACGTTCATGAGACTCAGTCCTCCAGCTCGGCACAGAAGGCGTGCATTTTGTGCAGCTTCCGGGCCAGCACGTCGAAGGTGTCTGGCTTGAGGGACTGGGCTCCGTCGCACAGAGCGTGGGCGGGGTCGTTGTGCACCTCGATTAAAAGTCCGTCCGCTCCGGTGGCCACCGCACCCACGGCAAGGGTGGGCACTAGCCAGCTCTTGCCGGTGGCGTGGCTGGGATCGATGATGATGGGGAGGTGAGAAAGCTTGCGCAGCACGGGGATACAGGCCAAGTCCAGTGTGTTGCGGGTGTATGTCTCAAAGGTGCGCACGCCTCGCTCGCAGAGAATCACGTTTTGGTTGCCGCTGGCCATCACGTATTCGGCGCTCATCAGCCATTCCTCATAGGTGGCGGACATGCCGCGCTTGATCATAATGGGCGTATCAAGCTTTCCAACCTCTTTGAGCAGGTTGAAGTTCTGCATGTTCCGTGCGCCAATCTGAATCACATCCACATCTTTGAACAAAGGAATCTGGGAAATGTCCATCAACTCGGAAACGATGGGCAGGCCTGTCTCCTGCCGGGCAGCTTTTAATATTTCAAGACCGTCCGCGCCAAGGCCCTGAAAAGAGTAGGGTGAGGTGCGGGGTTTGAACGCGCCACCCCGAAGCATGGTGGCTCCGCTGGCCTTCACGGCCCGGGCGATTGCGATGACTTGCTCCTCGCTTTCCACCGAGCAGGGACCGGCCATAATGGTCAGCGTACCGCCGCCGATTTGGGTGTTGCCCACTTTTACCACGGTGTCCTCAGGGTGGAACTTACGGTTGGCGTTTTTGTAAGGCTCCTGCACCCGTTTTACATCCTCTACGATATCCAGCGCGGAGAGCAGGTCGATGTCCAGCCGGGATGTGTCGCCCACCAAGCCCAAAATGGTGTGGGATTCGCCAAGGCTGGTGTGGATAGTGATGCCCTTATCCTGAAGCCAGCTAATAAGATTCTCCAGCTGCTCGCGGTTGGGATTGCTTTTCAGAATGACGATCATGATGGGTTCCTCCTTCAAATTGGTACAAAAAAGACCCGCAGCCGATTAGGCTGCGGGTCGTTTATGTACTGATATGGGTCCGACAATATCAGCCACACACACACTCGTTTTCAGCCCAACCAAAATAAGCCTTACCATAAAAATAGGTAAAGCTAAAGTAGCGGTATTCGGCTGTGAGTGCACGTATAGACATTCATTGTCTCCTTATTCTTACACTTTAAATTATGGAAAGCATACCACGCTCTTGCGAAAAAGAACAGAGGCAAAACCACCAAACAAATACAATAATGTTCCGCGATATTTAGAATATTATTCAAACTTGGGCCGGAACAGGCTGGGGAAGGGTACGCATTTCCGAAATGGGCTGAGGAAGAACGCTGGTCATCAAAAGGGTGGTGGCCTGTGTGATGAAGCGCACGTCCCGGTAAAGGTCCGACTCCCGGTCCATATACTGGCGGTGAAGCTCTTGCAAACAGCCGTTCAGATCGCATCCGGCGGAAAGAGCGGAACCGACGCCCTCCTTGCTCAGATAAGCATACAGATATTCCCGCAACGCGTCCTCATACCGATGATGCTCCAAAAGGGAATCGGGATAATGCTCGTTATGAGGATAGGTAAACGCGTCGGCCAGATAATGAGTGAGCTTTCCCAGCGTGTAATACTGCCAGCAGGTCCAGCTTTTTTCACGGCGCTGAAGCCGGACAATCCGGCGCGCAATATACTGGTCGGAATTTGTATAATTATGTCCGCGCAGCTTGTGACTGCGGATGGAGCCCTTGATATAGGAGAGGGGGTTGCAGTCCGGCTGAAAGGAGCCGAACAGAAAGGCAAGTTCAAAGCGCCTGCGCTGAAATCCATTTCGTGATTCCAGAAGCGTGGAGGCCAGAAGCTTGTGGCTGCGTTTTTGCAAAGAGCACCTCCGATCGGGGGTCTGCGGCAGTGAGCCGTACCCTCTAAAAAGTGACTTTACTATATCACGGTAATTGCGGAAATTGCAAGAGTAAAATTATGAAAAACGTGTAAACAACCAGTATGTAACCAGCAAAACTGTGTCAAAAGATACGAAGCATTGACCCGTGGCGGCGGCGGCCTGTACCGTTTGCCGAAAATGCAGAAGGGGGCAGGGTTTTGTTTGACTTTTTTGCGGACACGGCTGTATGATAAATTCATTGCGATAAAGAACAGAGAGGAAGAGACTATGAAGATTTTAAAGCAGGTGGGTATCTTGTTCGGCCTGTGCTGGGCGGGCGTGCTGATTGAAAAGCTGCTGCCCATCACGTTTCCCGCCAGCGTGATTGCGCTGATACTGTTGCTGACACTGTTGCTGGTGGGAGTGGTGCGGGTGGACCATGTGCAGGAAAAGTCCGATTTTTTGCTGGGGAACCTGCCCTTCTTTTTTATTCCCGTGGCCACGGGCATCATGCAGTATACAGATGTGATTCTTGCAAACGGCGTGGCCTTCGTGGTGATCTGCGTGGTGAGCCTGGTTGCCACCTTTGCCGCCACCGTCTGGGCCGTGACGCTGACCATGAAGCTGATTGACGGGAGGAACGGGAAATGATGGAGTTGACTGCGTCTCCGTTTTTTGGCGTGACGCTGAGTATTGCGGCCTACTGGGTGGGCATGTCCATTCAGAAAAAAGTGAAAAAGGCCTACTGCAATGGGATGCTGATTGCTGTGGCATTAGTGATTCTCACGCTGAAGGTATTTCACATACCCTATGAAAATTACTATGCGGGAGGCAGCCTCATCAATTTGTTTCTGGGGCCTGCCACCGCCTGTCTGGCGGTTTCCATCTACACGAAGAAGGAACTTTTGAAAACATATTGGCTACCGGTTCTGGCGGGGTGCGCAACGGGAGCGGTGACCTCCATTGTCTGCATCTATGGACTATCCCGCCTGTTCGGTCTGAACCGGGAAATGATGATGTCACTGCTGCCCAAGTCCGTCACCATGCCCATTGCCGCGGCTGTGGCCGAGGGGAATGGGGGCTTTATCCCTGTGGCAGCTGCTGCGGTGGTGTTTACCGGGATTCTGGGAAATCTGGTGGCTCCGCTGCTGATCCGGGTGTTCCGCGTGCGCAATCCCATGGCGGCGGGTCTGGGCATCGGTGCGTGCAGCCATGCCGTTGGCACTGCCAAGGCGCTGGAAATTGGCGAGACGGAAGGGGCCATGAGCGGCCTTGCCATCGGCCTTTGCGGATTGATTACATCGCTGCTGTCACTTTTGTTCAGCCTGCTGCCCTGAAGCCGCGCGTCCGAAATGTTGCCCGCCCCAAAACGGCGGATTTGATGAGAAAGCGAGGAATGCTTCATGCCACAGCGCACCGCAGGCATTCTGTTGCCGGTTTTTTCCCTGCCTTCGCCCCACGGTGTGGGCTCTCTGGGTGAGAGTGCCCGGGAATTTGTGCGGTTTCTCCACCGCGCGGGCCAGACTTGGTGGCAGATTCTGCCTGTGGGTCCGGCAGGGAGTGGGGACTCTCCCTATCAAAGCGCCTCTGCTCACGCGGGAAATCCCGCGTTTGTTGATTTGGACCTGCTGGCGGAAAAGGGACTGCTGACGGCAGAGGAATTGGCTTCCGCCGCCCCGGGCGATGGGAAATCGGTGGACTATCCTGCTGTCAATGCAGACCGCCGCCGTCTGCTGCGCTTGGCCTTCTCCCGGGATGGGGCTGAACGGGGAAGGATGGAGGAATTCGCTGCAGGTCAGCCCTGGCTGGAGGACTACGCGGTATATCAGTCCGTAAAGGATGCGCTGGGGGACCTCCCCTGGTATGAGTGGCCCGAGGAGGGCCTGCGCCGCCACGAATCGGCGGCCATCGCTCGATGGAAGGAGGCCCATCGGGAGGACTATGACTATCAAATCTGGGTTCAGCGGGTGTTTTCGGAGCAGTGGAGCGCCCTGAAATCCTTTGCCAATGGGCTGGGAGTAAAAATTCTGGGCGACCTGCCTATTTACGTGTCACTGGACTCCGCTGACGTGTGGGCCGAGCGGGAGCAGTTTTTGCTGAACGAAGAGGGCCACCCTGCCGCGGTGGCGGGGGTTCCTCCCGACTATTTTTCCACCGAAGGTCAGCTGTGGGGCAATCCGTTGTACGACTGGGACCGCATGCGGTCTGACGGCTTCGGCTGGTGGATTCGCCGGGTGGAGCGGGCTGGAGAGCTGTTCGATGCCATCCGAATCGACCATTTTCGGGCGCTGGCAAGCTATTGGGCTGTTCCTGCCGGGGCTGCCTCCGCCAAAGAGGGCCGCTGGGAGCCGGGGCCGGGAATGGCGCTGGTGGGGGTTCTCACAAGCTGGTTTCCGGGGCTTCGCTTTGTGGCCGAGGATTTGGGGCTACTGACCCCGGATGTGGAAAACCTATTGGTGGAATCCGGCCTTCCGGGGATGCGGGTGCTGGAATTTGCCTTTTCCGGGCCGGATAACCGCTATTTGCCCCACAACTGTATCCCCGGCTGCGTCCTCTACACCGGAACCCACGACAACGCGCCTCTGGCTGCGTGGGAGCCTGCAAAAGAAGAGCTGGACTTCGCCAAACGGTATCTGGGTGCAGAGAACCGGGAGGACCTGCGCCACAGGCTTCTGTTGGTGGGGCAAACCAGCGTGGCAGACACCTTTATTGCGCAGATGCAGGACTATCTGGGGGATCCGGGACGGGTCAATGTCCCCGGAACGGAGACGGGAAACTGGTGTTGGCGGCTTGCCTCCGGCGCCGCCACCAATGCGCTTGCGGACGAGATTCGCCAGATGACCGAGGACGCGGGCCGCTGCCTGCCTTGTCGGAGTTGACGGGAAGAAAAAAGCGTGATATGCTGAGACCGTGAACGGAAAGATACGCTCTGACCGTCCACTGGATAGAATCATCTGTTCATCTGAGCGGCAAGGATGCGTTCCAAGCCGGAAGACGGAGGAAAACGCGCGCGGAAATCCGCGCGCTGTCGTTGTGCGTTCTCCCCTCCGTCTTTGGCGGAGGGGATTTTTTGTCTGCAAGAGTAATGTGGATTTCCGCGCTTGAGACAGTGGACAGAGGTCATGCTGGGGACGGATTTTCCCGCAGTCGACCGGATTTATGGGCTTGTCGTGGAGACAAATTTTCCGGACGGGGAATGCTATCTGGAAAAGAATTTCTGGCATTTTTCCGTGCACCGCTTTTAAAGCGGCGCGCACATTGGAAAGGAGTTGGTCTTTTGGACAGCCGCGTGGCGGTGATTGCCATTTTGGTCCGGGACCCGAACTCTGTGGAGGCGCTGAACGGCTTGCTTCACGAATTCGGGGAATATATCGTGGGACGCATGGGCGTCCCCTATTTAAAGCGGGGGGTGAACATCATCTCCGTGGCGGTGGACGCACCCCAGGCAATCACGTCTGCCCTAACGGGGAAAATCGGGAGATTGAAGGGCGTCACCGTCAAAACCGTATACGCACCGGTTGAAGAGCCGGGCAATATTGAATAAAAAGGAGCAAATTCAATGAAACAAACAAAGCTTTTTGGGATGCTACTGTCCGTCGTGCTGGTGCTGGGACTGGCGGCCTGTGGGGAAACGGAGGGGAACTCCGCCGGGTCCTCGGGCGCGGCGTCTTCTCAGACGGCGGAGCCTGCCGCCTATTCCATTGCGGCGCTGAAGGGTCCCACCGCCATGGGTCTTGTGAAGCTGATGAAGGATGCAGAAAACGGCGAAGACCTTGCTAACGACTACACCTTTTCTCTGGCCGCGTCTCCCGATGAAGTGTCGCCTAAGCTGATTCAGGGAGATCTGGACATGGCCTGCGTCCCGGCAAATCTGGCGGCGGTGCTGTATCAAAAGACTGAGGGGCAGATTGTGACCCTGGCGGTAAACACGCTGGGCGTGCTTTATATTGTGGAAAAGGGCAATGCGGTGCAGTCCCTTGACGACTTGAAAGGCATGACCATTGTGTCGGCAGGGAAAGGTGCAAGCCCAGAGCAGGCCCTGCGGTATCTGCTGGATAAAAACGGGGAGAACCTTGATGGCGACATGATTGTCGACTGGAAGTCCGAACACAGCGAAAGCGTGGCGGCGCTGGCCTCCGGCGCGGCGACGGTGGCACTGCTGCCCCAGCCCTTTGTCACCGTGGCCCAGACCAAGATAGAGGGGCTGCGGGTGGCGTTGAACCTGAACGAAGAGTGGAACAAACTGGCGGATGACGGCAGCGGCCTTATCACCGGTGTGATTGTTGCCCGCAAGGATGTGGTGGAGGAAAATCCGGGCGCTGTGAAGGCGTTTTTAAAGGAATACGCGGAGTCTGTTGACTGGGTGAACGAAAATGTTTCCGAAGCGGCGGAACTGATTGGGTCCTACGGCATCGTGGATGCAGCGGTGGCGGAAAAGGCACTGCCCGCCTGCAACATTGTGTGCATTACCGGCGGGGAGATGAAGGAGAAGCTCTCGGGCTATCTTGCCGCCCTGCTGGAGCAGAATCCGCAGTCCGTGGGCGGTGCACTGCCGGAAGATGCGTTTTATTTCGGCGCGTAAGCGCACTGCGAAGACCATAAGCTCGCTCAAGGGACGCGGAGAAGCCCCTGACCGCCCCTTTGAATGGGGCGGCCGGGGGTTGGCCGTGATTTTCTGGCTGGCGGTGTGGCAGGCGGGGGCCATGGCGCTGGGAGAGCGGCTGCTGCTGCCATCCCCTACGGAGGTGCTGGTCTGTCTTGCACGGCTGGTAATCACGGCGGGCTTTTGGCGCTCTATAGGCTGGTCGGCCGCCCGAATTCTGGGCGGATTTGCGTTGGCCTGCGGGCTGGGGACGCTTCTGGCGGGCCTGTCCGCCCGGTTTGGCTTTGTCCGGACGCTGCTGTGGCCTTTTGTCGCGGCGGTGAAAGCGGTGCCAGTGGTGTCCTTCATCATTCTGGCGCTGGTGTGGCTTCCCTCCCGGCAGCTGCCTCTGTTTATCTCCGGGCTGATGGTGTTCCCCACGGTATACCTGAATGTGCTGGAGGGTGTGGACTGCACGGACGAGGCGCTTTTAGAAATGGCAAGGGTATTCCATGTTCCCACATTTCGGAGACTGCGGGATATTTACTTACCGCAGGTTTTGCCGTGGTTTCGCTCCGCCTGCGCGCTGGGGCTGGGACTTTGTTGGAAGTCCGGCGTGGCGGCGGAGGTGATTGGGCTTCCTGCCGGGGCGGTGGGGGAGCGGTTGTATAACGCAAAGGTCTATTTTGAAACACCGGAGCTGTTTGCATGGACCGCTGTGATTGTAACGCTTTCCATGCTGTTTGAGCGGCTGGTGCTTTGGCTCTTGGACAGACTGGACGCAAGGGGGGCGAAGAAATGACGGTGGACATTCGGGACGTATCCAAGTCTTATGGCGGCGTGGAGGTTCTTAAGAGCGTGAACCTGACGTTGACGAACGGCGTCACCTGTCTGTCGGCGCCCTCTGGCGCAGGGAAGACCACGTTGGTGCGGATTCTTCTTGGGTTGGAGCAGCCAGACAACGGCTTTGTCTTGGGACTTGAGGCGGCGAGTCTTGCTGCTGTGTTTCAGGAGGACCGACTGCTAGACCGACTGGACGCGGAAGGAAATCTTCGCTTTGTTCTTGGCAAAGTCTATGACGATAAGCAGGCGGGGGCACTGTTGGAGGAATTGGGACTGAAGGACGCGGGCGGCAAGGCCGTTGGGGAGTATTCCGGCGGCATGAAGCGTCGGCTGGCGCTGGCCCGGGCGCTGAGCGTCCCCTTTGATTTTCTGGCGCTGGACGAACCCTTTACCGGGCTGGACGGGGAAAACCGCAAACGCGCCATTGCCTGCATTCGCCGCCGGACCGCGGGAAAAATGGTGCTGGTGGTGACGCACAATCCCGAAGACGCGGCAGAGCTGGAGGCGAAAATCGTGGGACTGGAGGGAGCCAACCAGATTTTTTGAAGCCGGCTCCCCCTACCATAAGAAAGACGCGCATTGTTGGGAGAAAGACTCTTTCGATGGAAATACAAGTCTGCGCAAAAAGCCGCCCCGCCGTTTATCGGCGGGGCGGCTTTTGCAGTTATCTTTATTTCATCAGAAGGTACATAACCGCCTTGATGGTGTGAAGACGATTTTCCGCTTCGTCAAAGACGATGGACTGGGGGGATTCAAACACGTCGTCGGTGACTTCCATGGCCTCCCGTCCAAACTTTGCGCCGATCTCTTTGCCAATCTTGGTCTTGTGGTCGTGATAGGCGGGGAGGCAGTGCATGAATTTGCACTGAGGCCCGGCATTGTCCATCAAGGCTTGATTGACCTGATAGTTTTCCAATTCCGAAATGCGCTGGGCCCACTTGGCTTCCGGCTCACCCATAGACACCCACACGTCGGTGTAAATTACGTCCGCGCCCTTGGTGGCCTTCATGGGGTCGGATTCCACCTCAATTACCGCGCCGGTTTCGGCGGCAATTTCCTTGGCTTTATCCAGTAGCCACGCCTCGGGTAGATAGTCCTCCCGGGCGCAGAGCACCAGATGCATCCCCATTTTTGCGCATCCAATCAGCATGGAGTTGCCCATGTTGTACCCTGCATCGCCGATGTACACCAGCTTTACCTTTTTCAGGTCCCCAAAGTGTTCCTGAACTGTCAGAAAGTCCGCCAGGATCTGGGTGGGATGGGCCTCGTTGGTCAGCCCATTGAACACGGGGACCCCGGCGTATTTTGCTAGTTCTTCCACCAGCTCCTGTCCAAAGCCGCGATACTCAATGCCGTCATACATCCGGCCCAGAACTCGGGCCGTGTCGGCGATGGACTCTTTGGCTCCGATCTGGGAACCGGAGGGGTCCAGATAGGTGGTGCCCATTCCCAAGTCCCGTGCTGCCACCTCAAAGGCACAGCGGGTGCGGGTGGAGGTCTTCTCAAAAATCAGAGCGACATTTTTTCCCTCTAGATAGCGGTGGGGGATTCCGGCTTTTTTCTTCGCTTTCAAATCGGCGGCGGTGTCCAAAAACTCTTGAATTTCAGAGGGCGTAAAGTCCAACAGCTTTAAAAAATGTGTGTGTCCTTTCACGGTGCATCTTCCTTCCTTTTATTGCGGTGCGGCGCTTAGGACGGAGTGGGCCTTGACAAATGCCTCCACCGCCTGTATCTGCCGGGTGGTTTCTTCTGGGGCAGGTCCGCCGTAACAAGACCGCCGGGACATGCAGGTTTCAAGCTTCAGCGCGTCATACACGTCCTCTTTGAAGAGAGGAGAGACGGCCTTCAGCTCCTCCAGTGTCAGCTCCTCCAGCGTGATGCCTTTTTCGGTGCACCGGGACACGAGCTTGCCTGTGACGGTGTACGCATCCCGGAACGGCATTCCCTGTTTGGTGAGATAGTCGGCGCAATCCGTGGCATTAATGAAGCCTCGGCCTGCCGCTGCCCGCATATTCTCCGGATGGACGACCATGGTGTCCAGCATGGCGGCAAATACCGGAAGGCACAGCTCTACCGTGTCAATGGCGTCAAACACCGGCTCCTTATCCTCTTGCATATCCTTGTTATAGGCCAGAGGCAGGCCCTTCATGGCGGTAAGCAGACCCATCAAATCGCCATACACCCGCCCGGTTTTTCCCCGGACCAGCTCCGCCACGTCGGGGTTTTTCTTCTGGGGCATAATGCTGGATCCGGTGGAATACGCGTCGTCCAGTTCAATAAACTTAAACTCCCAACTGCACCAAAGAATGACCTCCTCAGAAAAGCGGGAGAGGTGCATCATCAAAACAGATAGGGCAGAGAGAAGCTCCAGAGCGTAATCCCTGTCGGAAACGCCGTCCAGGGAGTTACCCATAGGTGCGTCAAAGTCGAGCGCTTTTGCGGTTTGCCAGCGGTCGATGGGGTAGGTAGTGCCCGCCAACGCGCCGGAGCCTAAGGGGCACTCGTTCAGGCGCTGATTGCAGTCTTCCAACCTTGTTACATCCCGGGAGAGCATCGCTGCATAGGCCAGCAGATGGTGGGAAAAACTGATGGGCTGTGCCCGCTGCAAATGGGTGTATCCGGGCATCACTGTGGTTTGGTGCTTTGCGGCCTGCCGCGCCAACACCGACTGCAAATTCAAAAGCTCAGTAATTATGACGGGGATCTCGTGGCGGACGTACATCCGAAAGTCCAGTGCAACTTGATCGTTGCGGCTGCGGGCGGTGTGGAGTCGCTTTCCCGCGTCCCCGATACGGGCGGTGAGCAAAGCCTCCACATTCATGTGGATGTCCTCGTTGTCGGGGGTGAACGCCACCGTCCCGGCCTCGATGTCCGCGAGAATGCCATTCAGACCCTCCGCGATGGCGGCTGCGTCTTCGGAAGAGATTACGCCGCAACTTGCCAGCATCTCCGCGTGGGCAAGGCTTCCGGCAATGTCCTCCCGGTAGAGCCGCTGGTCGAAGTGGATGGACGCGTTAAAGTCGTTGACCAGCGTGTTTGTTTCCTTTCCGAACCGTCCGGACCAGAGCTTCATATAGGTTTCTCCTTAATAGAAATGGGGGGAGGAACAGCTCCCACCCGATTTCTGTGATGTAAGAGGGGTCCGCCGGGCCGGGGAACCGTCCCGGTTGGTCCCGGCGGATATTATCTTTGCCGGGGCAGGCAAAAATAAACAAAGATTTAATCAGCGAAGCGCGGAGGTTACAGCTTATTCCGCTCCCGCAGCGCCTGCACGGTGTCGGGCAGGCCCCAGAGGTTGATAAAGCCCGTGGCGTCGTTTTGGTTGTAGTCACTCTCCTCAAAGGTCACCAAATTCTCGGAATACAGGCTGTGGGGAGAGGTGATTCCGGCGTTGATGATGTTGCCCTTGTAAAGCTTCAGCTTCACCTCGCCGGTGACATATTCTTGAGTCTTGTCGGCAAAGGCGCTGAGGGCCTCCCGCAGGGGGCTGAACCACTTGCCGTTGTATACCAAGTCTGCGAAGTCCACCGCCAGCTTTGTTTTCATGTGGGCGGTGTCTTTATCCACCGTGATGGTTTCCAGCGCCGCATGGGCATGGTAGAGAATTGCACCGCCGGGAGTTTCATACACGCCGCGGTCCTTCATGCCCACCAAACGGTTTTCCACGATATCCAAAAGGCCAATGCCGTTTTTGCCGCCCAGTTCGTTGCACTTGCGCACAATGTCACTGCCCTTCATCTTCGCGCCGTCCACGGAGACGGGAACACCCTTTTCAAATCCGATGGTCAGATAGGTGGGTGCGTCGGGGGCCGCCATGGGACTAACGCTCATTTCCAAAAAGCCCGGCTCATCGTAGTTCGGCTCGCTGGCGGGGTCCTCAAGGTCCAGACCCTCGTGGCTCAAGTGCCAAAGGTTTTTGTCTTTGGAATAGTTGGTTTCTCGGCTAATTTTCAGGGGAACGTTGTGGGCTTCGGCATAGTCGATTTCCTCTTCACGGCCCTTGATGTCCCACTCACGCCAAGGGGCGATGATGGGCATCTCCGGCGCAAATCGCTTGATTGCCAGCTCAAAGCGGACCTGATCGTTGCCCTTGCCAGTGCAGCCGTGGCAGATGGCGTCTGCCTGCTCTTGTTCGGCGATTTCCACCAGCCGCTTTGCGATGATGGGGCGGGCAAAGGCGGTTCCCAACAGATACTGCTCGTAATTGGCCCCCATTTTCATGGACGGGAAAATCACTTCGTCCACCATCACGTCGGTCAAATCCTCGATGTACAGCTTGGAAGCGCCAGTCTTTTTCGCCTTTTCCTCAAGGCCATCCAGTTCGCTGCCCTGCCCCACGTCGGCAGAGACGGCGATGACTTCGGCTCCGTTGTAGTTTTCCTTCAGCCAGGGAATGATGATGGATGTGTCCAGACCGCCGGAATAGGCCAGCACAATTTTTTGGATGCTCTGTTTATCTTTCATGACGGAAATCCCTCCATGCATAATGTAATTCACTTGATGGATTTATTATACGACCACATAGAATAAATATTCAATTGGAACTCTATACAAAAATTTTTATAAAATTACAGCGAATTTTCATATTACATTAAAAATATACATTAATAATTGAATATTCACAGTTAATATGCAAAACAAAATGTGTTTTTATGAAATGGATAAGAAATGCGCGGATACATGGATGTTCCATATATCCGCGCATATAAAGTCGAAAAGCTTGCTGGCTTAATCAAGAGACCGCCATGCCGTTTCCAGCGCAATCTCCATCATCTCGTGGAAAGAGTCCTGCCGCTCCTGCGCGGACAGGGCTTCGCCCGTGAAGATGTGGTCCGAGATGGTGAGAATGGACAGCGCCTGCTTTCCAGCCCGCTGGGCGGTCCAGTAAAGGCCAGCGGTTTCCATTTCCACCGCCAAAATACCAAATTTGCGGTATGCTTCTCCGGCGGCGGTGTTGTCATTGTAAAACTGATCCGCGGTGAACACCTGTCCCACGTCCGCCCGGACGCCCAGCCGCTCTGCTTCCGCCACTGCGTCCTTTAAAAGGGAGAAGCTGGCGGTGGGGGCCAACTGGCCGGGAAAACCATATTGGTCCGCAAAGTGAGAATTGGTGGATGCACCCAGCGCGATCACCACGTCCCGCACATGAACGTTTTCCCCAATGCCCCCAGCGGAACCGATGCGGATGATGGAGTCCACGTCATACATATGATACAGCTCATAGGTATAAAGGCCGATGGAGGGCACGCCCATGCCATGGCCCATCACCGAAAGACGCTTGCCTTTATACTCGCCGGTGTAGCCCAGCATCCCCCGGACCTCGTTGAAGCATGTGGGGTTTTTAAGATAGTGTTCCGCCACGAATTTGGCTCGCAGCGGGTCCCCGGGCATCAGGACTGCCTTTGCAATTTCGCCGGGTCTTGCCTCGTTACAGGCGGATGGGGTGGCCTCAAGGGATTCCTCCTTGTATTTAAATTGCATAATAATCCGATTTGTTGTCAAAAACTACCGAATATAGGAGATTCTTACGCTTTCTGGCGGAAGAGCGCCGCCAGTGATTTTGTGTACGGCGGGCGGCAAATGCCCTGTTCTGTTACGATGGCGGTGATCAATGTGTGGTCCGTCACGTCGAAGGCAGGATTGTAGCACTTCACGTCGGACGGAGCCATGGGTTTTTCGTACCACAGAGAGCGGATTTCTTCCCCGTCCCGCTCTTCAATGGGAATATGGGCGCCGTCGGGGCAGTCCATGTCCACAGTGGAAGTGGGGCCCAGAACGTAGAGAGGAATCCCGTAGTGCTTCGCCAGAATGGCAACGCCCGAGGTGCCGATTTTATTGGCCGTATCCCCGTTGGCCGCTATCCGGTCGCAGCCCACAAGGCAGGCGTTGATCCAGCCGTTTTTCATAACGATGGAGGCCATGCTGTCGCAAATCAGGGTTACGTCTACACCAGCGCGCTGCAATTCATAGCTGGTGAGCCGCGCCCCTTGCAAGAGCGGGCGGGTTTCATCGGAGAATACCCGGAAGTGCATACCTCGCTCCACTCCCAGCAGAATGGGACCCAACCCCGTTCCATACCGGGAAGTGGCAAGGGGACCAGCATTACAGTGGGTCAGAAGACCGTCGCCCTCCTTCAGCAGACTCAGACCAAATTCCGAGATGGCTTTGCACTTGGCAATATCGTCCTGATGAATTTCCACCGCCTTTTCATACAGGACATCAAAAAGCTGCCCGCGAGGGCTGTCCGCGTGTTCCAAGGCGGTATGCAGCATCTGACGGATGGCCCAACTGAGATTCACCGCCGTGGGGCGAGAGGTGTTCAGGTACGCGCCGTAGTCGCTGAGTTTTTTTAGAAATATCTGCTGACCTTCGTCCCGGATGGACTTGGCCAGCACATACATGCAATAGCCCGCGCACACGCCGATGGCGGGTGCGCCCCGGACCTTCAGTGTCCGAATCGCGTCGTACATCTCCTCCG
Organism: Oscillibacter sp.; assembly: GCF_032060045.1. Taxonomy (GTDB): domain Bacteria; phylum Bacillota; class Clostridia; order Oscillospirales; family Oscillospiraceae; genus Oscillibacter. The sequence goes on from NZ_DAMBZJ010000001.1 coordinate 89,897, forward strand.
GGGTTTGAAGACGAACCTCCCGTTCCTCGCCGGGAAGCAGGGTTTGATCAAGAATATAAAGAGCTTCCGCCTTACGGTCATAGCGGATATTGGCGGGAACCGCGCCCTGAAACAAAGTGTTCTCCATAGATTAAAAATCTTCCTCCTCTCAAGAAATCCCGGAATAGGCTGGTTTGTAAAACGTCGAAATGCATGGCCTTTGATTACGGCTTCATTGGTTATTACAATGTGTCAGGCAGGTTTTTACTCCGCGTCTCATATTCCCGGCGAAATTCTGCCATCTCCTCCTCGTCCCGATCGTCCAACGCATGGAGACCGCCAAGGCCTTCCATATGATGGGTCAGCTCGTGGGAGAGGGTGGTCCAAAGTTCATCCGCCCAGTCCTCCCGCCCCCAGTTTTCCTTTTTTGCCAGAGCCGCGAATGAGCCGTAATAGAGGTTGATATACTTCCCAAGATAATCCTGACAGTATTCCCCCATGATATACAGCTCACTGTTGGGAATTTCCTCGTCCTTCTTCGTGTCCTCCAGCAAGTTCACGCCGCCGTTGAGTCCCTCGAACAAGACTTTTGGAAATTGCTCCGCGATGTCGTCCAGCAGATCACCCACTTCGTCAAAGGTCAGCAGCTTCATGGAAACATCCCCTTTCGCCGGCGTTTATCCGCCGCCGAATTACGTTGCCTGCTTCATGGAAAGAGAAATACGCTTTTTCTTTTCCTCCACTTCCAGCACAACCACCTTTACCACGTCGCCGACAGACACGGCCTCGGAGGGATGACGGATAAACCGGTCGCAGACCTGAGACACATGAACCAGCCCGTCCTGATGAACGCCGATGTCCACAAATGCGCCAAAGTCGATGACGTTGCGCACCGTGCCGGTGAGGACCATGCCGGGGCGCAGGTCTTTGATGTCCATCACATCCGTTCGCAAAACGGGTTTGGGCAGTTCGTCCCGGGGGTCCCGGCCCGGCTTTTGCAGCTCCGATACCACGTCCCGCAGCGTGGGCACGCCCACGCCGCACTCTGCCGCCGCCTTCTCCTCGCCATAGGTTTTCAAGCGGGCGGGCAAGTCTCCCAGTGCACCGGCGGAAACGTCCGCCAGCGCATAGCCGGTGATCTTGAGTAGTTTTTCTGCGGCGGCGTAGCTCTCGGGATGGACGGCGGTATTGTCCAGCACGTTGGCGCTCTCCGGCACCCGCAAAAAGCCCGCGCACTGCTCAAAGGCCTTGGGTCCCAGCTTTGAAACCTTTAAAATCTGCTTCCGGGCGGTGAACGCACCGTTTTCTTCCCGGTATTTTACCACATTCTTCGCGGTGGAGCCGGTCAGCCCCGCCACATACCCCAGAAGCGACGCGGATGCGGTGTTCACGTCCACGCCCACGGCGTTTACGCAGTCTTCTACCACGGCGCCCAGCGCCTCATCCAGTTGCTTTTGGGGGCAGTCGTGCTGGTATTGACCCACGCCGATGGCCTTGGGGTCGATTTTCACCAGCTCTGCCAGCGGGTCCTGAAGCCGCCGGGCGATGGACACGGCGGAACGGAGATTTACGTCGTACTGGGGAAATTCCTCCGCCGCCAGCTTGGACGCGGAGTACACCGAGGCACCCGCCTCCGAGACAATCATATAGCTGAGGCGGCGACCCATGTCCGAAAGCTTTTGAATCAGCTCCACGGCCATCTGCTCCGTCTCCCGGCTGGCGGTGCCGTTGCCGATGGCGATGTGCTCCACGTCGTGGGTGACGGCCATGCCGGAGAGCTTGGCAATTGCCTCGTTTTTCTGTCGTTCACCGAAGGTGGGGTAGACCACAGCGGTGTCCAGCACCTTGCCGGTTCCATCCACCACTGCTACTTTACAACCATTGCGGTAGCCGGGGTCCAGTCCCATGGTGACTCGACCTTTTACCGGTGGCTGCATCAAAAGGGGCTTTAAGTTCAGGGCAAACTGACCGATGGCTCCCTCGGCGGCCCGGTCGGTAAGCTGTCCGCGAATCTCACGTTCCAACGAGGGGTACAGCAGTCGGTCCCACGCGTCGTCTGCGGCGGCGCGGACAAAGGCGTTTGCGGCGGAGCCGGGGCGCACCACTTGACGGCGCAGCGTCACCAGCGCGGCGTCCCGGTCCAGTTCCAGACCAACCTTCAACATCCCCTCCCGCTCGCCTCGGTTGATGGCCAGAATCTGATGGCCCTGCATCCGGGAGATCCCTTGCGTGAAGTCGTAATACAGGCGATAAACCGTGTCCTCCGTTGTGGCCGCTGTGCTGCGCAGGTTGGCATGACGCAAAAGAAAGCCTCGCAGGACCTTGCGGACCTCCGCGTCATCGCTGATCAGCTCCGCCACAATGTCCGACGCGCCTGCAAGGGCGTCCTCCACCGATTCCACGCCCTTTTCCGCATCAAGATATGCCTTGGCGGCTTCCTGCGGATCGGGGCAGTCCCGCTCCTGCGCGTACAGCAGCAGGGCAAGGGGTTCCAGCCCTTTTTCCTTTGCAATGGTGGCCCGGGTACGGCGCTTTTGCTTATAAGGCCGGTAGAGGTCCTCCACCTCCGCCAAGGTTTTTGCTCTGTTGATGGCGGCGGAGAGCTCCTCCGTCAGCTTGCCCTGCTCTTCGATGGTGGCTTTCACTGTTTCCCGTCGTTCGGCAAGGCCTCGGAGGTAGGTCAGCCGCTCCTCCAGCGTCCGCAACACCGTGTCGTCCATGGCGCCGTGGAGTTCCTTGCGGTAGCGGGCGATGAAGGGGATGGTGTTCCCCTCGTCGATGAGCTTTACCACATTTTCCACATACCGGGGGTCCTGCTTCAGTTCCTCCGCCAAAAGTTGAATGATCTCCATAAAGTGTCCCTTCTCAAATTGTTTTTGCGGGGGCGCCGTGCGCCCTATGGGGATGGTCCGGATGGATGTGCCACCCTGTTCAGGGGCATTTTTCGTAGTTCGCCGGAACAGGCGCTTCTCCGCACGGGGAAGCGCCTGTGATAATAAACTTATTTATGATACAGCTTTCCGCTGCCAAATTTCGGCTCGCAGCTGACCTGAATACCCAGCCGCCGCAAAAGCTGCTCATCCACGGGGGAGAGAATCACGGTGAAATGAGCCTCCGCATCCCGCAGCTTGGGAAGCTGCTGCTGGGCCAACTCCG
>NZ_DAMBZJ010000001.1:93041-97608 GCF_032060045.1 Oscillibacter sp.
GCCAGCAGCACCTCATCGGTGTGAAGACGGGGGTTGCGGTGGGCGAGATACTCTGTTTTCAGGCGGCACACCGGCTCCAGTACCTGCGAGGAAATCAGCTCGAACTGGTCGCCAATGTCGCCCAGTGCTTTTAGCGCGTTTAAAAGTAGAGCCGATGCGGCCCCCAGCGTGGCGGAGGTTTTACCGGTGATGATGCGTCCGTCGCTCAGTTCCATGGCCCCGGCGGGTGCGCCGGTGGCCTCGGCCTTGGCAATCGCTGCGCCAACGGCGGGGCAAATCTCCGGCGTTACGTCCGCCTGATTCATCAGAAGCTTCAGCTTGCGAACGGTTTCTACGTCGCCCCGGCCCCGGGCTTCATCTGCTCCGGCGGCGTAAAACCGGCGGAGAATTTCCCGCCGGGAGGCAAACCGGCAGGCTTCGTCGTCCACAATGCAGTTGCCCGCCTGATTCACGCCCATGTCCGTTGGGGACTTGTATGGAGAGGATCCCTGAATGCGGCGGAACATGGCGTCCAGCACGGGGAAAATCTCCACGTCCCGGTTGTAGTTCACTGCCGTTTTTCCATAAGCTTCCAGATGGAAGGGGTCAATCATATTCACGTCGGAAAGATCCGCCGTGGCGGCCTCGTAGGCCAGATTCACCGGGTGCTTTAAGGGCAGATTCCAGACGGGGAAGGTTTCAAACTTCGCATAACCTGCTTGCACGCCCCGCTGATTCTCATGGTAAAGCTGGCTGAGGCAGGTGGCCATTTTTCCGCTGCCGGGACCCGGAGCCGTCACCACCACCAGAGAACGGGTGGTTTCGATATAATCGTTTTTCCCCAAGCCTTCGTCGCTGACGATGCGATCAATGTCTGAAGGATACCCCAAAATGGGGTAGTGTAGAAAGCACCGCACGCCCAGAGTCTCCAGCCGGCGGCGGAAGGCCTGCGCGGCAACCTGTCCCTCCCAGCGGGTGATGACCACGCTGCCTACGTACAGCCCAAGGGAATGAAAGCTGTCGATCAGGCGGAGTACATCCTCATCATAAGGGATGCCCAAATCTCCCCGGATTTTATTCTTCTCGATGTCTCCCGCCGCGATGGCGATGACAATTTCCACATCTGCCGCCAATTGCTGAAGCATCCGCACCTTGCTGTCCGGCGCAAAGCCCGGCAGCACCCGGGAGGCATGGTAGTCGTCAAATAGCTTCCCGCCGAATTCCAGATATAGCTTTCCTCCAAAATCACTGATCCGGCGGCGAATATGCTCCGACTGGAGCCTTAAATATAATTCGTTGTCAAATCCAATGTGTTCCATAGTGTAATCCCCCTCCGCATATCTCCCAAATTTATATCAGTCCGACTTTTACCACAGACGAAAGTTTGTGATATAAAATGTCGCGTTTTTCGGTTGTCCCATTAGGGTCTGAGAAAAATGACCTGTATCAGGTAGAATGTCCGCAACGCGGACATTCTACCATAAACCACGCCGATTGAAAAGCGCTGATCCCCCTTTTTTCACCCGAAAGCAGGGAGAAACGGTTTACTTTGCCGGCACGGGGGGGTACAATGAAAACATGGTTCCGGTCCGCCGGGAGAGCGTCCGCTTTCCTCTCCGCGCCAAGAGCGCGGCGAAATTCCGAAAACCGGTATCTTAAAAATTTATATCGGACATTAAAAACGAACCCTTTACTTATGCCCGCGCCTTCTGTATAATCAAAAAGGTTGCGGGTTTTTAAAAAAGACCTGTCCGACCATATCAATGAAACTTTTGGGGAGGCTGGCGCTATGGCAAACTGCGCGATTGTAGGCATCAACTGGGGCGACGAGGGGAAGGGCCGTATGGTGGACCTCATCACCGACCGTTACGACGTGGTCATTCGCTACCAGGGCGGCGGCAACGCCGGGCACACCGTGGTGAACGAATTCGGCAAGTTCGCACTGCACCTGCTGCCCTCTGGTATTTTCCGTCCGGGCGTGGTGAATATCCTGGGCAACGGCGTGGCGGTGGACTGCGAAAGTCTGTGGGACGAGATGGAAGAGATTCGAGGCAAGGGTGTGTCCATCACCCCGGAGAATTTGAAAATCAGCGACCGGGCGTCCTTGCTGCTGCCGTGGCACCGCCTGCTGGACGGGCTGGAGGAACAGCGCCTTGCCGACAAGAAATACGGCTCCACCAAGCAGGGGATTGCTCCTTTCTATTCCGACAAATATCAGAAGAAAACCGTGCAGGCGGGGGAGTTGCTGTATCCCACCCGGCTGAAGGAGCACCTTGCGTCGCTTTTGGAGTGGAAAAACCTGACCATTGAAAAGGTCTACGGAGCGAAGCCCTATACCATGGAGGAGCTGATGGCTTGGATTGAGAATTTTGGCGAAAAGCTGAAGCCCTTTATCTGCGACACCGGTGCGTTTTTGCGTGGAGCACAGGCACAGGGCAAGAGCTTTCTCTTCGAGGCTCAGCTCGGCTCTTTGCGGGATTTGGATTACGGGATTTATCCCTATACCACTTCCTCCAACGCCATCGCCGCCTACGCCCCCGTGGGCTCTGGCGCGCCTTGGGCAAAGATTGACGAGGTGGTGGGCGTGGTGAAGGCCTATTCCTCCTGTGTGGGGGAGGGGCCGTTCACCTGCGAGTGGTTTGGCGAAGAGGCCGAACAGCTTCGGGTGGCCGGAAACGAATACGGCGCGAAAACTGGCCGCCCCCGCCGGGTGGGGCCCATCGATCTGGTGGCCACGCGGTACGGCGTGGAGGTGCAGGGCGCGACGAACATCGCCCTGACAAAGTTGGACGTGCTGAGCTATCTCGAAAAAATTCCTGTGTGTGCCCATTATGAATTGGACGGGCAGCAGACCGACGCGTTTCCCTTCCCTTCGATTCTCGCCGATGCAAAACCCGTGACGGAGTATGTGGACGGCTGGAAGTGCGACATCTCCGGCGTGCGCCGATGGGAGGATTTGCCCAAGGCCGCGCAGGACTATGTGCTGCTGGTGGAAAAAGCCATTGGCTGCCGTATTGGGTATGTCTCCGTGGGACCGGAGCGGGACTCCATTGTTATCCGGTAAAACCGAACCCCGCGGGGAAAACCGCTGTATTCCCGGGGAGGGAGACGACCTCCGGGCGTCTCCCTCTTCCCAATTTCACTGTGAAAGGCTGACACACTATGAGCAAGGAGCGCTATGAATCCCCTCTGGCGTCGCGGTATGCATCAAACTATATGCTGCGCCTGTTTTCTCCCGACACCCGGTTTCAAACCTGGCGGAAGCTATGGGTGGAGCTGGCCCGGGCGGAGCGGGCCCTCGGCCTGCCCATCACGCAGGAGCAGGTGGATGAGCTGGCTACTCATGTGAGCGACATTGACTACGACTGCGCCGCCAAGCGGGAAAAAGAGGTTCGTCACGATGTGATGGCCCATGTGTATGCCTTTGGACAGGCGGCGCCCTCCGCTGCGGGCATCATTCATCTGGGGGCCACAAGCTGCTATGTCACCGACAACGCGGATTTGATTCTTTTCCGGGACGGGCTGAACTATCTCCGGGGAGAGCTTTGCACGGTGCTGGAAAATCTGGGCGATTTCGCGGAGAAGTATAAGGCCATGCCCACGCTGGGCTATACCCATTATCAGCCCGCTCAGCTTGTGACGGTGGGCAAGCGGGCCACTCTTTGGATGCAGGATTTACTGTCGGACTTGGAGGAGTTGGACTTTCTTTTAGGCAGCATGAAATTTTTGGGCTGCCGGGGCACCACCGGCACAGAGGCAAGCTTTTTGGACCTGTTTGATGGAGACGGCGAAAAGGTGGACGAAATGAACCGACTGCTGTGCGCCGCCTTCGGATTTGGAGAGTGCTTTGCCGTGTGCGGGCAGACCTATCCACGCAAGCTGGACAGCCGGATTTTAAATGTGCTTTCCTCCATCGCCCAGAGCTGCTATCGCTTTGCCAATGATCTGCGGCTATTGCAGCACGACCGGCAGGTTGAGGAACCCTTTGAAAAAAACCAGATTGGGTCATCCGCCATGCCCTATAAGCGAAATCCCATGCGCGCGGAGCGCATCTGCTCCCTTTCCCGCTATTTGATGGCGGACGCCATGAACGCCCCCATGACCGCAAGCGTACAATGGCTGGAACGGACGCTGGACGACTCCGCCAACCGGCGCATCTCTCTTCCAGAGGGTTTTTTGTGCGCCGACGCGATTTTGCGCCTGATGGCCAATGTGACGGATGGTCTGCACGTCAATGAAAAAATCGTGGACAAAACGGTGCGGGAGTATCTGCCATTTATCTCCACGGAGAATCTGATGATGGAGGCAGTGAAGCGCGGGGGAGACCGCCAACAGCTCCACGAAGTAATTCGGGAGTGCTCTATGGCCGCCACGGCCCGGATGAAGGAGGGCGAACCCTGCGATTTGCTGGAGCGGCTGGCAGAAGAGCCGATGTTCGGCATGACGGCCGAGGAAATCGCCGCGGTGCTGGACCCCGCGCTATACATCGGACGGTGTCCCCAGCAGGTGGAAGCATTTTTGGAGATTGCACGGCCGGCCTTTGCCGGCGCCCCCGGCGGGAGCGTTGAAATCAGTTTGTGACCGGCAG
>NZ_DAMBZJ010000001.1:97618-104626 GCF_032060045.1 Oscillibacter sp.
CCTTGGGAAAATGTCCCGAAACGCGGCCCGCCGTTAGAGATTTTTATCGCCGTCAAAGAATTTTTGTGGACCGGAGCTGCAAAAAATGTTTGATAAAGCGACAAATGTCCTCCGTATAGCATACATTCCCGGAGACTATGACGCAATATTTAGCAAAAATGCAAGAGCCTGCCGGGAATATTCGTTTAATTTGACGTTGACAGCCGCGCTTTGGGGTGGTAAACTTGCTCCATTAAAACCGCAGCGGTTTTATTTAAAAACTGAACATATCAACAAAGGTGTTGATGGAGAAAAGTACCGCGGAAAATCGGTCAAAGTGAGCAGGCGGCAGTGGGAAGCCTGCACAAGAGTCCGCGCGAAGAACACTCCGGAGCTGCGATCTGAACGCGGGACCCCCTGCCAGTAGGAAAGACGAGTTGCGACCGTTAAAGCGCACGGGCTTGTTGGAGCCTTGAAGGTGACTGTTTTACAGTAAGTTAGGTGGCACCGCGGATAGCAGCTATTCGTCCTAAAATTTTAGGATATAGCTGCGTTTTTATACGCTCTTCCAAGGAAGAGGTACAAAATCCGGAGGTGCTTTTTATGTGTTCAATTATGGGATTTTCAAGCAAAAAATTGACGGAAGAAGAGGTTAAAGCTTACTTTAACCGCTCCGTGGACCGGGGACCGGACATGAGCCGTGTTACCGAAACAAAGTCCGGCTATCTCTGCTTTCACCGTCTGGCCATCATGGGTTTGGACGAGACGGGGATGCAGCCCTTTCAGCTTGAAGAAGATCAGGCGGTGTGCAACGGTGAAATCTACGGCTTTCGCCCCATCCGCAAACAGCTCTCTCAGAGATATACGTTTAAAAGCGGCAGTGACTGCGAAGTGTTGCTTCCCATGTTCCACGAATACGGGCTGTCCATGTTTGCCCGGCTGGATGCGGAGTTTGCTCTGATTATCTATGATTCCGCAACCGATTCACTGATTGCCGCCCGGGACCCCATCGGCATCCGTCCCCTGTTCTACGGGTACGACGCGAGCGGCGCGATTGTATTTGCCAGCGAGGCAAGAAATCTGGTGGGCCTGTGCGACGAGATTTGCCCATTCCCTCCGGGACACTATTATGCCTACGGAAAGTTTATCCGGTTTGCGGACCTTACGGAAGTAACTTCTCGGGTTCGGGGCGATCTGGATACCGTTTGCCGGGGAATCCGCGACAGGCTGATCGCCGCCGTGGATAAGCGGCTGGACGCGGATGCGCCGGTGGGCTTTCTTCTCTCCGGCGGCCTGGATTCCTCCTTGGTTTGCGCCATCGGCTCCGTGGTTCTGGGGAAAAAAATCCGCACCTTTGCCATTGGCATGGATCAAGACGCGATTGATCTGAAATACGCGCGGGAAGCGGCGGATTTTCTCGGCGCGGACCATACCGAAATCTACATGACCCGGGAGGAGGTGCTTGCGGCGCTTCCGGAGGTCATCTCCCTTCTGGGCACCTGGGACATCACCACCATCCGGGCCAGCATGGGCATGTATCTCTGCTGCAAGGCAATTCATGAAAAGACAGACGTTCGCGTGCTGCTCACCGGCGAAATTTCCGACGAGCTGTTCGGCTATAAATATACCGACTTTGCCCCTTCCGCTACCGCGTTTCAGCAGGAGTCCCAGAAGCGGATTGAAGAGCTTTATATGTACGACGTACTCCGGGCGGACCGCTGCATCGCGGACAATTCCATCGAGGCCCGCGTTCCCTTCGGCGATCTGGGCTTTGTGAAATACGTGATGGCCATTGACCCCGCCGTGAAATTAAACACCTATGGAATGGGGAAGTATCTCCTGCGCCATGCCTTTGAAAACGACCATCTGCTTCCTGAGAGCATCTTGTGGCGGGAGAAGGCGGCATTTTCCGACGCGGTGGGTCACTCCATGGTGGACGATTTGAAGGCCTATGCCGAGACAGTATATTCTGACGAAGAGTTTGAGCGGCAGCGGCGCAAGTATGATTATTGCATGCCCTTTACAAAGGAGAGCCTGCTGTACCGGGACCTGTTTGAGAAGGCGTATCCCGGTCAGGCCAAAATGATCAAGGATTTCTGGATGCCAAACAAAGCGTGGGAGGGCTGCAATGTAACAGACCCCTCCGCCCGCGTGCTCTCCAACTACGGGCAAAGCGGAACGTAAGCAATTCGGGGCCCCAGCCCCTGATTTCCATAAAATCGGCGTATTACACAGAAAACAGGAGGATGAATGCTATGACTACCACACCGACCGCCCTGCCGGAGCTGTTCGGCAGCCTTGTTTTTAATGAGGAAACCATGCGCCAGCGCCTGTCCCCCGCGTCTTACAACGCGTGGAAAAAGTGCATTACCGACGGCACCTCTTTGGATATTTCCATTGCCAATGAGATTGCCGAATCGATGAAGCAATGGGCCGTGGAGCACGGGGCTACCCACTTTACACATTGGTTCCAGCCCATGACCGGCGTCACCGCGGAAAAGCACGACAGCTTTGTGGCTCCCATCGGTGGGGGAAAGATTGTTATGGAGTTCTCTGGCAAAGAGCTGGTCCGGGGTGAGCCGGACGCGTCCTCCTTCCCCTCCGGCGGACTGCGGGCCACGTTCGAGGCCCGGGGCTACACCGCATGGGATCCCACGGTTTTTGCCTTTATCAAGGACGGAAGTCTTTGCATTCCCACGATTTTCTGCTCTTATTCCGGCGAGGCGCTGGACAAAAAGACACCTCTGCTTCGTTCCATGAACGAAGTCAGCCGTCAGGCAGTGCGCATTCTGCGCCTATTCGGCGACACGGAAACCCGGCGCGTCACACCGCAGGTGGGGCCGGAGCAGGAATATTTCCTCATCGACAAAAAGGGCTATGCCCAGAGAGAAGACCTGCGGTTCTGCGGGCGGACCCTGTTTGGAGCGAAGCCCCCTAAGGGACAGGAGCTGGAGGATCATTACTTCGGGGCCATCCGTCCCCGCGTGGCCGGGTTTATGAAGGAGCTGGACGAGGAACTGTGGAAGGTGGGGGTGCTGTCCAAGACCAAGCACAACGAAGTGGCCCCTTGCCAGCATGAAATGGCCCCTATTTTCACCGACGCCAACACCGCCTGCGACCATAACCAGTTGGCCATGGAGATGATGAAGCGGGTGGCCGACCGTCACGGTTTGGTCTGCCTGCTGCACGAAAAGCCCTTCGCCGGCGTCAACGGCTCCGGAAAGCACGACAACTGGTCCCTTGGCACCGACACGGGCAAAAACCTGCTCAAGCCGGGCTCCACGCCTAGCCAGAACGCCCAGTTTTTGCTGTTCCTTGCCGCATTTATCAAAGGCGTGGATGAATATCAGGATGTGCTGCGTTCCACCGTGGCTTTTCCAGGGAACGATCATCGTCTGGGCGCGCAAGAGGCGCCTCCCGCCGTGGTGTCCATCTTCCTGGGCGACGAGCTGAACGCAGTGGTGCAATCCATCATCAACGGCACCGCATATACGGATGCTGGAAAGCGGACGCTAGAGGTGGGAGTGGATGTGCTGCCTTCCATCCGGCAGGACAACACGGACCGCAACCGCACCTCTCCCATGGCGTTTACGGGCAACAAGTTTGAGTTCCGCATGCTGGGTTCGTCCCAGTCTATTTCCGGGCCCAACATCGCTTTGAACACCATTATGGCGGAGGAACTGGAGCAGTTTGCAGACCAGCTTGAAAAGGCGAAAGATTGTACAGCTGAGCTGCAGGCGCTTATTCGCAAGACGTTTACTGAGCATCAGCACATCATTTTCAACGGCAACGGCTATGATGATGCATGGATTCAGGAAGCCGAGCGGAGAGGCCTTTCCAATTTGGCCTCCTCTCCCGACGCACTGAAAACCTATACCGCCCAGAAGAACATGGATCTGTATATCAAGCACGGCATCTACACCAAGAGCGAGATTGAGGCTCGGGCTGAAATTCACATTGAGAACTACGCCACCACCATCTCCATTGAAGGGAAAATTATGGCGGACATGATTCGGCGGCAGATTCTTCCCGCGGTCTCTTCCTACGCCGGAGAGCTGTGTCGCCGCGCGGCAGACAAGAGTGCCATGGGCGCGGCTCATCGGTACGAAAGGGACATTGCGGCAAAAATCGGTACGCTTGCCGACGGTCTGCTGGAGGCAACAGAGCGGTTGGAGGAGGATCTGAGCAAGCCACACGGCGATTCCAGAACCGCCATGGACTATGCCCATGACACCATTCTCCCCGACATGATCGCCGCGAGGAAGCTAGCCGATGAGTTGGAGACGCTGACTGCCCGGGAATACTGGCCCTTCCCCGTGTACAGTGACCTGTTGTTCTATATTTAATTGTAATAAACGCGCGCCGGGAAGCAAATTCGCTTCCCGGCGCAGTTTTTTGGATTCAGCTCTCCATGTGTTTGCCCATAAACGAGGCGATGGTTTGTGCCAGCTTATATTCCGTTTCGGAGACGGGGATCAGGGGTCCCTGACCCACAAACACCACGGCTCCCAGCAGATCGCCCTCTGACAAAATGGGGGCCGCCAGCAAAACCTGAAACTTCTCAACAGAGTCGCTCACTGGCATGGTGGGCTGGGCCGGGTCTGCCTGATAGACCTTACGCGTCTCCATTTGCTCTTCCAGCTCCGGAGAAATGTGCTTACCCATCAGCTCCCGCCGTCCGCCGCCGGCCACGGCCACAATAGTGTCCCGGTCGGTGACAGCGCAGATGGCGCCGGTGGATTTGCTGACGGACTCGCAAAGCTGGCCGGCAAAGTCCTCCACGCCGCCCAGCAGCGAGTATTTTTTAAAAATGACCTCACCGTCCCGGCTGGTGTAAATCTCTAACGGGTCGCCGTCACTGATAAGATTGACATCAAACACCTTGTCCGGCCGGTTTAAGCTGGACTGGGCGATTTGCAGGCGATGCTCGGCACTCTGCATAATCGCTTCCGTACTCTCCGAAAGAGCCATGGCGGGCACCGCTTCCTCTTCGGCCCCAAGGGACACACCCGTTCCAGTGGACTGCAAAATTGCGTCTACATCCGCTTTGAGTTGAATTTCAATGTGGTCTTCAAAAATATTCATACGATGGATCATCAGTTCCAGATCATTTCGCTCCAGCTTGGGCTTTTTGAGAATGTCTTCAAATACGTCCAAGGCGGTTTTGGCGACGCGGTTTACCTGAATAATGGTGTTGCGCTTGTCCTCGGTCATGGAAATCTGGGTTTGCAGGCCCTCAATGCGGCCAAGAAGATCGCCCTCCAGCTCGTCATAGGTTTCCTCCAAGGTTTCCTCCTGCTCCGGGTGGCGCATAATGTCCCGGATGCGCTGGCGCTTGGTGGCTTTCAGCTCCTGCTGAAGGTTTCTGAGAATTTCTCCCAGATGCTCTGCCGAGCGCTCTGTTTCTTCCACATCTTCCTGTTCGCGGGCAAGATCCGCATTCAGCCGGTCCAGCATGGCGGTGGAGTGCTCCCGCACCTTACGGAGATAGACCTTCATCACCTCGTCCAGTCGGTCCACCCGGATATGATGACTGGTACAGGCCTTCAAACCCCGCTTGTGATACTCTCCACAGCGGTAGGCATCCTTTAAATCCGGCCGGCTCATGGCAAACATGGGGGAGCCGCAGTCACCGCAGAAAAGGAACCCGGAGTATACGTTGTCGTTGATCTTCACGCCCCGGTAGTTGGATGTGGTGCGTTTTTCCCGCAGAGCCATGGTGGTGGCGAAGGTGCGGTAGTCAATTATTGGCTGATGGTGGTTTTCAAACACAAGATGCTCCGACTCGTTCCGTTTCAATTCCTTTCCGTTTATTTTTTTACGGGCGTATTTACCCTGCCGCAGCGTACCGATATAAAAATCGTTGTCCAAAATACCTTGCACGGTGACAATGCTCCACGCCGTCTTCACCTGCCGACGGTATTCTGCACCCTCTGCCTCTTTGCGGTCCCGCTCCGCCATGCGGGGGGTGGGAATGCCCTGTTCGGTGAGATGATTGGCAATTTTTTTATAACCCCAGCCATCGTTATAAAGGGAAAAGATGCTACGCACAATATCCGCCTCGGTGGGCACGATTTCAAACAATTTCTGCTTATTGACGACATAGCCGTAAGGCGCGGCGCAAATCCAGTTTGCATCCGCCTGCCGCCGTCTGATGACCGACTTCACCTTTTTGCTGGTGTCCGTCACAGGCATCTCGTTGATGAGGAACTGAAATTGAATTTTCAGCCAGTCGTCGTCGTTGGGAAAGTCGATGCCGTCCCCGATGGAGATAATGCGCACACCCGCGTCTCTCAAATCCTCCAGTTCCACCAGACCCCGGCTGTTCCGACGGGAAAAACGAGAAAAATCCTTGACAAGAAGAATTTCCTTGCGATGGGACATCAGCTCTTTCCGCAGAGTTTGATACCCCTCTCGCTGCTCAAAGGTATAGCCCGAGCGATCCCGGTCCTCGTAGAAGGAGATAGAGGAACCGGGGAAGCGCTGGCGCACAAAGTCTGAAAGGATGGCCTTTTGGTTTTCGATGGAGGTGTTGTCTCGGTCTAACTCTTCATCCACGGAAATTCGGCAATAGCCGGCAATGTCAAAACGTTCTGTCAATATAAATCACATCCGTAATGTTATGGATAGATAACATTGTATATCAGCTTGGGGAAATACGCAAGCAAAAAGATCGGCAGGGCATTGGCTCTGCCGAGTTTCTGTTTCATCCGGCTGTTTAAAAAAAGAAATCCATAGGTGACATGGACGCGAGAGTGATACGCGTGCTGGAATATTCATCCAAAATATGGGGATACTGGGTGCAGCGAAGGCGGCAGGCCCTTTACAGAAAAAACCATGGCACTGGTTTCGTTCACCACAAAAGGCGGAACGTTAACACCAAAAATGCAGCATCGCACGCGATATTACGAAAGGAGACGGCGCCTATTGGAGATATGCGTCAGTTCCAATCAAAAGTTGGTAGAGGTTTGGCTGACCTGTGAGGAGCGGCAGGACACGGTTCTGCGAAAAGAACTCCAGACTTTGTAT
>NZ_DAMBZJ010000001.1:104636-139896 GCF_032060045.1 Oscillibacter sp.
CTTGTGGCGGTATTCCAGTCCGGCGAGCAAAGTCTGATCGACGCCACCAGCGACCTTCTTTGTCACAACCGAAAGCGTCTGGGACAATTGGAAGCCCGTGCAGAAAGCTGTATGGCACGAAAAAAGAAAGAGCCGTGAGGAAGTTCTCCTCACGACTCTTTCTTGTCTGGCAACAAATTCGTGAAAATTTTACAGGCGTCGTGTACGCAGACGTACATGAATCCTTCTTAAAAGATGTGAGAATAAGGCCCATTTTTAATTCTCTGCAATATAAGTAATTTTTTGGTGGCGGATGGGCTTAAAAAACGCGACGGGGCAGACCCGCAGCGACACAAATCCGGCGTGAGAATATGGCAAGCAAACGCCGAAGACAAAGGAGGAACTTTTTTGGACCGAACAGAACAATACCAGCTCAGTCGCTGGAAAAAAACGGACCGCATTCTGATGGATGATTTCAACGCCGACAATGCCAAAATCGACGCGGCACTGGCGGCAAACGCCGCTGCAATATCGGTGGAAAAAGCCACCCGCGAAGCGGGAGCTGCCGCGGAAGAGTTCGCGCGCATAAGTGCGGATACGACCGAAGAAGCAGCGCGCAGAAATGCGGACGCAGCAGAAGAGTTTGCGCGCAAAAGTGCGGATGCGGCCCTGCAAAGCAGCATCATTGCCACAAATCCCATTGCCCGCCTGGCAGATGTAACCCTTGCCCATGACGCCAATCAGGTCAATCTTTCCCTTCAGGGAATTGACTGGGCGGCTTACGCTGAGGTAGTGTTTTATGCTAGATTAAAGGCCGTGACCTACACATCCCGGGTGGAACTGACGTTGGACGAGGACCGGGGCTCCTCGAGCTATTATTACTTCAACGGGTCCGGGTACAACATTCAATCCACTCTGGGCGGGGTATATATTGATTCGGGAGGGTCTTCGTTTGGAGCCCGTATTCCCTATACCCGGCTCGGCTTTGTGCTAAATTGGTTCGGTGCGCCGGACGGAAGTACCAGTGGTCCGTCGTTAAACTACTTGAGTTATTGTAATGCAACTCTAAAACAGCGAATCCAGTACTCTAATCTGAATTTTAACGCCTATCAGCCGCTGGCAGCGGGAAGCCGCATCGTGATGCTGGGGGTGAAATTGTGAAAATTGCAGTCTTAAACGTGGCCGCCGATGGCACGCAGACCCTGCTGGAAAAAGAAGTTCCGGAAAATTTCTTCGAGGTTATGTCCACGCCCGCGCAGGAAGAAGCTTCGGAAGAATAAAAACCGGAAAGCCCCGCTCCAAAAGGAACGGGGCTTTCTAATAAAGAGGGGCGGTCCGCGCAATGCGGACCGCCCCTCTTTGTGGGCAAAATAGGGCGGGGCCAAACTCGCGCGAAGGGCCGGCAAAGAAAGCACCGTCAGGTTTTCAGGTTTTCAGCTTTTCACCGTTCACCGCGCGAAACACGGTCATCAGCAGAATTTTCACATCGAACAGAAGACTCCAATTTTCAATGTAATAAAGATCGTGCTCGATACGGCCCTCGATTGACGTGTCCCCTCGGAAGCCGCAGACCTGCGCCCAGCCGGTGATACCGGGGCGCACTTGATGCTTGACCATATAGCGGGGGATATTCTCCCGAAACTGCTCCACAAAGTGGGGAACTTCCGGACGGGGGCCCACCAGAGACATGTCGCCTCTGAGGACATTAAAAAACTGGGGCAACTCGTCAATGGAAAGCTTGCGGATCAAAGAGCCAAAGCGGGTTTTTCGAGGGTCGGCATTGGTGCTCCAGCCGGTGGCTTCCTTTGCGTTGACCCGCATAGAGCGGAATTTGTACATCTTGAAGGGCCTTTTGTTGCGCCCTACCCGCTCCTGCCGGAACAAAATGGGACCCGGGGAGCTAAGCTTCACGCCAATGGCGGCAAATACCATCAAAGGGGAAGTCAGAATAATCAAAATCAGCGCGCCGCAGATGTCCTCCGCCCTTTTTAAAAAGGCGTTGCCCAGATTGTCCAGCGGAATCCGCCGCAGATTGATGAGAGGCAGTCCGTCTAGATTGTCCACCTGCGGATTGCTGGGCAGATGCGCCGCATAGAAGGGAATGATGGATACTTTCGTGCCGGTTTTTTCGCAGACGGAAATCAAACTTGGCATCCTCCCGTTGTCCGCCCCCGGAATTGCCAGCACCACTTCGTCCGGCTTGCGCTGATTGAGCAGCTCCTCCAACTGGTCATAGCTGCCCAAAAGGGGAAGCACGCCCCAAGGTCCGCCGTCGCAGACCACACCGTCCACCAGAAAACCAAGGTTTTTTTGCGCCGCCACCTTTTTCAGATAATTTTCCGCCGCTGGGCCGCTGCCTACCAGCACGATATGCTTGAGATTATAACCTTTGGCCCGAAAGCGGCGCAACAAAAGCCGCAAAAAAGCCCGCTTCATCAAAAGTAGCCCACTTGTAAAGCAGAAAAACAAAACCAGCGTCCAGCGGGACATATTGTTCAAATGAAACACAAACAGGATGGCCACCAACAGCGCGGTATCCATGGCGGTGACGCTTAAAAGCCGCGCCGCCTCCCGGTGGAACCGGATGGATCGATAGGACTCGTACAGCCCCGCCATGGCGTAGCTCAGCAGACACAGCGCAGCAGCCGTTCCGCCCAATGCCACATAATAGAAAAATGGGATCCCCTCAATGCCGCCCATAAGAGAAAAACGCACCCAATAGGCCAGCAGCATGGAGACAAACACCAACACACCGTCAGACAGGACGTGCAATTGGTTCAGCAGCCGCTGGTTCTCCTTAATCATTCCGAAATCCTCCCGAAATAGACATTTTACGCGCATTTGATTGTACCCCGGAAGCGAACTTCTGTCAACCGGCGTCGGCACTCCGGTTTCCCAAGGGAAATGGAAAGTGGCCGCCTTCCAATTGGAAGGCGGCCACTTTTAAAAGATACCAGGAAACTGAGGGCGTTATTGAAGAGAGTCCAAATAGGTCTGGGCCCGGCCGTACAGGGTGATGGGCTGGAGAAGATAGTTATTTGCTGCCTGAAGCTGCGCCGCAATGCCCAATGACAACTCCCGGAATTCCGGCGTACCGTCGTCCTGCTCCGCCAAGAGCGTAAGCGCATATTGCCACGCCCCTGTCCTGGCCCGGTTGAATGCCAGATGGCGGGAAAGAGAGGTAAACGCACTTTGGGGAATGTGGTGGTCAAAAAAGTACTCGGCTAGAAAGTCCGGGTCCGTATTTCCGGGCCGGGTATAGGTCGAGGCATACAGTCCGGCCTGATTTTGAACCGATTCGTCGTCGGACTGGTCGCTATAATAAATGTAGGCCTGCGTGGAGTCCTGACGACTGAAGGGGTCGCTTCGGATGGCTCTGTCAAGCCGCTGGAAAACAGTGCCCTGACCGAACATCATGTCATTGTCTACCCGCAGATGGTTGAGGAGAAGCCCACTCCAGACCGTTGTAATTGCAAGGGCGGATAACAGCAGAGCCTTGCAGGCTGTCCAGCCTTTTGAAGGAGGAAGCTGCACATTTCCGATATTGGGTTTGGCGGCGGATCTCTTCGCCCTTGACTCCACAGCCACAGCAGCTTCCATGGCGGGGGCCTTGGCGGCTCCCGGGGCGGTCTGCGTACAGTGAACACTGATTCCCGCCCAGATGCAGAACATCAGAGACAAAAACGAGCTGAGAGAAAACGCCGCCTGGTTGACTGCCTGAAGGGAGGCAAACCCGGTTGCTGCAAACAGTGCGGGAGCCAGCGGCGCACCCCGCTTCCGTCCTGCCAGCGCCGTCCCAAAAGAGGAGGCCAACACGCCGGCGAACAAAACAAGGCCGATGATACCGGCGTCCGCCAGCGTTTGAACGTAATGGTTGTGGACGTACCGGCTTTGGTACTCAAACCGAGCGACGGAGTAAAGCCCTGCTTCCACCGCACCCAGTCCCTCGCCCAGCAGCGGAGATTTTTCCCAAATGCGTAGGCCGTCCCGCCAGAATTCCGTCCGCTGAACGGAGTTCTGATTGGCCCAAAGGCCCTGAAGCCGATTCGCCATGAAGCCGGGCAACAGTCTGTAATGGAGTTTCAGGCTTCCGTCCTCCGACCCGGTATAGGAAAGTTGTTCCACCGTCCCGCCCTCGGGCAGGGAGACGGCAAACCAGACCGCTTCGGTCCCCTCCGGCACGGTGAAGGCTGCACCGTCCGATACACCGTCGTAAAGCACGGTCGAGGTGTGGAGAATTAAGTCGGTTTCGTTCTGGGCCGTGACATGCACAACAGTATTTCCGCTGCTTGCGGTGGAAAGGGTGTACGCTCCGGCGGAAAGGTCTGCCGCCCGGTTCAAAACCTCGCCCGGCGCCAGAGTGGCAGGGCCGGTGAGGCGAAACGCCAAGACCCCGTATACGGCCCCGCAGAGCAGCAGCGCCGCGGCGGCACCGAGAGACAGCACTCTGTGGCGGGAAAGGGTCGTGCAGATTTTCTGGGATAAGAAGCCGTCCAGCGCAGCGAGACCAGTAGATCCCACCAGCGCCGCCAGAAGGGGAATGAGGGAAAATTGCTTTGTCCCGTCAAACACGGAAACATAAACTGCCACAACCCCAAGCATGGTGACCACCAGCGTCTCCACCATTAAAACGGCGGCGGAGAGTTTTTCTCCCTTGGGCACTGCCAACAAAAACAGCACGAACGCAGCGGCAATAAAACCCACGGCGCCAAGGCTGAAGGCCAGCACGAAACCAAGCGCCGAGAGAAACAGACACACCGTATGAAACGCTCGCTCCCGCCCGTGACTGCTCAGGACCAGTCCCAGCGCCAAGAGCACGCCCAGTCCTGTTACACTGGCAAAGGTGTTGCCGTCGGCTAGAAGGGAGTTGATCCGGGTTCCCGTCTCAAGGCCGGAATTGACGCTGTAATCCTGCGTAAACGTCTCCACAATGGCGCGAAATACACCGGAAAACCAGTGGGTGGATACCAAATCAATACTTAAAAAAGAAAACAGAGCGGAGATGGCGGAGACGGCGGAAATAGCATTTCGTCCCGCGTTTTTTCCGCTTCCGGCGGTAAAGACAGCCAGCAAAAACAGCAAAAATCCCGCCAGAATCTTTACAAATTCCTTTAAAGCCAGCACGGGGTATGGACTGCGAAAGCAGGATATGCCCGCCCACAGCACATACAGCGTCACCGCAAGAAAAAGAAACCCAAGACCAGGAGCTATGGGCCGCTTACGCAGCAAAGCTGCCGTCAGCAATGCTCCCAGCGCCAACAGAATACACAGCGTTGTCACGGACTCCTGCGCGGTGAGCGTCACCAGCAGAAACAGTCCCCCGATAAACAGGGCCAGACTCCTCCGGTTGCAAAGCTCCTCTGGCAGCGCGCCCTCTGCGCCCGGCGCGTAAAGCAGGGGATTCTTCTTTGTGTTTTTCATCTATCAGACCTCCGGTTCTGCGTTTAATATTATGCAATTACCGCGTGGCGGCGTGTTCGGCCGTTCCCGCAAAAACGGGCGTTTGCTCCGCCCCGCCGGGCAGGACGGAGAGGTATGTTTCCATCACCTGGGGTAAAACCTGCCCCAGCCCATAGGGCAAGGCTGCTTCATGAGCCTGCGCCCCCAACTCTTGGCGCAGGTCGATATCCTCCGTTAAGCGGAGAAGCTGCGCGGCGCAAGCCGCCGCATCCCCGTAAGGGTACAGTAGTCCACCGCCCCGGACGAGCAAATCCGTGTGCCCCTTCACCGCGCTGGCCGTCACCGGAAGCCCGGCGTACATGGCTTCCATTACATTAAAAGGTAATCCCTCCGACCGGCTGGCGGAAACGGCCAGATCAGCGGCGGCGTACCACCGGGGCATGTCCGGCTCCGAACCTGGAAAAAATACCCGACGTTCAACGCCCAGATGCGTTGCAAGCGCTTTGCATTCTTCCAGCAGCGCGCCCTGTCCGGGCAAGGCCAGTTTCACCCGCTCCGGCAGCAGCGCCATGGCCCGGAGCAGCATGGACTGAGACTTCCGGGCGGAAAATTCCGCCGCGTAAACTGCGAGAAGCTCATCCGAGCCAAGCCCCAGCTCCCGCCGCAGCGCAGCGCCGTCGGTCTCCCGGCCCTCCAGCCGGGAGAAATCCACGCCCATGCCGGGAACGTTCTCCACCCGCCGTCCCAGCTTCTTTTTCCGTGCCAGCTCATAG
Organism: Oscillibacter sp.; assembly: GCF_032060045.1. GTDB lineage: Bacteria > Bacillota > Clostridia > Oscillospirales > Oscillospiraceae > Oscillibacter. The sequence goes on from NZ_DAMBZJ010000001.1 coordinate 110,789, forward strand.
TCCCATTGGTTCATGGTCAAAAGCAGGTCGGTCTGGGGAGCGGTGAGTCGCTCCGCCGCGAGGAGAATTTCCCGCTTGAGGGGTGCTGTCGTATTATCAAATAAATACCCGTGGGCCACGGTGACAAGGGGGGGCCTGCGCCCGCTTAAGCCCGCCGCCGCGCGGCGGGTAAAAAATGCGGCCAAAGACGTGTGGGCCACCACAAGGCTGTATTGCGTCTCCTCCATGGCGCGGCGCAGAAGCACCTGAGCACGGAAATTGGCCGGAGCGGTCATTCTTTTTTCAAAAGGAAGCGGAATTACCCGGTCTGCTTCCGGAATTGCCATGCTTTTTCCCCCACAGGCAATGTGAACCTCCCACCCAAGGCTGCGGAACGCCGCCAGATAGGGTCGGTGGAAATTATAAAAGTGAGAATATGTAGACGCGGTAAACAGTACGGCTTCGGACACGGCGGCCTCCCTTCGGCGTTTCGGGGCTTTCTTACAAAACTCTATTATATTTGACTTGTCTCGTTTATTCAAGTGGGATTGGGTGAAATGAAGAATTTACTTTCCGTCCGCAGGGAAAATCCACCTGCGGCGGCTGTGTTACAAGATTGTTACAAATGCGCAAAGCTATTGCGCCGTCAAAAAATATCTGCTAGAATCCAGAATGAACAAACGAGGGGGGCTCTCCTTTCCCGGAGCAGATACGGGACCGGCTAGCCACGGTATGTGCGCCGGGCGAAGAAAGACTCATTCGGACGTTCAACATTCATGTCGCGGAAACCGGATCTGTGCAAGGCGATAGCGCAGGTCCCGAAACCAACGGTTTAGGGGACCGGCGTGTGTCCCGGACGCGGACTTCGGCGAAAGCGGCAAATTTTTAAGGAGGAAAATCCATGAAGAAGTTCCTTTCTCTGGTAATGGCGCTGGTTATGACCATGTCTTTGGTCACCATCGGCGCCGGTGCCACCGAGTACAAGGACTTCACCGACAAGAGTGAAGTTCAGTACGAGGAAGCAGTTGCGGTTCTCAACAAGATCGGTATCATCACCGGCTATGAGGGCGGCGACTTCAAGCCCACCGGGGCTCTGACCCGCGGCGCCGCCGCCAAGATCATCGTTTCTCTGATGATCGGCTCCGAGGCCGCCGCTTCCCTGCAGGTCGCAGCCGCTCCTTACAAGGATGTGCCCGTGACCAATACCTTTGCCGCAGTCATCTCTTACTGCAAGACTGCCGGCTACATCAACGGCTACTCTGACGGTACCTTCCGTCCCACCGGCGCCCTGACCGGCTTCGCTTTCGCGAAGATGCTGCTGGGCGCTCTGGGCTACAAGGGCGACATCGAGGGCTTCTCCGGCTCCGGCTGGACCATGAAGGTCGCTTCTGTCGGCTCTGTTGCCGGCCTGTATGACGACTTCCTGACTCCCTTCTCCGGCAACGCCGGCGTGACCCGTGAGCAGGCCTGCCAGCTGGCGCTGAACACCCTGAAGGCCACCAAGGTGGAGTACAAGGGCAATGATATCAGCGTCACCGGCAAGGACATCAACGTGGTTGTCGGCACCAAGGACCACTCCAACGTTGAAAACAAGAGCAACACCGACGGCAACATCCGGATGACCAATGTTGAGAAAAATGGCAAGGATGGCCTGATGCAGTTTGCCGAGCAGCACTTCACTGACCTGAAGCAGCTGACCGACACCACCACCGACTTTGGCCGTCCCGCTACTCGCTGGGCTTACAAGAACGTCACCATCGACGAGTTTGCCAAGGTGGCTGACTTCACCTTTACCGCTGCTCCTTCCGGCGACACCAACAAGGACAAGGTCAAGGATATGGGTCTGGACGGCTACAAGGTCTACGAGAGCACCAAGGTGACCATCAATGATAATGATCAGGGCACTAAGTACTTCAACGAAAAAGATCTGGAAGACGCTGTGAAGCTCAACGACACTGAGGCTCTGGCTAAGAAGCTGGTCAACCTGACCGGCAACGGCATTGTGGTTGAGATCTATGTGGACGACAACAACGCGGACGTTATCTCTAACATTGTGGTCATCCGCGCTCAGTTGATGGAAGTCAACACCGTTTCCAGCAAGACCATCACCGTGAAGCAGCTGGAAGACGTGGGCGAGATTTCTGAGAAGGATGATACCGGCAGAGATCCTGTTAGCAACAATAAGTATTTCCAGACGATCACCTCTATCAGCGACGACGACGATGCGTTTGCCGATCTGAAGGGCAGCAAGTCTGGCGATTACATGCTGATTACCTACACTGGCAACAACGCCACAAAGGATGCTTACAGTGCGAAGGCTCCTCAGGTGGTTACCGGTGCGCTGACTGCCATTACCCGTAACGACAGCAACAAGGTCAACGGCGTCACCGTTGGCGGCACCGCTTACAAGCTGGCCGCTATCCGCGACACTGACTTTGCTGACCTGAACGCTTCCAGCATTTCTTCTACCAAGAAGGACGTTACCCTGTATCTGGATGCCTATGGCTATGCCACCTACATTGAGGATGCCGGTACGACTGACGACTTCATGGTCTATGGCGACAGCTATCAGACTCTGGTTAACGGCAAGCTGGTGTACACTCTGACCGGCTGGGATATGTCCGGCAATGAGGTTTCCATCAATGTTGGTAGCGCCGAGCCTAAGAATGATCTGTACGGCGATTTGATCAAATATAAGACCAGCGGCAAGACCAACACTGACTATGAAGTGGTTGCTCAGGGCACTGATACCAATCCCATTCTGAAGCCGGCTACGAATGCCACCAAGGGCTATGTGGCTGTTGATACTGCTGATGAGATTAAGACTGGGGCTTCCACTGTGAAGGCTACCGATGGTACTCTTTACAGAATTGCTTCCGGTGTGAAGACTATCTTTGTGGACTTCGATAGTGACAGCACTGTGAAGAGCGTCTTTGTGAAGAACGGCCTTGCTAACGTAACCCAGGCCGAGCTGAAGATGACGAGCTATAATAATAAACTGAATGCTGATGCCGCTCAGATGCTGATCAACAAGGACGGCGCTGTTGAGGCTGTTGTGGTCAAGACCACCTCCTCCGACGCTGTTTCCGACAAGGTTCTGTATATTGAGTCTGTCAAGGGCGATTCTGTTGTTGATGGTGTCCGCACTTACAACTACCATGTGTGGGTTGATGGTGCTGAGGATGACTACACCTCCACCGACAATCTGTCTGCTGGCCGCTTTGCAACCTATGCTGAGAAGGCTGATGGCACTTACAAGCTGAGCGCAGTCACCAAGACTGATGCTGCTACTTCTGCTTTCAAGCTGACACTGACCAAGGCGAACATTGATACCGCCAACAAGAGCCTGATCTACGGTATTAACGGTACTGATAATACCGCGGGCTCTCCCTATGGCACTGCGACTGTTAGTGTTTTCGATATGGATGGCTATGACAAGTACGATTCCAATGCGGACGGTACTCGCGACAAGTTCTATATCGAGGCTGGTAGCGTTCTGAAGACCTCCGGTGCTCAGTTCGCTGATCTGAAGGATAAGGGCTTCTCTTCTCTGAAGGATGTCTATGACTATCTGAAGGCTGAGGATCGCACTGCTTCCGATGATGAGGTTGAGTTGGTCATCGTGATGAACAACAAGACTTCTGCGGATGACTATCTGCGGGTTTCTGCGGTTGCTGTTGTCGCTGTTAAGTAATTAATTGCCACAGTAATCTTAGATCCTGACTTAGCAAAAAGGCCCGCCCCTTTCGGGGCGGGCTTTTTTTGCGCCATGCTTTGCTGGGCAACACCTTTAGCCCCATAAAACTTCTCCACGCTGAGCACAGTTTGCTAACTTTTATCGGGGCTTTCCTTGCTCCAAAAAACATGATACAATATTCGGGAAAAAACGGTATGATCCGCCTGCGCCCACTCGGGGGCCGCCGCGCCATTTATGCGTGGCCGCGCAGGTGAAACGGAGGAAGAAGCAATGGCAATTTTGGTGTTGGGGGGCGCGGGCTATATCGGCTCTCACACGGCGCTGGCCCTTTTAAACGCGGGGCGGGACGTGGTGGTGGCTGACAGTCTAAAAACCGGATTCCGGGCGGCGGTACCCCCCGCGGCCCGGTTTTATCAGGGCGATATTCGGGATCGGAGCTTTTGTGATTCTCTGTTTGAGCGGGAGCAAATTGACGGGGTGATTCACTTTGCCGCCAGCTCCCTTGTGGGAGAGAGCATGAGTGCGCCCCTGCGGTATTACGATAACAATCTGGGGGGGACCCGCGTCCTACTGGAGAGTATGACGTCCCACGGCGTGCGTGACATCGTGTTTTCCTCCTCCGCTGCCGTGTATGGCGAGCCGGAGCGAGTTCCCATTTCCGAAACAGATCGGACGATTCCCACCAATTGTTACGGCGACACAAAACTCGCCATAGAGCGGATGATGAAATGGGCGGCGCAGGCCCACGGCCTACGCTACGCCGCCCTGCGGTATTTCAACGCCTGCGGCGCGCAGCCCGGTGGGGCCATGGGCGAGGCCCATGACCCGGAAACGCATTTGATTCCCTTGATTTTGCAAGTGGCAAACGGCAGCAGAGAACAAATTTCGATCTTTGGGGACGACTATCCCACCCCGGACGGTACTTGCATCCGGGACTATGTGCACGTCTGTGATTTGGCGCGGGCCCACATTCTGGCGCTGAACTATCTAGCGGCAGGCGGGGAGAGCGATGCGTTTAATCTGGGCAGCGGTGCGGGCTTTTCTGTCAGGCAGGTATTGGAGGAGGCCCGCCGCGTCACCGGGCACTCGATTCCCGCCCGGATTCGCCCCCGCCGGGCAGGGGACCCCGCCCGGCTGGTGGCTTTGGCGGACCGGGCGCGGGTGGTGCTGGGCTGGGTGCCGGAGTATGGCGATTTGTGTGCTATCCTGCAAACAGCGTGGGATTGGCACCGTACCCACCCGGACGGTTACGAACAGGGCTGTGACTAAAGCGAATAAAAAGCTGGGCCGGTCGTTTTAAAAACGACCGGCCCGGATGGATGCACTTGCTGTTTTTGGGAGCGTTATGTACTCAAAAGTCCCATCCGCCGGGAGAGGGCCAGTAATCCTTTGCAAAACCGCTGCCATTGCGTCAATGTTATCAATAATGGGTCACCTTCCCGGATACGCATGGTGCGGCGAATCTCCTTTGGGATGACCACTCGGCCCAGATCGTCAATGCGGCGTACAATTCCAGTTGCTTTCATCTATAAATTCCTCCTAAGGCATCATTTGGACAGGTGGCCATAGTATCCGCAGGATTTGTTTCCCTATGCGGATGGATTTACTGGAACTGTCTGGAAATACACTCTGATTTAAAAAAATCTGCAAAGACAAGTGGTAAGTTCCATGTAAAAAGATAAGAGATACCGTGGTAAGATGAAAAGAAAAGGCTTCCATCCATGTGCGGCATGGCACATGGATGGAAGCGCAGTTAACGAACGCTTGAATATGAGATTTTTAGTAGGTTCAGGCTTCGTACCTTACGTACCGCAACGGAATAAACCGTTGCGGTACGTATTTTTGATAAATTAAACCAGCAACTCACACACAAGGTCCGTGTAGCCCGAAGGATCTTCAAGAGGCAATCCCGCGATAAGCAGGGCCTGATTGAACAGGAGGGCAGCGTATTTCTTCGCCTTTTCCGGGTCTTCCGTTATGGCCTTTTCCAGAGCGGCAAAAATGGCGTGAGACGCGTTCAATTCCAAAATGCGGTCTGCTTTCAGCTTCTGCTCCGGTTGCACGGCGGAAAAATATTTCTCCATCTCAAAACTCAGGCCCGGTCCGGCGGTAAGGCAGACGGGATGGGATTTCAGAATTTTAGAAGACTTGACCTCCTTCACCTGCTCTCCCAGTGCTTCCTTCACAAAGTCGAACACGGCTTTGTGGTCGTCGGACGCAGTTTCTTCGGGCGTTTCCTCGCTTTCTGCCTTGGGCGCGGCCTCGCCGGAGAGGGCGGAGAGGAACTTTTTTTCCTGATAAGTCATCAGTGCCTGTACGGCGAATTCGTCCACTTCCTCGGTGAAATACAAAATCTCCGTCCCCGCGTCCTTAAGGGCTTCGAGCTGGGGCAGGCGGTCGATGGCTTCCACCGTTTCGCCTGCGGCATAGTAAATGCTTTCCTGCCCCTCCGCCATGCGGGAGACATAATCCGAAAGAGATACGGGCTTTTTCTCTGTGGAGGAGTAAAACAGCAACAGGTCCTGAAGCTCATCTTTCTTTGCGCCGTAGTCGGACACTACTCCAAATTTCAACTGGCGGCCGAAGTTTTTCCACAACTTTGCGTATTCCTCCGGCTCGTCCTTCATCATTTTCTGAAGGTCCGCCCGGACTTTCTTGTCCAGATTGGCGGCGATGACTTTTAATTGCCGGTCGTGTTGCAACAACTCCCGGGAGATGTTCAGGCTCAGGTCGGCGGAGTCCACCACGCCCCGGACGAAGCGAAAGTGCTCCGGTAGCAGATCGGCGCACTTTTCCATAATCAGCACGCCGTTGGAATAGAGCTGCAAGCCCGCCTCGAAGTCCTTAGAGTAATAGTTGAAAGGCTGCTGGGAGGGAACAAACAGCAGCGCACGATAGGTTACCGCTCCTTCGGCGGACACGGAAATTACCCGCTGCGGCTCTGCGTAATCGTTGAATTTGTCTCGGTAGAACTTGTCGTATTCTTCTTTTTTCACCTTGGATTTCTGCCGCTGCCAAAGAGGGACCATGGAGTTGAGGGTTTCCACCTCCGAATAGGTTTCATACTCCGGGTGGTCCTCGGGAGAATCTTCCTTTTTGCGGGTTTTGCTTACCTCCATGCGGATGGGGAAGCGGATGTAATCGGAGTATTTGCGCACCAGTTCCTGAAGACGCCAGCCCTCGAGAAATTCACTGAATTTTTCGTCGTCTGTGTCGGGGCGCAGGTGCATAATCACGTCGGTGCCGAAGCTCTCTCGTTCGCACTCTGTGACGGTGTACCCATCCGCGCCAGAAGACTGCCAAAGATATGCCGCGTCGGAGCCGTATTTCCTGGTCATCACCGAAATGTGGTCGGCCACCATAAACGCGGAGTAGAAGCCCACGCCGAACTGGCCAATGACGTCGGCATTTTTGGCGTCGTCCCCCACCTCCTGCCGAAACTGAAAGGTGCCAGAGGAGGCGATGACCCCCAGATTGCTCTCAAGGTCCTCTTTGTCCATGCCGACGCCGTTGTCGGACACGGTGAGAATGCGCCCGGTCTTGTCCGCTTTGATTTCAATTTTGAAATCCTTGCGCCCAAGGCCCACGTCCTGATCCGTCAGCGCCCGGTAGCATAGCTTGTCACAGGCGTCGCTGGCGTTGGAAATGATCTCCCGTAAAAAAATCTCATGATGGGTGTAGATGGAGTTCACCATCAAATCAAGAAGCCGCTTGGACTCCGCTTTGAATTGTCTCTTTGCCATGGATGATACACTCCTTTTTCATTTATCAAAACGATATCATTATAGCATCGCCCTGTTGAAAATGGAATATCAAATTTCAAAATTATAGTTAAATGAACGCAAAACGTCTTAATAAAACCCGTGCGGAGCTTAAAAGCGGAAAAAGAAGTAACCAAATTGTAAATTCCGAACGGAAAGAGTTGTGAAGAGAAAAAATTACGAGTAGAATAGATTGAATCCCCAATGGGATATGTTATTTTGAAAAGGAGCCTTCCTCTATGGGATTTGTGCAGAGGCTGCGAGGCGGCATAGCCCGCCTGATGTACGGGCGAAACGGCGCGGATCGGCTGGGTCTGGTGACGATTTGGACCTCGCTGGGTCTGAACATTGTCTCCGCCTTTCTTCGGGGGCGGGTGAACGCGGTGAGCGCGGTGCTTTATTGGGCGTCCATGGCCTTGGCGGTCTGGGCGATATTCCGGATGTTTTCCAAGAACCTCTACAAGCGCAGAGAGGAAAACAGCCGTTTTTTGCGGCTGTGGTGGAGCCTGCGCAATGGCCACAAGAGCGCCAGAGAGCGCCGGTCCGACACGGAGCATAAATACTTCACCTGCAAGAGCTGCAAAACCATTTGCCGGGTTCCGGCGGGCAAGGGCAAGGTGGAGATCACCTGCCCCAAGTGCGGCGCTATAATCCGCGGAAAAACCTGAATACAGAGGACGGCCGTCTTTGGCGGCTGTCCTCTGTTGCTTTCTGGGACGGATAGAACCGGAAGATCATTTTGTATGAAAAGACAAATTAACCCGAAAGTTTCTGTGCGTTCTTTAAAAAGTCGTTTAAATCCACGAAAGCACAACCTAGATTTCGACAGGGCACATTCTTGACGCTCTCAAGGCCCTAGGGTATAATTAAAGCAAGAAAAAACTGGGCGCACGCAGTGCACACGAAAACGATTAACTGCCGACGGAGAAATTTTCCGGCGGGGAGGAGTGAGGACATGGAGGAGAGCGGACATGCCTTGGCGTTTCATGCGGGTACGCTATCAGATGGCTGGACTTGGCTTGGCGCTCATCCCGCCGTGGAGGCGGGCCGGGAGGGCTGGTGCTTCCGGGTCTGGGCACCCCATGCCAAGGCGATAGGCGTGGTGGGGGATTTCAACGAATGGGACAGTTCCGCCGCTCCGTTGACGCGGGAGGGGGAGACGTGGGTCGGCTTTGTACCGGCGCTGCCCCGGTACACGGCGTATAAATACGCCGTCACCGGCGCGGATGGGAAGATTCGCTATAAGGCGGATCCCTATGGCTTCCACACGGAAACCCGCCCCGCCACCGCCAGCAAGCTTTACGCCCTCTCGGGGTTTTTGTGGACAGACGGAGACTTCCGGAAGGAAAAAGCGGACTGCCCCGGATATACCGGGCCGCTAAACGTGTATGAGGTGCATCTGGGCTCCTGGCGCAGGCGGGAAAATGGAGATTTTTACGATTACCGTTCCATGGCAAGGGAACTTGCCGCCTATGTAAACGACATGGGCTATAACGCGGTGGAGCTGTTGCCCGTGACGGAGCATCCGCTGGACGACTCCTGGGGCTATCAGTGCACCGGGTATTTCGCGCCCACCTCCCGGTACGGAACGCCGGAGGACTTTATGTGGTTTGTGAACCATATGCATGAAAACGGCGTTTCCGTACTTCTGGATTGGGTTCCTGCCCATTTCTGTAAGGATGAGCAGGGACTGTATGAGTTTGACGGAACTTGCTGCTATGAATATGCCGAGCCGAAAAAGAGGGAGCATGCCGGGTGGGGTACCCGCGTGTTCGACTATGGACGGCCGGAGGTGGTGAGCTTTCTCCTCTCCTCCGCCCGCTTCTGGCTGGAGGTTTATCATATCGACGGTCTGCGGGTGGATGCGGTGGCCTCCATGCTATATCTGGACTATGACCGCCCTGCGGGACAATGGACGCCCAACAAAGATGGTGGGAGAGAGAATCTGGAAGCGGTGGAATTTCTCCGGGCGCTGAACCGGATGGCCTTTTCGGTAAACCCCGGCGTGCTGATGGTGGCGGAAGAATCCACCGCTTGGCCTTTGGTGACCCGCCCGCCGGAGGACGGAGGGCTTGGCTTCAATCTCAAATGGAATATGGGCTGGATGAACGACATATGTCATTATTTAAAGCTGGATCCCTATTTCCGCCAGTTCAACCACAAGGATCTCACTTTTTCCATGATGTACGCGTTTTCGGAAAATTACATGCTCCCCTTATCCCACGACGAGGTGGTACATATGAAAGGTTCGCTGGTGGGGAAGATGCCGGGGGACTATGAGACGCAGCTTCACTCCCTCCGGGGGTTTTACGCCTACTTTCTGGCTCATCCAGGAAAAAAGCTGCTGTTTATGGGCCCGGAGCTGGGCCAGTGGCACGAGTGGGACGCAAACGGCCAACTGGACTGGTATCTGCTGAAGCAGGAGCCGAACCGCAAAATTCAGGCGTTTTTCCGGGCGGCCAACCAGTTTTATCAAAACACCCCGGCCCTGTGGGAGGAGGACTTCCGGCAGGAGGGCTTCCAGTGGCTAGTGCCGGACGACAGCCACAACAATGTGGTAGTTTTTCTCCGCAGGGATTCCGAGGGGCAATCGCTTTTGTGCGCGGTGAATTTTTCGCCCAACGCCTATCCTGATTATCGGGTGGGCGTGCCGGAGCGCGGGCGGTATACCGAAGTATTCAACACCGACGGAACGGAGTTTGGTGGCGAAAGCTATGGAAACGATTTGCCTTTGGAGACACAGGCGGTCCCTTCCCACGGACGGGAGCAGTCAGTGGTGTTGCGCATTCCACCCTTCGGGGGCGTATTCCTCCGGGCGGAGAAACAAGCCGTGGAAAAACCTGCAAACACCGTGGGGCGAAAAAAATCCCCGGATGCTGAAAAGTCCACTGCAAAAAAGTCGGCAGAGCGGGGGGAAAGAAAAAACGCCGGGGGAAGGGCCGCGCCGCGCGCGGCTGAAAAACCCGGCTCATAAGGAGGCAGACGCATGAAAAAGGAGTGCTTCGCCATGCTGCTGGCCGGCGGGCAGGGCAGCCGGCTGTACGTGCTTACCGGCGAAATGGCAAAGCCAGCGGTCCCCTTCGGCGGGAAATACCGTATTATCGACTTTCCCCTGTCCAACTGCGCAAACTCCGGCATCGACACCGTGGGCGTGCTGACCCAGTACCGCCCGCTGGAACTGAACGCGTATGTGGACAACGGCCAGACCTGGGATTTGGACAGCAGCACTGGCGGCGTCCACATTCTGCCGCCCTACCAGTCTGCCGCGGGCGGCACGTGGTATAAAGGCACGGCAAACGCCATTTTTCAAAACATCGCTTTTGTCAACCGGTATGATCCGGAATATGTGGTGCTTCTATCCGGCGACCATATCTATAAAATGGATTACTCCCGGATGGTGGAGCGGCACAAGGAAACCGGTGCGGCCTGCACCATCTCCGTGATGGAGGTCCCATGGAGCGATGCTTCCCGCTTCGGCATCATGAACGTGGACGCAGGCGGCATGGTGACGGAGTTTGAGGAAAAGCCCAAGCACCCCAAGAGCAATCTTGCCTCCATGGGCATTTACGTCTTTAGCTGGAAGACCCTGCGGGCCTATCTGGAGGAGGACGAAAAGAACAGCACTTCGGAAAACGACTTTGGAAAGAATGTCATCCCCGTCATGCTGCAAAACGGTGAAAAGATGGCGACGTATCGCTTTGAGGGCTATTGGAAAGACGTGGGGACGCTGGAATCCCTCTGGGATGCCAATATGGATATGCTTTCCCCGGAATCAGGCCTTGATTTGCTGGACGAGGCGTGGCCGATTTATGCGCAGTCCCTTTCCCTGCCCCCGGCCTTTCTGGTTAAGCACGCCAAGGTGAGTCACAGTGCTTTCAATCGGGGCGGAAATCTGGATGGAACGGTTGAAAATTCCGTGCTTTCCGCCAGCGTGACGGTGGAAGAGGGAGCAAGGGTCAGCTATTCTGTCCTGATGCCCGGCGCCACTGTGAAAGCTGGGGCCGTGGTGGAATATGCCATCGTGGGGCAGGACGCGGTGATTGGCGAAAACTGCCGCGTAGGCGCGTCGCCCGAGGAGGCGGCCCCCCTTTCGTGGGGGCTTGCGGTCCTGGCCCCCGGCTGCGTGCTGGAGGCGGGGAGAAGCGTTCCGCCCAAAGCCATGCTGGATGAACGCGGCGAGGAGGTGGCGAAATGAACGGGCTACACGGAATTATCTTCTGTTATGAGCGGCGAAACGATTTAAAAGAACTGACCGCCGGTCGCTCCGCGTCTTCCCTCCCTTTTGCAGGACGGTATCGAGCCATTGACTTCGGCCTTTCTAATTTGGTGAACGCCGGAGTGACGGATGTTGGTGTGGTGCTGCACGGGCAGTATCAAAGCCTGATTGACCACTTGGGCAGCGGAAAGAACTGGGATCTCAGCCGCAAGCGGGGAGGACTGAAGCTGCTTCCCCCCTTCGCCTATGAGCGGACGGGCGGCGGTTACGGAGAATTTCGGGGAAAAATGGAGGCGCTGGCAGGGGTACGCAGCTATCTTCAGTCCATCCGACAGGACCATGTGGCGCTGATGGAGGGGGACCTTGTGGTGAATCTCCCTCTTGCCGAGGTGCTGGACCGGCATGTCCGCTCCGGCGCGGACATTACCACTGTCTGCGGGAACGACAGCTTCGCCGTGGACAACGGAACCTATTTCCAGTCCGACGGAGAGGGCCGGGTGCGGGAGGTCTTATACCAGATGCACACGCCCCGGGGCTACCGGGGGCTGGAGGTGTACATCCTGTCCACGAAACTGCTGGTGGATCTGGTGGACCAGTGCATCAGCCGCGACCAGTATAGCTGGCGGCACGACATCCTTCAGGCCAAGGTGGGGGAGATGGACATCCGTTCCTTCATCTGGCCCGGCTTTGCCGCGCAAATTCGCTCCGTGCAGGAGTATTACGACCGGAGCATGCAGCTTCTGGACCCCGCCATTCGGGCGGAGCTGTTCACGCCGCTGCGGCCCATCCGCGCAAAAAACGCCGACAAATCCTCCGCCTACGCGGGGCCTGCGGGCCTGTGCGTCAATTCCCTAATTGGTGACGGCTGCAAGTTGGAAGGTGGCGTGGAAAACTCCATTCTCTTCCCCGGCGTGGTGGTGGAAGAGGGTGCGCGGGTGCGCAACTGCGTATTGTTTAAGGACACCGTGATTCGCCGCAATGCGGATTTGGCCCATATCATCACCGACAAGCGGGTGGAGGTGCTTCCGGACCGCACGCTGATTGGGCACTCCTCCTATCCGCTGGTGGTGAGCAAGGGCGCGCGGGTGTAAAGTTCGCCCACTTGCGGGCGGATTGGAAGCATGGGCATGAGTTAGAAAGGGGAAAACGCCATGAAAATTTTGTATGCTGCCAGCGAGGCTGTACCTTTCTGTAAAACCGGAGGGCTGGCCGATGTGTCCGGTTCTCTGCCCGCCGCCATCGCGGCGGAGGGCGTTCAGATGGCTGTGGTGCTGCCGCTATACCGGCGCATCCGTGAGCAGTTTGGCGCACAACTGGAGTACCTTAGCTATGACTATGTGAATTTGGCGTGGCGGCGGAGCTACTGCGGGCTGTTTCGCCTTGTGCGGGACAAAGTAACCTATTATTTCCTGGACAACGAGCAGTATTTTAACCGCGCGAATTTGTACGGCTATATGGACGACGGGGAGCGGTTCGGCTTTTTCTCCCGGGCGGTGGTGCGGATGCTGCCTCATATGGCCTTCTGGCCCGACGTTATTCACTGCAACGACTGGCAAAGCGCCCTCATCCCTATTTATCTGAAAGACGACGGCGTGCGGGAAGAGCGGTATCGCGCCGTGCGCACCGTCATGACCATTCACAACATCGAGTATCAGGGACGGTTTGGGTCCGAGGTCACGGGGGACTTGTTCGGGCTGGACTCCGGATGGGTGAACGACGGGACCATCATGATGGACGGGGACGTAAATCTTTTGAAGGGTGCCATTCTCTGCGCCGACGCGGTGACCGCCGTGTCCCCTTCCTATGCCGAGGAGTTGAAATACGCCTATTTTGCTCACGGGATGGAGAGTGTGATGCGCCAGTGCGCCTATAAGCTCTCCGGTGTGCTTAATGGCATCGACATGAAGCGCTATGATCCCGGGGCCGACCCGCTGATCGCGAAAAATTATACGGTCTCTGATTTGTCCGGCAAGGCCGCCGACAAGGCGGAGCTGCAAAAATTGATGGGCCTGCGAGAGGAGCCGGACACGCCAATTCTCGCGGTGGTAAGCCGCCTTGTGGCCCACAAGGGGTTGGACCTCATCCGAGAAGTGTTTCACGATATTATGGAGCTTCCCGTGCAGTTGGTGGTGCTGGGGCAGGGTGAGGAAAAATTCGAAGAATTTTTCGCCTGGGCGCAGGGGCAGTATCCCGGCCGGATGGCCGTGCACCTTGGCTATGACGAGGCGCTGGCGATGAATATTTATGCCGGGGCGGATTTATTTTTGATGCCCTCCCGCAGCGAGCCCTGCGGACTGAGCCAGATGATTGCCATGCGGTACGGAACGGTCCCTATCGTCCGGGAGACCGGCGGGCTGAAGGACACCGTCCACCCCTACGAGGCGTGGCGGGACGCGGGGAATGGGTTTACCTTTGCGGCGTACAACTCCGGGGATATGCTCTTTGTCATCCGGCAGGCGGTGGGCCTTTACTGGGACTATCCGGACCACTTCCACCGCCTGCGGCAGCGCTGCATGGAGGGGGACTTTAGCTGGCGGCGCAGCGCGGGAGACTATCTGCGGATTTACAGTGGCATCACAGGAAAACCCCGTGTCAAGCCTGCGGGAGGAGAGCCGGAGAGTCGGGCCGGGGAAGAAGTGCTTAAAAAGCCTGCCGCGCAAGAGGAATCCGCCCAACCGGAAAAAATGGTTCCATCGGCTGCACCTGCCACGGCGGAGCCTGCTGGACAGGAGAAGTCCGTCCAGCCGGAAAAGACGGCGCAAGGGGCGAAGTCTGTTCAATCTCGGCTGACAGGAAGGCCGGAGCAGGGAAAGCTTCCGGGAAGGCCCTCACAGAAAAAACTTTCGGGCAAGGCCGCACAGAAGCGGCTCTCGGCAAAGCCGCCTGCCGCTGCGCTTCCCGAAAAGTCGGCGGTGTCGGCGAAGGCCGAAAGGTCTGCCAAAAAAGCGCCGGAACAAGCAAAGCAAGCCGAAAGAAAGACAGCCAAAAGGAAAGGAAGCGCGGACAAGAAAGAAACGTCCGCGGATAAGGCAGACAAATGACCGCATTTACAACAAGGGAACTAGAAGACGCGCTGACCCGGAAACTGATGATCAACTTTGGAAAAACCGCGGAGGAGGCCGGGGAAACGGAAATGCTTCGCGCCTGCGCACTGGTACTGCGGGATACCATGGCCTTGCGGGGCGTGGAAACCCGGCGGGAAACGCGCCAAAAGGAGAAGAAGAAGGTTCACTATCTGTCTCTGGAATTTTTGATGGGGCGAAGCCTTCAAAAAAACGCGTATAATCTGGGGGTGCTGCCCCAACTCAAGGAAGCGCTGGAGCATATGGGCTTTCAGGCGGGAGACGTGTTCGAGTTGGAGCCGGACGCAGGCCTTGGCAACGGAGGTCTGGGCCGTTTGGCCGCCTGCTATTTGGACTCAATGAGTACGCTGGAAATTCCCGCTACGGGATATTCCATCTGCTACGAGCTGGGGATTTTTAAGCAGAAGATTGTGGAGGGCCAACAGGTAGAGTTGCCCGACGCGTGGAAGGGTATCGGCTCCGCATGGCTTTTGCCAAAGCCCGAGGAGGCCCGACAGATCCGCTTCGGCGGCACGCTACGGGAGTTTTGGAACGACGGACACCTCCACATCGTGCAGGAGGGGGGGACCACTGTACTGGCCGTCCCCTGTGACATGGAAATCGCCGGGTACGACACCGACCACACAAACAAGCTGCGCCTGTGGGACGCAAAATCCCCCAAGCCCGTGGATATGAGCCTTTACTCCAAGGGCGAGTATCTCAAGGCCACGGAGGACGAGGCCATGGCGGAGGTGATTGCCAAGGTCCTCTATCCCGACGACAACCACGAGGAAGGCAAATCCCTGCGGCTGAAACAGCAGTATTTCTTTGTCTCCGCCACGGTGCAGAGCATCGTGGAAGAGCACATGGCCGAATTTGGCACCATGGCTAACTTTCATGAGAAAAATGTGCTTCAAATCAACGATACCCACCCGGCACTGGTTATTCCCGAACTGATGCGGATTTTGATTGACGATGCGGGCATGGGCTGGGATCAGGCGTGGGCGATTACCACCCGGTCTGTGGCCTATACAAACCACACGGTTTTGGCGGAGGCACTGGAAAAGTGGCCTCAGGCCCTGTTTGAGCGGCTGCTGCCCCGCGTCTGGCAGATTACGGAGGAGATTGCCCGGCGATGGGAAGAGAAGTGCCGCGCGTTTTTTCAAAATGAGGAAAAGGTGCGGGACACCGCCGTAGTTTGGGATGGGGTGGTTCGCATGGCGAACCTTTGCATCGCGGGGGGAATGCGAGTCAACGGCGTCAGCGCCCTCCACTCCGATATATTGAAAAACGACGTGTTTCAAAATGCCTGTGCAATGGAGCCGGAGAAGTTCACCAGCGTCACCAACGGCGTGGACCATCGGCGCTGGCTGGCGGAAATTAACCCCGGACTTCACAATCTGGTGTGCGACCTTGCGGGGGGAGAGGCGTATCTCATGGATCCCCAGGCCCTTGCACGGCTGGACGCGCACGCCGATAATCAAGAGGTGCAGCGCCGCCTTGCGGAGATCAAGCGCAAGAATAAGGAGGAGTTTGCCGCCTATGCGAAACAGCAGCAGGGCGTGATGCTGAACCCGGACGCGATTTTTGACGTGCAGGTAAAGCGGCTCCACGAGTATAAGCGCCAGCTTTTAAACGTGCTGCACATCATCGCTCTCTACCAGCGGTTCCAGGACGACCCAAACGCCATCGACTGGCCCCGCACGTTCCTCTTCGGGGCCAAGGCCGCGCCGGGCTATGCCGTCGCAAAGCGGATCATCCGCCTGATTAACTCGCTGGCGGACCAAATTGACCACGATCCCGTCTGTCGCGACAAGCTTCAGGTGGTGTTTCTGGAGAATTACCGGGTGTCCCTTGCGGAGCGGCTGATGCCTGCCAGTGAGGTTTCCCAGCAGATTTCCACCGCCGGAAAGGAAGCCAGCGGCACCGGCAACATGAAATTTATGATGAATGGCGCCCTGACCGTGGGAACACTGGATGGCGCAAACGTGGAGATGCACGATGTTTTGGGGGACGAGAATATGTTCCTTTTCGGGCTTCGGTCCCACGAGGCGGCGGCTTTAAGCCGGGAGGGGTATATCCCCCAGCGATTGTACGCGCGAGACCCGGTGCTGCACCGGGTGCTGGACGCGCTGAAAACGGGCTTCCGGGACGGTGTGAGTTATGAGGACCTGTACCGGCGGCTGCTGTTCGGCGACCACGGAGCCCCCGCGGACGAATATCTGCTGCTGGCGGATTTTGCTGCCTACTGTGACGCCGAAAAGCGCATGGCGGAGGTCTATGCAGACCCGAGGAAATGGAATGCCATGAGTCTAAGGAACATTGCCCGCAGCGGCGTGTTTGCGGCGGACCGCGCTGTGGCGGAGTACGCCGACCGGATTTGGCACGTGCCAGTTCGCAGGGGGCGGTGAGCTTCCCTCGGTAAAAGGAGCGGGCTTGTTACCCGTGTTGTCCCCACTTTACAAATGGGGGCAAACCAGATATAATAATAGAGCTTTGTTACGAAGGGGAAATGAGCCCAAACCAAACACAAACCTGCCCGGCTGTTTCCTAAAGCAGCCGGGCTTTTTCTTTTGGCGGTACAGCCCGTGAAATTGCGCAGCGGCAAAGTCTGACTGCTTACAAATATAAAGGAGGCAACCTGAATGGGACTGATTAAAGCTGCAAAGGGCGCCGTCGAGGGGGCGCTGGCGGACCAGTGGAAGGAGTATTTCTACTGTGAGGCTTTGCCTGTGGATGTGCTGGTGGTGAAAGGGCAAAAGCGCGCGTCTCGCCGCTCGTCCAACACCAAGGGAAGCGAGAATATCATCACCAGCGGCTCCGTCATCGCCGTGGCGGCCGGGCAGTGCATGATGATTGTGGACCAGGGGAAGGTGGCAGAGGTGTGCGCCGACCCCGGTGAATTTATATATGACGCATCCACCGAGCCAACCATTTTTTCCGGTGAACTGGAAGAGAGCATCCGCCGCACCTTTGAGAGCATCGGCAGGCGGTTTACCTCCGGCGGCGAGCCGCCCAAGGACCAGCGGGTTTACTATTTCAACACCAAGGAACTGCCCGGCAACAAATACGGCACTCCCAGCCCGGTCCCCTTTCGGGTGGTGGACCGGAACATCGGGCTGGACATGGATATCGCCATCCGATGCTTCGGTGAGTACAGCTATCGTATCTGTGATCCAATGCTGTTTTATACCAATGTCTGCGGCAATGTGGAGAGCAGCTATACTCGCCAGAGCATTGACGGTCAGCTGAAAAGCGAGCTGATGACCGCGCTTCAGCCCGCCTTTGCAAGAATCAGCGAAATGGGTGTCCGCTACTCCGCGCTGCCCGGTCATACGATGGAGCTTGCGCAGGCGCTTAACGAGGTGCTCGGCGGGAAATGGCGGAAGCTGCGAGGCCTTGAAATCGTCTCCTTCGGTGTTTCCAGCGTGAAGGCAAGCGAGGAAGACGAGCGCATGATTAAAGAATTGCAACGGAACGCGGTCTTTCGCGACCCTGCCATGGCGGCGGCCCAACTGACGGGGGCGCAGGCGGCGGCGATGCAGAGCGCCGCGGCAAATACGAGCACTGGCGCTTCCATGGCGTTTATGGGAATGAACATGGCAGGGGCCGCCGGCGGCATGAACGTGCAGGAGCTTTTCCGCATGGCACAGGAATCCGCGCCCGGAGGTGGCTGGACGTGTCAGTGCGGCGCGAAGGCCACTGGGAAATTCTGTCCCGAGTGCGGCAGGCCGAAGCCCGCACAGGACGGCTGGACGTGTATCTGCGGCGCGGTGAACAAGGGGAAATTCTGCGCCGAGTGCGGCAAGCCAAAGCCTGCGGGCGTCCCACAATACAAGTGCGACAAGTGTGGCTGGGAGCCTGCCGATAAGACCCGCCCGCCCAAATTTTGCCCCGAGTGCGGCGACCCCTTTGACGACGGCGACCTTCAATAAAAACGACGGAGGCGAATGCCCATGGCCACCAAAATTAAGAATTACCAGTGCCCGGCCTGCACTGCGCCTTTACACTTTGGAACCGCATCGGGAAAACTGGAGTGTGAATACTGCGGGTCGTCATTTGACGTGGAAGGCATTGAGCAACCCTACGTAATGCAGGAACAGGAGGAAGCCTCGCAATCGGAACAAAAAATTTTTACAGAGGCTGCCCAGTGGAGCGAGGAAGAAGCTGCGCATCTGCGGACTTATTCCTGCCCCTCCTGCGGGGCGGAGGTAATCTGCGATGATACTACTGCTGCCACGTCCTGCCCCTATTGCGCCAATCCTTTGGTCGTTCTCTCACAATTTTCAGGCCAGCTTAGGCCAGACTATGTGATTCCCTTCCGTATTAATAAAGATGCTGCCATATCCGCGCTGAAGGAACATTACAAGGGTAAGTTATTTTTGCCCAAGTCCTTTAAGCTAAAGAACCATATTCAGGATATTAAGGGTGTTTATGTCCCGTTTTGGCTGTATAGTGGAAAGCTATACGGGAACATAAAATATCTGGCAAGCACTGTTCAGGTACATAGAGGAGTAGACGAGGAGATTACCGTCACCAAACACTATCAGGTGGTGAGAAAGGGTACCGTGACCTTTGAAAAGGTGCCGGTGGATGGTTCTTCTAAAATGCCCAACGCCCATATGGACGCCATCGAGCCATTCGACTATGGGGAGCTGAAGGAATTTTCCACCGCGTATCTGCCCGGCTTTCTGGCGGACAAGTACGATCAGGACGCACAAATGTGCAAAGACAGGTTTTTTTCCCGCATCAAGACCAGTACCGAAGACGCTTTTGCTGCTACTGTTGGAGGCTATTCAAGGGTGGTGAAGGACAGCGAGACCTTCGAGACTATAAACTGCAAGGCAACATATGTCTTACTGCCGGTGTGGATGCTGGCAACCTGCTGGGAGGGAAAGAACTTTCTCTTTGCCATAAACGGCCAGACGGGAAAACTGGTGGGAGACCTACCCATGAGCTGGTTGAAATTTTGGCTCTGTTTTTGTGGAATCTCAATTCCTCTGATAGGACTACTGAGCGCTACTTTGCTTTAAAAAGAGGGGTGCGAATATGAAAAAAACAGGAATTCTTCTGCTTTTGATGCTTACCCTGACATTCGCGCTGCCCCTACCTGTCCTGGCGTCGGAGCTGGACGCGGTGACGGACGCGGCGGACCTTTTAACGAAGACGGAGCGCGAGGAGCTGAACGACCGGGCGGAGGAACTTGCTCAGCAGTATCAATGCGCGGTGTACATCATCACTCTGGAAGAAATGGGGGACGTGGGTGACTTCGACGCCTATGACCTTGCCACAGCTATTTACACGAAACACAACTTTGGCTATGGCGAGGAGAAAAGTGGTCTGATGTTCTTTTTGAGCATGGCAGAGCGGGACTATGCCCTGATTTCCTACGGCTATGGAAACACCGCCTTCACCGATTACGGAAAGGACGTGCTACTGGACCAGAATGTGCTGCCTCTCTTGGGAGAGGACGCCTATTACGAGGGCTTTACCGCCTATCTGGATACGGCGGAGAACTATCTGTCCATGGCGCGGGACGGAAAGCCTTTCGACATGGAGAACGCTCTGGCATATGAGGACGAGAAAAGCAGTCCTGAAACAGCGGATACCCGTTTTGAAACGGAGCGCTCTTCAGAAGGGGAAGTCCACCCAAGATATAATGAAGAGGAGTATAAGTCTAGGGTGACCGTTGTAATTTTGCTGCCACTCATTCTCGCAACTGCGCTGTGTATCCACTGGAAGGGGGAAATGAAGACTGCTGTGACCGCACGGACTGCCACCCGCTATATTCCCTCGGATGGATTTCAGCTGACGGAGCAGAAGGATACGTTTCTTCGCAGGACGGAAACGCGCCGCAGAATTGAAAATAATTCCACGGGAGGATATTCCGGAGGAGGGAACTCAGGGGGGAGTCGCTCGGGCGGGACCAACACGCGCTCCGGCGGGACCAGCACGCGCTCCGGCGGGACCAGCACGCGCTCCGGCGGAACCAACACGCGCTCCAGCGGAACCAACACGCGCTCCGGCGGGACCAATACGCGCTCCGGCGGCTTCTCCGGAAGAAGCGGAAAATTCTGACCGGACGGCGGAGCGTCGGCTATGCCCCGGCTGGGCGGAGATGATTGTCGCCGCTCGCCCTCAGAAAGAGGTGGTCCACGCGCGGCGGAAGAATAGCTCTTCCGCCGCCCGTTTTTTGAGCTATATTGTACCAAGTTTTGATCAGACCAATTAAAGGAGCATTCATGAAAAAAGCACAGAGTATCTTTCTATCCAGTCTTTTGGCGATTACAGTTTTTTTGTCCGCCTGCGCTTCGGCCACGCGCCCCCTTTCCTTTACACGTTCAGACGTACCGGAGTTTTCCGATCAGCCCTATGTCCTTTTAAACGACAACCTTCCAGATTTTCCTGACACGGACTATACGGAAACTTCGTTTGAGGAATACAGTCCTCAGGACCTTTTGGGCCGGTGCGGCCCGGCCTATGCCAACGTAAGCCCGGACACCATGCCCACAGAACCCCGGGGAGAGATCGGGCAGGTGAAGCCTTCCGGCTGGCACACGGTGAAATACGACCTTGTGGACGGCAAATACCTTTATAACCGCTGTCACCTACTGGGCTATCAGCTTACAGGGGAAAACGCCAATGAGGAAAATCTGATTACCGGAACCCGGTATATGAACGTGGAGGGAATGCTGCCCTTTGAAAACGAGGTGGCCGACTACGTGAAGGAGACGGGAAACCACGTGCTCTACCGGGTTACGCCTGTTTTTGAGGGGACCGAGCTTGTGGCAAGAGGCGTTCAAATGGAGGCTGAATCCGTGGAAGATGGCGGCGATGGTGTGCGCTTCAACGTGTACGTCTATAACGCCCAACCCGGCGTCACGATTGATTACGCCACCGGGGACAGCTATCTGACTGGGGAGGAAGCCAATGCTTCCTCCGACATTCCAGTAGAGGAGAGGTATGTGCTCAACACCAAATCCATGAAATTTCACCGGACGGACTGTTCCGGCGTTCGTTCCATGAGCGAAAGTAACCGCCGGGACTACACCGGCAACCGAGAGAAATTGGTTGACGAGGGCTATGCTCCTTGCGGGCAGTGTAAGCCCTGAGTGCTAGGCAGTTAATTGGGGATAAAGGGAAAGCACCGCCTGCTTGGCGGTGCTTTCCTATCGCGCAGGGCCTCAGCCGCCGAGGGTGACAAGGCGACGCATGCCGTTTAGGTCATCGCTGCTTACCGGAGCGGAGAACACGCCGCCCAGTGCGCCGGTTACGTCGCCCTGCACGCGGGACAGTTCCTCCATTGCCGCCGCCAGAGCGGAGCGGAATGCATCCCCATTCAAGCATTCGTCTCCCGGGCGGGCGGCCAAAATCGTGGTGTAGCACTTCTCGGTAACGCCGATGACGGTGGTTTCGTCAAAAATCCCACCGGGGCGCTGCAGTTCCTCCTGCCAAAAAGACGTAAGCTCGGGCCGCACGTCGGCAGGAATAACCACAACGTCCGCATCTCCTGTGGCCAGCGTCCGCAAGAGATCGTGCCCGCTCTCGCTTGACGATGTGCCAACGGAAACCTTACTCAGGTCAGAAAGGGTGTTCCCCTCGTAATGATCGGCCAGCCACAGACCGGTCATGCTTGTTTCATTGGGAGCCAAAAACCACGCGGCCCGATCAAGCTCATCCCAAGTCAGAGGCGTGTCCGATGCGGTCCGGTTTGCCAACTGGCGGCCGTACTCCGATGGGCCGGCTAGAATTAGATATCGCAGCCCGCCGGATGGCGTGTCGTCCCCGTCGGACGGCCCGTCCGCCCAGCGCGCCGGATCGGTGCTGTCGGGCAGACCATTGCGCTCCAGCGCCGTCAGCAGGGGAACGGCAGACCCGCCCGCTTCTACAAAGGCTTTTCCAGGCAGTATGGCCAAATCGATGCCGCCCTCTTCCAAAGCCTGAGCCGTGGAGGCGGGGGACGCACCCACAGTGACTTCCACCATGTCTGCTTCCACGCCGTGGTTGGCCAGCGCGGTTTTTAGAGCTTGCGGAAGAGCTTGCACCGCATACATCAGCATGTCGGCAGACAGTCCCTCCCGGCGGGTCAGCTCCAGCCGCAGCGTTTCCAGCTTTAGAGGCTCGTCGACGGTGGAAGAGTCGGGCAAGGAAGAAGAGGCCGGTCCGGCTCCCGCTCCACAGGCAGACAGGCAGAACATGAGCAAAAGCGCCGCCAGTGCGGCCGCGGTGTTTTTCATGGCAATCTCCTTTAGATAAATCATAGGCTTGTTGGTTGCGTGGGTAGACATTTTTTGGGGCGTGTGATATGATAATCCCATAATTTTTGTCAGTCAATTGTATCACCGGATACTGCCGGACGCAAGCCCGGCGGCAGAAAGAACAGGAGGAAATCGAAATGTTTCAGCGCTCAGAAAATTGTCATCGTGAAGACCAAAACATACGGGGCGGAAACGGCTTAGCCCACATCAAGGTTTTGGCAACACCAGACCAGATGTATGGCAAAGCCCGGATTTTCAACCATATGACTTTGGACCCGGGCTGCTCCTTTGGATACCATCCCCATGTGCATGAGACAGAGTTTTACTACATCTTGAGCGGCGAGGCAATCTTTAACGACAACGGCACGGAGGTGGTTCTTCACGCCGGGGATATCACCGAAACCGGCGGCGGTAATTCCCACGGTTTGGAAAACCGCGGCGACGTGCCGGTGGAGCTGATTGCTCTGATTGTCAACGAATAAGGAGCGCCTTTGTGAGCAAGCTGATCGATCAGCTTCGCGCCCACGGCGCGGACATGGACGGAGCCATGAACCGCCTTATGGGCGATGAGGAGCTGTACGCCATGTGCTTTGGCCTGTTTTTGAAAGATGCGGCGTTTGCCGCGTTGGGTGCCGCACTGGACGCAAGAGACTGGACCGCTGCATTTGAAGCGGCCCACTGTCTGAAGGGTGTGGCCGGGAATCTGGGCCTGACCCGGATTTACCGGCTTGGCAGTGAACTGGTGGAGCCGCTACGCAGCGGCGAACCAAGCGCGGCAGATCTTCTGGCCTTTTACGCGGACCTGATAGAAGAACGTGACACGCTGCGTGGTTTCACGGAGGAATAGGAGGACCGTTCTTTCGAAAAGAGGGCGGCGAGCCACCCCGTCAACAGCGGGCAATGCCGGAAAGCGAAAAGTACTTAAGCGATCCCGAATTTCAGTAAATACGCGGAGCGAAGGAACAAAACCTTCGCTCCGCGCTTGTTATTTCCCGAGGCGGGGACAGAAGCGTTCCGGTTTTGTGGAAAGTTATGTTTTTTTGGCACTGTTTTTACATGATTTGTGTGCACAAAACACGGAAAGTCCTTTGACTCTTTGGAGAAACATGGTATAATATAAAACGAGAAAAAATTCGACTACTTTTGACCTGCCCAAACCGGGAAACCGTCAGGGCGGGGTTTGCGGGTGCAGTGAACACGGAAAGCCGCGCCCAAACTATGTGAGAGGGAAGTGACCCAGATGGATCGTACGGCCTATGGACATCTTAAAAAATGGAAAGAGCGAAAGATCCGCCACCCGCTGATATTGCGAGGACCCAGGCAGGTTGGCAAGACCTGGCTGCTGCGGGAATTTGGCGAGAAGGAATACGCGCGGTGCGTATATGTGGACTTTGAACACAGCAGTCAGGTTTCCGGCCTGTTTGACGGCAATCCTTCGGTGGACCGGATTATCACGGAGTTGGAGTTGTATGCCGGATTTAAAATCGATCCAGCGAAGACGCTGCTGGTGTTTGACGAAGTGCAGGCCATTCCGCAGGCGCTGGCCTGCTTGAAACTGTTTGGCAAGGAGGCGCCTCAGTACCATGTCCTCTGCGGCAGCAGCGGGCTGGACGCGGCAATCCGAAGCGGCGCACCCTTTCCTGCGGAGTGGGTGGAGGTTTTGGATTTACACCCATTATCCTTTTTTGAGTTTCTCCGTGCCGTTGGGCAGGAGGACTACGTGGCAATGCTGAGAGAGAGCCGCTATGACCTGACTCCCAACTATCGGCAGGACTATATCCGGTTTTTAAAATACTATTGCTTCGTGGGCGGCATGCCCGAAGCGGTCAGCGCCTTTGTGGCGAACCGCGATTTTTTTGCCGCACGGGAAGCGCAGACGCGCGTTTTGTCCGTCTATGAGCAGAGCTTTTCAAAATATGCGCCCATTGACGCGCTGCCCCGCATTCGAACGCTGTGGAGTAGCATTCCCCGGCAGCTGGACCGAGAGAACCGGAAGTTTCTCTTTGGAGCGATGAAAGAGGGCGCCCGCGCGCGGGAGTTTGACGCTGCGCTGACATGGCTGACGGACAATGGCCTTATCCGGGACATCCATCGGGCCGAGATCCCGGAATCGCCTCTGGCGGCCAGCGAGGACGTCCGGGCGTTTAAGCTGTATCTTCCGGACGTGGGATTGCTTGGCTGTCTGCTTGGTCTGCGGCAGGACCTGCTGCTGGAGGGTAACTCGTTGTTCCGGGCCTATCACGGAGCACTGACGGAGCAGTATGTACTCCAGCAGCTTGACAGCCTGAACCAGATGGTGGTGTGTTACTGGGTGGCCCCTCGGGGCACCGCCGAGGTGGAGTTTTTGGTGGATAACGGCTTGGAGTCCATTCCCGTGGAGGTGACGGTGGAGCAGAATCTTCAGTCCAAAAAGCTGAAGGTCTTCCGGGAGCGGTTTTTGCCCCGGCAGTCCATCCGCACTTCTCTCACAGACTATCGCCGGGAACCGGGGCTTTTAAACCTGCCCCTCTGGGCTCTTGAAACGCTGTAAATAGCAGACGGCGGCTATGCAATAAACGTCGGTAAAAACGAAGTGCGCTTTGGCGAATTGCCAAAGCGCACTTTTTATAGTAGACAGGGTTCCTAAGGACGAAACTTACAGGTTCCACTGCTGCCCCATCCGATCCACCGGCAGCAGAATCTCCGTCCATTGGGGATGCTTCACCAAAAAACGCTGCGTGGGACTGAAATCCTTCCACTGGTGCATGGGAATCAGCCGCTTTACCTCCGCCAACTCCAAAAGATAGCAAAGGCCCCAGTCTGCGGCCTCTCCCTGACGGGGGTCCAGTGGAGCAAAAGCCAAGTCGATGCGCCGTCCCCGGAGAGGCTCGATATACCGCTTGAAGTCGGCCTCCATATTTCGGTTCCAGTCCCCCGGTTCCTCCTCCCAGTGCCACCAATTCAGATCTCCGGCATGGTAAAGGGTTTTTCCCTCACAGGTGATGATCAGCGCAACGCCTTCATCGGTAGAGGGCAGCGTTTCCAATGTGATGCCGTGGGGGAGCTCCGTACATTCGTTCCCTTCCAAAATGGCGCATTTCTCCGCCGTTTCGGGCGAGAGGCCCCATTTCTCACAATTTTCGTTGGAAAGATCAATGCCCTTTCCAAGAAAAAAACGGACCTCACGGCGTTGGTCGTCCAACGAAAAAATTTGGGGAGTGAAATGGTCACCGTGCCCATGACTTGCAAAACAGAACAGGGGTTTGTCTGAAAGGGAAGGGAGGGTCCCTTTCCACCAGTCAAAAAGAAGGTTTACGCGGTCCAGCTCCACCAAAAAGCCGCTGTGGGCCAAAAACGTGACGCGCATCATTTGAATTTCACTGCCGTACCGTAGGCCACCACCTCGGCTGCGCCCTGCATCACGGCGGAGGATGCAATTCGCAGGCCTACCACCGCGTCCGCCCCAAGACGCTCCGCTTCGTCCACCATGCGCTTGGTGGCAATGGCCCGGGCCTCATCCAGCATCTCCGTATAGCTTTTAATTTCGCCGCCCACCAGCGTCTTCATTCCGGCCATAAAATCGTGGCCAAAGTTCTTGCTGAATACGACAGTGCCTTTCACTGCCTCCAAAACCTCCAGCTCCCGCCCGGGAATCGTCTCAATCGTAACTAACTTCAATTGTGTGTCCTCCTGTCATTTTTGCCTATGCGCGCCATTCTAAGGTTAAAAGTGCTTCGCGTCTTCTTCTTCTCTCTGGCCAAGCTCCCGCAGGCGCTGAATCAACGCCGAAATCACGCCCACGATCACCACCGCGGGAAGTCCCACTAAAAGCGCCATAAGGGGCATGGGTGGCGCGCCCGCAGGGTCCGTTTCAAAGCCCCAGACCATCAGCCAAATGATGCCCAGCATCAGCACTGTCATCAAAACCGCGCAGGCAATGGGCGCGATATAGCGTCCGGGGCCGTCCTTATTTCTCCAATTCATAAAACCATCCTCCGTTCTCCGACTGTGCCAAATGGGTTTGCGAAAAATTTCAAAAAGGGATATCCGCATGCAGTGAAATATGCTATACTAATGCTGTGGTTTCTTGAGATGAGCAGAGCTTTAAAATTTATTTTTTAGGAGTATAGTATAGCATGCCTCCAGCCCATTTGACAACTCTATCGGGCATTGTTTCCCCTCTCCTTACGTGGTATCGCACTAATGCCCGGGACCTGCCATGGCGGAAGACCCGGGATCCCTATCCCATCTGGGTGTCAGAAGTGATGCTCCAGCAGACGCGGGTGGCGGCGGTGTTGGGATATTATGCGCGGTTTCTCACTGCGTTTCCCACCGTTGGAGCATTGGCGGACGCGCCGGAGGAGATCCTTTTGAAGCAGTGGGAGGGCCTTGGCTATTACAGCCGCGCCAGAAATTTACAGCGAGCGGCGCGGCTTGTGGCTATGACTATGGAGGGGCGCTTTCCTGACACCTATGACGGGCTTCTTGCCTTGCCGGGCGTGGGAGACTACACCGCGTCCGCCGTGGCCTCTGCGGCCTTTGGCCTGCGGGAACCGGCGGTGGATGGCAACGTGCTTCGGGTATTCACCCGGCTGACGGACTGTCATGACGACATCGCCGATTCCGGGACGAAAAAAGCCGTCCGGGCGCAGATTGGGGCGGTGATGCCCAAAGAGCCGGAGGACATTCGCATTTTCAATCAGGCGCTGATGGAGCTGGGGGCCGTGGTCTGCGTGCCGGGCGGTCCGCCAAAATGTCACTTGTGTCCGCTGATGGAACAGTGCCTTGGCCGGACCCGGGGAACAGCGGAACGCCTGCCGGTAAAGTCCCCCAAAAAGGCGCGGCGGATTGAGGAAAAAACTGTGTTTCTCTTCCTGCGGGGCGAAGAAATTGCTCTGCGCAAGCGGCCCGAGGGTGGTTTGCTTGCGGGACTGTGGGAGTTTCCCAACGCGGAGGGCGCGCTGGATGAAACGGCGGCGGCGGACCAATGCGCCCGTTGGGCCATTTCACCCCGGGCATGGAAGCGGCGATTGACGGCAAAGCATATTTTTTCCCATGTGGAGTGGCATATGACCTGCTATGTGATGGAGGTTTTTGGAAGCGGACCGGAGAACTTCTTCTGGGCCAACGGACCAGCACTAGATCGGCTGGCCGTGCCCTCGGCCTTCGCCCGGTTAAAGGAAGAGGCAGAAGCGGCGCTGAAAGAATCGGGCGGGGGAAAGCAGCTTGAAGGAGGGCTTGTCCATGGACTTGACGGTGGAGCTTGCATATAACGATCAGGAGGAGCTTCGTCCGCTGTTTCTGGAATATACGGAGATGCTGGTGCGGGAAAGCCCGTCTGTTGCGGACTATCTGAACCTCCAGCACTATGACGCCGAGCTTTTGGACCTTGAAAGCAAATATGGGCTGCCGGATGGGCGGCTGTATCTTGCGCGGGTGGACGGCGCTGCGGCGGGTTGCGCCGCGCTGCGAAAGCTGGACGAATCCCGCTGCGAGCTGAAGCGGATGTATGTCCGTCCCCAATATCGGGGAAAGAAAATTTCCGGGGCACTACTGGACCGGCTTCTGGCAGACGCGCACGAGATCGGCTATCAAAAAATGCTGCTGGACACCCTGCCATTTCTGACAACGGCCATCACCATGTATCGGCGTCGGGGATTTCAGGAAATCCCATGCTATAACGACAGCCCCGTGCCCGAAACCATTTATATGGAGCGGGAGCTGTAAGTCTCAAAAGCTCGATTTTGAAACGAAAGCGGAAAGCGAGGTACTGCTGATATGCTATTGACATTGGAATTGGCTTATGAACAGCCGGAGGTCATGCGCTCCATGATTCAGGAATACGTGGATACGCTGATTCTGGCGGTGCCGCCCTTCGCCTCGTATCTTCAGGTGCAGCATTGCGACGCGGAGCTGGCAAACCTGCGCCAGAAATATGGCAAGCCAGACGGGCGGCTGTATCTTGTCCGCGTGGACGGAACCCCTGCAGGCTGCGCTGCCTTGCAGCGGCTGGATGGGGAAAGCTGCGAAGTGAAGCGGCTATATGTCCGCCCCCGGTTCCGGAAAAAAGGCGCGGGGATGACCTTGATGAACCGGCTGATTTCCGACGCGCGGGAGATTGGATACCAGCAGATGAAGCTGGACACGCTGCCCATG
>NZ_DAMBZJ010000001.1:139906-140317 GCF_032060045.1 Oscillibacter sp.
CCATGCTGCCTGACGCGCTGCGCCTGTTCCGCGCGCTGGGATTTCAGGAAATCCCCCGGTACAACGACAGTCCGCTGCCGGGAACCATTTTCATGCAGCTTACGCTGTAACATCGTCAAAGGAGGCATTACCATGGCTTTTTGGAATCGGGACGAGGAAAGCGAATGGGAAAAGCACCAGAGATCAAGGGAAAAGGAAACGCCGGAGGGGGAAAAGCCCTCTGTCTCCGACGAGTTCAAGGCGTATTTTAAGGCTGTCCGTCAGGGCTTGGAAGCGGAGGACGGTCATGCCCAGCAACCTGGGGAGAAGGACACGCCCCTGAAGACGTTTCTGTCCCACCTCCGCAGGGACAAGCCAGAGGAGGAAGCGGATCCTCCGGAGAAATGCCCGTGGTGCGGCGGTGACATGATC
>NZ_DAMBZJ010000001.1:140327-200364 GCF_032060045.1 Oscillibacter sp.
GGGCTATCTACGGGGTGGACGGGACGGTACACGCTGGTATCGGAAAAAGCCTAAATTTTTTAGCATTCCCAGTGCGCTCACCGCTCCCAGTGCGTCTGTGGATATGCTGAATGAGGGAGATCTTTGTTCGTATAAAACTACATGGCATTGCGAAAAATGCCACAAAATGGTGTTGGACACACTCCTGCTGGAGCGGCCGCTGGGCATCGGGGCTTATGCTGCGTCCGCCCTCTCCTGGGACGAGCAGGTGAGTGCGGACGCGGCGGAGCGTGAAGAAGGTCACCCGGAGAACAACAACGAAGAGACATAAGGGAGAAGACAACTGCATGGCACAGCTTTATTTTAAATACGGGGCCATGGGCTCCAGCAAAACGGCAAACGCACTGATGACCCGCTTCAACTATGAGGAGCGGGGCCAGCAGGTGCTTCTGGTGAAGCCTCGGCTGGATTTGCGGGACGGGGACCATATGGTGTCCTCCCGTATCGGATTGAAATATCCCTGCATCTACTTTGATGAGATGCAGCAAATTAACCCCATGGAATTGCAGCAAAACGCCTGTATCATTGTGGATGAGGCCCAGTTTCTCACGAAAGAGGAGGTGGATTATCTCGTCTCTCTGGTGGATGACGCGGGGATCCCCGTTATCTGCTATGGACTGCGGGCGGATTTTAAAGGAGACCTTTTTCCCGGCAGCGAGGAGCTGCTGGTGATGGCGGATAAAATCGAAGAGGTGAAAACCATCTGCTGGTGCGGCAAAAAAGCCTCGTTTAACGCCCGATTTGACAAGCAGGGCCGGGTGTTGAAAGAGGGGGCACAGGTGGTGCTGGGGGCCAACGACCAGTACATCGGCCTGTGCCGCCGCCACTGGCGGGAGGGGGACCTTGGCCCCGATTTCAAGGCGGAGCAACCGTGATTTGCAGCATTTGCCCCCGGAGCTGCCGGGCCGAGCGGACGGAGACCGTTTCCGGAGGCGTGTGCGCCATGCCGCTGACGCCCGTGGCGGCGAAAGCGATGCTCCACCTGTGGGAGGAGCCATGTCTTGTGGGGGCGCGGGGCGCGGGCTGCATCTTTTTCTCTGGCTGCAATCTGCGGTGCAGTTTCTGCCAGAACGGAAGTATTTCGCAATGCGACTGGGGGAAGCCTGTGAGTGTTTCCCGCCTGCGGGAGATCTATGAAGAGCTGATTGCACAGGGCGCAGCGTGCATCGACCTTGTAACCCCCACCCACTTTACGCCTGCCGTGGCCGAGTCGCTGGAAAGGCCTTTGCCGGTCCCCGTGGTGTGGAACTCCGGCGGCTATGAAAAGCCCGAGACGCTGGGACTGCTGGAGGGAAAGGTGCAGATTTACCTGCCGGATTTAAAATATGCACTGTCCGGCCCCGCCAAGGAATACTCTGGCGCGGAAGACTATTTCCACTGGGCCAAGGCCGCGATTCTAGAGATGTTCCGCCAGACGGGGCCATATCAAATGGAGAATGGGCGGCTGAAATCCGGAGTTCTGATCCGCCATCTGGTGCTTCCGGGGGAACTGGAAAACACCCGCCGGGTGCTGGACTGGGTGTCGTCCGCCTTTCAGCCGGGGGATGTTCTGTTCTCCCTGATGGCCCAGTACACGCCCCAGCCGGGCGCGAAGGGGACTCTTGCTCGCCGGGTGACAAGGGCGGAATATACCGCTGCCGCGCAGTATATGGAAAACTGCGGAATTGCCGATGGCTATGTGCAGGAGCGCACCTCGGCCAAAGAGGAATACACGCCGGACTTCGACTGTTCCGGAATCTGAGGCGGAATCGTGTTTGATGGCCTGTTGAACGGTCACACAAAGAGAGGGGTTACCGGAAAGCAAAACGGTTGAAGAATGTTTGCGCGCTGTATCCGCTGTTTTACTTTGCGCAGCATTGTAAAGCCCAGCAAAAGCCGATTTGTGTGGTCGGCTTTTGCTGGGCTTCTTTTTATTGGCTTTCGGTGTGTCTTTCGCTTCCTACGCACCTCTGCGATTGATTGAAAGGAACGCTGTGTGGACGAATGCTGCGTTGGATGCCATGCGCCCAGATCCTGATACGCCCAGATCCCGCTGTTCCGTCATGCCCTTCAGGGGCGGAGAATCTTTTATGAACGGACCGGTGGCTTAACTCTCGTAGCGCTTAGGATCCTTGGGCAGGAAGATTTCCAGAATCAGCCCCACAACAAACACGCCAGCCACCATGTTGTCCGCGAAAATCTCGCCGATTATGCTTGGCATGTAAGCAAAAAATCCGTCCACCTGCGTCACGCCCACGCCAAGGCAAAGGGAGGTTGCGGTGATCAGGGTGTTGCGGTTGCTCATGCCTGCCTCATGCATCATCTTAATGCCGGACATCATGATGGAACCGAACATGATAACAGTGCAGCCGCCCAGCACGCAGTCTGGAAGCGTGGTGAAAAACGCGCCGATGGGCGGGAATAAGCCGCCAAGAATCATCGCCAGCGCACCGAACATGATGCAGAAGCGATTCACCACATGGGTCATGGAGATCAGTCCCACATTCTGACTGAACGAGGTGATGGGCGAACAGCCGAACACGCCGCCGGAAATCGCGGAAATAAAGCCGTCCACACACAAAGAGCCGGAGACCTCCTTGGCGGTGATGTCTCGGCCAAGACCGCCGGTGCAGGTTGCGGTGGTGTCGCCGATGGTTTCCACCGCGGAGACGATGAAGACAAGGCAAAAGGAGATAATGGAGCCGATTTCAAACTGCGGCTTGAACGCCCCCAGCTGCGGAACGGCAACCACACCGAGAGACTGCACGGTGGAGGACATTGTGTCAAAATCCACCATGCCGAAGAAAATAGAAACGATGTAGCCCACCATCATCCCAAAAAGGACATAAAGCTGCTTGGCAATTCCCTTGAGCGTGGTGTGGAAAATGAACGCGGAGGCAAGGGTAATGACGGCCACAAGCAGATTCTGCCAAGAGCCCAGCGGGTATGCGGAGGAGGAGGCAAAGGAGGAAACGCCCACGCTCAGAATGCTCAGGCCGATGGAAACCACCACGCAGGCGGAGAGAATCGGCGTAATAATTCTGCGCCAGTATTTCGCCGTCAGGCCAAGGACACCCTCAAAGACGCCGCCCACGATTATGGAGCCGACCATGATGCCATAGTCCTTGGACGCCGCCGACAGACAGGCGGCAAGGAAGGTAAAGCTAAGGCCCATGACAATCGGCAGACCTGAGCCGAGAAATCCGATGGGGTAAAGCTGTATCAAGGTTCCGATTCCGGCGATAATCATGCAGTTCTGAATCAGACGCGCCGTTTCTACGGCGGTAAAGGGCTGTCCATTGTATACGGCAACGGATGCAATAATGATGAGCGGTGTCACATTTGCCACGAACATGGCAAGTACATGCTGCAGGCCGAAGGGAATTGCTTTGCCGATGGGGACCCGGCCGTCCAGGCGGTAGACATTCTCTACACTGACGTCCTCCGAACGGGAAACTTTCATCATGTTACTAGCTCCTTTTAATTATTTGCCAAACCGAAAAATCGGCGGAATGTCCCAAATACGAAAAGGGAAACAAAAGTTATTTGTAACATTCCAATAAATCAACCTTTGATCAGTATAGAAGGTTGACCTTTAAAAAGCAATACTTTTTTTAGATATAAAAAATATTTTTTATATATTGACTCCACGTTCTACCATATAAAACCAGCAAAAAAAGAAAACAGTATGAACAAACCATTGGCACGCCTTCACGTCAAGCGTCGGCGTGCCGGTATTTGGCGATTAGGTGCGCAGCGTGGCACGCAGACGGTTGGGCTTTAGAAGCAGGTCCAGCGCGTCCAGCGGGGAAGATACCAATACGTCAGCGTGCGACAGCAGGGCGGGGCACAGACCCTCCTGCTCCAAAACGGCGACGCGTAGTGTAGCCGCGTCAAACATCTGGATATCATTAAAGCCGTTGCCGATACACAAGATTTCCCCGTCCATTCCCCGGACAATGGTTTCCTTACACAAGGCGGCCCCCGCCTGAGAGAAGGTCTGCACTTTAATGCCCAGTGGCTCGCACTGAGCCCGGACGGTTCCGTAAGTGTCTGCCGTGAGCACGGTGACGGAGACAGACTCACGCAGCTTTGCGATGCGCTCAGTAATGCCGGGCAAAAGCGCCCCGTCCACGGCGATGGTACCGTTGTAATCCAAAACCACATGATCGATTTCAACCGGCGCGCGGCCGGGAATTTCAATGTTCAGCATAATGCTCCTTTCAATTCAGTCGTAGACGCTGTTTAAAAAGACTCTAGTCTCCTCCTGCCGGGGCTGGAGGAACGGCGCGTCCATTTCTCCAGATTCCAACAACCGTCGGTTGTTGAAACAGGCTGTGAAGTCGGCAATCCGGCAGGTCTGGGT
Source organism: Oscillibacter sp. (assembly GCF_032060045.1). Classification (GTDB taxonomy): domain Bacteria; phylum Bacillota; class Clostridia; order Oscillospirales; family Oscillospiraceae; genus Oscillibacter. Next base: position 144,712 of record NZ_DAMBZJ010000001.1, read on the forward strand.
GATGTTACCTTAAAAATTGTATAGAAGGATAATCTCTACAGTATTCATATTTATAGATGAAGTCAAGATGTATAGCGCAATTTGCGGTAATATGTGGCTATGGCCAACTAATTTTGAACATGTTTGAGCAAAGAGCACGAATGTACCAAAGAGGCTAATCCAAAGGGCGGTTTGAGAGGAAAGAATACAAGATCAATAAACGTTTTTTGTGAGAAAGATGCACAAACAGAGAAAAAACTGAGAATTTGCGCTGCGCCTGAGGGAATGGGGGCTTAAGGCCGTTCTTGTCAGCGGGCGCGAAACGTGTTGCTTTCTGTAATATATGGTAAAAAAACTTGATAAAACGTTGCTTGTTGATTATAATGAACGTATCTAAATAAAAGGAGACGATGGGTATGCCATGGACGCCAAATTTGTCTGTCGGTGTAGGTCAGATTGACGACCAGCACAAGCTCTGGTTTGAAAAAGCGGAAATGCTGTTTCAGGCTGGACGGGAGCACCGCACAAAGGAATATATCGGCGAGCTTCTGGAATTTCTGGATGCGTACACAAAGCAGCATTTTCGGGACGAGGAAACCTATATGCTCAGTATTCACTACCCGGAATATGACGCGCAGAAGCAAGCGCACCAGCTATTTATCAGTGAGCTGGCCAAGTTGCGCAGCGACTATGCCGCCTCTGGCGGAAATTTGTCGGTCATTCTGGGGGCCAATCAAATGGTGCTGGACTGGCTGACTAAGCACATCTCCACCATGGATAAGAAGATCGGCGTATTTGCCCAAACCCTGAAGTGAACTACAAAAGAGCCATGTAGACGAGTCTGCATGGCTCTTTTGCCATATTGTTCCCCGACTGACTTTGTAAAACCGGCGGCACGGACCTGTACTACAGCCTTTCCGGCATGGACATCGAGGGCGCATGGAAGATATACATGGACGATGTTGAGTAGCCCGCCCAGAACCTGCTGACCGAGGCCAGGTATCTCAACGGCTCCCCTGCCGCTATCACGTGGGCCAGATAGTCCTGGGTCAGGCTTACGGCAAATTCTTTGCAAACTGCTTTTTCTATACCGACGCAGTTAACAACATCCTTGCGTATAGTAGTTCCTAGATGGACGCCGCCAAGGAGATTGCCCCCGCCAAGCGCAGCAAACTGAACGCCGCCATTTAGAAAAAGACGCTGGACGAGTGCATTATTGCTCCCATCTATCAGCAGGAGGATATCTATTGCCATTTCACGGCTTGGTATTCCGTCCTTCGCCGTTTTGCGGCTGTGGGCAACTTTTTGAGTGGCCCCGCTTCATCGCGCTCCTGACGGTGGCGGGATAACGCCAAGCGACCGGAGGAACCCGCTTTTTTAAACTGCGGAGATTGGGAGATGCATTTTTCCGATTGATTGAATTTGACGGTTGACTTTTTTCCAAAATCAGTGAATACTGGAAGAGTAAAATATGCCTAAAATTCTCCGGAAAGACAGGCTGAAAAATTGACAGGAGGAATCAAACTATGGATTACAGCGCAATGATTCAAAACCGCAAATCTGTGCGGGAATTTCAGGATACAAAGGTACCCGATACCACTCTGAAGGAGATAAACGAGTATTACGAAAGCAAGTGCGGCAGGCTTGTCCCCTCCATTGGCACGGAACTTCGCCTGTTCGGGTCCGACTCCCGGGAAAAGCTGAAGGGTGCGGCCGGATACAACGATTTTATGATCGGAAACGCCGATTATTTTGCAATTTTGTCCGATGAGGCGGAGTATATGGCCGAAAACGCGGGCTTTCTTGCGGAGGACCTCATTCTGCACATGACGGAGCTGAATTTGGGCACCTGCTGGCTTACCTTTAAGGATGGAGAGGCCGTTAAGAAAGCGCTGGGAATCGAATCCGAGCGGCGCGTGGTGGCTTTGGCTGCCTTCGGCATTGAAAAAAAGGCTGCCAAACGGGTCTTCCTCAACATTCAGAACATCTCCAAGGTGGATGCTGTGAAGCGGGAGTTTTATGCACCTCGTCTGGGAATTGAAAGTCTGGTGTTTTCCGGCAAGTGGGGCAACAAGGCCGGAGTGGACGAGGAAATCGGCGATATGGACCATCCTCTGTGGCAGGCGCTTTACGCCGCCAGCCTTGCCCCCAGCTATCTCAACCGCCAGCCCTACGGGTTTGTGCTGGATGGGGGAGCGGTGGTCCTGATTGCCAAAGACGACGCCTATACGGATGAAAATGAGCAAAAACTCAACCTTGGAATCGTGATGCTGCACTTTGCCGCCGTTGCGGGGCAGACATTGGGAAAGCGCGCCTGGACTATGGGCGCATATGAAAAGGATCTGGGCCTACCCTCCGGATACAGAGTTGTGGCCTCCTGCAAGCTGTAAACAAATGTCCCCGTCCGGGCTCTGCATGCGCTGATGCTTGCAGGGCCCGGCCTTTTTATGGGGGAGGACGGTACCGTTTTCTCCCCAGCGGTGCATATGAAAAAAGTTTTGTTTGATAAATTGATAAAGTTTACAAATAGTTTCTTTTAAAAACCGAGAAATGTCTTATAATAGCTCCAACCTACAAATGAAAAAATGAAGAAAGGGGTTTTGTTTATGACAAACTATTTCGATCTGAAAGGCCGCGTGGCCTTGGTTACCGGCGCTTCCTCAGGCCTTGGCGTTCAATTTGCAAAGGCATTGGCCAATCAGGGAGCGGACATTGCCATTACCGCCCGCCGGACGGACCGGCTGGAGCAGGTAAAACAGGAAATCGAAGCCATGGGCGTGCGCTGTTTTGCGGTTACCTGTGATGTGACGGATTCTAAACAGATTACCGCCATGGTTGATACGGTGAAAAAAGAATTTGGCAGAATTGATATTCTGGTAAACAACGCAGGCGTGGGCAAGGGAATTCCCGCCGCCACGCAGACCGACGAGGAGTGGCTTTCCACCACGCGGATCAATTTGGATGCAGTATACTACATGGCCCGTGAGGTGGGCAAGGTGATGATCGAGCAGAATTACGGCAAGATAATCAATCTTGGCTCCATCCACTCTGTGGTGGCCATGGCAGGCTCGCCCATCTCGGCCTATTGTGCGTCCAAGGGTGGAGTCCTGATGCTGACAAAGGCCCTTGCCAATGAATGGGCGCAGCATAACATCACCGTCAATGCCATCGGCCCCGCCTATTTCCCCAGCGAAATGACGCAGGAGGTCATCATGACCGATGCGTTCAAGCTGGCCGTTCAGGCTTATTGTCCTATGGGAAGGCCCGGCAAGCCCGGCGAGCTGGACGGAGCGGTGATCTACTTCGCGTCGGACGCATCCAGCTATACCACCGGCCAGTATCTGGCCATTGATGGCGGCTGGACCACCATCTGAGTCCTTCCACAGGGGCTGAGCCAACGTGGCATGGGCGGCAGAAATGCGTTAAGACCGAGCCAGCGTTGGATTACCGGTGTCAGCGGAAAAGCGTAAAAAAGCGGCTGAATCAAAGGATTCAGCCGCTTTGTCGTATTTACAAAGGTCAAATCGCTTGTGTGGGGATTCGCCGGGCGGCTTTTATGCTGGGCGGGTTCGGGACTTTACCCCGTCAAGCGCGAAAGTAGAAAGAGCACCAGCATAATGATGGGCTGATGCATTAGATAGATTGGGAGCGTGTGTCTTCCCAGCCTGTGCAGCAGCATATCCGGCGGAGGTGCTTTCAGCAGGCTGCGCTTTTCCGCGTACAACAGTTTTCCCAGAGCGGCACCGCACAAAAACACGCCAAACCACGGGAGCAGGGGGTAATAGTCAGAGGAGATAAACCCTTCGCTCCGCAGCCCCAGAGGAAACAGAAAGCCCACCGACACTGGGGCCTGCGCTGTCAGGCGGCCCAGAAAGAAAATTGCGGTTCCAAGCAGTGCCAGAAAAATCGGCCCCAATCGGGATACCAGAGGGTAGAGAAGCATACTGGTCCCCAAGAAGTGCAAAATGCCAAAAGTGACGGCGTGGCTGGGGTCGTAAAGCGCGGTGGCTGCGGTGATGACCAGCCCCAGTCCCAGCACCTTTAGCCCGCGCTTTGCGTTTTTTGTGGCCAGAGTGCAGCTAAGTCCCGCCAGCAGCATGAACAGCAGGGCAGACCCTCTCCCCACGTAAAAGTTCACACCGTCGGAATAGTTGACGCGAACGCCGAAAAATTCCCGCAGGTCATAGACGATGTGGTAGTATACCATGGCAAGCAAAGCCACACCCCGTAAAAAATCCACTTCCCAGATTCGCTTGGGTTGTTGTTGTCTTCTGTCCATGTTCTCCTTTGTGGGGAAGGGACCGCCGCCGAGGGGTTGACGCCCTCGGTTCCGGGCCGCTGTCCCAGTCGCCGCGCGGCTGCCCGCGCGTTTCCCGTGCCGGTATTTTTATTTTAGGCCATCTCAGGCTAAATCGTCAACACCATTTATCAACAGAAGGCGCAATTTAGGAAAAGATAGTTGCGCTATTATTGATTATTTCGATAGTAAAGGATCTGTATTGCGAAACAAAATGATGCTTCTAAAATTTTGATGATATAATGGCTCCATGGCGCCCGACCCTATGGGCAAGCTGCACATAGGGTCGGGTAATTTAAGGAAAAAGAGGGGATTGTCATGGCAGATTATCGTGAGATGTGGAAGAGCTTGGGAATGGATTTGGAGACGCACGACCAACTGTGCGAGGTGCTTCCCGCCGCATTTGGCGACACCTATCTCTCTCAGGAGAACCGCCCAGAGGGCATGGCGTTTTACGACTTTGTGGTGTCTGAGATACACGGCGTTCGACCTGCTGAACTGATTGATCACCAAAAAAAGGGCGGCAAGGTGCTGGGTACATTCTGCATCTTCGTGCCCGACGAGGTGGTGTTCGCCGCCGATGCCATCGCCACCGGCCTGTGCGGTGGATCCCAGTTTTGGGTTGGCGCGGGTGAGAAGGTTCTGCCTAAAAACATGTGTCCCCTGATTAAGGCCTCTGTGGGCGCACGGATCGGCAAGACCTGCCCCTACTTCCGCATTGCGGATATGTACGTAGGGGAGACGACCTGCGACGGAAAGAAGAAGGCGTGGGAGATCTTGAAGGAAGAGGTTCCCATTCACGTGATGGACATGCCCCAAATGAAACGGGAGCAGGACTATCGGAAGTGGGAGGATGAAATCCGCGCCTTTTTACAAACCGTGGAAGAATTCACCGGCAACGCGATTACTCCCGAAAAGCTGGCGGCTTCCATTAAAATGCTGAATAATAAGCGCAAGGCGCTTGCCCGGGTGTTTGAGTGCCGCAAGGCCGACCCCACCCCCATCAGCGGCAAGGATGCGTTGCTGATGATGCAGATTGCGTTTTACGACGACCCTGTCCGCTGCGCCGAGATGGCCAACAAGCTGGCCGACGAGCTGGAGCAGCGCATCAAAGACGGTATGGGCGTATTCCCCAAGGGAACCAAGCGGATTCTCGTCACCGGCACGCCCATGGCGATTCCCAACTGGAAGCTGCATCACATCATTGAAACCTCCGGCGCGGCGGTGGTGTGCGAGGAAAACTGCACGGGCACACGGTATTTTGAGAATCTCGTGGACGAGAGCGGCACTACGCTGGATGAGCAGATTCACAATCTGGCGGACCGGTACATGAAGAACAACTGCGCCTGCTTTACCCCCAACACGGGCCGCATCGACGATATTCTGCGCCTTGCCGAGGCCTATCATGTGGACGGCGTGATTGACGCGAACCTGAAGTTCTGCACACTATACGACTCCGAGGGCCGGGACGTGGAGCGGGCCATGAAGGAGCGTGGCATCCCCGTGCTGGGCCTTGAGACGGATTATACCGACACGGACGCCGAGCAGCTTCGCACCCGCATCGGCGCATTTGTGGAGATGCTGAAATAATGGACGGGCATGGGGAGGAGCAGGATTACTATGTGCTCTTTCCGAATCACACCGAGGGGCTGAAACTCTACCAGTACGCTCGGGGGCGGGGGATTCCGGTTCGGATTTCCCCCACCCCCCGGCTGGCCAGCGCCTGCTGCGGGATATCCCTGCTGGTGCGGGCAGAGGACATTGCCGAGCTGGAGCGCTGCATTCCGGAGTCGGAGGCGGAGATTGACCGGATTGTCGCTCTGCCCCGGCAGATCAACCCCCACCGTGACCGCTACTGCTGAATTGGGAGAAGCAAGAATGAATGAGAGAACCTGCGTCGGAATTGACATCGGCTCCACCGCCGCCAAGGTGGCGGTTTTGGGTCCGGGGGAGACACGGTTTGTACTCCCCACGGGCTGGAGCAGCCCGGAAACGGCAAAGGAGATTGCCCGCCGCCTGCTGGAACGGGGCGTGCGGGTAGAGGAAGCCGCGGTCGTCTCTACCGGCTACGGCCGCCGGGCGGTGAACTACGCGGCAAAGCAGATTACGGAAATCACCTGTTTTGCGGCCGGCTGCGCCGCCCAGTTTCCCACCTGTACGGTGATCGACGTGGGCGGGCAGGACACCAAGGCCATCCATATCCGCGACGGCGCGGCCGACGATTTTCTGATGAACGACAAATGCTCCGCCGGGACGGGGAAATTTGTGGAGGTCATGGCAAACCGGCTGGAGTGCGAAATTGATGCGCTGTTTACTCTGGCGGAGCGGGGGAAGGTGCTGCCCATCAGCTCTTTGTGCACGGTGTTTGCAGAGTCGGAGATTATCGGCTATATCGGCGCTGGCCATCCCCGGGAGGACATCGCCGCCGGAATTGTGGACAGCGTGGCGGAAAAGGTGGCCCAGCTTGCCGAACGGCTGCCGCTGGAAGAAACGGTTTTGCTCACCGGCGGATTGAGTCATTTGACCTTTTTTGCCCAGGCACTGGGAAAAAAACTGCGCCACACCGTCCGCTGCTTGCCGGAGGGCCGGTATGCCGGGGCCTACGGTGCGGCACTGCTGGCGCAAAGAGAAATCCTTTCCTAGCTGGCGATTCCGCAATAAGCTATGCCCCTTTTTACAGAGGGCATGGCTTTTTCGGCGTTTCCTGGCAGGACGGGACGAAGACATATACTACTGGGAAAGAGGTTCCTGGTTTCCACGCAGTGTAAAGGGAAAAGACCTGTTCCGTGGAGCTGCGCGTAAAAATTCTAGGGCCCCATTACAAGAAAAGCAGGGGCGAGAGAACCGTTGCTTTTTGCCTGAATATCAGCTACAATAACCCCATTCACGCGTGGAATTTATAATGGCACACAGATCGTCATGATTACCGGCATATTCTACCGGCAAACCCGCCGGTCGAGGAGGGCTTTCCATATGGAGCTCATGTTTCTCTGGCTGGTGTTGGCTTCCTTTGCTGGCGGATTCTTGCAGGCAGCTATCGGGTTTGGCTATGCGGCGGTGGTGATGGCGTTTTTTCCGCTGTTTTTGCCCAACATCCCTGTGGCCTCCACGGTTTGTGCAGTTCTGTCACTGGTGGCGTCGTCCACCATGTTTCTCCAATACCGGAAAGATGCGCGGCCAAAGCATGTAGTGTGGCTGATTGTGACATATTTTGTGGTGATGCCCTTCGCCGCTGTGTGGTCGGCGGGAGCGCCCAAACTGGTGTTAAGCGTCATTTTCGGCCTGTTTCTGGTGCTGGTGGGGCTTTACTATCTGCTGACCGCCGACAAAGCCCGCATCTCCGCCACGCCAAAATCCGGAATCGTCACCGGAGCGCTGGCGGGTCTGTTCGGCGGGCTGTTCTCTGTCAGCGCGCCCCCGGCCGCGCTTTACTGCCTGAGCACGCTGGAGAGCAAGGAAGCGTATGTAGGAACCCTTCAGTTTTTCTTCCTGACCACCAACCTGTACTCCGTGGGCGTGCGCGCCGTCAACGGGCAGGTAACTGGACAGGTACTCATCTGGTCGCTGATGGCAGCGGCGGGATTACTGCTGGGACTGTGGCTGGGGCGCGTTGGCCTCTATAAGCGGGCCGATTTGGCAAGGGTTAAATCCTGGGTCTTTATTTTTATCATGTGCATGGGGATATGGACCATTGTCTCCAATTTCATAAAGGCCTGATCGAGGCGAAAAGGCCGCCCCGGAAAAGTGCCTTTTGTGGAAGACGTGCTTTCGCGGCGGGGAAAAGCCGGACGGACATTGGTTAAAGATCAAATTGCCCCACCTTTTGGCGGGCGTTCATAAAGGTACTTTGTGAATCGCCTAAAAATGCGGATTAAAAGGCGGACAGCTTCGGCTGTCCGCCTTTTACTATGTCTTAAATTACAGTAAGCTCTAAATCCCTTTTCCGCATACCTTCCAACTCTTTTTGCAGCGCAGAGACTTCGTTCCTCGTATCAGCTGCGTTCCTTCTCTTATAGCAAAGACGGCATGCCCGATTGTTCATCGGATTTTTAGCTTGCTTGTTTGTCTATGTTTCCCACGTGATACTATTTGACAGATTATAGTGTTTGCTTAATTGATTGGGGAGTAACTTCAAGAACTCTGTTGAGGAATGGGAACTTCTCTTTCATCAGATCATATTCCTCGCCGCTTTCAAGGAATTTGGCTGTTCCTTCAACAAGAAAACCAGATCCCATGCTTTTGTATCCCATGACGTCTCTGCTGCCCAACGTAAGTTTAATGTTATTGTTTTGCGCAATGTTCTTTTGTGTTTCACGCATACCTGCAGCCGGGATAAGGAGCTTATTATCTCTAATAACCAAGAAGGAATTCCATGTGTTCGACACATGAGCGCCGTCGCTCCCACACGTTACAAGGGCAACAACACCCTCGTGAGAAATAACATCAAGAAATTTTTCAGTGATCATATTTATTCTCCTTTAATCTAAAATTTTCTAATTCTATTATAAGCTCAAACTGTCTTTATTAAAATATCCAATTTCAAAAATTATATAGGATGCACTTTGACTTGCTAAATTCTTTGACATATTAATTTAGCAGGTGTACTATGAAATTGAATTTATATATTTATCCATATAAAAAAGTACAAAATGATACTGTTTGGAGGGCGATTCCATGATTAATCTTGATAATAATGCGGATTCACCGCTCTATATGCAAATTTACGAACAGATTAAGCAGGAAATTATTAATGGCGTTCTGCCTGAAGGCTCCAGACTTCCATCTACACGTCATCTTTCTCAAACATTGGCGGTTGGAAGAAATACTGTTGAAAATGCTTATTTGCAGCTTTCTTCGGAAGGTTATGTAACCAGCAGAGTTGGAAGCGGGTTTATTGTTCAAAACCTGAATGGCTTAACCTACCTAACAAATGAAGATAAATGTAATAAACCAATAAAAAGCTCGAGACCGGAAAGCAAGCCGTCTATTGTATACCCGCATAATTTTCAGTTCGGACTTCTAAGCGCCCAAAACTTTCCGCTAAATATTTGGAGAAAAATTTCAAGTAGGGCTTTATCATCCTTAACCGCTGAAGACCTGACTACATATTGTGATAAAAAAGGAGAATTAGAATTAAGGTATAATTTATCCGAGTATTTGCTGAAATCCAGAGGCGTTTCCTGTAGTGCAAATCAAATCATTTTATGCGCTGGCCTTGAGTATGCATTGTCCTTGCTGTGTCAGCTATTGCGTAATAAAACAACTCAAATCGCATTAGAGGAACCTGGTTACATCGGTGCAAGAAATATATTTACGAATAACGGATTTCAGCTTCTGCCTGTCCATATTGAAAATGACGGACTTAAGATTAGCGAGCTGGAAAACGCATCTGCTAAAGTTGTCTACGTCACACCTTCCCATCAATTTCCAAACGGCATTGTAACATCAATACAAAAAAGATTGCTCCTGCTGGACTGGGCGAAACGAAACGATGGCCTTATTATTGAAGACGATTACGATAGTGAACTTCGCTACAACTCCAGACCGATTCCGTCCATCATCAGCATAGCCGGCAATGAAAATGTAGTTTATATAGGCACCTTTTCAAAAGCACTATCCCCCAGCTTGCGCGTAAGTTATATGGTATTGCCACAAAAGCTGTTAGACCTGTATCATAAAGAATTTGGTATGTACCAAACCCCGGTTTCTTTACTAGAGCAAAGAGTCATTCAGGAACTAATAAGCTCCGGATATTGGGAAAACCATTTGAGGAAAACATGTGTGGCCTATAAGAAAAAGCACGATTTACTGATTCATTTAATTTCGGAAACAATGGGTAGGATTGTAAAAATTCACGGTAAGAATGCCGGCCTGCACATTTTATTGGAATCATCACAGGGATTAACAGAACGAGAAATGATTGAAAGAGCAAAAGAACATGGTGTTTTGGTCCATCCAGTATCGACATTTTGGTTAAACCCCGAGAACTACTCCAATAATATGGTGTTATTAGGCTTCGGGAACTTATCCGAAACGGACATTGTTGAAGGAATAAAGAAATTGGCGCAAGCGTGGAAGGCATGAAAAAACCTTGCATCTTTTCTATTTTTAGCGCTAGTTTTTAAGTTTGCTGATATCCTGTATAACATGACCCATTATTTACCCCTCTTGGCACACCCTGGAGCCAATTATCATGCTGTCTGTGGCATATTTCAATAATTCAAGGATAATTGTGCCTTCATCCCATTCTATGAGAATCGCTGTAAACAGGACAACCTTGCCGGGATATATGCCGCCTTTTCGACGGCTCACAACCATGGTAAATTCGCATATGCTGATATTGGGTAACGCAGACCAGTAAGCGCGAGGTGTGTTTATGAGTGATAAACGAGGGTATATTACAGTGAGGTGTCTCTCTCCGCGCAGGATGGGCAATTTTGAGATTGCTGTGCTTGATGCGGATGATCAAATGGTTTACCAAGGAAAAACCGCTTGGGATGGGACAGCGGCATTTCATGTGTGCTCTCCCGGAGAACACCGGATACGCGTGCGCGCGAAGGACTGGCTGAGTCCCATGGCCGCCACAAAATGGCTGTTTTTTTACCCCGACAGGTCTTATACTGTATATTTCCTGTTTAACTTTTTCCTTTTGAAGCCTGGTTTCACAATGGCCTCTTTTCGTCTGACTGACCAAAACTACGGCGGCCTACCAATTCAAAAAGGAGATATTCAATTATGGCGAGTCCCTATGTAGTCAATATTATCGACGGCGAAGGCTCCAGCAGAATCCTAAATGGGTCTTACGCCGTTACCGCCGATGTGGGCGGGTATAACAACGTTTCGATTGACCCGAATACCCAAGTCATTTCAGCCGGTACCGACACCTATGGTTTTGAGGTCGCAGCCACCGGCACCCTGACGCTCCATGTCACAGAGGAAGGCACATCCGGCGGGACCGCCGTGGTGGGTGCAACCTTTGTCCGGTGTGATTCCGCCGGCACGGCTTATGGGGATCCGGTTGTTTCCGTCGCAGGCGGAAACGCCGAATTTCCTTTTGTTCCCTTCGCGGACACAGGGGCGCCGACGATCTACTATCGCCAGACCCTCTCTGCGGATGACCATGAATTTGACGCTACCCTTAAAAACCTGACCATGACCACCTCCACGGAAACCGTGGAAGTTGCCAACCCGCTGGCGGCCTTGAGAACCATTAACCTGACAGACGCCAACTATGCAGGCTTGCCTATTGAAACCGGCGACCTTACCTTCACAGCGAGCTAATTTAATTTAAACCGCAGACCGGGACTTTAAAATATTTTTGTGCCGCCCCGCCGTTTGGCGGGGCGGTTTGTAGATTCAATCGAAATCGGTCTTGCCTCACAGGTCGTCCGCGTCCTGTACCGGCAGATCGAGGGGGTCCACCGGACGGCCGGTGTAACTCCCCTGCGGGTCGGCCTGCTGCGAGGAGAACTCTGTCATGGTCTGGGCCTGCTCCATGGGCTTTTGACTGGTATTTGCGCGACTTTGCCGCTTTTTCATAAAAACTCCTCCCTTTTCGTTCAGGTGAGACCTGCGCAGAATTAGTCTGCCCGAAAGCCGTCTTTCCCATGCGAAGGGCTGCGGAAAGCGTTTTCTTGTAGGACGCAGTGCGTCTGCGAAGGCTTGCGGCGGGGTATCATTCAGAGTTCACGAAAAAATACGCAAGCAGAGGGAATTTTTCGTCGGCTTTTTTCTGAATTTTTAAAATTTTTGGTTGACCGGCTTTTTGAGTTGTGTATAATGAGAAGTAATGTAAAAGTACCATGAAAATCGCTGTTTTGGTAATTTATTGGAGGAAAAATGCATGTTTGAATTTCTAATCAAAAAGCTGAAAGCAAATCCCCGCAAAATTGTCTTCACTGAGGGAACGGATCCCCGCGTGCTGGAGGCTTCCGCCCGTCTGCTGTCCGGAACGTTCCTTACCCCCGTGCTGGTGGGCGTCCCGGAGGAGATTACCGCCGTGGCCGAGGACATCGGCTTCAATATCCGGGGCGCTGAGATTATCAATCCGGCGGACTTTGCCGACATGGAGAAGATGGTGGCGCTGCTGATGGAGCTGCGCAAAGGCAAAATGGACGAAGAGCAGTGCCGCAAGCTGCTTAAGCAGCCCAACTACTTCGGCACCATGCTGGTGAAGATGGGCTATGCGGATGCGTTGCTTGGCGGCGCAACCTATTCCACCGCAGACACGGTTCGCCCCGCGCTGCAGATCATCAAGACCAAACCGGGCAGCAAGATTGTCTCCTCCTGCTTCATTCTGGTCCGGCCTTCCGCCACCGGCGACCGCGAGGTTCTGGCCATGGGCGACTGCGCCATCAACATCAAGCCCACCGAGGACGAGTTGGTGGAAATTGCGTTGGAAACTGCCGCCACTGCCCAACAGTTTGGCATTGATCCCAAGATTGCATTTTTAAGCTACTCCACGCTGGGTTCCGGCAAGGGCGAAGATGTGGACCGGATGCGGGGTGCCTATCTCAAGGCCCATGCCGCCGCACCGGAGCTTTCCATGGATGGCGAGATGCAGTTTGACGCGGCTGTTTCTCCCCACGTGGCCCACACCAAGTGCCCCGATTCCACGGTGGCCGGCCATGCCAACACCTTCATTTTCCCGGACATCAACGCCGGCAACATCGGCTATAAGATTGCGCAGCGTTTGGGCTCCTTTGAGGCATACGGCCCCATTCTTCAGGGTCTGAACGCCCCCATCAACGACCTTTCCCGCGGCTGCAATGCACAGGAGGTCTATTCCATGGCCATCATCACCGCCGGCCTTGTGGAGTGAAAATAAGCCTTAAGCGGCTTTAATCAATAAAAAACACGGACGCCATCGGCGTCCGTGTTTTTTACGTCAATATCCTAAAAGAGCTTGCGACACAGTACTTGACAGGGAGAGGAGCGTTACAGGACAAGCAGCTCCTTGGGTGCGAGGGTAATGTCGGTGCAGCCCCCGTCCTTCAGAATAATCACGTCCTCGATGCGCACACCCAGCTGTCCCGGCAGGTAAATCCCCGGCTCCGCCGAGATGACCGCTCCGGCGGGCAAAGGCTCCTCATTCCGGGCAGAGGCGTTGGGAGACTCGTGAATTTCCACCCCCACACCGTGACCGAAGCTGTGGCTGAAATAGTTGCCATAGCCCGCGTCCTCAATAACCTGCCGCGCCGCCCCGTCCACGGCCTGGCCCGTCACGCCCGCCGCAGCGGCGGCGATTCCTGCCTTCTGGGCCGCCAGTACGGTTTCGTACACCCGGCGCATCTCCTCCGATGCGCTTCCCACCGCCACGGTGCGGGTCATGTCTGAGCAGTAGCCATGGAAGATACAGCCAAAGTCCATGGTGACAAATTCACCGTTTTGGATTTCCCGAAGACTGGGGACCCCGTGGGGGAGGCTCCCGTTGGGGCCGGACACCACGATGGGGTCAAAAGACATGTCCTCCGCGCCGTAGTGCAGCATGAGGTATTGCAGTCGTGCGGCAATTTCCTTCTCTGTTTTGCCGGGGCGGATTTCCTTTAGAATATCCTCCAGCGCCTGCTCGGCAATGCGCTGGGCGGATATTAACGCCGACTGCTCCTCTTCGTCCTTCACGCGGCGCAGAGCGAAAAGCAAGTCCGTTGCAGGAGTCAGCTCGCAGTGAAGCGCTTTGCGGTATCCCTCATAGTCCGCAACGGTCATATACGCGTCTTCAAAGCCGACGATGTTCGCGCCCTGCTCTGCAAGGGCTTCGTTAATCAGGACCGTATAGCTCCGCCCGGGCCGGACCTCTCGAATTTCAGCGTGTTCCACAACCCGTGCCGCTGCTTCGGTATAGCGCGCGTCGGTGAAATAGTAAGTTTTGCCGTTGGTTATGAGTGCGGCCCCGTCCGTTCCGGAGGAGCGGAAGCCTGAGGCGTAAAACCGGTTGGCCTCTCCGGTGAGCAGCATGGCGTCCAGACCTCGGGCTTCCAGTGCCTGTGCAATCCGGCTGAAATGATTCATAAAACCCTTCCTTTCATGCCTGCGGGCAGTGTGCTTGCTCCGCCTATGGGCGGGCGTTAACCCTGTTGTTCCACGGCGGCCTGTACAAAGCCGTAAAACAGGGGATGGGGCCGGTCGGGCCGGCTTTTAAACTCCGGATGGAACTGCGCGCCCACAAACCAAGGGTGTTCGGGAAGCTCCACAATTTCCACCAGTCTGCCATCCGGGGACAGGCCCGCCAGGGTCATGCCCCGGGCCTCCAGCTCCGCACGGCAGGCGTTGTTAAACTCGTACCGATGCCGGTGGCGCTCTGAAATCTCCTCCGCGCCGTAAAGCTTGTGGCTTCGGGTGCCGTTCGTCAGCATACAGGGGTATTTTCCAAGGCGCATGGTGCCGCCCTTTTCGGTTACATTCACCTGATCGGGCATCAGGGCGATGACAGGATAAGATGTGGTTTCCGAAAACTCGGATGAGTTTGCGTCGAGTTTCCCCACAATGTGGCGGGCAAATTCGATGACCGCCATCTGCATTCCAAGGCAGATGCCAAAGAATGGCACGCCGTTTTCCCGGGCGTACTGCACGGCGGCGATCATTCCTTCAATGCCCCGGTCTCCAAAGCCGCCGGGGACCAGAATGCCTGCGCAGCCCGCCAGAATTTCTGGTGCGGTTTCCTTCGTCACCGTCTCGGAATCAATCCAGCGGATATCCACCACCGCGCTGTTTGCAATGCCCGCGTGGTTCAAAGACTCCACAACGGAAAGATATGCGTCGTGAAGTTGGGTATATTTCCCAACCAGCGCGATTTCCACCCGCTGTTTGGCGGCCTTCTCCTGGCGGACCATGGCGGCCCATTCCCGCAGGTCGGGCTGTGGCGTAATCAATCCCAGACGGCGGCAAACCGCCTCGTCCAGCCCTTCCTTCTGAAGCAGAAGAGGAACCTCGTAAAGCGTCTGAGCCGTGGCGTTTTGTATCACGCAGTCGGGACTTACGTTGCAAAATAGGGCAATTTTCCGGCGTATGTCGTCGCTGATGGGCGTGTCGCATCGGCATACTAAAATATCCGGCTGAATGCCCAAGGACAAAAGCTCCTTGACAGAGTGCTGAGTGGGCTTGCTTTTCAGCTCGCTGCTGCCAGGAATCTGAACGATGAGAGGCACATGGATGAACACCACGCTGCCCTGGGGCTGTTCTGCAGCCACCTGACGGATGGCTTCAAGAAAGGGCTGGGATTCAATGTCGCCCACGGTGCCGCCGATTTCGCAGATGACCACGTCCACCCCCTCGTCGGCCATGGCGTAGATGCGGGCCTTAATCTCATCGGTGATGTGGGGGATGATTTGCACCGTGGCACCCAGATAGTCTCCCCGGCGCTCGCGGTTTAAAACGGACCAGTAGATTTTGCCGGAGGAGACGGAGGCGTTTCCCGTCAGCGTCTCGTCCACAAACCGCTCGTAGTGGCCCAGGTCCAGATCCGTCTCCGCCCCGTCGTCGGTGACGAAAACCTCGCCATGTTGATAGGGGCTCATGGTGCCGGGGTCCACATTGAAATAAGGGTCAAATTTCTGGTTTCGCACCCGTACGCCCCGCTGTTTCAAAAGCCGCCCCAGAGACGCGGCGCAGATGCCTTTCCCAAGGCCCGACACCACACCGCCGGTCACAAATACAAATTTTGTCGCCATAGCCGTTCACCTGTTCCTTTCCGATTGTTCCGTTTTGCTGTCTTTCCGCCAAAAAAATAAAAACACCGTGGATAGTTTGCGGTGAAGGGGCCCCGATTTACAAGGGCTTCAGCGCAATCCACGGTCTGCGGTCTTTGATTTTCAGGACGGGTCCACGCGCGTCTTCCCGCCGCGGATTGCTGCTCCAAACCGACGAAGCGCTGCGCTCCATCCGCCGGGGCACGCTGTAAAAAATACGTTATACTTATATCGCATTCTGACCCACTTGTCAACGAGGAGCGGGAATTTCCCGTTGTTTTTATGGATTTGTAAAATTCAGAAAAAAATATGGCACCTATTTTAGATGAAATGACAATTGAATTTAGCCATTTAAAGCTATATACTGTAAAAGAAATTCGGAGTGTAAGACCGGTAAACGGCAGAAAGGAGCGCTTTTCCATGAGCCAAACAATGATTGCCTCCTTTTCCTATCGTTACTTTACCAAGGTCCGCTTTGCGGGCCGTTATTGCACTGCTTTAAAGTGGGAAACCGACTGAAAGACCGAGTTTTGCTTTTTGTATGGAAGGCGGCTCCGTCCTTTGGACGGGGCCGTTTTTTATAGCTTTGGGGTTTGATTTGGACTTCAAATCGATTTGTTTTGAGATGAAAGGAAGTATTTCGTATGAAAAAAAAGCTGCTCGCTCTCGCTCTGGCATGCGCCATGGCACTGGGTCTGGCCGCCTGCGGACAGACCGCGCCCGCCGCTTCGGGCTCCGCATCCGGCTCGGCTGCCGCTTCCAGTGGCGAAAAGGTCTATCAGGTGGGCGTCATCCAGTTGGTGCAACACCCGGCGCTGGATGCTGCCACGCAGGGCTTTCAAGACGTTTTGGAGGAGAAGCTGGGCGATCGTGTAACAATTAATGTACAGAACGCAGCCAACGACTCTGCCACCTGCTCCACTATGGCCACCCAGATGGTTTCCTCCAATGTGGATCTGATTATGGCAAACGCAACCGCCGCGCTTCAGGCGGCGGCATCTGCCACCAGCGAAATTCCCATTCTGGGGACTTCAGTTACCGAATACGGCGTGGCCTTGAGCATTGACGATTTTAACGGCACTGTGGGCGGCAACATCTCCGGCACTTCCGACCTGCCTCCGCTGGATCAGCAGGCCGCCATGGTCACCGAGCTGGTGCCCGACGCTAAGACCGTTGGCATTCTCTACTGCTCCGGCGAGCCCAACTCCGTCTATCAGGCCGAGGTGGTAAAAGCGGAGCTTGAGAAGGCAGGCCTCACCGTGAACACTTATACCTTTGCGGACTCCAACGACGTGGCCGCTGTTACCACCAACGCCTGCAACGAAAGCGACGTGCTTTACATCCCCACCGACAACACCGCCGCAAGCTGCACCGAGGCCATCAACAACGTGGCCCAGCCTGCGGGCGTGCCCATCATCGCCGGCGAGGAAGGCATCTGCAAGGGTTGCGGCATTGCCACGCTCTCCATCGACTACTATGAGCTGGGCCGCACCACCGGCGAGATGGCCGTGAAAATTCTCACCGGCCAGAGCGATATTTCCGCCATGCCCATTGAGTACTATCCCAGCCCTGTGAAGAAGTATGATGCGGACCGTGTGGCGGCGCTGGGTATCACCATCCCCGACGGATATACCGCCATCGAGGGCTAAAAAAGTCCTGTATCTGCCGATTTTCTCGCCCGGGGCAAGGGCCTTTGCCTCCGGGCGGGGAATCGACAGCGGAGGAATGGGGTGTCGACGCCCCATTCCCCTGCTGCCGAGGAAAATGACTGAAAAGAGGAGAAAACCATGGAACTCGCGGCATATTTTGCTTCACTGGACCCGGTCAATTTGCTGAAAAGCCTGCCTGGGGGTGTGGCGCAGGGGATTGTCTGGGGTGTGATGGCGCTGGGCGTGTACATCACCTTTCGCCTGCTGGACATCGCCGATCTAACGGTGGACGGCTCCTTCACCACCGGCGGCGCGGTGACCGCCATGCTGATTCTGGGAGGCTGGCCCGCCTGGGCGGCGGTGCTGGCCGCGATTCTTGCCGGGATGCTGGCCGGACTTTGCACCGGACTGCTTCACACGCGGTTTGGCATCCCGGCCATTCTGGCGGGAATCCTGACCCAGTTCGCATTGTATTCCATTAATCTGCACATTATGGGAATGGCGGCCAATAAATCCGTAAATCCTGACAAATTCCCTGTTTTTATCACTTCTCGGCATGTCCCCGCAGCGATTTTGACAGGGCTTGTCATCGCGGCGGTGCTTGTGGCAGCGCTGTACTGGTACTTTGGTACGGAGCAGGGCAGCGCTGTCCGCGCTACTGGCTCCAATTCCGCCATGAGCCGTGCTCTTGGAATCAATATCGACTCCATGAAGGTGTTGGGCCTTGGCCTGTCCAACGGGCTGGTGGCGCTGGCCGGGGGCCTGATGACCCAGTATCAGGGCTTCGCGGATGTGAATATGGGCCGGGGCGCCATTGTCATCGGCCTTGCCGCCGTAATTATCGGCGAAGTGGTGTGTGCCGCGATTTTCCGTAAGGGAGCAAATTTTGGGATACGGTTGGGCTTTATCATCGCGGGCGGCGTTCTATATTACGTGGTGATGACCCTAATTCTCTGGCTGAAGCTGAATTCCAATGACCTGAAGCTGTTCACGGCCATCATCGTGGCGGTGTTTTTAGCGGTGCCCTATTTGCAGGCGCAGGCCAAGAGCTCTTTCAAGCTGGCGGGTCGGCGAGGCAGAGTCGCCCGGAAGGGGGGAAGTGAACATGCTTGACATCAATTGTATCTCCAAGACGTTTAATCCCGGCACTATCAACGAAAAAAAGGCACTTCAGGGCCTTGATTTACACCTTGGCGAGGGGGATTTTGTCACCGTCATCGGCGGCAACGGCGCGGGTAAGTCCACCATGCTCAACGCGGTGGCAGGCGTGTGGCCGGTGGATGATGGGCGCATCCTTATCGACGGAACTGACGTGACCGGTCTGCCGGAATTTCGCCGTGCGCCCTTCATCGGGCGAGTGTTTCAGGACCCCATGATGGGAACTGCACCCAATATGCAGATTGTGGAAAATCTGGCCCTTGCCTATCGTCGGGGACAGAAGCGGGGCCTTAGGTGGGGCGTGACGAAGAAGGAACGGGCCTTTTACCGGGAGCGGCTGGAAATTCTGGGCCTTGGACTGGAGGACCGGATGACCGTGAAGGTGAGCCTGCTGTCCGGCGGCCAGCGTCAGGCGCTAACATTGTTGATGGCCGCGCTGCAAAAGCCGAAGCTGTTGCTGCTGGACGAACACACGGCGGCGTTGGACCCGGCCACGGCAGCAAAGGTGCTGGAACTGTCTGATCGCATCGTACAGGAAAACGGGCTGACGGCCCTGATGATTACCCATAACATGCAGGATGCCATCCGTCACGGCAACCGGCTCATCATGATGAATGCGGGCCGTATTATTCTGGATATTTCCGGCGAGGAGAAGAAAAAACTTACCAAGGCGGACCTTCTGCAAAAATTTGCGGAGGTAGCCGGGGTGCAGGAGGAGTCGGACCAAGTGCTGCTTTCCTGACGCGGCGAATCCCCCCGTGGGGGAAAACTGCCGCGCCTCATCAAAAGCGATGTCTCTCATTTGATGAGGCGCGGATCCGCGGAGGCTTGGGCTTTTTAAAATTGACGGTTGACAAACGAAGAAGACCCGCATATAATGCAAAACAATCAATCAAAAACCTGTGAGGCAGAGAAGTAAGCCAGAGGGCCAGCCTTTTAAGAGAGTCGCGGACGGTGAGATCGCGGCAGGGAACCCCAGCCGAATGGACTGCCGAGGGCGGAGCGAAAGCAAGAAGCGAGTAGCGACCGACGGGACCCGTACCCGTTATCCACACGGCGCGTATGGCAAGTACGTGAAACGAGCGGGCGCTTTGCGCCAACTTGGGTGGTACCGCAGGATGAAAGTCTTGTCCCAATAGTGATTGGGGCAGGGCTTTTTTTGTTATAGTTCAAGGAGGGAACCGTATGCGTGAGAAACGATGGCGCCGATGGCGCAGTTTGAAAACCGTGCCCAAGAAGCCTGTACACAAGCCTTGAATTTTTTATATCAGATTGGAGAAATGAACGATGAAAAAGTTTTTGACATTTGCCCTCGCCGCCGCCATGACCCTGAGCCTTGCCGCCTGCGGCAACAGCGGCGCGTCCTCTTCCGCGCCCACCAAGGAACCTTTTAAAATCGGTCTGCTGCAATATGGGCAGCATGGCTCGCTGGACAACTGCCGGGAGGGCTTCCTTGCGGGCCTTACCGAGGCGGGTCTTGTAGAGGATGTGGACTACACCGTGGACTATCAGAACGGCGGATTTGATGACAACGTGAACACACAGATCGCCGGAAAGTTTTCCGCCGACAACGTGGATATGATGGTGGGCGTGGCCACGCCCTCCGCCATGGCCTGCTACGCCGCCGCCGAGGAGAAGGATATCCCCGTGATTTTCGTGGCGGTCACCGATCCTGCCGCCGCGGGCCTTGCCTCCGGCAACGTCACCGGAACCTCCGACGCGCTGCCCGTGGAGGAACAGCTTGAGCTCATCCGAGCCTTGCAGCCCGATGCGAAGACCATTGGCATTCTGTACACCACCAGCGAGCCCAATTCCGTGTCCGCCGTCGCCGAGTATAAGGCCAAGGCTGGGGACTACGGCTTTACCATCGACGCCGTGGGCGTCACCGCGCAGGCGGAGGTGCCTCAGGCCGCGGATACCTTGCTTTCCCGTAAGGTGGATTGCTTCTCAAACCTCACAGATAACAACGTAGTGGGCGTGCTGCCTGCCATTTTGGAAAAGACAAACGAAGTGGGCGTGCCCGTGTATGGTTCTGAAATCGAGCAGGTGAAGCTGGGCTGCGTTGCCGCTGCAGGAATTGATTATGTCCAGTTGGGCCGTCAGACCGGCACCATGGCTGCCAAGGTTATCCGGGGTGAGGCAACCTGTGCCGACCTTCCCTTTGAAACGATTGCATCGTACAGCAACTATGTCAATTCGGACGCGCTGGACGGCATGGGCATCACCCTGCCTTCCGACATCGCCCAAAGCGCGGTGGAGGTTGACGCGGCTGCCTGATTTTAAAGCCCCAAAGCCCGCTCCGGTACTCTGCCGCGATCGCGGCGGAGTATCGGGCGGTGTGTTTTGCTCCCAATGTAAAAATACTTGAAAAGGAGGGGTCGTGCATGACCGACTTGATTGTGGGCACCCTGATACAAGGGTTGATTTATGCGCTGATTTCCTTCGGTGTGTACATCACCTATTCCATTCTGGACTTCCCCGATCTGAGCGTGGACGGCAGCTTTCCTTTGGGGGCGGCAGTCACCGCAGTGCTGCTGACCCGGGGGGTTAACCCGTACCTGACGTTGTTTGCGGCGCTTGGCGTGGGGGCGCTGGCGGGGCTGTTTACCGGCTTCATCCATGTGAAGCTGCATGTCCGCGATCTTTTGGCGGGCATCATCACCATGACAGCCCTGTTTTCCATCAACTTGCAGATTGCAGGTTCCAACCTGACGGTGGAGCGCAGCGTGGATACCATTTTTACTGCAGGACCCACCATGGCACTGCTGGGGGGGCTGAGCCTGACGCATCGCAAGCTGGTTGTGGCGCTTGTGGTCGTTCTGGTCGTAAAGCTGCTGATGGATGCGTTTTTTACCACCAAAGCGGGATTGCTTCTCCGGGCGGTGGGAGACAACGCAGCGCTTGTCACCTCCCTTGCCAAGGACCGAGGCAATGTAAAACTTCAGGGCTTGGTGCTGTCAAATGCGCTGGTGGCGCTGGGCGGCGCGCTGGTGTGTCACGAAACCCGCAGCTTCTCCGCGACCATGGGCACCGGGCAGGTGGTGTTCGGCCTTGCCTCAGTGATTATCGGTGTGGCCCTATTCCGTCGTCTCAGCTTTGTGAAGGGGACCACCGCCGTCATTGTGGGCAGTATCCTCTATAAGCTGTGCATCGCTCTGGCGCTGAGCCTGGGCCTGCCGCCTAATATGATGAAGCTGATCACCGCCGTGCTGTTTTTGCTGGTGCTGGTGGCTTCGGGCCGGAAGGGGGAGGAGATTATCCATGCTTGAGGTGCGGGAAGTTACGAAAATTTACAACGCCGGCTCTGTGATGGAACAATGCCTGTTCGACAGATTCTCCCTCTCCGTGGAGGATGGGCAGTTTGTGTCCATTGTGGGCAGCAATGGCTCCGGCAAAACGTCCTTGCTCAACATCATCTGCGGATCCATCGCCGTGGAGAGCGGAGACGTGCTAGTGGCGGGCGAGAGCATTCTTAGGAAAAAGGACTTTCAGCGCTATGCCACCATGGGTCGGGTGTATCAGAATCCATCCATGGGGACCTGCCCCAATCTGACCATGCTGGAGAACCTGTCGCTTGCGGACAACAAGGGGAAGTCCTTCGGCTTTGGCCGGAGCGTGAACAAAAAGCGTATCGACTGGTACCGCGCCGAGCTGGAAGGCTTGGGGCTGGGACTGGAGGATAAGCTGAACGTAAAAATGGGGTCCCTCTCCGGCGGACAGCGGCAGGCGGTGGCCCTGCTGATGGCCACCATGACGCCCCTGCGTTTTTTGATTCTGGATGAGCACACGGCGGCGCTGGACCCCAAAACCGCCGAGGTGATTATGCTTCTCACGGACAAAATTGTGCGGGAGAAGCGGCTCACCGCCATGATGGTGACCCACAACCTGCGCTACGCCGTGGAATACGGCGACCGGTTGCTGATGATGGACCGGGGACAGGCGGTACTAGACCGGGCGGGAGCGGAGAAGGAGCAGACCTCCATGGAGGAGCTGCTGACACTTTTCAACAAAATTTCCGCTCAGTGCGGAAGCTGAGGAGGACACGCGATGGCAGACTATATCGGCGCCAGCGGCGAGCAGGCGGGAACGGATCAACTGGCCCAGGCGTTTGCGAATTTGGCCCCGGCAAACGACCCTGGTTGTCCGGAGGCCCAGGCGCTTGTGGAGAAATGGCAGGCCCATATGGCCGCGTATCACGGTGGCTGCGACCGGGAAAAGCTCCGGAACATGGGGCAGCTGTACGGCGCGGATGACCGTTTTGCTGAGACGCTGGATAGCTATGGAACCGGTACCGCCCATTATATGGGCGAGGCAATCATGAAATATCTGGGCTAATAAATGCGGTTGCCCCCCGCCCTATGGTTTTTAAACATGGAGATATTGCCTGCGGATGAGTAAAGCAAGAGGCTGAGGAAGCAAACGCCTCAGCCTCTTGAATTGTGTTAGGAAAAAATCCGTTTGAAAAAATAGGCCACAGACATTTTAGATGCTTCAGCCTGCCAGTGTCAGAAGTCTCTCCCGGTCCGTCAGCTCCACTGCGCCCCGGGAGAGGGACACCATGCCCTCCGACTGGAAATAGCGCAGCATTCGGGTGACCACCTCCCGGGCTGTGCCCAGATGGGCGGCTATCTTGTCGTGTGTGATGCGCAGTACATCGCTGCCGTCCAGCGTACTCTCCGCCAGAAGAAATTCCGCAAGACGCTTGTCAAAGCTCTTCCACATAATCTGCTCCACCAGCCACATCACCTCGGAAAACCGGGCGGCCATCAACTGATTGGTGTAATTCGCCACAGCAAGGGAACTGTCGGAAAGCCGCTTGTATACGTCCGAGGGAATTACCCACAGCTCCGCGTCCTTTTCCGCCTCCACGGCAATGTCAAACTGAATGTTTTTCATGATGCAGGAGGCGGAAAACAAGCACATGTCCCGCTCGAACAGGCGGTAAAGAGTGATTTCCTTCCCCTCGTCAGAGAGAATGAATGCCCGTAACTGACCGGAGCGCACAATCATCAGGCCCACGCAGTCCGCGGAACCCGCGTGCAAAAGCGTCCCCTTGGACGCAAAGCGCCGCACCGCCGCCCCCGCCAGCAGCGCCTGCTCTGCTTCGGTTAGCTCTTTCCAAACAGGAAAATAATTCTCCAGCTCCATGCGCCAACGCCTCCCGTCAAGGCGGCCTTTCTAAAAAGACCGTCTGTTTTAATACTACTATGATTATACCCGTTATTTTTCGCCTGTCAATTTTTTAACCGGAGGAACTGACTGCAAAAAATTAAGAAAAAAAGCAAAATAATTATAGGCAAAGTTGCTCAGAGGAAGGGATCAACGAAAAACGCTCCGTAAGAAAAAAGCACTTGTAGGCCAAAAGATTGGGCGGGGAATCGCCGCCAATGGTGACAACATCACAGAAGAACCGAAGCCGTGGGCATATACTGTTAAAAAATAGACGTGCGCCGGAGAGGCCGCACGGCAAGGAGGAGAAGTTATGTCAAAGGTCGTGATTGTCGGCGGCGTCGCCGGAGGGGCCAGCTGTGCTGCGCGGCTGCGCCGATTGGACGAGGAGGCCGAAATTATTCTGCTGGAGCGGGGAGAATATATATCCTACGCCAACTGCGGGCTGCCCTATTATGTAGGAGACGTGATTCGCTCCCGGGACGCGCTACTGGTTCAAAAGCCCGAGGTGATGCGTCAGCGGTTCCGGGTGGATGTGCGCACCCAGAATGAAGCTCTTTCCATCGACCGGGAGAAGAAAACTGTTGAAATTAAGAACCTTGCCACGGGCGAGGTTTATCAGGAGACTTATGACTATTTGGTGCTGGCCACCGGCTCCTCTCCCATCCGTCCGCCCATTCCCGGCATTGATTCTCCACGTATCCGGACACTCTGGACCGTGCCGGACACGGATCGGCTGCGGGCCATGGCACGGGAAAGCGGCGCACGCTCCGCCGCGGTCATCGGCGGCGGTTTCATCGGGTTGGAGGTGGCGGAAAACCTCCATCATTCGGGGCTGGACACCACGATTGTGGAGATGCTGGATCAGGTGATGGCTCCCATGGACTATGAAATGGCGCAGGTGCTGCACGAAAACATCGAGGCAAACGGCGTGCACCTGTCCCTTGGCGACGGGGTGGACTCGTTCCGGGACGACGGCAAGCAGGTGACCATCGTGCTGAAAAGCGGGCGGGAAATTACCGTGGATTTTGTGGTGCTGTCCATCGGCGTGCGCCCCAACAACGAGCTTGCCAAGGCGGCGGGGCTGGAGCTGAACCAGCGCGGCGGCGTGGTTGTAGACGATTCTCTGCGCACGGCGGACCCGGACATCTACGCCGTGGGGGACATCGCGGAGGTGGGCGAGCTGGTGTTCGGCGGACGGTCCATGGCCCCGCTGGCAGGCCCTGCCAATAAGCAGGGCCGCATCGCGGCGGACAACATCGCAGGCGGCAACTCGGTATATCGGGGCGCGCAAAGCACCTCCATTTTTAAGGTGTTTGACCTGACCGCTGGGACCACGGGTGTCAACGAAAAGACACTTACACAGCGGGGGATGCTTGCGGGCCGAGACTATGAACGTGCGGTCATTACCCAAAACTCTCACGCCGGCTATTATCCCGGCGCGGTGCCCATGTTTCTGAAGCTCCTGTTCTCCATGGACGGGAAGAAGCTGTTCGGCGCGCAAATTGTGGGCTATGACGGCGTAGACAAACGGATTGACACCATCGCGGCAACCCTGCGGCTGGGCGGTGGTGTCCGTGAACTTGCGGAGCTGGAGCTGGCCTATGCTCCACCTTATTCCTCCGCCAAGGACCCTGTGAATATGTTGGGCTTTACAGCGGAAAACGTCCTCTCCGGAAAAATTCACTTCTCGGATTGGGATGCCGTGGAAAAGCTGCCGGATGCGGTTTTGCTGGACGTGCGGGAAGACGCGGAGCGGATGGCGTTTCCGCTGGAAAGTGCCCTTCATATCCCTCTTGGGGAGCTGCGGGACCGACTGGACGAGGTGGACCGCACAAAGCCCGTTCTGGTGTTCTGCGCCATCGGCGTACGGTCTTATAACGCGTCTCGCGTCCTGATGCAAAAGGGCTTTACAAACGTTCTGCTCTATCCGGCTGGAACCCGGTTTTACCAATCGACCCATTACCGGCAGTTTGGGGAGACGGTCCAGTTGGATTCGCCGGTTTCAGACAATGACCAGGCGGCGGGAAGCTTGGACTCCGGTGCTCCCAAAGAGACAATCCGGCTGGACTGCAACGGCTTGCAATGTCCCGGTCCCATTATGAAGGTGTTTGAAACCATGAAGGAAATGCGAGACGGGGAGACGCTGGAGGTCACCGCCTCCGACCCCGGATTTGTAAAGGACATCGGGGCCTGGTGCCGTCGCACGGGAAACACGCTGATTGTCAGTGAGCGGCGGGGGACGGATTATGTGGCGCTGGTACGCAAAGGCATGGCAGAGCCGATGAAAACAGCGCCGGCAAGCGGGGGGGCGTTCCCTGCCCACGCGGGAACGCAGGTCGTCGACACGCCACAGGGGAAGACCATCATCGTCTTTTCCGGTGATTTGGATAAGGTGCTGGCCAGCTTCATCATTGCAAACGGCGCGGCGGCCATGGGTCGTCCCGTGACCATGTTCTTCACCTTCTGGGGACTCACAGCTCTTCGCAAGGCGAAAAAGCAGCCGGTGAAAAAGACTTTTATGGAATCCATGTTTGGCGGGATGTTGCCCCGGGGCAGCGAAAAGTTGAAGTTATCACGGATGAATATGGCGGGAATGGGCACCGCCATGATGAAAAAAATCATGAACGACAAACATGTGGACTCTCTGGAAGCGCTGATTCGCAAGGCCATGGGGCAGGGCGTGAAAATCGTGGCCTGCACGATGAGCATGGATGTCATGGGAATTAAGGAAGAGGAGCTGATCGAGGGCGTGGAGCTTGGCGGCGTGGGCGCGTATCTGGGCGACGCGGAGGAGTCCAATGTGAACCTGTTTATTTAAGAGCGCCACGCAGAACGGTTAATCGGGCGCTTTCTGAGACGGAAAAAAAGAAATAATGGAAGTGAAGAGACTTTATATGCGGAATAAAGTGTGGTATGATAATAAAAAGTGAAGGGGCAGACAGAACACAAAAGGTAGCGCCAGAGTGGAAGGAAACGGTGATCCAATCTTTGCTGTATAATCCGCACCATCCCCGGGTGGAAATTAAGAGGCAAGAAAGTATGGGCAGATCCGATGGAGATAATCAGGAAGATAAATAGCATGAAGTATGACAAAGGGGTGTTGCTACGTGCGATACAAACATAGTTTTGAGTTACTATGGATCGGACTTATTATGGGAACGATTGCGGGCTTCTTTTCGTATGTGGCAGGAATTTCCTTAATACTAATTGCAATTATCCAAGCTGAGATTTTTTACCGTTGCCCACATTGCAACTATTCTCTTTTAAACGTTGGGGGAATGATTCCGAATTGCTGTCCCCATTGCGGGGAGGATTTACCATAATGTGTTCGTAATGAATAGTACGATTTTAAAAAGCTGGAATTTCCTGATAAAGGGCGAACACCGGACACTTGCCTGTGTCCGGTGTTCGCCTTTACTGATTTGCAGCTTGGTTCCTCTGCAATAAGTTCGCCGGCAATCCCTGAGCCATTGCCGCATTACACTTGCATTGCTTGGCTACTACGGATTTTTACCGGCAGAAAATTGACGTGGACAATTCCCATCTCCGTTGTCCGGTGGGAAATCTTGCCCATCTCCTTATTATAGAACCTGAGAAAGCGTTAGAGTGAACTTCCTTTAATATGCCTTGCAGATGTCATATTATCATCCTATAATAAAAACAATGGAGGTGATACAGTGCAGATTAACAGGCTGTTTGAAATGGTGTATCTGCTGCTGAACAAAGAAAGTATGACTGCGGGAGAGCTTGCGGCACACTTTGAGGTTTCTCCTCGCACGATTTACCGCGATGTGGAGCTTTTATCTTCGGCGGGCATTCCGATTTATATGACCAAGGGGAAAGGCGGGGGGATCTCGCTTCTCTCCGATTTCGTTCTTAATAAAGCCGTGTTGACCGAGGGTGAAAAGTCAGATATTCTCTCTGCGCTGCACGCAGTAAACGCAGTCAGTTTGGAGCAAACTAATACCGCTGTGCAAAAGCTGTCCTCTCTGTTTGGAAGCGCAAATGCCGATTGGGTTGAAGTTGATTTCTCCGGGTGGGTCAATGCTGAAGAGGAAGCGGGGCTATTCCGTACGCTCAAGGCCGCCATCCTAGGAAAGAGAAAAGTGGCGTTTCACTATCATAGCAGTGAAGGGGGTATGCAGCGCACGGTGGAGCCACTGAAGCTCTGTTTCAAGGGACAGGGCTGGTATCTTTATGGGTTTTGCGAAGTGCGGAAGGATTACCGATTTTTCAAGCTGCGGCGCATAAAAGAATTGAAGCTGCTTGAAGAGCGTTTTAAGCGCCCAGCGCCGGCAAAAATATTAAATGATAGCAAGGTCTTTCAGGATAATTTCGTAACCATCACCCTCAAGCTCTCGGAAAAAATGGCGTACCGCGTGTATGATGAATTTTCGCAGTTCAAAACGCTTCCCAGTGGCGAGTATATCGCACAGCTCACCATGCCCAGGGGCCATTGGGTCTATCAGTACCTCGCTACCTTCGGAGAGTACTGTGAAGTTTTGGCACCCGAGGATATTCGTATGGAAGTAAAGAATATTCTGCAAAAAACGCTTACAAGATATTTATAATATGACATATAGCTGTCAATTGATCCTTGCTATGATGACAACATCAAAAACAAGGAGGACAATGAAATGAACTATGAAGTTGTGAACTTAGAGGAAAAAACGATTGTGGGTGTAAGTGCTGTGACCGGCAACAGCGATCCCGAAATGGGGAGAATTATTGGCGGGCTGTGGGAAAAGCTGTATCAGCGTGGCGCCATTGCCAGCATAAAAAACAGGGCAAGCGCATACGCCATTGGACTGTACTCCGATTATACGGACAGTGAATACTGTGTAACGACAGGCATTGAGGTTTCCAAGGCGGAAAATCCTGAGCTGACCGTCAAAACGATCCCGGCTGGGAAATACGCAAAATTTTTGGTGCATGGGGATATGGTACAGGCTGTCGCCAATGCATGGGGCCAAATCTGGCAGATGAATTTAGACCGCAGCTTTACAGGCGATTTTGAGGAATATATGAGCAGTGACCCTGAAAACTGCGAGATTGCCCTCTACATTGCCTTGAAGTAAAAAAGAGAAGCCACATTGAGCAAATCACAAACGGTTAAAAATAAGCCGAATAAGGAAAGGACCTGATCTATGGATTACAGGCAAGAATTTGAGCGCATGATGCAAACACAGACATCCATCGCACTTGCAACAGCAGCGGACGGAGCGCCTAATGTGCGCATTGTCAACTTTTATTATGATGCAGAGCTGAAAACCCTGTATTTCTCCACCTTCAGCGACAACCTTAAGGTTACAGAGTTTCAGAAAAACCCTCGTGTTGCGTTTACAACAATTGCAGTGAAAGGGGAAGAACATGTGCGGGTCAAGGAAGGCACGGCTCGGATAAGTTCTGTGGAAATTGAAACCATCAAGAATAAGTTCTTGGCCAAGCTGCCGGACTATATTATGAGTATCCCGGACGTCCTTCCCGCACTGATCCTGTTTGAAGTCACCTTTGAACAGGCGGAAGTGGTACTTGATTTTAAACACATGGAAACCATTAAAATATAACAGCGTTCAAGGCACACCGTGAAGAAATTCACGGTGTGCCTTTTTCAGATCTGCGGAAGAGATATGACCACAAAAGGCCGCATGTTATTTCGACATTAAATTTCATGGCTTGACCCGCAGGATACAAGCGCTTCGTTTGTTCTGCGGGATACTTTTGCACGTAGTATGCACCGGCCAAGGTGACTGCGGGGACGGCCAATCCGGGATAGCCCCGTTCTCCCTGCGGTCCCTCCGGCCCGGGGAAACCCTGCGGGCCTAGCGATTCGGTAGGACCGATGCATCCCGTAACGCCTTGTGGTTTCGGAGGTCCTGGCTGGACGTTCACGCCGAGAAAGTCTCAGGCTTGCACTGGACTTTACAAATACCGGAAAAACGGATATACTAACAGTAATTTATTATAAAAAGGATAAAATGCGGCCCGGTTTGGACCGGAAACGCTGAAAAAAGAAATTGGAAAAGGACGAAGCAATTATGGAACTGACACAAGGCGTCCGGTTTGACAGTCTGGGACTGTCACCGGAAATTATGCGCGCCCTTCATGAGCGCAATATTGAGCTGTCCACTCCCGTGCAGGCGGGCTGCATCCCTCCCATGCTGGCGTGGAAGGATGTGATTGCCAAGGCGCCCACCGGCAAGACCTTTGCCTACGGGATTCCCATCGTGGAGCACATCGACCCGGCAGATGAAAGCGTGCAGGCGGTGATTTTGGCTCCCACCCGGGAGCTGGCCATCCAGATTACAGACGAGTTGCGGGATATCGCAACCTATCGCGCGGGGGTCAGGATGGTATGCCTTTACGGCGGACAGCCCATCGGCAAGCAGATTGACATTCTCAAGAAGAAACCTCAGATTGTGGTGGCTACCCCCGGGCGATTGGCGGACCATATGAAGCGGCGCACCGTCCGGGTGGAAACGGCGCAGACCGTCGTGCTGGACGAGGCGGACCGGATGCTCGACATGGGCTTCATCCACGACGTCACCCGGCTGCTTGACCGGATGAACAAGCGAAAAAATCTGGGTATGTTCTCTGCCACCATCTCCCGGGAGGTCATGGACATCGCCTGGGTCCACCAACGGGACGCGGAAGAGATCACTGTCCGGGCGGACGAGGAAAACAAGCCCGATATCCTTCAATACCGTCTGGAGGTGACCCACGACGGAAAGGCCGAGGCCATCACAAAAATCATGGATGGCGGCGAATTTGACCGGGCCATGGTCTTTTGCAATACCAAAGGCTCTACGGAGCGCATTGCGAAATTCTTGCAGATGCGGGGCGTGGACGCGGAGTGCATCCACGGTGACATTCCTCAGAAAAAGCGGGAGCAGGTGATGGACAAGTTTCGCAAGGGCGAGCTGCGGGTGTTTGTGGCCACCGATGTGGCGGCTCGGGGCATTGATGTGGACGACGTGGATGTGGTGTTCAACTGCGACGTGCCGGACGAGAATCAGGACTATGTGCATCGGATCGGCCGCACCGGTCGGGCCAGACGGCACGGCATGGCGGTGAGCCTGATTGCCGACTACCCGTCGAAAATGAGGATTGACAACATTGCCAAGTGCACCGACAATGCGATTGTTCCGGCCCGAATGGATGCGGACGGAAAACTTTCTGCGGAGTCCGCCCCGGGAAAGTAAAAAAGCGGTTAAATTAAGAAGATACGCCCGGCGTTCCAATTGGAACGCCGGGCGAGTTTGCATTTGCGGATCTGTCGGAGCAATGCGCTGGCAGAAAAGAGGAACGCGCTCAGGCGGCCGTTTCCGTCCGGGCAGACTCGAACTGCTTCACCTGCTCCAAAGTTTGGCCCTTGCCGGTGAGGTCGGCGGAGAGTGCCGGATCAATGGCAACGGCCAAATACATGTTGTTTCCAAACAGGAATGCGCCGGAGGTGACGCCCACCACCTGCCCGAATATGTTCAGCAGTGCGCCGCCGCTGGAGCCTTGGGAGATGTCGGCGGTGGACATGATGCAGGGCGCATCATAGCCATCCGTCGCCCGGCTGGCGTCGCTAACGATTCCGGCGGAGACGGCCAACCCCAGTCCGAGGGGGCTTCCGATGGTATAGATTTCATCACCCGCCCGAAGTGTGCCCCGGGACGCGGTTTCAAGAGATACAAAGCCCGGCGTTTTCGCGCCTGAAAGGGAAGTGCGCCCAATGCGCAATACGGCGATGTCGTTGCCCTCGTCGTAGTAGACCACTCCTTCCACCGGATACTGCTCACCGCTGACGAGGGTGGCAACACCGGCAGCGCAGTCTGCAATGGCGTGGTAATTGGTGACGGCCAAACCGTCCCCGCTGATGAAAAAGCCGCTGGCACTGCCGTCAGGCTCTTTTAAATCAAGGTTTTTGCCATCTTCATACATGCTTAGCTGAAACACGGCGGCGGTATACCGATCGGCGGCCTGCCGGGCGGTCAGCTCGGGACTTTTAAGATTTAGTCTGTCCGCAGCAGTGGCTGCGGCGGGGCTGGCGGCAATCAGATGTGCAAGAAGCGTGCCGCCGTCTTTATTGGAGGCGTACAGCGCACCGGCGGTCAGTTCGAATAGGTCACCCCGGGTTAGTGTTTTTCCGTAATCCCGGGAGGTGATCGCCATGTGCCGGGCGAAGACAAGCGCGTTTTCGTAGGAAAAGTCCTCGCCCGAATAGCCCAACAGCCGCCCCAGTGCGGTGCAGTAGGCCGCGGAGGTGATGGCTTCGGATGCGCCGAAGGTATCCCCGGTGACACCGCGAAGCCAACCCTGTCCGTAGGCATACCGCACGGACTGCACCGCGTAGGCGGGCACGTCCTTAAAGGGGATGGAGGTCTTATCCGCGGCAGCGGCCTTCTCCGCTCCGGCAAGGCGCACCAGAATCACGGCGGCCTGCGCCCGGGTGGCAGGGTCGTCCACGTTGTACGCGCCCCGGACCACATGCAGGGCGGAGAGGGTTTGGGCGGCACGGGTTCCCTCGCCGGTAAGCGCCCCGGCGGGAACGGCGCAAATCAGCAGCACAGCCGCAAGGGCCAATGCAAAAAACTGTTTTTTCATGGTGAGCAACAACCTCCAAATAAGATTTTTCAATTTTAACACGTGCGTTCGTGGTTTTCAAGGCGGGCGAAAAAATACCTTGGAAGGACGTGGGAAAGAAGGGCTTTTTTGCGGGATGGAACAGCAGGCGTGGACATGCGGTAAAAAAACTGGTATAATAGCCCTGTAAAAGTTTATGCGGGCCTGTAGGTGGCTTTCGAGGCGGCGTATTCCGCCCCAAGTGACATGCCGGCAAATTTATAAGGACAAACAGGAGCGACACATGGCAAAGGAGCTTGCGCCGGGACTTTGGCGCCTTGATATTCCTCTGGTGGGGAATCCATTGAAAAATCTCAACAGCTATCTGATTGTTGGAGAGCGAAACCTTTTGATTGACACCGGGTTCAACCAGCCCGCCTGCCGGGAGGCAATGGACCGACAGCTTGGGGAAATCGGCGTGGACCTGACTCGGACGGACATCTTTCTGACGCACCTGCACAGCGACCATTCAGGCCTTTCTACCTATCTGCACCGGCCGGGTGGGGCCGTGTTTCTCAGCGATTGGGACGCGAACCGGCGGGAGGAGTACAGCCGGGATGACGCGCTTTGGCGGCGGACCTACGCGGGCTATGTGGAAAACGGGTTTACGCGGGAGGAGGTGGACTGGCTGGGCGGCGGTAACCCTGCCCAGACGGACGTTCCCGAGCCTTTGGGCAGGCCCTATGACCGACTGAGAGACGGGCAGGTGCTGGAATACGGCGGGCGGAAGCTGCGCTGCATCCTCACCCCGGGACATACGCCAGGGCATCTGTGCCTGTACGACGCCGAACATGAGACGCTTTTTTCCGGAGACCATATCCTCTTTCACATCACGCCCAACATCTGCCGCTGGGAGAGGGTTCCCGACTCTCTGGGGGACTATCTTGATAGCCTTGACGCAGTGAAGGATCTACCCGTGAAGACTCTGCTTCCCGCTCATCGGGAGGAGACGGGGGACCTGCGCCTTCGGGTGGAGGAGCTGAAGGCCCACCATGCGCAGAGAATTGAGAGTGCCCGGAAAATTGTGGAAAGAAAGCCGGGGCTGACCGCCTATGAAATTGCGGGGGAGATGCGGTGGAGCATCCGCGCCCGAAGCTGGGCTGACTTTCCTCTGACCCAGAAGTTTTTCGCAGTGGGAGAGGCACTGGCCCATCTGGACTGGCTGGAGGTGCGGGGCGGCATCGAACACCGGGCAGAAGACGGAAAAATTCGGTATTATCCTAAGTAATCAAAATGATAAAGGAGCGGACTGAAATGGACCTGAAAGACATTTTATCCAAATGCGACCATACGCTGCTTTCCCAAACAGCCACCTGGGAGGAAATCAGGACCCTTTGCGACGACGGGATAAAATACGGCTGCGCCAGCGTCTGCATTCCTGCGTCCTATGTGGCGCAGGCGGCGGAGTATGTCGGTGGGAAGCTGCCTATTTGCACCGTCATCGGCTTTCCCAACGGATATTCCACCACAAAGGCGAAATGCTTTGAAGCGGCCGACGCGGTGGAAAACGGTGCAGACGAAATTGACATGGTAATTCACCTTGGCTGGGTGAAGGACCGGAAATGGAACGAAGTGCTGGAGGAAATGCGGGCAGTAAAGGCCGCCTGCGGCGGAAAACTGCTGAAGGTCATTATTGAAACCTGCTTCCTCACCGAGGGAGAAAAAATTAAGCTGTGCGAGCTTGTCACCGCCACTGGCGCGGAATATATCAAAACCTCCACCGGATTTGGCGGCGGCGGGGCGACCCGGGAGGACGTGGCCCTGTTCAAGGCCCATGTGGGCCCCGACGTGAAAATCAAGGCAGCGGGCGGTATCGCCGATCTCAAGGACGCTGAGGACTTTATAAACCTTGGCGCGGACCGGCTGGGAACCTCCCGGGTGGTGAAGGCGGCAAAGGCCCTGGAACGGTAGGCGCCCGAAAGACGGAGCTTTTTCCGGGGGCTTGCCCCGGAGTAAAATAAAACATTATAAGGAGGAATTTACAATGTCCACTCCCCATAACAGCGCGGTAAAGGGCGATTTTGCCAAAACGGTTTTGATGCCGGGTGACCCTTTGCGAGCCGCGTATATCGCAGAGAATTTCCTGAAGGATGCAAGGCTTGTGAACAATGTCCGGGGCGTGCAGGGCTATACAGGTCTTTACAAGGATGTGCCCGTGTCCGTCATGGCCTCCGGTATGGGTATGCCCAGCATTGGCATCTATTCCCACGAGCTGTTCCATTTTTACGACGTGGATAACATCATCCGCGTGGGCAGCGCCGGGGCTTTGACCACGAAGCTGAATTTGAAGGACGTGGTTTTGGGCCAGGCCGCCTGCACGAATTCCAACTTCTCGCATCAGTTTGGCCTGAGCGGCGTGCTGTCCCCCGTGGCGGACTATGAGCTGCTGGAAACAGCGGTGAACGTTGCGCGCAAGTCCGGCGCAAGCTGGACGGTGGGCAGCTTCCTCTCCAGCGATATTTTCTACAACAAGGCGGACGACTCCCTGAAATGGGCGGAGTACGGCGTGCTGGCGGTGGAGATGGAGTCCGCAGCGCTGTACTGGAACGCCATGGAGGCGGGCAAGCGGGCGCTGACTATTTGCACGGTGTCCGACAGCGTGGTCACTGGCGAGGGCCTGCCCGCGGAGGAGCGGCAAACAGGCTTTGCGCAGATGATGGAGATTGCTTTGGACACCGCCGTGGAGATGGCAAAGAAGTGAGTCGTGCTTATTCGGCAAATAAAAAACAAAAATGACAGGAATACCTGTTGAAATTTTTCGGAAAAATTGATATAATTTTCCATGACGCGGGGATGGACGGCCTCCGCCCGTCTCTGCATCAAAATATTGAAAGAAGGTTTGATCCCAATGAAGAAGTTTCTTGCACTGGCTCTGGCATTGGTCATGACCGCGTCTCTGGCCGCCTGTGGTGGAGGATCCACGCCTCCCGCCGGCAGCGGCAGCGGCTCTGCTGCCACCTCATCCTATAAGGTGGCGATGATCACCGACTATGGCGATATCACTGACCAGTCCTTCAACCAGACGACTTACGAGGCCTGTAAGGCGTTCTGCGAAGCCAACAACATCCAGTTCAACTACTACAAGCCCAATGGCGACACCACCGCTGAGCGCGTGGCCATGGTGGATGCGGCTGTGGCCGACGGGTACAACGTCATCGTGATGCCCGGCTATGCTTTTGGCGGCACCATCGTGGAAGCCGCACCCCAGAACCCCGACGTGAAGTTTGTGGCGCTGGACGTGGGCGAGGGCGATTTGCTTGACCCCGCTGTCACCGCCAAGGGCGAAACATACGACTGGACCCCCGACAATTGGACGCTGTCCGACTATGTGGACCTGAGCAATGTGTACTGCGCGGTGTATCAGGAGGAGCTGTGCGGCTACATGGCGGGCTATGCCGCCGTGAAGCTGGGCTATGACCATCTGGGCTTCCTGGGCGGCATGGCGGTTCCCGCCGTGGTCCGTTATGGCTATGGCTACGTGCAGGGCGCAGATGTTGCTGCCGGTGAAACCGGGGCAAAGGTGACCATGGAGTATGTCTACGGCAACCAGTTCTTCGGCGATGGCGACATCACCGCTTACATGGACACTTGGTATACGACCATGGGCGTGCAGGCCGTGTTCGCTTGCGGTGGCGGTATTTACACCTCCGCTGCCGAGGCTGCCGCCAAGGTGGACGGTGCCAAGGTCATCGGCGTGGATACCGATCAGGCTGCCATTATTGACGCTTACGGTCAGGGCATGACCGTTACCTCCGCTATGAAGGGCCTGGCCCCCACTGTGGATACTCTGTTGGGCGAGATCGTTCTCAATGACAACTGGAACGAGTACGCTGGCAAGATTCAGACCTTGGGT
Organism: Oscillibacter sp.; assembly: GCF_032060045.1. Taxonomy (GTDB): domain Bacteria; phylum Bacillota; class Clostridia; order Oscillospirales; family Oscillospiraceae; genus Oscillibacter. The sequence continues at coordinate 181,117 of NZ_DAMBZJ010000001.1, forward strand.
CTGGTTTCCGGCGATGATCCCGCGGCCAACTACGTCCAGATCCCCATGGAGAGCACTCAGTGGAGCGACGGCTTCAGCCAGGACGACTATAAGGCGCTGGTTTCCAAGATGTACAGCGGCGAGGTCAAGGTGTCCAGCGACATCGGTGCCGAGCCTGCTGTCACCAACATCACCGTTAACTATTACGGCAACATTAAGTAATTTCACCGTGTGACCGCGGAGGAGGAAGGGCAAAAGCCCGCCCTCCTCCGCTTTTTTTATAAAACGTGAAGAAATTGTAAATTTACTTTGATATATAGAGTGGGACATAGTATAATAAGCGGAAAGAAAATCGGTTTCCTTATGACCTCTGAAACAGGGGGTAAGGGAGACGATGAAAGGGAAAAAGGAGGTTGCGGAGCTTGGAAGAGACATACGCTGTGGAAATGCTCGACATCACCAAGCGGTTCCCGGGCATCATTGCCAACGACAACATCACCCTTCGGCTGAAAAAGGGAGAGATTCACGCGCTGCTGGGAGAAAATGGCGCAGGAAAGTCCACGCTGATGAGCGTGCTGTTCGGCTTATACCAGCCGGAGGAGGGCTCCATCCGCATGGGTGGACACGAAGTCTCCATCAAGGACCCCAACGACGCAAACGCACTGGGCATCGGCATGGTTCACCAGCATTTCAAGCTGGTGGAGTGCTTCACCGTGCTTGAAAACATCATCATGGGCGTGGAGCCCAGCAAATACGGATTTTTACAGAAGGCGGAGGCCCGCGAAAAGGTGATGGCCCTATCCGACAAATACGGTTTGCGGGTGGACCCCGATGCAAAGGTGGAGGACATCTCCGTGGGCATGCAGCAGCGCACGGAGATTTTGAAAATGCTGTACCGGGAGAATGAAATCCTGATTTTTGACGAGCCCACTGCCGTCCTCACTCCTCAGGAAATTGAGGAGCTGATGGACATTATGCGGGGGCTGAAGGCTGAAGGCAAAAGCATCCTCTTTATCACCCACAAACTTAACGAAATTGTGGCCGTGGCGGACAGGTGCACCGTTCTGCGCAAGGGGGCCTACATGGGGACCGTGGCCGTGGCGGATTCCAGCAAAGAAGAGCTTAGCCGCATGATGGTGGGCCGGGACGTGGACTTTGCGGTCCGCAAGAAGGCCCGCGCGCCGGGGCAGGTGGTGCTGGAGGTGAAGGGCGTGACCGTGGCTTCCAAAATGCACAAGAACAATGCTGTGAAAAACGTGAGTTTTCAGGTCCGAGAGGGAGAAATTGTCTGCCTTGCCGGAATTGATGGCAATGGGCAGACTGAATTTGTCCATGCATTGACGGGGCTTGTAAAGCCCGCTTCGGGAAGCTTTTCCCTGCGTGGCGTGGATATGACGCGGGACTCCATCCGGGAGCGCTCCAAGCTGGGCCTGAGCCATATCCCCGAGGATCGGCACAAGCACGGGCTGGTACTGGACTATACGCTGGAGCAGAATTTGGTGCTGGAAAACTACTGGAAGCAGGAGTTTCAGAACCGGGGCTTCATCCGCTTTAAGGCGGTGCGGGAGTATGCGGAGCGGCTGATTGAGCAATATGACATCCGGTCCGGTCAGGGCCCCGTGACAAAGGCGCGGTCCATGTCCGGTGGCAACCAGCAAAAGGCCATCGTGGCCCGAGAAATCGACAAGGACCCGGAGCTTCTGGTGGCGGTCCAGCCCACCCGAGGTCTGGACGTGGGCGCCATCGAGTACATACACCGCCAGATCGTGGCCCAGAGGGATCAGGGAAAGGCCGTGCTGCTGGTGAGTTTGGAGCTGGACGAGGTGATGAGCCTGTCCGACCGCATTCTTGTCATGTACGAGGGGGAACTTGTGGGTGAGTTGGACCCCAAGACCGCCACGGTGGAAGAACTGGGGCTTTACATGGCCGGTGCAAAGCGGAAGGAGGCGGTGTGACATGGAGAAAACGAAAACGCGAGGTTCATTGCTGCGCAATGCCGGGGTTCAGTCTTTGCTTGCATCGCTTTTGTGCATTCTGATCGGACTGCTGGTGGGCTATCTGGTGCTGCTGGTAATCAATCCCGCCGGGGCGGGAAAGGCTATTGCCACCATTGTCAAAAACTTTCTCTATTATCCCAGCCGAGCCGCCCAACTTAAATATCTGGGGAGCACACTTGTGAAGACCTCTCCGCTGCTGTTATGCAGTCTATCGGTGCTGTTTGCCTATAAGGTGGGCCTGTTCAACATTGGCGCAGCGGGGCAGTATGTGGTGGGCGCAGGTGCGTCGCTGTACTGCGCACTGGCGCTGGATATGCCGTGGTATCTGTGCTTGCTGGCCGCGGTGGCGGCGGGCGCGTTGCTGGGTGCGCTGTCCGGCGTGCTGAAGGCATACTGCAATGTGAACGAGGTCATCTCCTGCATCATGCTCAACTGGATCAGCCTGTACATTGTGAACACCCTGCTGACCAATGTGAAGGAATATTCCAGCCCTTATACGCTGACGCTGGCCAGCACGAATCCCGGGGCGCTGATTCCGACGATGGGGCTTGGAAGCTTGTTCAACAACAACCAGTATGTCACCATCGCCATCCCTCTGGCGGTTTTGGTCACGGTGGTAATCTGGGTGCTATTGGAGAAGACGAAGCTGGGCTTTGAGCTGAAGGCTACCGGCTTCAATAAGTACGCCGCGCAATACTGCGGCATGAAGGAAAAGCAGAATATCATTCTTACCATGGCCATCGCGGGTGGCCTTGCAGGCATGGCGGCGGCGCTGCTTTTTCTCACCGGATTTGAGCAGTGGTCCTGCACCCAGTCGGCAGTTCCAACCATGGGCTTCAACGGAATTGCCGCAGCGTTTCTTGGGGGATTGAATCCCATCGGAACCATTTTCTCCTCTTATTTCATCCAGCACATCACCTCCGGCGGCGCGTATGTGGACAAGACCATGTACTCGTCCCAAATCTCTGATTTCATCTCCGCGCTGATTATCTATCTGTGCGGCTTTGTGCTGTTCTTTAAGTACGCGCTGAACAACCGGTTGGATCGCCGGGCAGAGCGGGAAGCAAGAGCTGCTCAGGCCGGGACCAATCAGGAAGGGGGCGAGCAGTAATGGCACTGCTGTTACAATATACGCTGATTTTCGCCTCCGTTCTGGTCTTGGTTGCTTTGGGCGGCTGCTTTTCCGAGCATTCCGGCGTCATCAACATCGGGCTGGAGGGCATCATGGTCATGGGTGCACTGGGCGGCGCGCTGATGTTGAATTTCCTGCCGCCCGAGACGTCCGCCTTTATGATGGTGCTGCTGACCGTTTTGGCGGCGGTGGCATTGGGGGCGGTATACTCGCTGCTGCTGGCGGTGGCCGCCGTCAGCTTCGGGGCGGACCAGACCATTGTGGGCACTGCCATGAACCTGCTGGGAACGGCAGCGGCAACCGTATTTGTGAAGGCTATGAATACTTCCATCAATCCTAACAACGTGTCTTCCACCATCCAGTATATCGCCGCGAAAAAGGCGTTTTTGGTGAAGCTTGGTGGCTTTGAGTTCAACTGGTTTATGTTGCTGGCCGCCATTGCGCTGGGGTGTTCCTATGTGCTGTTGTATAAAACCCGCTTTGGCCTGCGGCTGATGGCCTGCGGCGAGCATCCGCAGGCGGCGGACAGTGTGGGCATCAATGTTTATAAGATGCGCTATGCGGGCGTGCTGATCTCCGGCATTTTGGGTGGCCTTGGCGGCATCGTGTACATCACCGCCGGCGTCAGCGAATGGAAATTTGAAAACGGCGTGGCGGGCTTTGGCTTTTTGTCTCTGGCTGTGATGATTTTCGGACAGTGGAGGCCATCCCGTATCGCCTTGGCGGCGCTGCTGTTCGGCTTGTTCCGGGCGCTAAGCAACGTCTATACCGGCTTTGACTTCCTGATGGCCTTGAACCTGCCTAGCAGCGTGTACAACATGCTGCCCTACATCATCTCTCTGGTGGTGCTGGCGTTTACCTCCGGGAAGTCCCGTGCTCCCAAGGCGGAGGGAATCCCATACGACAAGGGACAACGATAAAAACAAGAAACGCGGGGCCTTTCCCATAGGGAAAGGCCCCGCGCGAGACGTTATGGGGACGCGGAGACACACCGGAGTAAAAAGATGTAAAGGCGTAGAGTCACACAGTCTTAGGGGAATGAAAATATAAAGCAGCTCCGCGGGCGCGCCCCTTTGAAAAGGAAGCGGCCTCTGCACAAAAGGTCACGTCACGGGCAGTCGCCGTCGCACAGCCGCCACTTCAAGCCGGAGTAGCGCCGCTGACGGCGGTCGTTTTCCGCCATGGCGGCCACTGCGGAATCGTCTCCCACCACAATCAAAAGCTCCCGTGCCCGGGTAAGTGCCGTGTACAGCACGCCCCGGACCATCAGCGCCGGGGCGGCGGGCATCGCCGCCAGAATCACCGCCCGGTATTCGCTGCCTTGGGCCTTATGGACCGTCTGGGCATAGGCCAAATCCAGCTCTGATAGCTGGTCGGCGGCATAGGTGCACACCCTGTCGTCAAACACCACCCGCAGCCACTCGCCGCCCGGATCGATCTGAGCCACCCGGCCCACGTCGCCGTTGAAAATGCCGGTGCCCATGCTGCCGTCGGATTTTTGCCAGATCACGTCGTAGTCATTCCGGGTCTGCATGATGCGGTCCCCCTCCCGGAAAATCCGCTCTCCCCACTGGCGCTGGCGCTTGTCCGGCGTGGGAGGATTCAGCGCCGCCTGAAGCAGGCGGTTCAGGTTTTCTGTGCCGCACTCACCCTTACGGGTGGGCGAGAGAACCTGAATCTGATCGGCCGGGACTCCCATCTTCTCTGGCAGGCGGGATTTGCACAGTTCCACCACGGTGCTCACCGCCCGGTTCGGGCTGCGGCGCACCATGAAGAAAAAGTCGTTTTGGTCGTTGACAAACCGGGGCGGCTGGCCCAAATTCACCGCGTGGGCGTTGCGGATGATGGCGGACTGCTCGGCCTGACGGAATACCTCCCGCAAAAACACCGTCTCCACCCGCTTGCTGCGGATGAGGTCGGAGAACACGTTCCCCGCCCCTACGGAGGGAAGCTGGTCCGCGTCTCCCACCAACACCAGCCGGGTGCCGGGGCGCAGCGCACGCAGCAGTGCCGCGAAGAGAGAAACATCCACCATACTCATCTCGTCCACAATCACCGCGTCCGCTTCCAGCGGCTCTTTTTCGCACTTGGCAAACGCCGCCTCCCGGGTTGTTTCGTTCCATGTCACGCCCAGTAGACGGTGGATGGTCTGGGCCTCCAGCCCGCCGGACAGCTCGCCCATCCGCTGGGCAGCGCGGCCGGTGGGCGCCGCCAACACCACGTCCAGACCCATTCGTTGAAGCAGGGCGACGATACCCCGCACAGCGGTGGTTTTTCCTGTGCCCGGCCCGCCGGTGAGGATCAGAACGCCCGTCTGTGCCGCCAAAGCCACGGCCTGACGCTGCTGTTGGGCATAGGTGATCCCCTGGGCCTGTTCGATTTCGGCAATTACTTTGTCCGGGTTCCGTCCCCGGTCCGCGTCGGCGGACAAAAGCGAAAGAAGGCGCGCGCAGGAGCCCACCTCCGCCTCCCACAGGCGGCGGAGGTAGCAGGCGGAGACGTTTGCCACCTGCTCCTGCACCACCGCGCCCCGGGCGCGGAGATCATCCACAGCCTTCTCCGCAAGGTCCGTTTCGCAGTTTAAAAGCTGAGACGTGGCAGCGGTCAGCTTGCTGCGGGGGAGAAAGACGTGGCCGTTGCCCTCGTTGTGGTTCAGCTCAAAAATCACCGCGGCCTGAAGCCGCTCATCACTGTCGGCGGCAATGCCGAGACTCATGGCGATCTCGTCTGTGGCGGAGAAAGGCACGCCGCACTCATCGGCAGAGAGAATGTAGGGATTGGAGCGTACGGCCTCCAATGCCCCGTCTCCGTGGAGCTTGCGCAGCAAAATGGCAAGGGCGGGGGACAAGCCGTATTGCGCCAAAAACGCCATCAGCCGCCGCAGGCCCATTTGAAAACGGAAGCTCTCGCCGATTTCCCGGGCTTTCTTTTCCGTGATGCCCCGCAGGCAGGTAAGCCTACCTGGCTCCCGTTCCAATATATCCAGCGTTTCTTCCCCAAACCGATCCACAATAGCGCGGGCGGTGGCAGGGCCAACACCCTTACAGACCCCGGAGGAGAGGTAGTTGAGAATGTCGTCAACCTCCTCGGGAAGGCGGCGCTCCAGCTCCAGGGCCTTGAGCTGCTCCCCGTGCTGGGAATGGGTTTCCCACACGCCGTTCACCGTCAGATGTTCGCCGGGGGCCACGCAGGGGATGCAACCCACCACCGTGTAAAGCTCGCCCTCCTCCGTCACCAGCCGCAGGACGGTATAGCCGTTGTCGGCGTTTTGAAATATGAGGCTATGTACCGTTCCGTCCAGGCAGCAGAGTTCGTCCATGCTGTTTCGTCTTCCTTTTCTCCAGTGTAATTGTGGTTGCTCAGATAAAGTGCAAATCCTTTGCCTCCACCAGCTCCACGTTGCGGCGCAGGTGGCAGAAGTATTCCGCCGTCTGCCGTGCCTCCTCTGTGATTCCGCAGTCCACCAGCAGAATTTTTGCCGAGGGCAGGGTGTGCCGGGTGCGCAGCAGCTCCCGCAGGTCGGCTTCCAGCGTGGGCGCGTCATCCCGCAGGGGAAGAATCAGCCGTACCTCGGGATTGCGGCACCGGCTGGGGAGAAACGCCCCGACGACCAGCCAGACGCAGCTCGTTACCCCCACTGCGGCCAGAAATGCGAGAACGCCATCCTGAATGAGTTCCATACCATCACCTCAGGACAGTGTATGCAAAAGCGCCCCCGGCGGTCAGTCCGGCGGCCCGTCCGGAGAGCTTGTCTCCGGGCTGTCCGACGCAGGGGAATTTTGCTGGGAAAGCAGCGTGTCCAGCTTTTTTTCTATGTCCTTCTGTTTGGCGTGGAGCTCGGTCAGCTTCATGTAAATACATGTCATCAGAGAGAAAAAGGCAGCCTGAACGATTATACTCCAAAGCGGTTCATCCGGCATACCCATCGCACCTAAACCGAAAAAAGCAAGAATGATAAACAGAAGGTATACAATCCAAAGACCGATAAAATTCCCAACCACGAAATCTGCCTACCTTTCCAAACCCAGTTCCTTCATAATCTCTTCCTCCCGCGCCCGCATCTGGACTTTCATCGGCCCCTCGTCCAGATGATCATAGCCCAGCAGATGCAGCGTGGAATGAACCGCGAGATACGCAAGCTCCCGCCGGTTTGAATGCCCGTATTCCTTTGCCTGCGCTGCCACCCGCTCCATAGAGACCACCATGTCCCCCAGAGGGAGCAGTCCGGTAAAATCCAGAAGGTCCCCTGCGGTTTCGGCAGTGGGCGGCTCGCCCGGCGTGAAGTCAAATTCCGGAAAGCTCAGAACATCGGTGGGGGTGGGGACCTTCCGTTGTTCCATGTTGATTTTGCGGATGCCTGTGTCCCCTGTGAGAAGCACGTCCACCTCACAGGGCAGGGTCACGCCCTCCATTCGGAGGGCGGTTTTAATCGCCTTGCGCACAAGGGCGCAGGTTTTTTCGTTGGAAGCGCCCGGCACGTCGGCGGTGACGGGGATATAATGGCTCTTTCTCATGACCGTTTCGCCTTTCTCCCGGCACTTTTCTGCCGGGCCAGCTCGTCCCGTTCATAGGCCTCCACAATTCGCTGGACCATGACGTGACGAACTACGTCCGCGTTGGTGAGCTGGCAGATGCCAATGCCCTCCACGCCTTGCAGCACCCGGATGGCCTCCTTCAAGCCCGAGATCTTGTCGGAGGGCAGGTCAATCTGGGTTACATCGCCGGTGATGACGATTTTGGAGCCGAAGCCCAGTCGGGTGAGGAACATCTTCATCTGCTCCCGGCTGGTGTTCTGGGCCTCGTCGAGAATGATGAAGCTGTCATCCAGCGTCCGGCCCCGCATATAGGCCAGAGGGGCCACCTCGATATTTCCCCGTTCCAGATATTTCTGGTACGTCTCCGCGCCCAGCATATCAAACAGCGCGTCGTACAGCGGGCGGAGGTAGGGATCCACCTTGCTTTGCAAATCCCCGGGCAAAAAACCCAGCCGCTCTCCGGCCTCCACGGCAGGACGTGTAAGGATGATGCGGTTAACCTGCTTGTCCCGGAATGCAGCCACGGCGGCGGCCACCGCCAGATAAGTCTTTCCGGTGCCTGCCGGGCCAACGCCCACCGTGACCGTGTTTTTCAGCACCGATTTAAGATATTGCTTCTGACCGATGGTTTTGGGCTTTACGGGGCGGCCCTTGGCGGTGATGCACAGTACGTCGCCGGTCAGCTCCGCAATCTGTCCCTCCTTACCGGTGCGAACCAGAGAGATGACGTAGCGCACGTTTTGCTCTCCGATGGCCTCGCCCCGGGAGGAAAGAGTCAAAAGTCCCTGCACGGCCTTCACGGCCAGCAAAACGTTTTCCGGCTCGCCATTTACCCGCAGCTCCCCATCCCGGTTCACCACGGCCACGGAAAATTCCTGTTCCACCAGACGGATGTTTTCATCAAAGGAGCCAAAAATGTTCACCGCCTGCTCCAGCCGTTCAATGCTGATTCGCTGTTCCAAATATGACCACTCCCGTTTGCCGGGCGGCGGCGCGTTCCCGCCGCCCGAATCTGAATGATGGTTTCCCGCAGGGGAAACCGGCCGTCCCCGGGACGGCCGTAAACAAAATCGTAAAGAGAAACGCTTTAAAGAAAAGGATTCCCCAAAGCGCTCTGGAAAAATGCTAAAAAGGGTGCACATAAGAAGAAAAACCGAAATTGACCCGAAAAGCGGCGTTAAGACACCGAAGGTCCGGTTACTCCGCCGCCGCCTCCAGCGGCACGGTGCGGCCAATTTCCTCAATGCACTCCGCCGTCAGCGTGACGCGCATCACATCGCCCGTCTGCCGGGAGGAAACGAGGGTGGAGCGAATTTCCCCATCATCGCCCATCAAAGAGGCGAGGTGTGCGGTGAGCGCCTCTCCTCCCGCGGCCTCCGTCTCCTGGGCCGAGCGGGTCCGAACCGTGGGCTCGAAGGGACGGTAAATCTCCGTCTCCACCGTCACGGGCAGGGATAGACCAAACACGGACACCCGCTTCCGTGTGACCATTTTATCATAGAATGCCCCAAAATATCTACTGTTTCCATAGAATTTTATCCGCCGTGTTCCGAAAATCAGGGACCGACGTGTTTCTTCCTTTTCGGCGGCGCCGGTTTCCGATATCGTCAGGGGGAAATTTGCCTCCAACCGATACCATGTCCGGGCGGTGATGGAGCCGGCAGCCGTGGTGATGCGGGCGCCAAAGGTATCCAAGTCCTCAATGCCGGAAATTAAAAGCTGGTCTTTTTCCACGGTGTCCCCGACACTGACGCACTTTTTCCCCAAAAAAGCGTGAACCTCCAGAACGAGACCGTCCCGTCTGGCCGTCACATTGCAGGGAGCGCGGCGGTCCACCGGCTCCGGCGCGGGGACTCGCTCCCGCACCTGCACATAGGCACGGCAGCCAGAGACATTTACCGTCAGCCAGCTCAGTTCGGGAACTTCCAAAAGAATGTGGTTGCGCAAATCCTCTCCGTCAATGGAAAAGCCAAACGTACCAAAGCCCACGCCGTTTTCTTCCAATGCGCGCAGAATTTTTTCCTCCGGTACTGTCACAGCGCCGTCCACCGTAATCTCCCAGATGAAAAAGCTGCTGAAAAACAGCCCCAGAGCGCAGAGCACCAGTCCCGCCGCCAGCGCCTGCCGACGGCGGAATTTCCCCACGAAAAAGGGAGCGCCTTCCCGTTTTTGTACATGCAGCGTGCAGTCCAGATTCCGGACCAGCAGACGCAGAACCCGAAAATCCCGCCGGGAGAGAACGCAGAGAAACGTGTCGGCGCTCTCCCAACGCACATCCCACAGCTCCAGTCTGCGTTGGGCGCACAGATTTAAAATCCGCTCCGGGAAGGAGCTTTCCACCCGCAGCCGCACCTGCCCCCGTAGGCGGTTTACCAGCTCGTCAAGCATCCGATTTCACCCATTCCACCCGTTCCACCGCTCCGCCAATGCGCAGTTCTTCCCCCGTCAAGGCCTCCAGCGTCAGGCACCGGCCGGAAACACGCAGAATCCCGCAGGGAGTGTTTACATCAATGCATTGGTCGCTGTAAGCCAAAATGCCGTTGTGGTGCTCCACAAACAGCCGCCTGTCTCCGATCATTTCCAAATGGCACAGTCCCGCTACCACGTCGCCGGGGAGGTCAAACAGCTCCGCCAGCTCCGTCAGCGGCGTGTCCCGCCGCTTGCGTTTTTCCATCGTCTCACCTCGCTCAACTCTATGAGCGAGATGGCAAAAACTTGCCGGGGGCCAAGCCTTTTTCCATCGGATGGCAGGTATGACCGAACTTACCGGTGCATAATGTGTCCCGAGGGGGCGGTGGGTTGAAAAAGAGGGCGATATTGTGTCTTGCGGCGGCGCTGGGGCTGGCGGCGCTGCTGGCGGACGCGGAGGGAGTTCGCCAAAGTGTGAGTGAAGCGCTTTCCCTGTGCGCTGAGACGGTGATTCCTTCTCAATTCCTCTTTCTCGCCGCCACCTCTTTGCTGGTGATGCTTGGGGTGGGCGAGGTGCTGGCGCCCCGGCTGGAATTTCTAATGTGGCCCCTGTTCCGGGTGGACGGAGCAGGGGCGGTCGCGCTGTTGCTGGGTTTGGTGGGGGGCTATCCCATCGGGGCCAGAACCACGGCGGAGCTGTACCGGGAGGGGCTGCTGCGTACCGACGAGGCGGAGCGGCTGCTGGCCTTTTGCAACACGGCAAACCCGGCGTTTCTCATCAGCGTATTGGGCGCGGGGGTGTTTGGCAGCGTCCACACGGGGGTGTGGCTATGGCTGATTCATGTGCTTTCCGCGTTATTGACCGGAATCTTATTTCGCCGGGGGGCTGGGCAACAGCGCGGGTCGCGGCGGCGGATCACGGCACGGGCCGTGCCGTTTTCGCAGACCGTGGTGCAGTCGGTCCGCCGGGCGCTGGACTCCATTCTGGGCATCTGCGCATTTGTCGTCATATTTTATGTACTGGCCCGGCCTCTGCGGGGCCTACCCGGTCTTGCGGGCGCAGCGGCGGTGGGCTTTGTGGAGTTATTTTCCGTCATTCCTCAGCTAACTGCCAACCGGACTGGGTTTGTTCTGGCGTCAGTGCTGGCGGGCTGGGGGGGCGTGTCGGTGCTGTGCCAAACGTTGGCAGTGCTGGCAGACAGCGGTCTTTCCACCCGCAATTGCCTTGTGGGCAAGGCGGTGCAAGCGGGCATCGCCGGTGGGCTGGCGCTGCTGACAGCGGGGTATGTGTTGGGCTAAAAACTATTTCTTCCGGGGAGCCGCACTTTGTGAGGCGGTTTCCCCGGACTGTTGCGTTGATTGTGGCGTTACTGCTAAAAACTGGATGAAGTATCCGATTTTAAGATATCGAATGAATATCTTATTTCAAGATATATATACTTCCAATAGGTGATTGACATGAGAAATGAAATTTTAAAATATGAGCGGATCCGAAGTCTGCGGATTGACCGGGGATTGACGCAGACAGAGGTTGCAGAAGTGCTGCACGTAAAGCAAAACACATATTGCCAGTACGAAATAGGCGTGCTGAATTATCCGCTGGACGTGGCTGTCCGTCTGGCGGAGTATTACGGTGTCAGCGTGGACTATCTGGTGGGGCTGACGGACGAGCCTACTCCCTATCCCCGGGGGCGGAGGATGCGATGAAGGCGTTGGATACAATTCTGGACCTGCTGTTTCCCCCGAAATGCCCTTTCTGCCGCCGGGTTGTGGATCACACAGGGATCTGCGGAGCTTGCGAAAAAGCCCTGCCATGGACGGAAGGGGAGGCGGGTCTGCACAAAGGTGCGGGCGGCTTTATTTGCGCCGCGCCGCTTTTTTATGAAGGCACGGTGCGGGAGGCTTTGCTGCGCCTGAAGTTTCACGGAGAATCACATCTGGCGGGACCGCTGGGGATGCTGGTGGCCCGCTGCGCAGCGGAGCAGTTTTCGGGGAACTTTGATGTGGTGACATGGGTTCCGGTGGGGCCAAAGCGACTGCGGGAGCGGGGCTATGATCAGGCCCGGTTGTTGGCGGAGGCTGCCTGCCAAGCGTGGGAGATCCGCCCGGAGCGGCTTTTGGAGAAAATGGGAGACAATCCGGCTCAGTCGGGCCTCGGGGACTCGGATGCCCGGCGGGCCAACGTGCTGGGGATGTATACTGTCCCATCCGCGGCGCGGACGGAGGGGCGGCGGATTTTGCTTGTCGACGATATCTGCACCACCGGCGCGACGCTGACGGAGTGTGTCCGTACGCTGAAGGATGACGGCGCGACGAGCGTAGTCTGCGTAGCGGCAGCCCTTACCCAGCCCCAAAAAGAGGCTGCAAAAAAACAGGCGAAAAAGTGCTGAGAATTTTCATAATTTACAGAATGTACTTGCAATCTGCCATCTTCGCCGATATAATGTACCCGTATGATTGTGTGCGGTGAAAGCCGCTTTTCATAATTTTCATAAGAACGGCAGAGAATACTGCGGAAAGTGCATGAGGTGGAGGCATGGCCATGGCAAGGGATATCGGTATCGATCTCGGTACCGCTTCGGTTTTGGTATACGTCAAGGGCAAGGGAATTGTGCTGAACGAGCCCAGCGTGGTGGCGCTGGATAAAAATACGGGGAAGCTGCTTCAGGTCGGCTCGGACGCCCAAGCCATGCTGGGCCGTACTCCGGGCAACATCATTGCGATCCGTCCTCTGCGCGAGGGCGTGATTTCCGACTATGACATGACGGAGCGGATGCTTCGGGAGTTCATCCGGAAGGTGGCGGGCTTCTCCTTTTTCAAGCCAAGAGTGATTATCTGCATCCCCTCCGGCATCACGGAGGTGGAAGAGCGCGCTGTGATCGACGCGGGCATTCAGGCGGGCGCGCGGAAGGTTTATCTCATTGAGGAGCCAGTGGCGGCCGCCATCGGCGCCGGCATCGACATTGCCAAGCCCGACGGACATATGGTAGTGGACATCGGCGGCGGAACCGCCGACATCGCGGTAATTTCCCTCAGTGGCATTGTGGAGTCCGCATCCATTAAAGTGGCGGGCGACCAGCTCAACGAGGCTGTGGTGAAATACATGCGCCGCAAGCACAACCTGCTGGTGGGCGAGCGAACCGCAGAGGACATGAAAATCAAAATCGGCTGTGTTTTCCCCAAGGACGAGGAAGAGACGCTGGACGTGAAGGGCCGGTGCCTGCTGACGGGCCTGCCTAAGGTGATCACCGTCAGCTCCACCGAGATGATGGACGCTTTTGAAGAGCCGGTGGAGCGGATTATGGAGGCCATCCACTCCGTTTTGGAGCGCACGCCTCCGGAGCTGGTGGCGGATATTTCCACCAACGGCATTGTCATGACCGGCGGCGGCAGTCTCGTTTCCGGGTTTGACAAACTGGTGGCCGCCCGGACTGGCATTCACACCATGGTGGCAGAGGACGCCATCTCTTGTGTGGCGCTTGGCACCGGCAAAAGTCTGGAGGAGCTGAACAACATGCAGGACGGCACTCAGAACCTGAGCCGTCGCCGCCAGATGAACTAAAAACCGGAAATATTTCGCTGGACAGGCGTTTAGACGGCGGAAGAGCAGGTTCACGTTTTTCAAGAATAAGGTCCGCCGCCTTCTGGCGGCGCAGTGCAAGGCCCCGGGAAATTACTCCCCGGGGCCTTGGCTTTTGCTGTTTGTAGGGGGCTTGTGGAAAATCTGCGGGGCTAATAAAAAATATGGTAAATAAAAAAAGTATCTTGCGAAATGTACAATAGTCTGCTATGCTAAGAAAGTTAAATTGGTTAAGTTCAACACTTTAAAGCAAATAAACGGAGGGAAGCATGGAAAACGGATTAGAGAAAAAGTACGGCCTGCCCACGGCCATCTGCATGGTGGTGGGAATCGTCATCGGCTCTGGCGTGTTCTTCAAGGCGGAGGCGGTGTTGGTGCAGACCGGGGGCAATATGCCCTTGGGAATTCTGGCGTGGCTGATTGTGGGCGCAATTATGATTGTGTGCTCTTATGTGTTTGCAACGATGGCCAATCGCTATGAAAAAGTCAACGGTGTGGTGGACTATGCCGAGGCGACGGTGGGAAAACGCTATGCGTATCTGATGGGCTGGTTTATGAGCACCATCTATACCCCGGCCCTTACCAGCGTGCTGGCATGGGTTTCCGCCCGGTACTTTTCCGTACTGATGGGTTGGGACATCACCGGCGGATCCTGCCTTGTGTTGGCTTGCTTTTTCCTGTGCGCAGACTATGCACTCAACGCGCTGTCTCCTCGCATCGCGGGAAAGTTTCAGGTTTCGACCACTGTCATTAAAATGGTTCCGCTGCTGCTGATGGGCGTGGTGGGCGTCATCGTGGGTCTTGTCAACGGACAGATGGCGCAGAACTTTGCCACTGTCTCTGCCGCCACCGTTTCCTCCGGCGAGGGATTAATGAAGGCCACCGTGGCAGTGGCGTTTGCGTATGAGGGCTGGGTGCTGGCCACCTCCATCAACGCGGAACTGCGGGATGCAAAAAGAAATCTTCCCCGCGCGCTGGTACTGGGGTCCTTCATCGTAGTGATTACGTATATCCTGTATTACATCGGCCTCAACGGTGCGGTAACCACGGAAGAGCTGATGGCCAGCGGACAGGCCGCTGCAAAGATGGCCTATCAGCGGGTGTTTGGTGAGGCTGCGGGCACCGTAGTGTTTGTGCTGATTGTAATTTCCTGCCTTGGGACGCTGAATGGGCTGATGCTGGCCAACTGCCGCTGCTTCTATGCGCTGGCCGCTCGGGGACAGGGCCCCAAGCCTGAAATGTTCCGGCAGGTGGATCCGGTGACCAACATGCCCAACAACTCCGCGATTCTCTCGCTGCTCTTCGCCGCGTTCTGGCTGCTGTATTTCTACGGGGCAAACCTGACGGCAGGCTGGTTCGGGCCCTTCTGCTTTGATTCCTCTGAGCTGCCCATTATCACGCTGTATGGCATGTATATCGCCATGTTTATTCAGTTTATGCGCAAGGAGCGGACGCTGGGTGCGTTTAAGCGCTTTGTCATGCCGGCTCTGGGGCTGGGAGGCTGCGGCTTTATGGTGTATGCTGCATTTGCGGGCTATGGTGTAAAGGTGTTTTACTATCTGGTGGTTTACGCGGCGTTTATGCTGGTGGGCGGCTTCTTCTACCGTAAAAACGTCTGATCGCAGCGCGAATTTTAAACAGGTTCCGCCGGTCTCGGTAAGGGCGCGCCGATTGGGTGCGTTTCGCCGGGACCGGCGGTTTCGTCTTGCCATTTGCAGGGAATGGGGTATAATGAAAAAAACGACTGTGGGGGGATTTTGTGTTAAACACCACGCTGTGCTATCTGGAGCGGGGAGAGGAATACCTCATGCTCCACCGGGTGAAAAAGAAACATGATTTAAACCACGACAAATGGATTGGCGTGGGTGGAAAGTTCCTGGAAGGAGAAAGCCCGGAGGAGTGCCTCTTGCGTGAGGCAAAGGAGGAGACGGGGCTGACACTGACCCGCTGGCGCTATCGAGGTCTTGTAACCTTCCTTTCCGACAAATGGGAAGGGGAGTACATGCATCTGTTTACGGCTGACGCGTGGACGGGGGAGCAGACCGTGTGCGACGAGGGAGATCTGCGCTGGATTGGTAAGAAAGAGCTGCGCAGGTTGCCGCTGTGGAGCGGGGACAATATATTTCTTGATTTGTTGGAGTCCGACGCGCCCTTTTTCTCCTTGAAGCTGCGTTATGAGGGGCAGACTCTGACGGAGGCTGCCCTGAATGGCAAGCCATTAGAGCTTCCAAAGGAAGGCGGGACGGGGTTGTCTTAAAAAATTGTCGGATGTTTCCGGCGAGATTCGGAATTGGAAGGAGCATAGGTATGGGCACGATTTTGCTATATGGGTTTGAAGAGCTGAACGATATTCTGTTAATTAAGGCCGCTGTGGGTCCCTTTGGAGCAGAGGTGAAGCCCGTCTTCCGGGACGGATGGCGCACTCCCGTTGGGGCACTGGCGGGGCGAGAAACTCGGCCAGCCCGGGAAGGCGTATTTTCCGGAAAGCTGGGGGGCCAGATGATGGTCTTCTGTGATTTGGAGCAGCAGTTGGAAGGGCTTTTGGCGGCTCTGCGCCAGGCGGGCGTGGGAGCAGGGGGCTATAAGGCGGTGCTTACCAAATGGAATCAGGAGTGGGATGGCATCGCCCTGTTTGCAGAGCTGCAACGCGAGCGGCGAGAAATCGAGGCCCGCAAGCGGGAACAGGCGGAGAAGAAATGAGGCTGCTGGTTTCTGCGTGCCTGCTTGGCCTGCCCTGCCGATATGACGGCGGGGCCAACCGCCTTGCGGGAATCGAATCACTGCTGGAGCAGCACGAGTGCATTCCCGTTTGCCCAGAGCAGTTGGGCGGGTTGTGCACGCCCCGCTCACCCGCCGAATGCCGGGAAGGGCGCGTTTTCACCCGGGAGGGCGCCGAAGTGACAGCGGAATTTGAAAGAGGCGCACAGGCCACGCTGGAACTGGCGCGGCTGTTTGGCTGCGAAGCGGCGCTGTTGAAAGAGCGCAGCCCTTCCTGTGGCAGCGGCGTGATTCACGACGGTGGCTTTTCCGGCGGACTGACCGCCGGGGACGGCGTGACAGCAGCGCTTTTAAAGGCGGAGGGCATTGCCGTATACGGAGAGACACGCGTGGAAGAGCTGCCCGATTAATCACCGGGAAATTAGGGTAATTGGCGGATTTTTGCCGCAAAAGGTTGACTTTTATAGAAGTTTTGCTATAATTAGACGTATTGCATGATAGAGGTGCGACAGTCAAAAGTAGCGTTTCCCAAGCAGGCCGAGGGGGAGACGGGAAAGGGACTGTCGCCGAGGTTTTGTTCCCTGTGGCCTGAAGGGGGCGGAGCCGGTTCGTCGGAGAACATCCGCCGGACTGTCGCCCTGCGGGGCGGAGCGCTGTCGTGATTCGTACGGGTTTGCGGTATGAAGTCATGACGCTTAGTCATGACTTCGCTTTTTTGGAGGAGCTTCCATGAAGAACAAACCCTACCGAAAGGTGGCGCTTCTTGCCGCCGTGTTTTTCGTCCTGCTAACTGTTCCCGCCTTTGCTGCCGGAGCGGGGTCCGACGCGGCCCCTGTGTTTTACAAGACGATCTGGTCCCTGCTGCCCCCGGTGGTGGCTATCGCGCTGGCGCTGGCTACCAAGGAGGTCTATTCCTCGCTGTTTCTGGGGATTCTCACCGGAGGGCTGCTGTGGTCTGGCTTTTCCTTTGAGGGGACCGTCACCCATGTGTTTCAGGATGGAATTGTCTCTGTCCTTTCAAATGGGTACAACGTGGGAATCATTGCGTTTTTGGTGATTTTGGGAGCAATGGTGAGCCTGATGAACCGCTCGGGAGGCTCCGCGGCCTTTGGCCGCTGGGCCCAAAAGAACATTAAAACCCGGACGGGCGCTCAGCTTGCCACCATTGTGCTGGGTATGTTGATTTTCGTTGACGACTATTTTAACTGTCTTACCGTTGGCAGTGTGATGCTCCCTGTGACGGACAGCCACAAGGTCTCCCGGGCGAAACTGGCCTATTTGATTGACGCAACGGCGGCGCCGATTTGCATCATCGCGCCCATCTCCTCATGGGCCGCCGCTGTCAGTGCCTTTGTGGACGACGGATCCGGCCTTGCGCTGTTTATTCGCGCCATCCCCTATAACTACTACGCGCTGCTGACCATCCTCATGATGGTCGGCCTGGTGGTGATGAAAACAGATTTCGGCCCCATGTCCGTCCACGAGGCCAATGCCAACAAGGGTGATCTGTTTTCTGGGAAAAATCCCTATGCCACTGAGAATGAGTGCAATGTATCGGACAGCGGCACGGTGGCGGACTTAGTGGCGCCGATTGTGGTGCTGGTGGCCTGCTGTGTCACGGGGATGATTTATTCTGGCGGCTTTTTCTCCGGCGCCAGCTTTGTGGACGCCTTCTCCAGGTCCGACGCGTCCGTGGGGCTTCTGCTGGGCAGCGCGTTTGGGCTGACGTTTACGATGGGCTTCTATCTGCTGCGCCGGCGGATGAGCTTTAAGGAAATGATGGACTGCATTCCGGAGGGGTTCAAGGCCATGGTTCCGGCTATCCTGATTCTCACCTTTGCGTGGAGCCTGAAGGCCATGACAGATTCTCTGGGTGCGCGGGAGTTTGTGGCGGCCGTGGTGAAGAACTCCGCTCAGAGCTTCCAGCTTCTGCTGCCCGCCCTTGTGTTTGTGATCGGCTGCCTGCTGGCCTTTGCCACGGGGACCTCCTGGGGAACTTTCGGTATTCTGATTCCCATTGTGTTAAGCGTGTTTCCGCTGGAGAGCGGAAATCCCCTGAGCGTCATCTGCATCTCCGCCTGCATGGCGGGCGCAGTGTGCGGGGACCATTGCTCCCCCATTTCCGACACCACCATCATGGCCTCGGCGGGGGCCAAGTGCGACCATGTGAGTCATGTGTCCACTCAGCTGCCTTACGCCGTCACGGCGGCGGCGGTGAGCTGCGTGACCTATATCGTGGCAGGCACTTTTGCAACCGC
This sequence comes from Oscillibacter sp., assembly GCF_032060045.1. Lineage (GTDB taxonomy): Bacteria > Bacillota > Clostridia > Oscillospirales > Oscillospiraceae > Oscillibacter. The sequence continues at coordinate 199,725 of NZ_DAMBZJ010000001.1, forward strand.
GGGAATCGCACCATGGCTGGCGCTGCCCGTGGGCGTGGCGCTCATGCTGCTGACGTTGGCGGTGGCAGCCCGTTTCAAAAAGCTATAAAAAACGATTGACAAATGCTTCGACCACGGGTATACTACGCTTTAATCAAAACAAACCGAAGCGCCGGAGTGAGTACCCATATCCGAGCCCGGTATAGAGAGCCGCTGATGGTGGAAATGCGGCGCGGGCAGATTTGGCGAATGGACCGGCAAGGGTGAACTGAACGGCGGAAGCTCAGTAGGGGAGACGGGGAAGGCGCCTCGTTAAAAAAGGTCAGCACATGACAGTGTGCGGAAAAGTGGGCGCGGGTACCGCGTCAAGCCGGGTGGCACCACAGGAGTGAAATCGCTCTTGTCCCTGCAAGTATTTGCAGGGACAAGAGCTTTTTTTATTTTTAATTTGGCCATTGATACGGCCGAATGCTTCAGAAAGGAAGGGAACACTATGGAACACAAAATCCCGTACAAAACCTATTTGACCGAACAGGAGCTTCCCAGGCAGTGGTACAATGTGCGCGCGGATATGAAGACTGACCACCGTCCCATTCTGCATCCGGGCACGCTGAAGCCCGTGACCCCGGCAGATATGGCACCCATCTTCTGCGACAAGCTC
>NZ_DAMBZJ010000001.1:200374-216656 GCF_032060045.1 Oscillibacter sp.
GTTTCATCGACATCCCCGAGGTGGTCCGTGATTTTTACAAGATGTACCGCCCCTCTCCGCTGATGCGGGCCTACTGTTTGGAAAAAGCGCTGGACACTCCGGCGAAGATTTACTATAAGTACGAGGGCGGCAACACCAGTGGCAGCCACAAACTGAACTCCGCCATCGCGCAGGCATATTACGCCAAGGAGCAGGGTCTCAGGGGCGTCACCACCGAGACCGGCGCCGGACAGTGGGGCACCGCCCTGTCCATGGCCTGCGGCTATTTTGGGCTGGACTTGAAGGTCTTTATGGTCAAGGGTTCGGCGGAGCAGAAACCCTATCGCAAGGCCGTGATGGAGACCTATGACGCGTCGGTCATCCCTTCTCCTTCAAACACCACAGAGGTGGGCCGCCGGATGCTGGAGGAATTTCCGGGCACCTCCGGAAGCCTTGGCACTGCCATTTCCGAGGCGGTGGAGAAGGCCACCACCACCGAGGGCTATCGCTACGTGCTGGGAAGTGTTTTAAATCAGGTGCTGCTACATCAGTCCATAATTGGACTGGAGACAAAGGCGGCCCTTGAAAAACTGGACGAATACCCCGACATTCTTATCGGCTGCGCGGGCGGCGGTTCCAACCTTGGTGGTTTGATGGCTCCCTTCATGGCCGATAAGCTGACCGGGAAGCAGGCTCCGTATTTTATTGCGGTGGAGCCCGCCTCCTGCCCCTCCCTGACCCGGGGCCGGTTTGCCTATGATTTCTGCGACACGGGAAAAGTCACGCCTCTGGCCAAGATGTATACGCTGGGCTGCGGCTTTATCCCGGCGCCAAACCACGCGGGTGGACTGCGCTACCACGGCATGAGCCCCATTCTCTCCCAGCTCTATCACGACGGATTTCTAGACGAGGCCCGCTCCGTCACGCAAACCAAGGTCTTTGAAGCCGCCAAGCTGTTCGCAAAGGTGGAGGGCACGCTGCCCGCGCCGGAGTCTGCACATGCTATCCGGGCCGCCATTGACGAAGCGCTCCGGTGCAAAGAAGCGGGGGAAGCCAAAACCATAGTCTTCGGACTCACCGGAACCGGGTACTTTGACATGGCGGCGTATATGTCCTATCACGACGGCAGCATGACCGATTACATCCCTACCGAAGAGGATCTGGCTCGTGGCTTTTCCCACATTCCCAAGCTGCCGGGGATTCAAGAATAATTAGTTTAGCCCCTGCGCGGCTTTCGCCGCGCAGGGGCTGTGATTTATTTCTGATGCCCGGTTGAAAGCCGGCACTGCTTCGGACTTTGCGCGCGTTATTTCAGCTTGGACTTGATTTTTGCCTTTGCCTCCGGGCTGAGAACTCCGGCGGCAATTCGCACTGGCAAAGACGGCAGGTGGAGGAATTTACGGCGTACCTGGTCAAAAGGCTGCAGGGCATAGGCCGCGAAAAACGCTGCCCGGTCCGCAGGCTGGGCGATGGGGGAGGCCAACCGGGGATTTCCTGCCACGGCTCGTTCCGGCGAGAAGGGTTGCCGCCCAAGGGGGAGACGGTCAAAAATATGGCTGGCGTGAGCCGTGTTCACAATCAGGAGAGACACGCCCTTTTCCTGCTGATCGCTAAGCTCGTCGGGCCGCAGGCCCCAGAAGTCGCCAAGGGTAAAGTCCCCCGTCCGGGACAAAGAGGTATAGGTGCACCGGTGGCAGCAGGGCCGCAGGAACAGCGCCCGCCCAAACGCCCGGCCCCATTCTGTCTGGAACAGGGGAGCGGAATCCGCCGACCCATCTTTATAAAGCAGGGTAAAGTGGCTATTCTTCCAGCCAGCCACCTTGTTGCGAAAGCGCACGGTTTGCAGCGAGCGCCGTCTGCGGCTTTCAATGGAGCGAACCATGTCCGCCCACACACCGGGGGAGGGAACGCCTTGGCACACCACGTCGCAAGTGGTGAGATTTTCCGGGCGGTGGCCCAGAAAGTGATACAGTCCGTCCACCTGGCAGGGAGTGCCGGAGAAAAGAACGGGACGAGACTTTAAAAGTTCCCGAATCTCTCGGAATACGCCCTGCAGGTCGCTCTGTACGTATTTGGCTCCCCGGAGATAGCGTAAATCCTCCACTGAAAAGCAGGCGATGTGCCGAAGGCGTTGCTTGTCGTCCAGCGCCGCGCCGAACACCACGCCCCCGCTTTCCAACGTGTCCGCCGCGATGAGGGAAAAAATACCTCCGGAGGTGGAGTCTTTGCGGATTACGTCGTCCCGGTTCCATGCGGCGAATACCGCGGGAAGGGGACAGCTCTTGGGCGGATGCAGCGGTGGACAGACCGCCGTGCACCGCCCACAGTGAATGCATTTTTCGGGGTCCACCAAGGGATAGGCAAAGCCCTCCCGGTCCGGTTCCATGGAGATGGCGTCCTTAGGGCAGACGGAGGCGCAACCGGTGCAGCCCGTGCAGTCTGCTCGGGCGGCCAGCTCTGGTAAATCAGTGCCGCTTTCGGACTTTTCCGGGGCAACAAGCGGCTCGTTCATCAGCGCGGCGCGGAGATACTCGAGAGAATTCCGGCGCTCCTCTTCCAGCCGCGCGGTGGCGGCGGACCAGTTCACAGGGTCCGTAAGCCCGGCGGAGTCGCCCTTTCCGATAATACGGTCTGCAAGGCCCAGCCGATCCAGAAGACTAAAAATCCGGGACTGCTCCGGTGCGGCCAGTTCCGCCGGAGAAACGGCGGTAAAAAACGGCTTTTGGAACTGTACGGAAAATACGGTTCCGTGGAAAGAGTTGGTGCATACATAGGCTGCGTGGCGAAACAGGCCCAGAAATTCCGCAGGTCCCGCGGAAAAGACGCACTCCGCCTTGGGGTGGACCTTTTGCCGAAGACCGCAAAGCTGGACCACGGGCAGCCCTGTCTCCTCTTGGAGGCGGCGGATATAGGGCTCCAGCGGTCCGGGGGCGCTGATGCAGTAGCACAGGATGTAGCCGGGGAGCTGCTTCGGCTCTGCCGAAAGGGCGGCCCAGTCTTCCTGCCGCAAAAGCAGCGTGGGGTCCAGCACCACGGGGGCCTCCCGTCCGCCAATCTCACGAAGGATAGCCTGTCCCCGGGCCTCCCGTGCGGAGAGATGAGAAAAGTCATCAAGATATCGGCGCAGCTCCTCCTCCATCTCGTCGGGAATGTGAGGAATGCCGAAGGAGGGGGCGTAGGCAATTTTCCGACCAGCTGTAAATCGGCTGAAAAACACTGGATCAAATCGCCCGTCGGGGAAAATTTTCGGGTTCCAGATTTGGTCACTGCCGGAGAGGTACACATCGCAATCAGGTGCACGCTCCAATTCCTGAAAGCTTTCGTACCGCCGCTCCGTAATCTTCAGATTGCGAAAGGCAAAGTCTTCAAATCGCTGATACCGTTCGCGCATAGCGGAATAGTGGAGCGCGGTGTGGGCGTTTGCAGCGGTGGAGGAAAGCCCCCCAGCGCGGCGGAACAGGTCGTTATTCTGATTAACATAGTAGTTGAAAATTTCGCAAGAGCTTCCAAGCTGTTCCACGGCACGCTGCGTGGCGCAGGCCTGTAACACCGCGCCATAGTGGTGGATATGAAAAAAGGTAACAAGGCCCGTTTTCAAGTGACGGCCTCCTTCCTGAAATTACTGCTGAGAGCACAGCTCCTCTATGGGTCCGAAGTCGGGAAAGTCATCTTCGACAACCCAATCCTCCACGGGAACCACGTCAAACTCCGTTTTCGTCCGCCGGATGACTACCCGTTCAAGACCGGCGTTGATTACCTGCCTGCGGCACATGGAGCAGGAGGTGGCGTCGCCCAAAAGCTCACCGGTTCGGGCGTCCCGGCCCACAAGGTATAGTGTTCCGCTCACCATATCCCGTCGGGAGGCGGAGATGATGGCGTTGGCCTCGGCGTGGACGCTGCGGCACAGCTCGTACCGCTCGCCCCGGGGGACCTTTGCCGCCTCGCGGGTGCAGTAGCCCATGTCGACACAGTTCTTCCTGCCCCTGGGCGCGCCGTTGTAGCCGGTGGAAATAATCTCATCGTTTTTTACGATGATGGCTCCGTATACCCGGCGCAGGCAGGTAGCCCGCTCCAAAACAGTCTCCGCGATGTCCAGATAGTAATTTTCCTTGCTGATACGATTCATAGATGTCCTCCGTGAAGTGCGGCGCTTTCGCCGAGATTGAAGAAGCTTTCTTAAAGAACGGATTCCGCCTGCCGCGGAAGGTCCAGCCCAGCGCGGACGGCAATCAGTTCCGCTGCCACGGAGACGGCAATTTCCTCCGGCGTCTGCGCCCCAATGGGAAGGCCAATGGGCGCGTGAAGCACGGCGTATTCCTCCGCCGTAAAGCCCGCGTCCAACAGGCGCTTTCGGCACAGCGCCAGCTTTTGCCTGCTTCCGATGCAGCCGATGTACCGCGCGCTGGAGCACAAGGTTTGAGACAGCACCTCGTAGTCCGCGTTGTGCCCCCGGGTCATCACAATCACATAGTCGCGGGGGGTAACGGAAATATCTAGCCGTTCAAAGTCGCATACCTGAACCTGCTGAGCTGTGGGCAGAAACGCAGGGTCGGCAAATTCAGACCGGTCGTCGTAGACCGCGCAGCGAAAGCCTAGAGGATACAACGCGGACACCAGCGCCCGGGACACGTGTCCCGCGCCGAAGATGTGGACCCACCCGGCTTGGGACACGGGTACGGAGAACCAGCCGCCATCCGTCAGCATAGGCCCGTCCCTCAGCAGGGGGGCAAGCAAGGGATCGGTTGCATCCGCCCCGGAGAGTGCGCGGACCTCCGCCACACAGTTGCCGTTCAGCCGCAGGGCCAGCCATGCGTCCTGCCCCCCGGCATAGGCCTCCTTAAGCGTGCGAAAAGCAGCTTTTGCCGCCTCGTCCTGTGGAGAAATATAGTGGAGCTGAACAGTTACGTCGCCGCCGCAGATCATCCCAAGGCTGTGGTCGCTGCCCTGAATAAAGCGGTAGTCCCGCCGCTGGTCCTCGCCGGATTTCAAAATCTCGGACGCCAGCTTCTGTGCTTCAAACTCCACGTTGCCGCCGCCGATGGTTCCGGCGGAACTCCCGTCCGGCAGCACCGCCATCATGGCTCCCGCACCCCGGGGCGTGGACCCGGCGGAGGATAAAAGGCTAATCAGGCAAACGGGCTGCCCGCTCTCCAGTCCGTGGATCAGCGCGTTCCAAAACTCCAGCATAAAGCGCCTCCGTTTCGTTTTTATGCAGTCCGGCAAGTGTACCGCAGGGTACTTGGCCGCTGTACAGTCAATTTGCTTCACAGGTTCATCGCATGCGTCCTCCATTGCGCGACAGGTGCGCGCAGGGAGGTCAGTTGCAATTTAATATATGAAACAGTTGTCCTTGCCTATTATATCAGCTTTTTTTCGATTTGAATATGAAAAAACGGAAAATAATCAAGTCTGCCCCGAAACGCACACGACAAAGTGCGGAAAACCGGAGGGCCTGCGAATACGCAAGCCCCCCGGTCAAGATTATGGAATAAGCGCGGGAAATTCCGCCTTGTGCATGGTCACTTTGTGGACTCTTCGCCTTCCAGCAGGGCCTTTGCGCTGGCGGCAAGCCCCGCCAGACCCTGAATTTCGGAGGGAATGATGATTTTTGTGGCCTTTCCGTCGGCTACCTTCACCATCGTCTCCAGCGCCCGGAGCTTGATGACCTGGTCGTTGGGGCTGGATTCGTTCAGCATGCGCAGCGCGTCGGCCGTGGCCTGCTGGACTTTCATAATGGCCTCCGCTTCGCCCTCGGCGTGGAGGATGGCGGCCTGCTTTGCCGCGTCGGCCCGCAGGATGGCAGACTGCTTATCGCCCTCTGCAACCAGAATCTGGCTTTGCTTCTGGCCCTCAGCCTGAAGGATGGCCTCGCGGCGCTCCCGCTCCGCCTTCATCTGCTTTTCCATGGCGTTCTGAATTTCCTTGGGGGGAAGAATGTTCTTCAACTCCACCCGGTTTACCTTAATGCCCCAAGGGTCCGTGGCCTCGTCCAGAATGGCCCGCATCCGGGTGTTGATGATGTCGCGGGAGGTGAGGGACTGGTCCAGTTCCATATCACCGATAATGTTTCGCAGGGTGGTGGCGGTGAGGTTTTCAATGGCGTTCATGGGACGCTCCACACCGTAGGTATACAGCTTGGAATCCGTGATCTGGAAGTAAATAACCGTGTCGATTTGCATGGTGACGTTGTCCTTTGTGATGACGGGCTGGGGCGCAAAATCCGCCACCTGCTCCTTCAGGGACACCCGCTTTGCAATCCGCTCGAAAAAGGGAAGCTTGAAATGTAATCCCACGCCCCAAACGGTGCGGAACGCGCCCAACCTCTCCACCACATAGGCTTTGGATTGCTGGACAATGACAATGTTGCTGACGATCAGCAGTAGAATGAGGACCACCAGAATAATCAGGGCAATGCTTTGAATCTGAATAGGCATTTATTTAACTCCTTCCAAAATTTTATTTTTCTCCACAAAGAGTTTAACACCCTCCATTTTGGACACGGTTACAAGACTGCCCACAGGGAAAACCATTCCGTCAGTGCTGCGGGCCGTCCAGGTCTTGCCGTCCACATAGACGGCGCCGCTGGAGTTTTCGTTGTCCACGATTTCCGTCACCTTGCCCGTCTGGCCGATCACCCGGTCCAGATTGGTGGGAGTGGCCTTGCCTGCCCGCATTTTCCGCACCAGCGGGCGGGTGGCCGCCAGCGCGGCGGCAGATATGACAAGAAAAAGCGCAAACTGCACGGGCACAGATATGCTCAGCATCGCTGCAATCAGCGCGGCCAGCGATCCCGCCACGAACCAGATGGACACCAGCCCCGCAGTGACGGCTTCCGCCACACCGAAGAGCACAATGGCACCCAGCCAAATCCAAATCATCATTAAAAAAACCTCCTTTGGAAAGCATTCGATGGGGGTGAAATCGATAAAAAAGAAATGCTTTATATTTCATACGCTCATTATATCACATGTTCGGGAAAAATACCAGCCCCGCAGAGCGGTTGATTCTGGGATAGACCCGAAAATAAAACATTTTTATAAATCAGACGGACAAAGAGGAGGAAAAGTTTCAGCTTGACTGCGATTTTTTCAGATGGTCCGGAATTTTTAAATTCGCCGCGTTGCACATTTTTTAAATATCTGGTATAGTAATTCAAATATTTTAAACACTTAAAGGAGGCGCAGCCCATGACGCTGACGGTACCCTGCCTGTTCGGACTGGAAAGTCTGGTGGCGGACGAAATGAAACGGTTAAATTTGCAGGAGGTCCGGGCGGAGAATGGCCGGGTCCACTGTCTGGGAACTCAGGCGGACATAGCCCGGCTGAATATGAATCTGCGCTGCGGAGCGCGGGTTTTGATGGAGCTGGGCAGTTTTCCTGCCAAGGATTTTGAAGCTCTGTTTCAGGGCGTTTACGCACTGCCGTGGGAAGATTATATCCCCAAGGACGGAGAATTTCCTGTAAAGGGGTATTCCTTGAATTCCCAGCTCCACTCAGTCCCTGCCTGTCAGGCGATTGTAAAAAAAGCCTCTGCCAAGCGGTTGGGAGAGAAATATGGAATAGAGACGCTGCCAGAGACGGGAAGCCGTTATCAGCTTCAGTTCGCCATCGTGCGGGATGTGGCCACCGTGTATCTGGATACCTCGGGCGAGGGCCTGTACAAGCGAGGCTATCGGGCACAGGGCGTGGTTGCGCCGCTGCGGGAAACGCTGGCGGCGGCACTGGTGACTCTGTCCCGCTACCGTGGGCGGGACCCCTTCTGTGACCCATTCTGCGGCTCCGGTACCATCCCCATCGAGGCGGCGCTTATCGCAAAAAACCGTGCCCCGGGTCTGAATCGCAGCTTTTCCGCCCAAAAGTGGAAAAACATGGACGCAAAGCTTTGGCTGGACGCGGCGCAGGAGGCGCGGGACCGCGAGTTCCACGGGACTTACGACATCTGGGGCGGGGACGTTGACCCAGCGGCGGTGGAACTGGCGCGGCACAATGCGGAGCTTGCTGGGGTGGAGGACTGCGTTCGCTTTGAAGTGGCCGACGCATCAAAATTTCACCGGGACAGCGAATACGGCCAACTGGTCACCAACCCACCCTACGGCGAGCGGCTGATGGAGCACAGCGAGGCCGAGGCGCTGTACCGCGTCTTCGGCGCGGCCTGCCGGGACTTGCCGCCCAAGTGGCGGGTGCTGGTGCTTTCGTCCCATACGGAGTTTGAGCGGTCGTTTGGCAAGCAGGCCGACAAAAAGCGCAAGCTCTACAACGGAATGCTAAAATGCGATTTATTTATGTACGGAAAGTGATTTTTCGTCATAATAATACAAAACGTATTACAGTCTCCGGCGTTTTTAACGCCGGAGACTGTTTGCTCATGTGCAATCGTGTGGGACAAGGGTGATTTCTCCCGCAGAGATACGCTCCTAAAGCTTCTCCTCCGAAAAAATGACCCATTTAAATCAGGGTATCCGTCGGGTGCGCCGCGCCGGTCGGTCTTTTTATTTAAAGTATGCTGCGCAGACGCTTTCATGACATGCCGTGCTGCAAACTCCTGCCGATTTTGCCCGGCGGAGCGTTTTCCGCCGCTCTACGGGGAAGTTTACAAAATTTTCACAGATTTTCCCTCCATACCCCCTTTACAAACGGACGGGGATGTACTATGATAGCACCGTTAGCACTCGGGATGATTGAGTGCTAACGCTGATTTTATAAATTTTTTAATATATTGAAGGAGGCAGTTTTTATGAAACTCACACCGCTTGCAGACCGTGTCATCCTAAAGATGGTGGAAGCCGAGGAGACGACCAAGGGCGGCATCATTCTCACCGGCTCCGCCAAGGAGAAGCCCTCCGTGGCTGAAGTGATTTCCGTGGGCCCTGGCGGCAACGTGGACGGCAAGGACGTGGTCATGACCGTGAAGGTCGGCGACAAGGTGATCACCAGCCAGTATGCCGGAAGCAAGGTTACGCTGGAAGACGAGGAGTATACCGTGGTGCGCCAGAGTGAGATTCTGGCCATCGTGGACTAAAGCAGTCTCAAAAACAACTTCTTAAATTTGGAGGTAATGCAATATGTCTAAACTGATTATGCGCGGCGAGGATGCCCGCAAGGCGCTGCAGGCCGGCGTGGACACTCTGGCCGATACCGTCAAGGTCACTCTGGGCCCCAAGGGCCGCAACGTGGTGCTGGACAAGAAGTACGGCGCACCCCTGATTACCAACGACGGCGTGACCATCGCCAAGGAAATTGAGTTGCCCGATCCCTTTGAGAACATGGGCGCACAGCTGGTGAAGGAAGTCTCCACCAAGACCAACGATGTGGCCGGCGACGGCACTACCACCGCAACCCTTCTGGCGCAGGCCATGATTTCCGAGGGCCTGAAGAATCTGGCTGCCGGAGCGAACCCCATCGTGGTGCGCAAGGGCATGGCAAAGGCTGTGGAAGTTGCCGTGGCTGAGATCAAGAAGCAGTCCAAGAAGGTGGACGGCACCAAGGATATTGCCCGCGTGGGCGCCGTCTCCTCCGGCGACGAGGAAATCGGCAAGCTGATTGCTGACGCTATGGACAAGGTTTCTGCCGACGGCGTGATTACCATTGAGGAGTCCAAGACCGCCGAGACTTACAGCGAAGTCGTGGAGGGTATGCAGTTTGACCGGGGCTACATCACCCCCTATATGTGCACCGACACTGAGAAGATGGAGGCCAATATCGACGATGCCTACATCCTCATTACCGATAAGAAGATCTCTGTTATTACCGACATTCTGCCCCTGCTGGAGCAACTGGTCCAGTCCGGCAAGAAGTTGCTGATCGTGGCTGAGGACGTGGAGGGCGAGGCCCTGAGCACCCTGATCGTGAACCGTCTGCGGGGCACGCTGAACGTGGTGTGCGTTAAGGCGCCCGGCTTCGGCGATCGCCGCAAGGAAATGCTGCAGGACATTGCCGTCCTCACCGGCGGCACTGTGGTGTCCGAAGAGGTGGGTCTGGAGCTGAAGACTGCCACGCTGGATATGCTGGGACGTGCCCGCCAGGTGAAGGTCACCAAGGAAAACACCACCATCGTGGATGGCGCGGGCGACAGCCAGGCCATCAAGGACCGTGTGGGCCAGATTCGCGCCCAGATTGGCAACACCACCTCTGAGTATGACAAAGAGAAGCTTCAGGAGCGTCTGGCAAAGCTGGCTGGCGGCGTTGCCGTCGTGAAGGTCGGCGCAGCCACCGAGACGGAGATGAAGGAAAAGAAGCTCCGCATGGAGGATGCTCTAAATGCTACCCGCGCGGCTGTTGAAGAGGGCGTGGTCGCCGGCGGCGGCACCATCTTCATCAACGTTATTTCCGCCGTGGAGGCTTTGATCTCCACAGTGGAGGGCGACGAGAAGACCGGCGTACGCCTGATTGCCAAGGCACTGGAAGCTCCCATCCGCCAGATCGCGGCCAACGCCGGACTGGACGGCTCCGTGATTCTGGAGAAAGTCCGGGATTCCGGCAAGGCGGGCTATGGCTTTGACGCCTATAAGGAAGAGTACTGTGATATGGTCACTGCCGGGATCATCGACCCCGCAAAGGTGACGCGCTCTGCTCTGGAGAATGCCGCCAGTGTGGCTTCCATGGTGCTGACTACCGAGTCACTGGTCGCCGACAAGCCCGAGCCTCCTGCTCCCGCTCCCGCCGCACCCGATATGGGCGGCATGTACTAAGATAAATTCTTTCGCCGGGGGCGCTTTCACGCCCCCGGCGAATCCCCTTCTACAAAAACAGATATTTTTTGAGAGATTTTCCCGAAAACCTATTGACAAAAACGGGCGTTATCTGGTATAGTAATCCTCGCCCGCCACACAGGCGTGCAGATTTGGCGGCATAGCTCAGTTGGCTAGAGCATGCGGTTCATACCCGCAGTGTCCCCGGTTCGAATCCAGGTGCCGCTACCAGAATTCCCACGGGACACGCCGTGTCCCGTGGGGGTTTCCGAAAAGTTGATATGGCCCGTTGGTCAAGTGGTTAAGACACGGCCCTTTCACGGCTGTAACATGGGTTCGAATCCCGTACGGGTCACCAAACCTATTTGACTGGAAGATTTCAGTCATCAGGTGTAAAAATTGAATATTTGATGTGGAGGCTTAGCTCAGCTGGTTAGAGCGCCTGCTTCACACGCAGGAGGTCGAGAGTTCGAGTCTCCCAGTCTCCACCACACTGGATCTCAGACAAAGGTACAAAAGGTTGTGCCTTTGTCTCGGATTCGTATTCAAGAGAAAAACAGCGAAGAAACCGCCATAGTGATGGCGCATAGGACTGCACACGGATGCAGCCTCCCCGTCAAGTCCGTGCGGGGCCGTGAGGAAGTATCATTATCAATCGGCGTTTCATTGCAGCTTCTTAGGCTCCTACCCGGCAAGGGTGATCGTGGCCCTGGAGGAATCGTTGCGTCTCGCGTGGCGTCGTTCCTAGTGCTGGCCGTCCTCTCGGTACAGCCCGTCGATTGTCTTGTTCAAATTCTTCGCTGTTATGGCCAAAGCATTCTTGGCACAATCAAAAAGAATGCGCTTTCGCACAGAAACTTTTTTATAATTGTGGACAATAGCTGTGTCACCAGCTATTATCAGATAAAGCGCTTTGGAGTTTTTCAAGGTGCAGGGTAGTTTGAGGTAAAGGGTTCTCTCCGTATGGGGAGGGCCTTTTGCTTTACCCCAAACAGTTATGTTAAAACGCCGACGGGACCATTGGCCGAAGCAATCTTTTCAAAGACGCTTCCTCAGCGTGATAACCGTATGTGCTTCTTAGCACCCTGTCATTCTAACGCCACCAAAGGAAAAAGGCAAGAAATATATGGAATTAAAAATGAATCTGGGGAAAAATCTTCCCTACCTTGTTGCCCTTCGGTTAAGGGTTAACAGCCTTATATTTTGCGTTTTCCTCTGTTCGGTTGGTCGATTATATCCAGTAAGCGGAATAGCCAGGCGGTCGCCGTGCCTGCGCCGATCAGGCACAAAAGAGTTGTTTTCATAATTCGGCCTAGCAATGCTCTGCGCGATGTCTGTGCCATGCGGTGTACTGCTCATTGTTTATCGGCTCCGGAGAATCCGTTTCAATGTAGCTCGGTGGCCCAAAGATGCACAGATCGTCGGAAAGGAAGTCTGCCTGCGTGATGACCTTTGCCGGAATGTGCCCACTGTTGGGAACCTCAATGCGATCAAGAAACAGGTTGCTGTCATAGTACCAGTCGGACTGAATGTACCGTTCCTCGGCATCGGTCATTTCAATGTTGTTGATGTAGCCGGCCAGTGCACCGTGCGCGGTCAGGCGAACCGGGGGCTTCTCTCTATCCGAGATTTCGCCCAGAACAATGTCGGCGATTGTCTTATACCCATTGTCCTCATAGCTAAAGCTAAATACAGTGCCGTGATATTTGTACAAGTTTTTTATTCTATGCGCTCTTCTATGCTTTAATTATACACCGAAGTTAAGTGTATCTCAATGCACGCACCGTACAATTTTTACGTGAGAAATTATTAGTTTTATACACTTGATTGCTGTGTATATATGTGATATAGTAAGCGCTGAATGGAGGGAAGACATGCCTATTATTTACAAAAAAGATATAGTTCAGGCCCTGAAGAATGCGGGCTATTCCACTTATCGCATTCGCAAAGAAAAGATTATGGGGGAAGCTACGCTCCAAAAATTGAGGCTAAACGAACCTGTTTCTTGGGAAATGCTTGCAGTGCTCTGCCGCCTACTACGCTGCCAACCGGGCGATCTGATGGAGTACGTGGAGGGATAACAGCATACGTGTCACGGCGCTCACGCGCCGGCAAGGCTTTTCTTCTTCTCTTTTGAATCCAACATTCTGTATCAGAGCACAATTAAGGCGGCCTCCGGGAACATTATCCCGATGGCCGCCTTCTGAGCTTCTAGAAATCTCGAACTTTACGCAGAGTCTAATTGACTTGGCAGTTTTCTTAAATAGGATCTTATGAACATAACAAAAGATTAGGTCACTATTGTTTGTTATGTACCTTATATTGTCCCTTATACGCGGGCAAAGTGGCGCAAACACGATAAATAGCGGCATCCGCCTTTACCGATGATAGGTCCCAAGTCACATTTAATGAAATAGAAAAGCATAATTTTTGCCGCGTTTATGTGGGACCTTTTTGCGTCAAATGCGTGTATGCAACCTGTACATAGGGAATGTGTTTCCATAGTTCGCAGTCTCCGATAATTGCCAGCCGATATTTTGCACGGGAAACAGCAACATTGATAATATTAGGTTTCTGTCCCACCCAGTGTGCCGCGCCTCGACCGCTTTGCGCATCGCAGCCTAACACCAGCAGGACCTCAGCCGCTTCCTTGCCCTGAAATGTATGAATAGTACCGCAATTATCCTTAAGCCATTTAGTCACATCTTGAGTATCTGCTTGGGGTAATTTTTGCCCAATTACTGAACGGAACGCTTTTTTCAGTGCGCGCTCCACAGACGTAAACGGCGTTATAACATAGAGATCAGGGAATCCGCCATAGAGCTCAATACCTTGCTCCAGTAGGTGCGCGGCAAGTTGGACCTGCTCCCAGACTGCATGATCCTTATTACCGTTTTCTGCGCCCTTGCAATCCAGCCAAACTGACGGCTCAAAAAGAAACCGCCGGGATGAATTCGGCAATTCGGTCTTGTTGACCATCCTCTTATTATAGGCCACCTCGTCGGAAATTTTGAACATGGGATTTAAGCAGCGACGATGTACGATCAGAGGGCTGCCCAACCAGCGCTCTTCTCCGTTGAACTTACGGATTCCGCCATACCGGTTTAACTGATCAGCCAGCATCTGCACCGACAGTTCCGGCAGACGATAGACTGGCGGTATACCGTATTCATCGGCGAACCGCTTGCGTAATTCCTTTGGAATTGTAACAATGGGCTCCACCTGCAGCGGATCGCCTACGACAATGGCCTTACGCGTTCTCCAAAGGGCTCCTAATGCGCTTTGCGGCGTTGCCTGACCGGCTTCATCCACTACCAGAAGGCCAAGCTCCTTTGCTTGTATACCGTCAAGGAAAGTCTGTACAGATGCAAAGGTGGTTGAAATTACGGGGACCACAAGCATTAAGGTATTAAGCAAATCTCCGTAAGAAGTGTTGCAATCACTTTTTGAAAATTTTCCATCCCACAAAGCAAAGAGCCGACTCAGATTTTTCTTTACACAATCACCGGACAACACAAATGCCTTGTGAAGCATCAACGCCCGATAAAACAGTTCTTCCCTTAGCTTGTCATATTCTGAGTCCGTCCAGGGACTGGCAGATTGTGACTGTTTGTTTAAACTGATATTCTTCCAAAAGGACGCATCCACCCAATTTTCACCAAATCGAGCACGGTTGGGGGCAATTTCAGCCCGTATAATATCTAGACGCTGTTGTGCCTTCAGCAGCGTCTCTCCCGACACTTGACACTGCGTCTTTGTTTGCTGAACGGCATCGGCTTGTGCCTGACAATCGACTCGCTTATGTGTTACCTGAATGAGGATTTGTTCAACAGATTGTCTCGCTGAAATCCATTCTTTTAAAACCGCGTTATTGGGAAACCAACGCCAGAAAATGCGCTTCAAAAATGAAAGCCTGTCCTGCAATGTGGTTACGTTCTGCTCTTGCATCACAAGCATTTGTTCCAGGTTTTTTAGTTCCTGCTGCTTATTTAGCAACAGCTCTTCCTGTTCGGAGTATGTATCACGCGCATTCCTATCCTGTCTATGTGCTGTTTCCTGTGCCTCCATGGCACGCTCTTCCTCTTGCGGTAAAGCCTGTACTAAGGCGATCTTCTTTTGGGCCTCTTGCACCGCTTTTAATGCCACACGGAAATTTTGGCGCGCTTCGTTCCAATCCGGTATTTTGTCGGTATCGTTACATTTGAGCGTCACCTCGTCATTGGACTGACAAAGGCACTTCTTTAACTTATTCAAGTTGGATCTTTTGCCCAGAGGCACCGAAATCAGTCCCCATGCGGGTTTACTAAGAAGTTTTGTGGCAAAATCGGCAAAATAGGTATTTACTCCACGTTCAGTACCCATCTTGAAAAAGCGTTCCGTCCGATCCGCTTTAATTGCCTCGGGCAATTCCACAGAGATATTTTCGACTGCGGCGTTATTATTGGAGGCCACGAGGATACCGTAGGCAGATAGTTTTTTGTCCAATTTGAAAAAGTACTGATTATTCTGATCTGGTGGATTTTGATATTCTGCTTTTTTAAATGCGCAGTCAGGCGTATCATATCCGTCCATGACAATGGCACGCTGCACAATATTGGAAGCCACAATTTCCTTTAGTAGTGTGGTCTTTCCGGTACCCGGAGGTCCATTTACCGAAAAAATCGCTTGCTCCCCGGAAATTGCCAAATTAATCCCAATCTGCTGCATCAGGCTTGGACTATTTTCTGATGGCCACACACCCAATGGAAACGCTTCCGCGCGCAAGCAATTCTGCATCTTTGCCACATCCGTGTCGATCTGAATGCGATTTAGGTCTTTATTCGTCATGGCCTGCACATAATTGCGGACATTGTCTGTGGTCTTAGCCTTGATTTTTACTAAATCCTTCAGGTAAAAACTCTGCATCAATTCAGTAGCAGGGTCTAAAGTTGGAAATTCACCGGTCTTGTTGGCGTACTGTTCTTTTCTTCGAGACCATAACGAGGCCTCAATCAGATTTGGAGCTATCATAGCCTTTTCAAGGGATAATGCAAGGATGTCATTTAGTTCCTTTTGGCATATCGGCGGTGCCGTCTCATCCTCTATGTTGTTCAAAAGCTTTTTGTTGATTGTTGTCTGAATTCCATCTAGTTCTGATGCATCCAATTTGGCTCCGATTGATCCGGCGTTTGCCAAGCTTCCGATTGCCCAAACAAAACTGGATAAGGCGAAGGAGCCCGCAACATATTGTCCATCCTGATCAATTTTCAAGGCACACAGACAGGTAATGGAGCTGTCGTTTTCGATAATTGTCTCTTCCGGGGTAAGTCCAAGCTGTTCCAGCAGCCAAACAATCAAGTCATTTGACATGGCCTTGCCGAGATACACATCATAACTTACCCTGATTTTGGGGTTATTCTGCAGTTTTAGCCAGGGAAGCTCGCTGCGAAGAAGGTTTGTATCCTGCTTCGGCTTGACTGGCCAGCACGGATTAAAGAATTCCAGCGCGTACCAGTAATCTAATATTTTTTGTATCATTTATTCCTCCGCTATGGATAGGTATATTTAAATGGATGTGTAATAAACAAAGCACTAAACCGCTGGCGCGGTGGTATCTAAGCCCTGACTTTTTCTTC
>NZ_DAMBZJ010000002.1:0-65510 GCF_032060045.1 Oscillibacter sp.
GATCTCCGCCGGGTGCGCCGAGCTTGCCGTAGGGCTTCCAGTCTCCGCCGGGTGCGCCGGGCTTGCCGTAGGGCTTCCGGTCTCCGCCGGGTGCACCGGGCTTGCCGTAGGGCTTCCGATCTCCGCCGGGTGCACCGGGCTTGCCGTAAGGCTTTCGGTCTCCGCCGGGTGCGCTGGGCTTGCCGTAGGGCTTCCGGTCTCCGCCGGGTACGCCGGGCTTGCCATAGGGCTTCCGATCCCCACCGGGTGCGCTGGGCTTGCCGTAGGGCTTCCGATCTCCGCCGGGTGTGCCGGGCTTGCCGTAGGGCTTCCGGTCTCCGCCGGGTGCGCCGTAGGGCTTCCGGTCTCCGCCGGGTGCGCCGGGCTTGCCGTAGGGCTTCCGGTCTCCGCCCGATTCGCTCCGCTCAAAGGGCTTTCTTCCAAAGCTTTTCCCAGAAGGTGGCTTGCCGCCACCCCGGGCTTGGCGCAAATTCTTCGCCGGGGCCGTTGGCTCCGGTGGTTTTTCCGCTGCTTTAGCCTCGCCGGGTTTGCGCTTTTTACCCCGGCGGAGGTTTTTTTCGTGTAGGGCTTCCTCTGTCTTACGCAAAGAGGCCCGCTGAGCCTTGACTTCCAACCGGTTCGCAGCATCGCCATAGGTTTCCGCGTCCTCATCTGCCAGACGGCGGGCAATGGCGGCGGCAAAGCCCACGTCCGTCACGCCCAGAATCGCACATTCGCCACGGCCCATGGCCTGCCCCAGCTCTTCCTTGGTAAAGGGAAGGCGGAGTTTCATGCACTGGCCCATCTCGGAGAAATGGTCAGCCCTGCGCGCGGTGTTTTCCGCTGCGTCGGACGCCAACAGGAGCAAGCGCACATCCCGTGCCCGGGCAGCGGCCTCCACCGGCTCTTCGCCCACCTCCAGCATCCCGGCCCGCTTGCACAGGCCCAGCGTGGACAACAGTTCTTTACTCATCGGTCCCTCCCAACTGACGCTCCATGGCGTCATATACCTCCGGGGGAATCTGGGCCTCAAAGGCCCGCTCCAGCGCCCGGGACTTACGCGCTTTGCGCAGGCACTCCACATCCCGGCACACATATGCGCCCCGTCCGGGCATGCGGCCCTTATCGTCCAGGCTGACCTGCCCCTCGGGGGACTTGACCACCCGGATCAGCGCCTTTTTATCCTTCATCTCCCGACAGCCCACACACTGCCGCTGCGGGATTTTTTTCACCTTCGGCATGGCGTTTCCCCCGTTTCCGTGCGCTTATTCCGCGTCGTCCGCGGACGAATCGTCCTCTGCGGGCTTCTCGCCTGCGGGGGCGCTCTCCTCCGCCGCTTCCTCCCGGAAGCTCTCGGGCTTGATGTCAATTTTATAGCCAGTCAGCCGGGCAGCCAGACGGGCGTTCTGCCCCTCTTTGCCGATGGCCAAGGACAGTTGATCGTCCGGCACCAGCACACGGCAAGCCTTGCCCTCGTCCGCCATCCAGACGTCCACCACGTCGGCGGGAGCCAGCGCGGCCGCGATAAACTCCGCAGGATCCTCGCTGTACTTCACAATGTCGATTTTCTCGCCCCGCAGCTCGGCCACGATGCTCTCCACCCGCTGGCCCTTGGGGCCAACGCAGGCACCGATGGGGTCCACATTGTCGTCGTTGGACCAGACAGCCATCTTCGTGCGGCTGCCTGCTTCTCGGGAAATGGAGCGGACTTCCACGGTTCCGTCGTAAATCTCAGGAACCTCCAGCTCGAACAAGCGCTTGACAAGACCTGGATGGGTCCGGGAGATCAGCACCTGTGGTCCTCGTGTAGATCGGCGGACCTCCACTACGTAGACCTTGACGTGCATTCCCTCCATCAGCTCCTCGCCGGGAACCTGCTCACCCGACATCAAAAGGGCCTCGGTGGACTCGGTTCCGGTGCCGATGCGCAAAGAGACGTTTCCATTTCTCGGGTCCAGCCGCGTGACCACGCCGGTGAGGATTTCGTGCTGCTTGGAGTTAAACTCCTCATACACCATGCCCCGCTCGGCCTCCCGCAGGCCCTGAATAATCACCTGCTTGCCATTACCAGCTGCAATGCGGCCAAACTCCGTGTTGTCCACGGCGACGTTGATTACGTCGCCAATCTCGTATTTGGCGGAAAGCTTTTTGGCCTCCTCCAAGGGAACTTCGTTGAAGGGGTCAACGTAGTCTTCCTCGTCCACCACGTTCTTCTGGACAAACATCTGAAGCGTCCGGTGCTCCACATCCACGTCCACGATCACGTTATCCACCTGATCCTTGCAATCCCGTTTATAGGCGGTGATCAGCGCCTGGACAATTTTCTCCAGCATAAAGGACTGGGGGATGTTCCGCTCCTTTTCAATCATCTCAAGCGCGGTGAAAATCTCGTCGCAATTCATGCCGACGAGTTCCTTCTGCTTCTTGCCTCTCATTGCCTGTACTCCTTTTATGATATGATACGTCTTCTTCGTCTGTTTTATTTTGCAGCAAAAAATCCGCGCGCCCGGCTGCGGCGCCTTTTCAGGAGAACTCCACCCGCAGGCGCACCAGCGCGGTGTCCGCCTTTTCAAAGGTCGTCTCATTGTCGCCGATGCGCACGGTAACGGCCCCGGTCCCCTCGTCGAAGCCCGTAAGCGTCCCGGCAAATTCCTTCCGTCCATCCCGGTTGCGGTATAGCCGGACGGTCACAGGGCTGTCCATAAAGCGCACGAAATCGCCCGGACGCTTCAGCGCCCGCTCCGCGCCGGCAGAGCCGACCTCCAGCGTATAACTCCCCTCAATGGGGTCCGCCTCGTCCAGCAAATCCGAAACCTTGCGGGAAATGGCCTCGCAGTCCAGAATGTCCACGCCGCCCTCTTTGTCCAGCAAGACCCGGAGATACCAGGTCCCCGCCTCTTTCACGTATTCCACATCCCAGATAGTACAGCCCCGCTCCGCAGCCACGGGGGCCGCCAGTTCGGCGGTGAGCTCCGCAATCTTTTTCATGGAAACGCCTTCCTTTCATACCGTCAGCTTCTGGAAAAGCCTTCGGTCTCTTTTAAATTTCGGCCCCTTAAAAAGGCCGACAAAAAAAGCGGACACAAGGTCCACTCCACACAACTACCATCACTACTTAGATTAGAATATCACGCTTTTACACCAAAATCAAGTGTTTTCTTGGAATTTGCAAAGAAAAACCGTTAAAAAATAAATAAAAACCGGGGCGAACTTTCCGCCCCGGTTTCATTTCCAAAAATTTGATTCGCGTCACTAACGCTTCAATTTCCCGCTGGGTCTTTCGGCGGCAGTCCGCAGACATGCGGCTACCGGTCAACCCCTTTTCCGCAGCCGTTCCATTGTGCAGGCCAAAAGGAAGATCAGCAGATTCGCCGTCACCACCGTGGCACCTACCGGCGTGGATTTCAGATAGGAAATCGTTAACCCCGCGCAAAAGCAGAGCACAGCGGTCGTTCCCGCACACAGTACCACACCCCGAAAGCTGCGAAACAGCCGCATGGCCGTCAGCGCCGGAAAAATTACCAGAGACGAAATGAGCATGGCCCCCATCATTCGCATTCCCAGCACAATGGTCAGCGCCGTGAGGATGGACAACAGTGTGTTGTACAGCTCCACCCGCATCCCGGTGGCCCGGGCAAAATTTTCATCAAAGGTGATGGCGAACAGCCGGTGGTAAAACAGCACGAACAGCGCCAGCACCGCCGCGCACACCACCGCCGCCAGCAGCACGTCCGTTTCCGTCATGGCAAGAACACTGCCAAACATGTAATTGTCCACATCGGTGGTCATGCCCGTGGTGAGCGATATGACCATAATGCCGATGGCAAGGGCGGATGCACTCACCACGGCGATGGCTGCGTCGTTGCCCATCCGGCTGCCGGAGTTTGCCAGCCGCAGCAGAAAAAACGCCGAGAGAATCACCACGGGAATAGAGAAGTACAGCGGCGTAATCCCAAGGGCCACTGCCACGGCCAGTGCGCCAAAGGATACGTGACTCAGGCCATCTCCGATCATGGAGTACCGCTTCAACACCAGCGGCACACCCAAAAGCGCGGCGCAAAGGCTCACCAATATGCCGGCAAGCAGTGCCCGGCGCATAAAGGGCCAGGCAAGCATCCCCATCAGTTCCATCATTGCTCCCCCTTTCGGAAACGGCAGCCCTCCGGGGAGCGGAGATAATCCTCCACCGTGCCGTAAAACCAGCTATTCCGGCCGATGTGCAGCACCGTCCGGGCGTTTTCCAGAGCAGAGCGCAGGTCGTGGGTCACCATGACCACAGCCATGCCCTCTTTTTCGTTGAGATAGCGCAGGGTTTTATAAAGGTCTTGGGCGGCGGCGGGGTCCAGCCCCGTCACCGGCTCGTCCAAAATCAAAAGCCGTCCGGCAGCGCACAACGCGCGTGCCAGAAGCGCCCGTTGCTGCTGGCCGCCGGAGAGGTCCCGGTAGCAACGGTCCTTCAATTCAAGAATGCCCAGTTTTCCAATGGCCTGAATTGCTTCGGTCTTTTGTGCGGCGGTGTAAAAAAAGCCAAAACCCTTTTGGTTTAAAAATCCAGAGAGCACCACTTCGTACACCGTGGCTGGAAAGTCGCGCTGGGCGCGGGTCTGCTGAGGAAGATATCCAATCGCCCCGTTTTTCAGCTCCACCGCCCGGTCAATGCTGCCCTCCATGGGGTGAATGAGACCCAGCAGCCCCTTCATCAGCGTGGATTTGCCCGAGCCGTTATCCCCCACCACGCAGAGGTAATCCCCCGCCGAAACCGTGAGATTCAGCCCCGACAACACCGCCCGGCCCTCGTAGCCCAGAGCAGTATTCCGGCAGACAAGCAGCTCATTTTTCTCCATGGATTTGCTCCTTCTCCGCGCAGGCTTCACACAAACCGGTAAACAGGGTCCGCCGGTGGTCCGCCATAAAATGATGCTCCTTTTGCAGATGCTGGTACAGAGGCTGCAAATGCGTACAGTCCAGATGGGCAATCCGCCCGCAGGACTCGCACTTTAAAAGCAGGCAGTCCTGCTTTTCCTCCCCGGACTGATGTGGGCAATATTGGAAGTAGGCGCCTTCCTCCGTGTTGATTTTATGAACCCAACCCATGGCGGCCAGTTTCTCCGTCTGGCGGTACACCGTGGCAAGGCCCACCGGCTCCCCCAGGCGGCGCAGTTCCGCCGCCAAATCCGCCGCGGACATGGGCGTGCTTCTTCGCCCCTCCAGACAGCTTAAAATTGCCTGCTGCTGTTTTGTGGAATAGGCCATATGCGGCCTCCTTTTTCAAGAATGATAATCATTTTCATATTATAGACCGGCATGAAAAATTGTCAAGAGAAATCGTTTAGCGGTTGCAAAGGACGGCACAACAGTGTATGGTAAGGGCAGGGGCGCAGCACGCGGCCCGCATATTACGTGAAATTACACCGTGGCGCGTTTTGTTTCCCAGGCGGCGCGGCGGACGTATGGAGGGTTTATGAAGGCAGCACTGGTAATCATGGCGGCGGGACTTGGCTCCCGATACGGCGGGGACAAGCAGGTGGACGGCATCGGCCCCAACAATGAGATTTTGATGGAATACTCCGTGCACGACGCGCTACGTGCGGGTTTTGGCAAGGTGGTGTTCATCATTAAACCGGAGATGGAGCCGCTGATGGAGCGCATTTGCGGCGAGTATCTTCGCCGCCGCACCGCAAAGGACGGCTCTCCCGTGGAGGTGGCCTATGCGTTTCAGGACTTTTCCTCCATTCCGGACTTTTATCCGATTCCTCCGGAGCGGACCAAGCCCTTCGGCACGGTTCACGCGCTTTTGTGCGCCGAGGAATTTATTCAAGAGCCGTTCTGCGTAATTAACGCGGACGATTACTATGGAATCGACGCCTATCGTGCCATGTACGAGCAGCTCACGACGTTATCTCCCGAAGGTCACGGGGCCATGGTGGGTTATTTTCTGAAAAACACCGCCAGTCTCCACGGGACGGTTTCTCGGGGAGTCTGCGCCGTGGAGAACGGAAAGCTTCTCTCCGTGCGGGAGGCTTTGAAAATCCAGCTCTATCCCGATGGAACTCTGCGAGATCTGGCGGAGGAGATCTCCCTCTCTCCAGACACAGTGGTATCCATGAACTTCTGGGGCTTCACCCCTTGGATCTTTACCCCCATGCGGGCCTACTTCGAAAACTTTCTTCGCACGGAAGCCGGGGATGACCTGAAAAAAGAGTGCCTTCTGCCCTTGATGGTAGGCAATCAGCTCGAGAGCGGCGGACTGGAAATCTCGGTGCTTCACTCTGCCGATCGCTGGTTTGGCATGACCTACCGGGAAGACCGGGAGCGGGTGGCGGAAGAATTGAAGGCCCTTCACGCCGCAGGGGCATATCCCGCTTCCTTGAAGGGCTGATTTCAGGAGAATTGTATGCGACGTGCATCGGAGCAGACAATTGAGATTTCCGCGCCGCTGCGATGAAAGCGGCGAAAAAAAGTTAAATTCGTTTTCTCCGGCGGCGTGTACGTCGGAGAAAACGCTTCTCAGTCCGCAAGTGTCGCACTGTCCGTTTTGGCGGACAGCGAGGCATGCGGCAGCCCACAATCTTTTTGAGTAAGAAGCCAACACGCCTTCTTACTCAAGCTGAAACGCGCCCCGACCGGTTAGTCAGGGCGCGTTTTCTTATTTCTTCGTCTCTGGGCCACCCTGCCTTGGCAGCAACTCCAAAAGCGCAAGGGGAGATGCCTCCTCTTGCGCGGCCTCCTTGTTGGCGTCCATGGCACCTCGCAGCTCATTGCGCAAAATGGTCAGGCTTTTAGGGGCACTGATAGCAAGCCGGACCCGTCCCCCGGTTTCCACAGAAACCACCGTCACCTCGATTTCGTCTCCAATCAGCACGGACTCTCCGGGTTTCCTCTGCAAAATCAGCATGACGACTGCCCCTCCTGAAATTCCGACAGGCGGTGGCGCATTTCGTAGCCGCCGTCCTCCAGAATTGTCTGTATGGCGGTTCCGGTATCCTCGTTCACTGCGACCGGGCATTTCAGGTTTATCGTACTCTCGGATACGGGCTGGCGCACCACGCACAGCACGTAAAAGCTCAGCTCTTCACTTTTGTCCACACCCATGGTCTTCAACTCTGCCGGACGGAGTTTGGGCGCATAGTCCGGCTTTAGAGAAAAGGGGTTCATCGCCACAAAGGCGAGGCCCGGCGTGGTCACGCTCTGAAAGCACAGCAGTGTTCCGTCACTGTCGGCAAAGGGGAGCAGAAGAAACTGCGTCTCCTCTTCAAAGCCGAACAGACCATCCCGGAAATAGAGTATATCTCCGGCTTCATAGGCGATCCGCCCAAAATATTTTGTCATGAGTTCCATGGGAGGCTTCCTTTCTTTCGCACGCGTCAAACTTCCACGTCAAGGGGGACATACTGCGGGTCTGCCGACGGCGGCACATACAGCGCCCCGCCCACGTACTTAATTACAACATCCGGCTGCTGCGTCACCTCGAACTGAATATCACCGGGAGTAAACTCGAAGTTTCCCTGCTGACTGCGCCAGTCGAAGTTGACCTTGTCCATCTCGTAGCGGATGTTTAGCTCACCCTTGTCCCAGGAAATATCCGCTCCCTGCGTGGGAAGAAACGCAAGTCCCACATTGGTTTTCACATTCCGTGCCTGTGCCTCGGCGGCAAATTTGGTCACCATCTCCTCGCCGATTTTTGCCTGAAGTAACAGTTGACCCTGCCGGGCATAGGTAGCCGTGGCTTCATAGGCGGCCTGTTTCCCCGCCTGAGCATTGTCTTTTATGCGGGTGGCCAGCGTAGGGGTGACGGAATTGCGCGCCTCAAACGTGTCCAAATTCACGCGAATAGGCTTGCTCCGAATGCTCAGGCCGCCCTCGTTCCGGGTAATCTCCATATCCACCGTGGCGCGACTGTACTCCAGCTTCGCGTCCGTGACCCGCATCTCAAGCTCAAGGGGCACCGATTTAATCTCGATAAGTGGATAGGTCATTGCCTTCACTCCTTTTTCACCTTTACAAGCATGACGGGCAGACCTCGCAGGCCCGTCTATGCCCTTTAATTCATATAGTCAATCAGCGACTGGGACAAAATGCCGTTGCCAACCTTCAAGGCCGCGTTATAGCAATACTGCGCCCAGGAAAAATCCGTGATGGCGCTGGCCAGATCAATCTGCTCAATGTTCAGAATCTGCTCGTTGAGATTGGTGGCCAGAAGGGACAGGCGGTTGCTGCTGGTTTCGAGATAGGTGGTGCGCCCGTCCAACGCGGTCCACTGGTTGGTAATTTCGTCAATGCCGTCCTTCAGCTTCCCCGTCAGACGGGTGGCGTCCTCCTTGTCCTGATCCGAAGCCCACGCACCGGTATCTGGATCACAGCGCTTGAAAATATCAGACAGCTTGTTCATGACGGAAGCCATATTCTTGGGGTCACCGTCTGCATCCACGCCATAACCCACAAAGCTCAGCCCACTCAGCGCCCCGTTAAAGGCACTGGCGGAAACCAGCTTTCCGTCCACCTCCGTGAGGCCACTGCCGATGTCTACATAGCTTTCCTCTCCGGACATGGCCTTCAGCTGTTTGTATTCGTCGGTTCCCTCTTCTGCATCCACCCGAACACCCCGGAAGGTCAAGACTTTCTCTCCGCTGATTTCCTCCATTTTGAAGGGCGCGTCACCCAGAGAGTCCTTTCCCCCAAATATAAAGGAAGAGCCGTACTGAGAGTTCAATATCTGCACAATGGACTCCGCCGCGCTGCCGATGACCTCTCCCAGAGGCTGGCGACCGGAGGCGTTGGCATCGTTCAATCCAGCCAGCGCAGAAATCTTTGCCTGTCCGTCCGCAAGGTTGCTCTTAATGCTGCTCAGCGCGTCGCAGGCAGCGGAAAACTTGCTGTTCAAGGTTTGGGTGCTCTTCAACTGGGAGCTGACGCGGGAAAATGAGCGACGCAGCTTGAACGCCTGTGTTGCCGCCGCCGGGTCCTCCGCATAGCTGGTGTAGTTACTTTGGGTCAAAACCTTATTTCGCGTATTATTCAGCGTGGCGGAGGAGCGCGTCAGGCTGGCTCGATATCCCCGCATCGTTCCGTTTGTTGTCACACGGATCATTTTAAATCCCTCCTTTACCGGCCGACTACGCCGGTCCCGTTAATCAGCTTGTCCAGCACCTCGTCAAGTGTCGTCATCAGACGGCAGGCGGCGGCATAGGACTTCTGAAACTGCATCATGTTCATGGCCTCGTCATTCAGGTCCACGCCGGAAACACTGTCCCGGCCCGTCTCCAGCCCTGTGGCGGAAACGGTATAGTTGTTCAGCAGAGTCGTGGTGCTCTTGACATCGTCTGCCAGCGTCCGCTCGATGTTGGTGAACATCCCCTCAAAGGTGCCGCGGAAAAACGGCTTTCCCGGAGAAGCGTTCCCACCGGGTTTATATTCTTGCGTCTTGTCAAATTCCGCCATGATATGGACAATGTTCCGATTGTCACTGCTGCCCACGGTGGCTTTCCCTTCCAGCGCCTCAAACGAGTTTTGCAGAAAACTGGCGCTGAGACTCCAGCTTGAGGAGATGGAGATGTTGGCTGCGGTAATGCCCGAGGCATCGTCACTGGAGCCGCTGCTGCTAAACAGGTTTCCACCCAGCTTACATTTGTCCAACTTGGTGTTAAAAGTGGCATCCCCTGACAAGGCTGAAACCAGCTCATCCAGCGTGTCCCGCGTGGTGGTGGTTGTGGTGGCAGCGTCGTAATAGGAATAGGTTCCGCCCGCATCCTTTGTAATTATTTTTTCCACAGGGTCTGAACCCGGCGTGATGATATTGCCGTTGGTATCTTGCAGGTATCCGGTGTTCGCCGCATTCATCACAGAGGCAAGCTTTTGCGCCAGAGAGTCCAGCGCCTTTTGGTAATAGGGAATACCCCGCTTAGTGGCGGAGTCCGAATCCGCCGCCGTCATGTCTGCGCTGGCAAATTCGCCCGCCTCCGTCAAAAGC
Source organism: Oscillibacter sp. (assembly GCF_032060045.1). Classification (GTDB taxonomy): domain Bacteria; phylum Bacillota; class Clostridia; order Oscillospirales; family Oscillospiraceae; genus Oscillibacter. Next base: position 9,947 of record NZ_DAMBZJ010000002.1, read on the forward strand.
TCGCGCCTTGCCTGTAATCCGCCGTAAAGCTCAGTATCACCGAACTGATAGGCCTCCGAAACGCTGCCGTTCTTTTCCTTCAAAACGACGTCGTTGCGGTCCTTCAACTCAGAGACGGTGATTGCGTAAGGCAAAAGAGCCGCGGCAGCAGGGTCTGTAACCGGGGTCCCGGATGCATCCAAGTAAGGCTCCAAAACAGGGGGCGCTGCATTGGGGGCATAGTTGGGGTTTTTCTGAAGTCCGTCCCCCACGGAAAGCTGTCCCACATAGGTGCCGTCCACCAGTTTGGTAGGCGGGTCACCGGCGACCTTAATCACCAGTTTGTCCACGGTCCTTCCCGCTCCCACGCTCACCGGCTCATACGTCACGTCAATCTTCATGTACCCGGACAGCTTGTCGATCAGCACATTCCGCTGGTCCCGCAGTTCCAGTGAATTATCCCCGTACAGCTCACTTTTTTGAATATTTTCATTTAGAGACTGGATGCTTTTGAGAATGTCGTTGACGGCGGCAACATCGTTTGTCAAGCCGTCCGCCTGGTCCTCCTTCACGCCGGCAATCCGCTCAGCATAGCTTCGGAGGATTCCCACCAATGCGTCGGCAGAGGTGCGCGCCAACGAGAGCATTTCCTCCTCCGTGGTCTGGTCTCCGGTCAACTTTGACAGCATATCCCGCAAGTCCTGAAACCGCGCGGCCAGAATGCCTTCTCCCTCCTCGCCGATATCGCCTTTGCCCACCTCGTCCAGAATTGCAGCCAGCTCCTCCAGTCCGCTAAGCTTGGTGTCCATGGCGCCCACGCTGGAATTTTCGTTGCGGAAGCGGATGTCCAGATAGGGGTCCCTGAACTGGGACATGCCCGTAATCAGAACACCGGACCCGCTGGCGCCGCCGAATGCCGAAGCATAACGGTCCACGCCGCCCACCCGCAGACTCACCTGATCCACCCTCTGGCGGGTATAGCCGTTGGTATTGATGTTGGAAATATTGTGTCCCGTCACTTCCAGGGCCTTTTGCGCCGCATAGATGCCCAGACGTGCGGTGGTAAATGCTCCAAAGGTTGTCGACAGCATGTTGCTTTCCTCTCTTTCACATGTGGGCCGGTTCAGGCTCTGAAATCCGTCCTCATGCGGGGCGGAAGCTCAGGAGACGCTTCCGGATAACCCGCGGACGACGCGGCGTCCGGGTCCTCCGCCTGAATCATCTTTTCTATCTGGTGAAGGTTGCACTCCAGCGTGTCCCGCGCCACCTCAAACGCGCCACGAAACAACGCATATTGGCGGCAGAGCTGTTCCACGGTCCGCTTTGTCTCCTCATAATCCTGAGCGGAGGCATAGTCCATCAGACTGCGCAAGGGCACGCCCTCCAGCCCCAGCGTCCGTAGCATAGTCTCCCGCTTCTGGTCGTGGGCGCGCATAGCCAAAGACAGCGCCTGCTCCCGCTTCATGCACTCGTTCAGCCCGTCCAGATCATCTGTGCGGACAAACTCCGTCTTCTCCTGCTCCACGCGGGTAATGTCCTCCAGCGTGTCGCCCAGAGCCTTTAAAAAACCAAGGTATTCCCGAAAATCATTTCTATCCATGACTTATTTCTCCAGCAGCATGGACTTGGCAATGGAAACGGGGTCTAACTGATAGGTGCCGCTTTGAATCTGCTGGCGCACCTGCTGAACACCGCCGATGCTGGAGGATGCCCGGACATCCCGCACAATACGGGCCGCAAGTTCCTTTTGAAACAAGGACCCACCGGAGGACGCCCCGGAAATATCGACCTGATCAAACGCACCGCCGGACTCCTGCCCTTTTTCGGCACCTCGAACGGTTTTGGTGCTTTGCAGATTCTGCGCCGCAGACACCGTCTGCGCATACGCTGCCGCTCCTGCGGCCTCATTGACTATCCTCATCATGCGGCATTTCCTCCGTTTTCAGCGAATCCCTTCCCAACTTCCGGGAAGCGGCTTTTAAATAATTTAAACACGTCTTGGGGTGACACCGCACATTGCGGCGCAGCCTCCTATGTCTACCCTTTATTTCGGCAGTTACGCAAAAAACATAATACGGCAATTCAAAAAAAGTGGAAAACCTTATAATTTTGGTAAATTTTGAAGAAGATTCATGCAAGGGGGCTTTCGGCAATGCCGAAAGCCCCCTTGTTTTATGATTGTTGCACAGCCGCACCCGCTGCTTTTCATAGTTCCCGCAGGCGGCGAAGCAGCATCCCCGCAATGTTTTCGCAGGACGCCTGGATCTGTACCGCGCCAATGTCAAAGGCCACCATGGGCATTCCGTATACGACGGAGGACTCCTTGTCCTGTCCAATGGTATAAGCCCCGGCCTTCCGCATGGCCAAAAGCCCGTCCGCTCCGTCGCGGCCCATGCCGGTCATGATAATGCCCGTCATGGGGCCTTTCACGTTCTCCGCCATGGAATGGAACAGCACATCCACCGATGGGCGGTGTCCGCTGACCTTGTCGCCCGGCTTGCATGTCACACGGTATCGGTTTCCCGACCGCACCACGCGGCACTGAAAATCTGCCGGAGCCACCAGAGCGAGTCCACGGTGCAGCTCGTCGCCGTCCACGGCCTCCCGCACCTCCATGGCGCAGATTCTGTCCAGCCGCTCAGCGTACATTTTTGTAAAGCCGGGGGGCATGTGCTGCACGATGACCATGGGAGGAATGTCCGCCGGTAGGCGGCGCAGCACCTCCAGTGTGGCCTCCGTTCCGCCGGTGGAGGCCCCCAGACCGATCACTGTCCCATCCAGCGCGGACCTCGGCCCAAGCGGGGACCCGGGCTCCGCCATGGCCTCCACCCGTGCAGTTCTGGCTGGGCGGCCCGGGCGAACCTTTGCATAGGCAGAAACCACGATTTTCTGAGCCAGCGTGTTGATAAATTCCGCCTTGCTCTGAGTCCCGTCCGGTTTGCGGACGAAATCCACCGCCCCGGCGTCCAGCGCGTCGAACACGCGCAGGTTCAGGGACGACACCAGAATTACCGGCACCCGATAAGCCGGAAGTAACTTGCGAATCAGCTCGATACCGCCCATTCCCGGCATTTCCACGTCCATGGTAATGACGTCCGGTTGAAGCTCTCCCACCTTTTGCAGGGCATCCGCCGCATCCACGGCAAACCCGGCTATCTGGATGTTCGGCTTTGCGGAAAGCCCGCTGATGATATAGCTCCGCGCCACGGCGGAATCGTCCACCACCATCACACGAATTGTGTTTCCCGACATTGCCATTGTGTCTCTCCTTTTCCGCGTCAGGCTTTATACGTTGAATTCCCTAGCGCTTCTGGAAAGTGGCCGGTGCCAGATAGCGATATCCGGGATTACGGCCCATCGTTTCCGAATGGCCGATTAAAAGGTATCCTCCGGGTTCCGTTGCATCGCAAAAGCGGGCAACCAGCTCGTCCTTTGTCTGCTGGTTGAAATAAATCATCACATTGCGGCAAAAGATCACGTCGAACTTCAGCCGGAAACGGATGGGGTCCATCAGGTTGAAGGTGCGAAAAATCACGTTGTCCCGAATAACGGGGGCCACCTGATACTGCCCTTCTTCCGCAGAAGGAACAAAAAATTTGGATTTCCATGCCGCTGGAATGCTATCCGGAAGGGCGTACACTCCCTTCTGGGCCTTGTCCAGCGCCTGCTGGGAGATATCGGTGGCCAGCACCCGGGTATCCCAGTGGGCAGCCTCCGCTCCCAAAAAGTCTTTTACATACATGGAAATCGTATACGGTTCCTCGCCGGAGGCGCAGCCCGCGCTCCAGATGGAGAGCATCCGCTGACCTTGGCGGCGCTTTACCACATCCGGAAGGATGGTGTTACGAAAAAAATTGAAATGCTCCTGCTCCCGCATGAAAAACGTGTAGTTGGTGGTGAGCTTGTTGATGACAAGCTCAATATCGCCGGAGTCCTGCTTTTCAAGCACTTGATCAATAAACGGGCCGAAGCCGGAATACCCCTTCGCCTTCACCGTGTAGGAAAGCCGCCCGGAGATCAGCTGCCGCTTTTTGCTCAGGTCGATTCCATAGTGCTGCTGAATGAAATTCACCAGCCGCCGGAAGTCTCCATCGCTGATCTCCATAGGGGCAAAGGAGGATGCCGTGTTCTTCTGCTCTTCCCCCATATTCAGTGCTCCAGCAGTGCCGCCGCGTCCAACTCCAGCATGGTCCCGCCGTCAGGCAGAGAACTCATGCCGCACATCAGCTTTTGCCCGTTGGTGGAGGGCATGGGCAGCAGCGAGCTGCGGGGCAGCTTCACCATCTGATCCACCCGGTCCACCAAAACGCCCAGTTGCATTCCGTTGATATTCAGCACAATCACGGACTGCTCGTCAGCGGAGGGCTTCCCCAGCCGCAAACGGATGCTGATGACGGGAACCACCTCGCCCCGCAGATTGATAATACCGCACACATAGCCCGGCAGCATGGGCAGCGGCGTGATACTCTGATTGATCAGGGCCTCCACCACGCAGTCCACGCGGATACCCACCCGCAGCGCATCGCACTGAAACACCAGAAATTGCTCCATTTCCTCTGTCAGAGCCGCCCGTGCGGAGGTTCCATCCTCCATAAAACTCATCACTTGGTTATTCATACTTTCATAACCCTCTCTTTCTGCATCGACGCCGCGCTCACTGGATAGCCGAGTAAAGGTTGGCCACGTCCAGAATGACGCTGATATTTCCGTCGCCCAGAATTGTGCAGCCGGTGATGCCGTGTTGCTTAACATTAAAGGTATTGATATAATTGGGCAGCGGCTTCACAACCACCTGCTGCTCGCCCATCAGCTCGTCCACAAACAGACAGTAGGTGCACTCGCCAGACTCCACCCACATCAAAATGCCGTCTTCGATTTCGTCGCATCCGGTGCTCAGGCCGTATACGTCCTTCACGCGGATGACGGAATAGAAGTTGTTCATCACCTTTACCATCTCGCCGTGGGCCGCGTCGTGGATGATATCTGTGCCGCTCATCTTGAAGGACTGGCGGATGTTGTTGATGGGAATGGTGAAAATGGAGGAGCCAACGGAAACCTCCATCCCGTCCAGAATCGCCATGGTCAGGGGGATTTTCAGCGTGGCGGTCATACCCTTGCCAGGCTCGCTGGTCAGCACCACGGCGCCGCCCACCTCCTCCACGTTTTTCTTTACCACGTCCATCCCGACGCCCCGGCCGGAAAACTCCGTCACCTCTACGTTGGTGGAGAAGCCGGGCATCAGAAGGAAGTTGATAATTTCCTTGGGGCTGTATTCCCCATCAGGGCTTGCAAGGCCTGCGTCCACCGCCTTTTTCAGCACCCGGTCATAATCCACGCCCCGGCCGTCATCCTTCACCTGAATGATGACTTCGCCGCCGGTGTGGCTGGCGGAGAGGATGATTTCGCCCTCGGGGTTCTTGCCTGCGGCGATGCGCTCTTCTTCCGTTTCCTCGATGCCGTGGTCCATGGCGTTGCGGACAATGTGCATCAGGGGATCGCCGATGCCATCCACGATGGTCTTGTCCACCTCTGTGTCCTCGCCCACCAGTGTCAGCCGGGCCCGCTTACCCAACTTTTTGCCCATATCCCGGACAATGCGCTGCATTTTCTGGAAGGTGCCCAGCACAGGGACCATCCGCAGCGACATGGAAACATCCTGTAGTTCGTCGGTAAGCTTGCGGAGCTGCCGGGCAGACTTGGTGAAGTTGTCCAGCTTCAGCCCCTTCAAATCGGGAGAAGCCGTGACCATGGACTCGGTAATGACAATTTCGCCTACCACGTCCATAAGCTGGTTGAGCTTGCTGAGATTCACGCTGATCAAGCTTTCCTTGGGGTGAGCTCCGCCCGCCTGAACGGGAGCCGGAGCAGCCGCCGCGCTCTTTACCGGAGAGGCCTCTTCCCGCGCCGTCTTCGGCGGGGAGGCGAGGTTCTTCTGCTCTGTACGCCGGGTGGCTTCAGCGGCGGGTGTGGGACGATTTGCTTCCTCTTGCGCGGGCGCGCCCGCCTCGTCAAACGTCTGATAGCCCCGAACGGAGCCAGAACCCGACACTACATGGATGGCCCCGGCACGTTCCGCTGCCACCCGGAAGGAGAGCACAAAGCCCTGCGCAACAATCGTCTCGGTGGTGGATGTATCCGTTTCCACGTCGGCAGGAGAGAAGGTGAAATTTTCTTCGCCGCAGATGCCCCGCAGCTCCGTCACAAGCATGAATGCCCGCAGATTCTCCATGCCCGCGCCTTCGTCAAAGAACACCCGCAACCCGTATGGGAAGGCAGAATCCGCCCCGGAGGCGGGCGCTTCGGCTGGCTGGTTAGCAGGAACGGAGCCGGCAGACCCGGCCGCTCCTGCTCCGTCCTGAATTTTGGTAATCAGGCTATTAATTTTTTGAAGTAATTTGCCGATGTCATCAGATAGAGGCTGGTCGCTCTGGACCTTCTCCACTTCGCCACGGAAAAAGTCGATGGCCGTAAACATCATGTCGAACAGCAGCCCGTGCTCCGCATGGGGGATCACATCCATGGACCGCTCCCGAATGATGAAGAACATATCCTCGATCCGATGGGCCACCGTGGTCAGAGACTCATATTCCATCATGGCGGAAGCGCCCTTGATGGTATGCATGATGCGGAAAATTTCGTTCACGTCGTTTTCCGTAAAGGTATCTGCCTGCTCCGCCGCCAAGACGATACTGTCAAGCTGCTCCAGCAGGGTATTTGTCTCGTAGAGATAAGTTTCCAGAATGCTTTCGTTTCCACCGTTGTCCATAAAAAGCCGCCCCTCTCTTTTTCAAGGAAGGAGAGCACTGCTCCCCTTTCCAAATATTCAGCAATTCACTTGTCATATCGTCCACTTTTAGGAAAAAGTTAACGCTTTGCAAAAATAATTCTAAAAGTCGTTTTTTGTATATCAGCAAAGAACGACAGGTTTCCTATTTTTCATTATAATGTCTTCCGCGTCCCGCGTCAACGAAATGCCTTGAAATTTGTTGCAAATTTGTGAAATTTTTGAAGTAATGAAACGGAGCTGAACCTATGCCGGAAATTATGAACGTTACCAACCCCGTCCCTGCGCGGGAGCCAGCCGCCGCCAACCGCTCCATTCCCAACACGGCCTATGACCCCGGCATTCAGAACGTCCCCAACCCAGGGCGCGTCAATCGGTCGGACTCGAACAGCGGCCAGCAGCACGCCGCAGGAGAGGAGTCCGGCTCCGCCCCTTTGCGGTACGATTCCAACTTTCAGGCCTTTCTCCATCGGGTATCAGAAAGTGGCAACAGTATCTCTGCCGACCTGCTTCGGGCGCTGACGGGGAGCGCAAGGACCACCGTGTCCTCCGGCCTGCGGGCGGGAAGCGCAGGGGATCTGTCTCAGATCCTGGACCTGCTTCGGATGAATGAGGGAGAGTTTCTGCGGTTTATTCAAGACCAGTCGGTTTCCGCCAGCCGCTTTGGCGGCGCGTTTTTCGCCGCGCTGCGAAGCGCCTATCGCGCCGCGGATTCTCAAAGCCTGCGAAGCGACATTTTGCAGTTTCTCAAGCAGTATGGAGATTTTTCTTCCACTGCCCACATTGAGGACAACCTTCTGCGTGGCCTGAACCGGATTGTCTCTTCGCTTCCTCGAAGCTGGGGCGCGCAGGTGTCGGACTTCACCGGGCAGCTTCAAAACAGTATGCTGGCCGGTGACCGGGCCGGGGCACTGAAGCTTTTGCAGGGCCAGATTATCCCGTATCTGTCCGACTATATCTCCCGCTCCCACGACATGGGTCGGGTCCGCTCTGCCCTGTCCATGCTGACGCTGGACATCGCCCGGTATGAAAGCGGTTCGCAGGAGGGAATGCTTCAGGCTTTGCGCCACCTGTTTGACCATCCGTCTCTGCGGGGCACCCTTGGAGACTTGCGAGGTGCAGAGGACGCGGCGCTGCTTCGGATGCTGAAAAACACACCCTTCGAGCGCGCGGGGAGGAACAATCCCTTTGCCGACCGGCTGGCCTCCGCCGCAGACATGGCTCTGCGCGGCTCTGCCGGCGCGGAGGCACAGGAGCGGTTTGGGGCCATGGTCGCTTCCCTGCTCGTGAACGAAAGCGTGTACATGCCCTTAAATCATTTCATTCTCCCGCTTGTATGGAACGAAAGAATGATGTATTCTGAGATATGGGTAGACCCAGACGCAGACCGGGACAACCAGTCCCAGGAAGACGGAGTGCGCACGCTGCGCTTTCTTTTGAAGGCGGACGTGGAGCCTCTGGGCCTGTTCGACATCGTGATCACCAACCGGGGAAGTACCGTGGATCTGGCGGTGCGCTGCCCCGAGTCTGTGGCTATGTTTTCCGACGCCATCCGCGCCTCCTTAAGCAACATTCTGGCGGACAACGGCTTTTCCGCCGGACTGGTAGACGTGGAAAAAATGGTCAAACCCTTGACTGTGTCGGAAATTTTTCCTAAAATCTTTAACGGAAAGGACAGTGTCAATGTCAGAGCCTGAAAGAAAAAGACCCGCCGGCAAGGCGGTGGCGCTGCAATACGGGGCAAATTCTGCCCCAGTGGTGGTGGCCTCGGGCATGGGATATCTGGCGGAGAAGATTGTGGAAGTGGCGGCGGACAGCGGCGTCCCCGTCTACGAGGACAACTCTCTTGCCACCATGCTCTCCCAGTTGGAATTGGGACAGGAAATTCCCCCGTCTCTTTATCAGGCCATCGTGGACATCTACGTATACTTTTTGGAATTTGACCCCTCACAGCCCGACAAGCCGAGGCGGCGGCGCACGCTCTCTCCCGCCCCAGAAAAGGAGGCCGAATGATGTCCGATTATTTTTATCGCTATATGCTCTCCGACAGCCGGAACGCACCGCTGGGTACCGCCTTTATGGAGTCGGACCCGGATGCGGCAACCTGGCGGCTGCGGCTGAAACCGGAGGACCTTCTCAACGTGCTGGAGCACGAGGTGATCAACCTTATCGCCATGGATGAGGGCCGCCCCGACATGATTGGGCGCATTCTCTCCAGCAACCACACGGATACGATTGAAGTGGAGCCGCTGAACGAGGCAGGCGTACGCCTGCGTCAAAACCTGCGGGTTCCCGTCCGGTTTGAGAGCTTTCTCTATCCCGTCAACGGCACGTGGACGGGGCGCCTGCCCATCGTGTGCCATGATTTAAGCTGCGGCGGGATTGCCTTTTTTTGCAATTACGCGCTCAATCTCACGGAGATTGTGGAGGTGGTGGTTCCCATTACCTCCCAGCCCTTGATTTTGCATGCCCAGATTCTGCGTCTACGCCCCTCCAACTCTAACATTCCGCTTTATGCCGCCACTTTTGTGGACCTGATTCACGACGAGGAGGTCCTGCTGCGAGAGGCCGTTTTTTCCCAGCAGATTACAAACCGCGACACGCGAAAATAGCGCCGCCTCGAAAGAGAATGTGTAAAGATACCGACCTAGATACAGAAAGGAAGCTTCGCTATGAAACTGAACGGAATCCGTAAGGGGCGCTGGGGGACGCGGCTGCTGTCCGCCGTGCTCTGCATGACAATGGCCCTATCCCTGCTGCCCGGTTTGGCGGTCCCCGCCGCCGCCGCCAGCTGGATGGAACCCTATCTTGAAAAGCTGGTGAGCTGGGGTGTGATGCGGGGGGATTCCTCCGGCAATCTCCACCCGGACCGGACGCTGACCCGCGCGGAATTTGTCGTGCTGGTCAACCGGGCCTTCGGCTATGACGACGTGAGCGCCGCCGTTCCGTTCCGGGACGTGAAGGCCGCTGACTGGTATTACGACGACATCAATATCGGCTATACCACCGGCTATTTTAACGGCACCAGCAAAACCACCGCCGCACCCAAAAACTCTGTCACCCGAGAGCAGGCAGCCGTTTTGCTGGGCCGCAATCTTGTGCTGGACAACGAGCCGGGTGCCAGCATTGATTTTACCGACAGCGGCAAGCTTTCCAATTACAGCCGGGGGCTGATCCGCAGCGCCGTGACCGAGGGAATACTCAGTGGCTACGGCGACGGCTCCTTCCGTCCCAAGCAGAGTATCACCCGTGGTCAGATGGCCGTGCTGCTGGTAAACGCCATCGGCACCCCCGTCAACAAATCCGGAACTCACACACTGGGCGGCGTGTACGGAAACGTCACCATATCCACCTCCGGCGTGACGCTGAAGGACACTACCATTGCCGGAAACCTGTATATCACCGGCGGACTGGGACTTGGTAATGTGACGCTGGAAAACGTCACCGTTCTGGGCAAAATCGTTGTATGCGGCGCAGGTGAGAGCGAAAAGGGAAACAACAGCGTGATTCTCCGGGGTGTCACTGCCCCCACGCTGGTGATGGACAATCTGGCCAACAACATTGTCTCCATCCGTGCGGAGGGCAGCACCAAAATCGACAAAACCCTGATTCGCACTCCTTCCTACGTGGAGGACTCCACCGAAAACAGCTATGGCTTTACCGCCATCCGGGTGGAAGGCGAAGCCGGAACCGCCCTCACCGCGGCGGGCAACCTCAAGGAAATCGTCACCGTCACTCCCGAATCCGCCGTCACCGTGGCAAAGGGCTCTGTTCTCTCCCTGACCGTGGACGAGCGGGCCGCAGGCTCCTCCGTGGCGGTGCTTAACGGGGCCGTGGCGAAGGTTTTGAATCTGGACACCGGCACTACCCTTACCGGCCGGGGCGACGTGGAGCAGCTCAATGTGAACGCAAACGGCACCAAGGCCGATATGCTTCCGGACATCATCAATATCCGTCCCGGCGTCAACGCAGATATCCACGGCCAGAAGATGGACACCACGCTGGCCGCGGAATCCTCCGCCGACCCCCGGCTTCTGGCGGGCTATCCCAAAATGACCGACGTGGCCTCCGTCTCCGCAAAGGGGCTGATGCGCACCAACAAATCTGGTACGCTTTACTGGGCCGTCACCTCTGTGACCGACGGGTCCGTGGGGGAGGCCGATTTGCTGAAACCCACCAACAATCCCCGCATCCTGAAAAGCGGCAATATCAAGGCCGAAAAATCCAATACGGACTACATCGCCTCTCTCACCGGACTTACCTCCGACGGGTCTTACTACTTCTCCGCCATGCTGGTGGACCAGCGGGAGCAGCGAAGCCCCGTGAAGGCCGTGTCCTTCGCAACGTCGGACGATTCCGTCCCGGCCTTTGCCGCGGGGTATCCCTACATGTCCAAAATCACCAATGTCTCCGGCGAAGTCACGGTGATGACCACCAAATCCTGCCGACTGTATTACGCGCTGATGCCCAAAAACGCCACGGCGCCCACCGCCGCCGACTTCAAATCCGGTTCGCTGTCCGGCAATCTGGGTTCCGGCTCGTGGAACATGGTGAAAAACGTGACCGATACCTTCCTGGTCAACCGGCAGGGCACCTTGAACGAGCTGAAAGACTATGACCTGTTCCTCTGGCTCACCGACGCGGACGGGGCAAAAAGCTCTGCTGTAAAAAAAATCTCGTTCACGACGCTGGACGGCACTCCTCCCACCTTTGTTTCCGGTCCCACCGTCACTGCCATTAAGGAAACCTCCGTGGGGCTGAACGCCGTGGTGGACGAGGCCGCCACCATCTTCTGGGTGGCGGTGAAGCAGGGAGACGAATATCCCAAGCCCATGAACGGCCAGACCACCAAGCCCTCCCTGAGCAGCCCCGAGGCCAAGCTCCAGGTTTCCAGCGGCATCAACGGCCTGAAAGCCGGAAAGATAGCCGCTACCGCCAATAAAGAAGCCCTGATCAACATCTCCGGCCTTACCTCCGAATCAGCCTACGACGTGTACTACGTAGCCCAGGACAAGGCCGGAAATTACTCCGACCCCGTGGGCAAGCTCACCATCCACACGCTGGACACCAACCCACCGTCCATCACGCAGGAGTTTACACGCACCAACGACGCAGCGGGCATTTCTCCTCTGGCGGACACCGACATCCGCGTTGTTTTCAGCGAAAATGTGCAGGACTCGGGAACCAACCACCAGCTTCTGGCCCTTTACCAGAAGTCCAAGGATACTTCAACATCAGAAGATGAACAGAAAGCCGCGAGTGAAGTTCTTGTCGGCCTTTTACGGGACGATATCCAGCTTTGGTCCGCCGACGCTGCGCCCGCGGAGCGAGTGGTAGAGCGAACCGCGACCAGCGACTCCAGCGCCGACTGGACCATTGACTACCGCTTTGTTGAGATTACCGCCGAGGACGGAAAAATCGTGGCTACCTTTAAATCCGGACAGGCATTAAAGCTGAAAAGCGGCGCGAAATACTATTTCAAAATCCAGAACATTGCCGACACCTCCACCGCCAAAAATATCATCAAGCCCAACCCTGTTTCCCTGCCCACCTTTACCACTGTGTTTGCCCAGATTCAGTTCTCCAGCACGGACGTTTCTGCCATAGTGGGAAATGAAACGGTTGATTTTGACATGTCGTTTCGGGCGCTCCCCCTCTCCACCGGCAATGCCGGGGAGGGCGTGTACTGGGATTTGCTGTTCCGCATGAACATCCCCGCCAAGTTTGACCTTTATGAAAAGGTGAACACCATCGGCTCGAACGGCAAGGAGGTGGAGGGCACTTGGACAAAGTACCCCAATTCCGCTGAGATCAACTCCACTGACGGAACGATGTACGGCGCAAGCTATACCCGCTATTTCCGCAGTGGAAACACCAGTTCCTCCACCAACGCGGAGCTGCTGCGGGACATGACCGCCACCCGGTATTACGGCATTCGCTTCACCTCTATTAAAAACGTGGATGTCCGTGAAACCTGGAGCGGCAAGGTTGAAATGCAGGTGCAGGCCGTGGCTGGGTCAGATAAAAGCGCCTTGCACAATTTGGCCGTGGGCGGCATGCAGAACGAGGATTTGACACAGGCCGTCAAGGATGGCCTTGTAAAGGTGGGCAGCCCTTCGGATTACACCATGAAGCACATTTTCAGTGACACGATGATTCCGGAATTTGTCACTGGCTATCCCAAAATTGACGCGCTGGACGTTAGCGGCTCCATCAACGTCCAGCTCACCCGTACCACCGGGAAAATCTTCTACGTAATTGCCCCCGTGTCCACCATTACCACCACGCTTTCCGAGGAACTGGGCGGCAACAAATCTCTTACTTCCTCCAACTGGGATCAGCTTCCCAAAAGCACCACCGTCGACACCAATCTTTTGGTGTTCTCCTCCGTTCCCACCAGCGGCAATATTATGACGCCTCCCTATAACGACACCTCGATTATGAAAGGCAGCGTCTCCTATTTTGGCAGCAATGTAAACATTCCCCTGCGGGGTCTCAGCCCAAAAACGAAATATGTGACGTATTTCGTCCTTCAGGGCAGCGCTTCCACCATTTATTCTGAAAAGCCCTATCTCTTTGGCTTTGAAACCTCCGAAACCTCCCGACCCATCATTGAGTTGACCATCAGCAATCCCAACGTCTCCATTAAGACGGACACCACCTCCGACGTGAACTATCTGCTGGCGGTGAACGGCAGCGAGCCGGGCAACCTGAGCCGGGCCATGGTCGATTATGTGGTTCCTGGTGAAAAGGATGACTTTGGTAGAAAATATCCTAAAGGCACAGGCAAGGACGGAAGTTATACGGTTCTGGACGCAATGAGCAACAGCTTTTTTAAGAATAACGAACTGGCAGGCTCCGTGTTTGATGAGTACGCCACCCAGACGGCAAAGGACGACTTTGCGGAGTTCATCCGTTCTCAGACCACCACCAGCGGCGACGTGACTATGAGCGGCGACGCCACAAGCATCCGCAACAAAACTGTGGACTGTTCCCCCGGCATGGTGGGCACCACCTGGTACACCTTCCTGACCGTGGCCAAAAGCACCGCCGGTTCTGGCGATGCCTTCCGGGCCATCCGCCCCGTGTTCAACACGGATGCAACGCCCCCTATGGTGACGGACTGCCTTTCCGACATTCAGCCTAATCCGGCTGGAACTGCTTATACGGGCACCGTGACGCTGGTCTTTAACGAGGACCTCTATTGGGTTGTGAAGGACCCCAGCACCTCCAACCAGACGGTGACGCCGCTGGATGCCACCGCCACCATGAATCCTCTGTCCGGCTTCTATTCCGCGGGGCTGGCCTTCAACAAAAGCGCGGCTTTCTCTTTGGTTGCAGGCACGCCCGGGCAGAAGATTTCCTCTGTCACCTTCGAGTTTACCAACGCCAAGAACGGCGCGTACATTTACGCCGCCACGGAACTGGGCGACAAGGGCGGCAACGTCCACGCGATTCCCCTGACCGTTAAGCTGGACACCAGCGGCGCGACCCCGCGCTTTGTGGTAACGCAGGACTGGGATATGACCACCTGACGTGGAACAAAAAAGGAGTTCTTCCATGAAAAACAATTTTTTTCGCAGGGGGACGGCGCTTCTGCTCTCGGCACTTCTGTCCGTCTCTTTGATCCTTCCGGCGGCGGCGGAGGAGGCAGAGCCTCCCGCCGGGCCGGACCTCTCCGGCCTTTCCGTCAGCTTCAGAGACGGCACCAGCGAGCTGCTTCTCATCGAGAGCAACCGCCCCGTAAACGTGGATGTCTCCGGAGCTCCCACGGATGCAACCGTGAACTATTCCTACACTTGGACCAGCGGCAATACCGCCGTGGCCTCGGTTAACGGCGTAGGGGATACAGTTTCCATCATCCGGGGCGAACAGCCCGGACGGACCGACGTTTCCGTCACCGTGACTGCCGCGTGGGCCTCGGACCCCAGCGTCACCAAGTCCGCCACTATCAGCCGGAGCGTCCTTCTTCCGGGCATCGTCCTCAGCAGCGCATCCCTCTCTATGAAAACACGGGAAAGCCGCCAGCTTACCGCCTCGCTGTTTCTCCCCATCGGCATTGATGAGACAGTGACATGGAGCAGCAGCAACGAACTGGTTGCCCGAGTGTCCTCCAGCGGTCTTGTGACCGCCGGAAGTGCCGGGACCGCCATCATCACCGCCAAGGCGGGGGCCTATTCCACCACATGTCAGGTCACGGCGGAGGAAGCTGTGGCAAATGTCATTATAGAATCCGCCCGGAATGACAATCCTCTGGCCTTTTCCTATGTCGCCGGAAAAATCAATACCGAGTGCAGCCGCGTGCTGCAATCCTCTCTGTCCTATGTCACGGGGCTGTATGTCCCCGCTTCCGCCGGAACGTTGTATTACGGCTATGTCTCCGAGGCTGTTCCCGGCGCAGGCGTGGGCGCCAATGAGAATTATTCCTACTCCGGCGATCGGGGAACCCGGTGGCTCTCTGACGTGACCTTCGTCCCCAAGGCGGATTTTTCCGGCACGGCCGTCATCCGCTACACCGGTTACGATTCCTCCTCCACTCCCCGGTCCTTTCAGGGGACGATTGAGGTAAATGTGGCCGCCGTCTCCGGCATCAGCTACTCCACCACCGGGCGAAACCGGGTGGATTTCAATGACGAGGATTTCAGCGCGGTCTGCCGGGCCGCCACCGGCCACGAGCTGCAATACGTGACCTTTTCCCTGCCCTCGACCTCCAAAGGGACGCTGTTCTACAAATACAACGGCAACGACCTTGACAACAAGGTCACCTCCGGCACGGCTTATTACCGCAGTAAGTCCCCCCTGCTCTCCGACGTGACCTTCGTACCTGCCGATGGATATTCCGGCACGCTTTCCATCTCCTATACCGGCAGGGACACCAATGGAAACTCCTTTGGCGGGTCTGTTTCTATCACCGTTTCCACTAGCGCGGGCAGCCGGGGAAACATCCAATATTCCACCTCGAGAAACCGGTCTGCCCGGTTCAACGCCAGCGACTTTAACAGTTTGTGCGAGGATGTACTGGGCGTTCGATTGCAATACGTCCGCTTTACCCTGCCTGCCTCCTCTGTGGGGACGCTGCGGTACAACTACAGCTCTTCCAGCAGTGCCGGAAGCTATGTTTCCTCCTCCACTAGCTATTACCGCTCTTCCTCGCCATATCTGGACAACATATATTTTGTTCCCGCCTCTGGCTGGACCGGGACGGCAGACATCTCCTTTACGGGGTATGGACGCAACAGCCAGAGCTTCACCGGCGTTGTCACTGTGGATGTGGATTCCACTTCCTCTTCCGGCACGTTGTCCTACTCCACCCGGAGGGACACCGCCGTACGGTTTAACGTAGACGACTTCAACACACGCTGCGACGGCGAAACCGGCCAGTGGCTGAACTATGTCAACTTTACGCTGCCCTCGTCTTCTTACGGGACGCTGCGGTATAATTACTATTCTTCCTCCAGCTCGGGCAACTCTGTTTCTTCCTCTACCAATTATTACCGCTCCTCCTCGCCGTATCTGGACAGCGTGTATTTCGTTCCCGCCTCGGGCTGGAGCGGAACGGTGGACATCAGCTTTACCGGATACAGCACCGGCGGACAGCGCTTTACCGGCACGGTGCGGGTCACCGTCCGGGATTCCGGAGCAGGCGGCGTGTCCTATACCACAAAGCAGGACACCCCTGTGAATTTCTCCGCGAACGATTTTGATACGGTGTGCCGGGAGGAGACGGACCGGAACCTGAATTACGTCCGCTTTACACTGCCCTCCTCCTCCGTAGGGACGCTGCGGTATAATTACAGCTCCTCCTCCAGCACCGGCAACGCCGTCTCCGGTTCCACCGGCTATTACCGCTCCTCCTCGCCCTACCTCAGCAACGTCACCTTCGTTCCCGCCTCGGGCTGGAGCGGAACGGCGACGATTTCCTACACCGGCTATGACACGGGCGGGCAGCGCTATACCGGCTCCGTAAACGTGGAGGTAAAGAAAGCGGCGTCCGCGGGCGTGATTTACTACACTGTTTCCGCTGGAAAGGCAGCAGCCTTTGATGTCTCCGCGTTCCAACTTGCGTGCAGCGCCCGGGGCGCAGGCTCCTTTGTTAGCGCTGCCTTTTCCCAGCCCTCTTCCGGCGTGGGGCAGCTTCGCTATCAGTATCGTTCCTCTTCCACGCCCGGCACGGCCGTGACCTCCGGGGCGAGCTATTTCGCCTCCGGCTCACCGCTGGTTTCCAACTTGTCCTTTGTCCCCGCCGCGGGCTATACCGGCACGGCCACCATCCCCTACACGGGGAAGGACAGTCAGGGCAACTCCTATTCCGGCTCCGTTGTGGTCACCGTCACCTCTGAAACCAAGGCAAGCTCCTTTACCGACATGGGGAATTACACCTGGGCCTCCTCCTCAGTGGAATACTTGTATTCCGCCGGTGTGGTAAACGGCACGGGCGGCGGCGCCTTTTCTCCGGGAGCTGCCATCACCCGGGGCAGCTTTATGCTGATGCTCAACCGCGCGTTCCAATTCACCGCCTCTGGCGGCCCGGGCTTTGCCGATGTGCCGGCAGGTAGCGTCTATGCCGAAGCGGTGAAGATTGCACAGGCGCTGGGCATCGCCCAGGGAAGCGGTTCTTCCTTCTACCCGACCCGCCCCCTCTCCCGCCAGCAGGCAGCCGTGTTTCTTGCCCGTGCCATGCGGGCCTCCGGCTGGAGCTTTACCGCGGGAAGCAAGTCCGATCTCTCCGGCTTTTCCGACAGCGCCGCCGTCTCCGACTACGCCGCGGCCGATCTGGCCGCCATGGTGCGCCTTGGCGTTTTTCAGGGCGGCAGTGACGGAAAACTGCATCCCCAGTCCTCTCTCACCCGCGCGCAAATGGCCGTGATTCTCTGCCGCGCCATCACGCTGTAAATTCAGTTCTAGAAGGAGTTGCTGTCTATGGCATATAAACCAACCGTCCCGGAAGAGGAAGAGGGACCCTGCGCGGCCACTCCGGCGGACCTGCGTGAAGCGGTGGGCCACCTGTGCGAGGTGCGAAAGCCCAATGACAATAAACTGGTTTTCTTAGGCCGCGTGGAGAGGTGCCAGAACGGCGCGTTGGCGGTTTTTCCCGCCGGAGGGCGAGAGGCGCCGCCGGTCATCTACAATGATGACTTCAAGCTCATCTTGCATATTCCTCGAAAATCGACCCAAGTGTGGCTGGGAAAGATTCACGGTAGCTCCCGCTACTTCTGGAAGTTGGGCAACCTTTTCAAATGCCATCAGCGGGAGCAGCGGGTGAATTTTCGCCAACCGGTTTCCCTGCGGGCCAACGCGCTGTGCATCAACGCGCTGTATCCCGAAAGTCTTCAGGGGGAAGCGCAGTATTATTCCCGATTATGCAAGGTGGTGGACGTAAGTCTGGGGGGCGTCCAGCTGCGCACCCAGGACCGTTATCACCCCGGCGACCACCTGCTTTTGACCAATCTTTGGCTGGATGAATCTCAGCCTCAGCCCTTTGTGTTCACTGTGCAGATCTGCTGGGCCCAGCCCGTCAACAAGGTGGAGACCCGGTTTGGCTGCTATTTTGAGTCTATGAGCATTCGGGATGAGGACCGGCTATGCGCCGCCATTTTGGAACTCCAGCGGCTGGACCTTGCCAGCCGCAACGGATAACGTAAAGCTTTGCCGGGCGGGGGGCAAAGTTTTTTAAAAGAGGCCGCCTGTGCGCAACGGACTGTTTGTCAGGAGTTCTTTTCGTCCGGCTGCTTGGCGGTTTTCAGCGATTGAAAATATGCCCGATTGTGCAGCATTGCAGGATTCTCAGGCTTCAATATGCCAGCCATCTCGTTGTACTGCTCCGCAGACTGGGTCTGCCCCAGCTTGTCGAGGCACACCGCGAGTTCAATGCAGGGGATAAAGCCCCAGCAGTCCTCCCGGAAGAAACCCCAACTATTTTCCGGCCGCTCCAACATTGTGGCCAGGCGGAACCAGAAAGTCGCCCGCTTATAGTCTCCCTTTTCCTTCCATGCATAGCCCAGCGCACAGCATGTTTCTGCCCGGGGCGTATCATAGCTAAAAGCGCGAGTAAGGGCCGTCAACTGCTCTTGCTGCCGATTTTCTCGGCGATAGCACTCCCCAAGCTCGTTGCACGCGGCGATATTGTCCTCTACCCACCCTTTGCCTCCGTCAAGAAATAGGCTGAAATATTGAATTGCATCGACGTATTGGGCATGGTCCTTCAGTTCCCGGGCGTAATAATAGAGGCCCCGGGGCGTCAGCTCTCCTCCACCGTCCAGAATTCTCCGGTAAATGGTCAGATTGCGGTTCGATGAGGACGCTTTTTGCTTTCGGTGGGTCACTGCAATGTCTGTATGAATAATTTTTCCGCCTGTTGCAAGATATTCGTGTACCGGCTCTTGCCACAAAAACTGTCGTTCCCGACGCGAGAGCCGCTCCCTAAAATAACTGAAGGTGACGGCTCCGTTGTTATCAAAGGCGATGTTGTATTTCATCATTACCGCATCCACAGAGGGATCTAGCTCCTCTTTGAGCTTTTTTAGCTTTTCCTGATCTTCGGGCAGCAACACATCGTCGGCATCCAGCCAGAGAATATAGTCCATTGTCGCCTTAGAAAAAGAAAAATTTCTGGCTGCGGAAAAATCATCTACCCACGGAAAATCAAAAATTTTATCTGTAAATTTACCAGCAATCTCCTTTGTGGAATCCGTTGATCCGGTGTCTGCAATAATGATTTCGTCGACAATGCCCTCCACAGAGGAAAGACAGTCCGCAAGCTGCGCCTCTTCATTTTTAACAATCATGCACAAACTAATAGTATTCATCCGGAATTCACCTCTCGGAAAATAATAAGTGCCGGTCCGCCCGCGTATGGGCGGGCGGGCCGGCAAACGGGCATTCTGTCCGTAAGAGCTTTTAAAAATCAGGCGATGTTGATGCCGCCGCTGGCATAGCCTGTGACCGTGGTGCCGACCGTAAGCCCGGTAGTGGTGACGGAGAACACCAGCAGCAGCCGGGTTTCCGCCGTCACAGGAATGTTCAGTCCGGTGAGGGAGCCAAAGGCAACTTGGCCGATTGCCACCACACCGCTGTATGTGGGAGCCAACGACACCGCTGTCCCGGCAATGGGCGAGAAGGTGTTATCGGGTGTAGTGGAGGCATAGAGCTGGGCAGTGACGGTTGCCGTTCCGCCAACCAAAGACAAGGCAAGCACGGTGCTGAAATATGCGGTGATATCCGTGATAACTCCGTCTCTGGGCATGGAGAAGGACATGTTGGCCAGCAGTCCTGCAGCACCGGTGAGGTCGATGGTTGCACCCAGATTATTGGGCAGAACCGCGCTGTTGCCAAAGCTCACCACTGCAGGCAGACCCACAAGACCTGTCAGCAGAGCTGTCGGAGCAACGGGCAGTCCGGATGCAAAGGGGATAATCGCACCGGGGCCGGTCGGGCCGGTGGGACCAGTGGGACCAGTGGGGCCAGTGGGGCCAGTGGGGCCGATAAGGCCCTGTGCTCCGTCCGCTCCGGTTGCACCAGTCGGCCCGGTCGGACCAATGGGGCCAGTGGGGCCAGTGGGGCCGATAAGGCCCTGTGCTCCGTCCGCGCCGGTTGCACCGGTGGGGCCAATGGGGCCAGTGGGGCCAGTGGGGCCGATAAGGCCCTGTGCTCCGTCCGCGCCGGTTGCGCCGGTCGGGCCGGTTGCTCCTACACCAGTCGCTCCGGTTGCGCCGGTCGGGCCGATGGGACCGATGGGTCCCTGTGGGCCAAAGGGCCCTTGAGGACCTTGTGGGCCCTGAGGGCCTTGAGGGCCGGCAGGACCAGTAGCTCCGTTCGCTCCGGCAGGCCCTTGAGGACCTTGGGGGCCCTGGGGACCTTGAGGGCCGGCAGGTCCCTGAGGACCTTGGGGCCCCTGGGGACCCTGTGGACCCTGGAGACCTTGCGGTCCGGTTGGGCCAGTGGGTCCTTGCCGTCCGGGACAACCGGGACAGCCGGGAGGGCCCGGAGGGCCGGGAACGCAGCAATAGGAATTGCAAGAAGAGCCGGAATAAATTTTCATCGTGCAATTCTGGGAATTTGTAGAAGAATTATCGCATCCACAATTAGAAGGCGAGCAGTTTCTGAAAGCCATATACGAAGTTCCTTTCAAGATATTAGGCTGGCGAAACCCAATACAGTGTATGCTTTCTCTTCTAACTTTGCCATTCCGCCTGCGCTACATGGAGTCCAATTCCTTTTGCAGAGAATTGATCTCCTGCCGCAGTTCCTGGCTGTGCTTCCAGTTAATGTTCGCCGCAAACTGTTTCTCCTTTGGCGGCGGCATTTTTGAGATCATGCGCATTGCCGCACATGCAGAGACCTATCACATCATGTTCGCGCCCCATAACCCCAATGACCCCGTGGCTACTGCCGCTAGCATGCAGGTCGCCGCTGCTGCCCATAACTTTGCGATTCTGGAGTTCTGGTCCGGCGTGCTGAATCGGACAGATATCTTCGACTTGAATCTGGAAATCACGGACGGCTACTTTAAAGTTCCCACCAAGACTGGCCTGGGCATTGAGATCCACGAGGAGCTGCTGGCTGGAGACGCCGTTTTTCCCAGATACACCGAATTGTCCAGGATTTTTCTTCTGTATTTTACATTCTGGTGAGATTTGGGAACATACAGCAGTATTTCGAATTGGATCCACATAATTTACGAAAAAGTCTCTTTTAATTCATTTCGAACTTTCTGTTACCCGATACCTGCACAGCCCGTACTCAGTATCCCAGTGCTCCATGATGATCTCCGGAATCTGCTTCAGTCCCCTCCGTCCATGTGGTGCCGAAATAAGCGTCAAAGCTGGCTACTGGCAGTACCACCCAGTCGGAGTCTGGTCACTTGTTGGCAAAGTAGTAGGCCGCCAACGCTGTGACCTTATTCTCCCCCCTATTGTCTGTATTGTACTTGCAAGCACACAATATCAAAAATGTACAAGATAGTAACAAAAAGAAGATATACAAAACTGAAAAACCGTTACTCAAAAACACGCAGATACCTAAAATGATTGCCATTAGAAGAACAACGCCAAGCCATCATAACGATGACTTGGCGTTGTTCTTCTCCCGTACCACTTGCGTTACCCTTGGGTCACATTTTGTACCTATAGCGGTAAACACTCCTCTTCAGGCGGCTTTTAGATCGGTTTTGCATGTTGGGTTACTCCGCCCGAAAAACATGAATATGAAACCCCGTGCGGACTGCAAGCCGCTCCATGGCAGCCAGCCGAATCGTCCCCTCTTTTGGTGTTTTCCAGTAATAGGGTGTCATCTGAAACAGCGCATGAATTTCCTCTTGAGAATTCAGCTCGATCCGCCCCTCCACCGGGAGGATGGTTTCATAGGAAAAGCCCTCGTAGGGCGTGCGCTTTTCCTCGTTGGGGTAGGGCTCGTTATAGAGAACCTCCTTCAACTCCCACAGGTGCATGGCCGACGGCACCACATATAAAAAGCTTCCGCCGTGGCGCAGCACCCGCCGAAATTCCGAAACACACAGAGGGGAAAAGCAATTCAATAGCAGGTCCACCGACCCATCCGCCAGCGGCAGCCGATAAGAGGATGCCACTGCAAACTCCACGGCCTTATCCCGTTTCGCCGCAAGACGCACCGCGGCTTTGGAAATGTCCGTCCCAGCCATGCGGGGGCGCTTTCCCGCCGCGCGCAGCGCCTGATCAATTCCGGCGGTGTAATATCCTTCTCCGCAGCCCGCGTCCAAAACCCCGGGCTCTGGCCCTGTGTGGGAGACAGCCAAAGCGCACAGCGCGTCCAGCAGCGGACGGTAGTAGTCCCGAGAGAGAAAGTCCCGCCGGGCGGAGGTCATGCCGGAGTCATCCCCCGGGGCGGCGGAATGCTTTTGATTTGCAGGAAGCAGATGCGTATGCCCCTCTTTTGCGATGTCAAAGCTGTGGCCTCCGGGGCAGACATAGGTCCGCTCTGTCCGCTCCAGCGCCGTGCCGCACAGGGGGCAGCGGAACAGACTGTTCATGCCTCTTCCTCGCGGATGGTCACGTCGTTAATCCATTTCCGGCTTTTAAACCGAAGGAATCCGGCGGGCATCTTGCAGATATTTTCCGAGTAAATGGACAGGCACATCAGCCAAATGGGCGCTTGCATCACCAGTCCCGTCAGCGCCGTCAGCGGCACCGCCACCAGCCACAGCGGAAGCAGGTCCAGAATCGCCGCCGCCCGTGCGTCGCCGCCCGCGCGCAGCACCCCGGTGATGTTGGATATGTCAAAGGATTTCATGGGCATCATCACGATGTAGACCGCGCACATAGTCACCGCCACCTTTACGGCGGTTTCCGTCAGGTTGAACAACGGGTAGAGAATCGGGATGAACAGCGTGGGCAACAGCACCGCCAGCACCACGGCAACCATCACGCCCAGCAAAAACGACACCAGCAAAAGGCAATAACTCAGGTTGTAAACCTCTTCCTCCGAGGCCCGCTCCCCGATGCGCTTGCCCACAATGACAGCGGTGGACCCCGCCAACCCGAAGCAGGCCACCGTTGCAAATTTGTCGATGTTGCCCATGATTGCATAGGCCGCCAGCATATCCGCGCTGATCACCGAGTGCCCCATGATGGCGGTCATCACGGAGGTGCCAAGGCCCCACAACGTCTCGTTTACAATAACCGGTCCTGCATAGACCACCGCGCTATTCGCCATGGGCTTGCCGGGACACAACAGCGCTCGTGGCGCCAACGGAATCCGCCGGTTGGTGATGGCGTAAACAAACACAATGGCAAATTCCACCACCCGGGCAGTCAGCGTGGCCAGCGCCGCACCCTTAATTTCCAGCCGGGGCGCACCGAAATTTCCGAAAATTAAACAGTAGTTCAAAAATGTATTCAGCAGCATGGAAATGGCAAACACCACCATGCCGAAGCCGGGATTTTCCGTACTCCTCTGCATTCCTACATACACCGAACTGACGGCGTTGAACACATAGGATACGCCCACAATCCGCACATACGGCGCGCCCAGCACAATCAGTCCCGGATTGTTGGTGACAAGGCCCATCACCCACGCCGGAAAGAAAAACAGCACCAGCGCCGTAATTCCCGAAACGGCAAGCCCCGCATAGGCCGCCACTCCCATTACCCGGTTGATGGAAACGGTGTCTCCCTTGCCCCAGTACTGGCACACCAGCACCGTCAGCCCACTCATCACCCCGAAAATGACCACCTGCACCAGAAAGATCGGCGTGTTGGCGGCGGTGACCGCGGAGAGCTGATCGTTACCCAAAAGCCCCACCATGAAGGTGTCCACAAAGCCAAGGGACGTGGTAATAAGATTTTGTAAAATAATCGGAAGCGACAGCTTCCACAGCCGACCATAAAAGCCGGGCTTTTGGCGAAGCACGGAAAACATAATTACCTCAATCGTTCTTAAAATAGTTCATACCCGTTTTTGCGCGGGGCTAACTTCCGGGGCGTCACAGCATGGGAAAGCGAGTGTCGTGATGCAGACGCAGGGCATCCGCCGCCGCGTCGATCTCTTTCTTCGTGGTTTCCGGGCCAAAGCTCAGCCGCACCACTCCGGCAGCAACTCGCTTTTCAAGACCCAGCGCGGCCGTTACCTGACTGGGTTTTCCCTGATGGCAGGCAGACCCGGCGGAAATGCAGATGCCCGCCTCAGACAGCTCGTTCACCACGTTTTGGCTGGGATACCCCGGCATGGAGACGGACAACACGTGGGGCGCGGTTCCCCTTGCGACGAACCTCAAATCCGAAATCTCCCCGAGCCGTTCCACGGCGTAGGCTTTGATCTCCGCCATATGCCGCAGATTCTCCGCAAAGTTTTCCATTCGCAGCGCTGTCGCCTTGGCAAAGCCCGCAATCTGGGCGGTAGCCTCCGTTCCGGCCCGAAAGCCGGACTCCTGCCCGCCGCCGGGCAGCAAGGCG
Organism: Oscillibacter sp.; assembly: GCF_032060045.1. Lineage (GTDB taxonomy): Bacteria > Bacillota > Clostridia > Oscillospirales > Oscillospiraceae > Oscillibacter. Next base: position 34,634 of record NZ_DAMBZJ010000002.1, read on the forward strand.
CGAGGTCCGCGCACCCGTCCGCCGATATACAGCGCCCCAATTCCCTTGGGTCCCCCGATTTTATGGGCAGAGAGGGCAATAAAGTCCGCGCCCAGTGTTTTGGCGGAGAAGGGAACTTTCAAAAAGCCTTGCACCGCGTCGGTATGCAGCAGGGTTTTTTCGTTTTTCGCGCCCAGTCCGGCGGCAATCTCCGAAATGGGATAAATGTTTCCCGTTTCGTTGTTCACCAACATCACGCTCACCAGCGCCGTGTCTGGACGGACAGCCTCCAACACCTTTTCCGCTGGAATATTCCCATCCCTGTCCGGGAGAATACGGGTGATCTCGTACCCATCCTGTTCCAGCCAGCGGCACCGCTCCAACACGGCACTGTGCTCCACGGCAGTGGTGACGATATGCCGCCCTACCCGCCGATTCTGCCACAAGGCTGCGGTGAAGGCCCAGTTGTCCGACTCGGTTCCGCAGGAGGTGAAAAACAGACGCGCCGCCTCGCAGCCAAGGGCCTGCGCCACGGTTTCACGACAGTCCTCCACCAGACCCTTGGCCCGGCGGCCATAGGCGTACTGGGAGCTGGGATTTCCGTAATCCTCTGTCAGCACGCGGAACATCTCCTCCGCCACCGCCCTGGGCACCGGCGTGGTGGCGGCGTGGTCGAGATAAATCATGAGAACACTCCTTTGATTGGGGCTTGCCCCGGCGGTAAAATACACGTATAATAGAGTTGTGCCGCCCATTGCGGCTCAATCGTATTATTATAAAGAAAATTGTTTGAAATAGCAAGGAGAATCCATGAAAATCGCTATTTATACCCTGGGCTGCAAGGTGAATCAATATGAGACGCAAGCCATGGAGCAGGAGCTTTCCCGCCGTGGTCACGAAATCGCGTCCTTTTCCGGTGCAGCGGACGCCTATGTGGTGAACACCTGCTCCGTCACTGCGGTCAGCGACCAGAAGTCCCGCCAGATGCTCTCCCGCGCGCGGCGGGAGCACCCCGAAGCGGTGGTGGCGGTGTGTGGCTGCTATTCCCAAACCCGGCCTGAGGACGTGCGCAAGCTGGATGTGGACCTGATTGCGGGGACCGGGGATCGAATGGGCTTTCTGGACCTCTTGGAGCAGGAGCTGGAAGACCGCAAACCCATGGAGTCCGTGGACCGGGTGTTTGATCGCCGCGCCTTTGAAATTCTGCCCGCAGGAGGGTTGGAGGGCCGCACCCGGGCCATGCTGAAGGTGGAGGATGGCTGCGTCAACTTCTGTTCCTACTGCATCATTCCCTACGCCCGGGGTCCCGTGCGCTCCCTGCCGCCGGAAGAGGCGGCGGCGCGAGCCAAGGATCTTGCGGCTGCGGGCTATCGGGAGATGGTGCTCACAGGGATTGAAATTTCTTCCTGGGGCGCAGATTTAAAAACGGGGCAGAGCCTGATTGATTTGATGGAACTTCTCAGCGCCGCCGCCCCCGGTCTTCGGCTGCGGCTGGGTAGTCTGGAACCCCGGACCATTGATGAGGACTTTTGCCGCCGGGCCGCGAAGCTGCCCAATCTCTGCCCCCAGTTCCACCTGTCCATGCAGTCCGGCTGCGACGAAACCTTGAAGCGCATGAACCGGAAGTACGACACCGCCCGGTATTTCCGCTCCGTTGCGCTGCTGAAGGAATCCTTCGACCGCCCCGCCGTCACCACCGATATGATTGTGGGCTTTCCCGGCGAGACGGAGGAGGAATTTTCCCAGTCACTGGACTTTATCCGCCGATGCGGCTTTGCCCGGATGCATATTTTCCCCTATTCCATCCGTCCCGGCACTCCGGCAGCAGAGCTTGCACAAATCCCCGCCGCGGTGAAAGAGGACCGCGCCGCCCGGACCGCCACTGTGGCGGACGAAATGCGCAAGGAATATCTTGAGGGCTGTGTGGGACAGGTATACCCTGTGCTGTTTGAACAGGCCAAGGGAAATTTCTTCTCCGGCCACGCGCCCAACTATACGGAGGTTTTGGTTTCGGGCAGCGAACACCTTCACAACCGGGTGCTTGCCACTCGCATCATCGGCACAAAGGGGTTTTCCCTGCTGGGAGAATTGGAGGAAACACCATGAAAAGCCACTTTTTTGCGTATATCTCCCGGCTGCGGTTCATCTCCCGCTGGGCGCTGATGCGCAACACCGCCCCGGAAAACGTGCAAGAGCACAGCCACCAGACGGCGGTGCTGGCCCATGCGCTGGCCCTCATCCGCAACAAGCGCTTCGGCGGTCATGTGGACCCCGGCGCGGCGGCGGCGGCCGCGCTGTATCACGACGCGTCGGAAATTCTCACCGGCGACATGCCCACCCCCATTAAGTATTACAGTCCCTCCATCCGCTCCGCCTATCATGAGGTGGAGGAGGAGGCCACCCGGAAGCTTCTGGAAATGCTTCCCCCGGAGCTGCGGGAATGCTATGCGCCGGTTCTGGAAATCCCCGACCCGGAGCTGCGCTCGCTGGTAAAGGCGGCGGACAAGCTCTCCGCCTATATTAAATGCGCGGAAGAAGTCAAAGCAGGAAACGGGGAGTTTGGAGACGCGGCACGCCAGACCCGTGTCGCTCTGGAGGCCTTCGGCCTTCCCGAGGTGGACTACTTTCTCGAAACTTTTATGGACAGCTTCTCCCTGACGCTGGACCAGCTAAAATAAGGCACATTTTCAGTAATTTTTATAATGGCGGGTCATTTGTGGTCGGAAGCAATCACGCCCAGATCTGAAAGGACGGATTCTTATGAAGCAATACGAATATAAGTTTGTAAAATTCAATTTTGAGGCGGGCTTCAACTATGATAAGAAAGTGATCGACTTGGAAACGCAATGGAATGCGCTAGGCGAACAGGGCTGGAAATTTTGCAGGGATGGAAATGGCCTTTCCATATTTATTAGAGAACGCAGCGGGGCGGAAGGTTTTTGACAAACAAACGCGGGCTTCGGAGGATTCCGAAGCCCGCGTTTTTGTTTCTCAAATCTTAATCAGCTCATATTCCCGGTTTCCAATCCCCAGTTTTTCCCCGTGCTCCAGACACACCCGCCAGTCAGTGTCGGGGTGGAGGGCAACGAAATGGTCGCCGCAATTGCAGTCCCACGCCCCGTCCGACAGGACGGAACCCGCCATCGCGGGCTGCGCATTTACCGCGTCGGCACAGGCCTGGTCCAGCGCCACCGGGTCAAAGGAGGCAAACATCCCCACGTCCGGGGCGATGGGCACGTCATTTTCTCCGTGGCAGTCACAATTGGGAGAGATGTCCAGCACCAGCGACACATGGAAACAGGGCCGTCCATCCACGACTGCCTTGGTATATTCTGCAATTTTTCTGTTCAGGATAGCAGGAGCCTCATCGTTGGCGGCAAAAATCGCGTCTTTGGGGCAAACCCCAAGACATCTTCCGCAACCAACGCACTTGTCCGGATCGATGGTGGCCTTGCCGTCGGTGATGGTGGGCGCGTCGTGCGCGCAGATTTTTACGCAGGCACCGCAGCCGATACACCGCTTCTGCTTGACATAGGGCGTACCCGAGCTGTGCATCTCCATCTTCCCCGCCCGAGAACCGCAGCCCATGCCGATGTTTTTCAGCGTACCGCCCATGCCGGTCTGTTCATGGCCTTTAAAGTGGGTCAGGGAGATGAACACGTCCGCATCCATCACCGCCCGGCCGATTTTAGCCTCTTTCACGTATTCGCCGCCCGCCACCGGTACCAGCACCTCATCGGTGCCCTTCAGCCCGTCTCCGATCAGAATATGACAGCCGGTTGAAAAGGGGGAAAAGCCGTTGACATAGGCCGACTCAATGTGGTCCAGGGCGTTTTTCCGTCCGCCGATATACAGTGTATTGCAGTCCGTCAGATAAGGTCTTCCGCCCTGAGACTTTACAAGGTCTGCCACTACCTTGGCCCAGTTTGGCCGGAGATACGCCAAATTCCCCGGCTCGCCGAAGTGCATTTTGATTGCCGCGTATTTCCCCTCCATGTCGATGTCGCCAAATCCAGCGGTCATCATCAGGCGCGCCAGCTTCTGGGGCAGATTCTCCCTCCAGCTTGGAGCCCGGAAATCCGCAAAATAAACCTTTGCCTTTTCTGCCATCTTCAGTGTTCCTCCCTGTTCTTCTCTCTCTATTCTATCCCCGAAATTCACTCTGCTTACTCGTCCAGTTCCACGTTTATGTGGTCCGTCCCATGCTCTTCAAACTCATCCATATAAGTATCAATGCGCTCCATCAGCTCGTTGTAGTTCTCTCTGGTCATGGGCTCTCCGTCCATGTCCCGCAAAGCCAGCTCTTCCGCCAAAATCTCATAGAACACCACATCCTCGTAATCTGCGATGGCCTCGTGGATTCCGCCGTCGGCAAACGCGCGGGAGGGGATGATCTCCCCGTCCAGATGCTCCGCCAGCTTATGCATTCCGTGGGCGGGGCAGTGAGAGAAGATCAGGCTCTCCACCTTATCGTATTCCACAATGCGGTCGTCCTCACGGGCGGAGTTCATCACCCAATTCCCGATGTACACCAGATCCAGCAGATAGCGATACTGCTGCTCCGTCAGCTCGATCTTCACGACAAACACCTCCCTCATCCGGTTTTTTCGGCCGCAAGGCCGTTCCTTTCAGCATTATACCAAATTCCATTTGGAAATTCCACATCAAAAACCGGGAAAAAAGCCTAAAATCTGTCTTGCCCGGGGTTCACATACATAGTATAATGGTCAAGTTGGGGCTATATGATAGGAATATGGCCCTTACAGCCACAGATATGGAGGCACTTTGCATGGATAAGCGACCCATCGGCGTGTTCGATTCCGGCCTTGGCGGGCTGACCGCCATACGCTCCCTGCGGGAGATTTTGCCCGAGGAGGACTTGATTTACTTTGGAGACACCTCCCGCGTCCCTTACGGGGGCCGGTCCCGGGAGACGATTTTGAAATATGCGCGGCAGGACGTGCGGTTCCTGCGTTCCTTTGACCTCAAGGCGATTTTGATTGCCTGCGGCACCGTGTCCACCACCTCTTTGCCCGCGCTGCAGGCGGAAAACGATTTGCCCATGGTGGGCGTTGTGGAACCCACCTGCCGCCGGGCTGCCGCCGTGACAAAAAACAAGCGTGTTGGCATGATTGCCACGCAGGCCAGCGTCCGAGCAGGGGCTTACGCAAAGGCCCTTGCGGAGCTGGACCCGGAGATTCAGGTGTTTTCGAAGGCCTGTCCTCTGTTTGTCCCCTTGGTTGAAAACGGGCGTTTCCGGAAGGGTGACGCCGTGATTGAAACCGTGGCCCAGGAGTATCTTGCGTCCATGCGGGAGACGGGGGTGGACACCTTGATTCTGGGCTGCACGCACTATCCCCTATTGGAGGAGATTATCGGCGAAGTAATGGGGCCGGGGGTGGAGCTGGTGTCTGCGGGAGAAGAGTCCGCCTTTGAGCTGAAACGGCTGCTGAAGGCGGGAGAACTGCGAAACCGCGAAAACCGTCAGGGCGACGCCACATATTATGTCAGCGACCGGGTGGAGAGCTTCGAGGAAACCGCCTCCTGGTTCCTGCGGGAGGATTTGCGCCATGGAGCCAATCAAATTGATATCGACCGATACTGAAAGCCCGCCCCTGCCTGTGATTATCTCTGTGCGGGGAGAGCAGTATTTTGATGACTGCGACCCCGACGGCACAGAATTGACCACCGAGGGGACGCTGCGCCCGCTCCCGGAAGGGCTGCTGCTGCGCTATGAAGAGAGTGCCCTTACCGGGATGGAGGGCACCGTCACCACCTTTGAACTGCGGGGGCAAAAGGTTATTCTGACCCGGGCGGGCAAGGTGAACTCGCAGATGATTTTCGAAGAGGGGCGTCAGCACACATCGCTGTATGAAACGCCCATGGGGGAGCTGAGCGTGGACATTTTAACCAGCTTCCTGCGCCACAGCCTGACGGAGCGAGGCGGCCTTCTTGAAATCCGATATTCCATTGCGGTGGACCACACCGCCACGGGGAAAAACGCATTTAAAATCCGCGTGCGGCCCAAAAGCTGACGGAGGGAACGCGCCTTCCATCACCACACCAATGAAAATGAGGGATATACCATGTTGCATATGATTCAAAAAGCAAAGGACCAGGCGGCGGAGCTGACCAGAAGCGCCTATCGCGCCGCCGTTTCCGACGGGACCCTTCCCGAGGCGGAAATCGCCTCCGTCCCTGTGGAAATTCCCAAGGACACGAAAAACGGCGACTATACCACCACCTTCGCGCTGGCCGCGTCCAAGGCCCTGCGCCAGCCGCCTCGTGCCATTGCACAGGCGCTGCTGGAGCGCCTTTCACTGGAAGGCAGCTATTTTGACTCCGCCGAAATCGCCGGCCCCGGCTTCTTAAACTTTCATTTGGGGCAGGCGTGGTTTGGCGACGTGCTCTCCGCCGTGGAGAGCGAGGGGGAGCAGTACGGCCAGAACGACGAGCTCGCGGGTCGGAAAATCATGGTGGAATTCGTTTCCGCAAACCCCACCGGCCCTATGCACATGGGTAACGCCCGGGGCGGCGTGCTGGGCGATACGCTGGCCTCCGTCCTCTCCTTCTGTGGGGCGGAGGTATCCCGGGAATTTTACGTCAATGACGCGGGCCATCAGATTGAAAAATTTGCCCAGTCTATTGAGGCCCGCTACCTCCAGCTCATTCAGGGCGAGGACGCGGTTCCCTTCCCGGAGGACGGGTATCAGGGTGAGGACATCCGGGATTTGGCTCAGGCCTACCGCGCCGAACACGGAGATGCACTGGCCAACGCGGACATGGATACCCGGCGGGATACGCTTGCCCAATTTGGCTTGAGCGTGAACCTGCCTAAGATGAAGACCGATCTTGCCCGGTATAAGATTCAGTACGACACCTGGTTTTACGAGTCCTCGCTCCACGAGTCCGGCTACGTGGCAGAGACGGTGGACAAGCTCACCGAAGCGGGTTTTACCTATGAAAAGGATGAAGCCCTGTGGCTGAAAACCGCAGAAATTATGGCTGCAAACCTTCGCCGAGAGGGAAAAAAGGATGCGGACATTGAAAAGTTGGAGCTGAAGGACGACGTACTACGCCGGGCCAACGGATTTTACACCTATTTTGCCGCCGACATCGCCTATCACCGCAACAAGCTGGCCGTCCGTGGTTTTGACAAGGTGATCAACGTCTGGGGCGCAGACCACCACGGCCACGTTGCCCGCATCAAGGGCGCGCTGGACGCGCTGGGTCTGGACGGCGCAAACCGGCTGGACATTGTGCTGATGCAGCTTGTGAAGTTGCTGCGGGACGGCGAGGCCGTGCGCATGAGCAAGCGCACGGGCAAGGCCATCTCCCTGTGCGATTTGCTGGACGAGGTGCCCGTGGACGCGGCAAGGTGGTTCTTCAACGCCAAGCCGGACACCCAGATGGAGTTTGATCTGGGGCTTGCCGTCCGGGAAGACAGCGAGAACCCCTTGTACTACGTGGAATACGCGCACGCCCGCATCTGCTCGCTGCTGCGGGCCATGGAGGGCGAGGGGCTGCGCGTTCCCGCCGCTGCAGACGTGGACATGGCGCAGGTGAACGGCGAGGCGGAGCAGGCGCTGGTTAAACAGTTGGCCCAGTTCTGCGAAATCGTCCGTCTTTCCGCCAGAGACTATGACCCCTCGTTCATCAATCGATATTTACAGGAGCTGGCCGCCTGCTTCCACCGATTCTACACGGCCTGCCGCATCAAGGGGGAGGCTCCGGAGCTGGCACAGGCACGGCTGAAACTGGCAGACTGCACCCGCGCGGTTCTGCGCAGCGGACTGAAGCTTCTCGGCGTGGACGCGCCCGAAAAAATGTAAAACGGCGGCAATGCCCGGCCCACGCCCATCGGACGCGGATTTATGACAAAAAAGAGGAAAAACTTCATGAGTATTTTTGAAGCGTTGATGCTGGTTTGCTTTGGCCTTTCGTGGCCGGTAAATATCCGCAAATCCTGGGTGACCCGTTCCACCGTGGGCAAAAGCCTGTTTTTCCTCATCATTATCGAAATAGGCTACATCTGCGGTATGCTGAACAAGGTTCTGGTGCGGTTTGACTGGGTGTTTTTCCTGTATTTGACGAATTTCCTGATGGTGGGAACCGACGTTCTCCTTTATTTCAGAAACAAAAAGCTGGATCGGCTGCGGGCGGTGCAGGAACAGGAGACCTGAATTCATGAACGTACCCAAGAATCCTACGGAACGCCGTCTCGGCCCCGCCCTGCGCGCCGCCTTTCCTCACACTGTCCCCGTGTTAACCGGCTTTCTCTTCCTCGGCATTGCCTACGGTGTTTTAATGAACGCCAAAGGCTACGGCCCCCTCTGGTCCACGCTTATGAGCGCCGTGGCTTTTTGCGGAAGCATGCAGTTTGTGGCGATCTCTTTGCTGACCACGGTATTCGATCCTGTTCAGGCTTTACTTTTGTCTTTCATGGTGAACGCCCGCCATCTGTTTTACGGCATTGCCATGCTTGGAAAATACGGGGGTCTGGGCAAGGCCCGCATTCCGCTGGTTTACGTTTTATGCGATGAGACGTTCTCCCTCGTTTCCACGGTGGAACTGCCGGAAGGCGTGGATAAGAAATATTTTTACCTCTCCATCTCCTTGCTGGACTATTTATACTGGGTGGGGGGCACGGCTTTGGGTGGCCTGTTGGGGGACTTCGTTCCCTTTAACACCGCAGGCCTGGATTTTGCCCTGACAGCCCTGTTCGTAGTGCTGTTTATGGAGCAGTGGAAAAAGAGGGAAAACCGGCCCGCCGGACTCATCGGCATCGGTGCCACGGCGGCGTGTTTGTTGGCGTTCGGGCCGGACAAGCTGGTGATTCCCGCTATGCTTACAATTGTTGCAATTCTTCTGGCAGGGAGGAAAAAACTTTGCACCTGAACGCGATGCAAACAGTGATCATCATTTTGGCCGTCGCCATAGGGGCGCAGCTAACCCGGTGGCTCCCCTTTTTACTGCTGCCGGAGGGGAAAGAAATTCCCAAAACCGTGGAGTATCTCGGAAAGCTTCTTCCGGCCGCCGCCATGGGCCTGCTGGTGGTATACTGCCTGCGGAACGTCTCGCTCTTCGCTCCGTCCCACGGGATTCCGGAGGCGGTGTCGATTGTTGCGGTGGGCCTGCTCCATTGGTGGAAGGGAAACGTACTTTTGTCCATTGCCGGGGGAACAGCCCTTTACATGGTGCTGATTCAAACGGTGTTTGCCTGAGTGAAAACGGTGATCCATCACTGAAAAACATCCGCCGCACGACCCAAAGGGCCGCGCGGCGGATGTTTTATTGGAAATCAGATTGGAGTGTCTTCACCTGTGGGCGCATTAGCCGCTGCTGCGGGCATTGGCCTGATAGGTGAGATACCGCTGAAGCATGGCCGAAGCGGCCGCGCGGCTCACAGAGGCGCGTGGCGCCAAAGTCCCGTCGGACCGGCCTGAGAGGATGTTGTTTGTAACGCACCATGCAACGCCCTCATAGGCATATTGGGAAACGCTGTCCCGGTCGGAGTAATCCAGCAGAAACATCCACGCGCCCTGAAAGCCACCGCCCCGATGCTGTTCCCATCGATAGAGAAACACCGCAAGCTGCTGGCGGGACACCACTTCGTTGGGGCGGAACGTGTTGTCGGAATAGCCATTCACCAGCTTGTTGCCCACAGCCCAGGTCAGCGCGTTCATATAATCTCCGCCATCCTGCACATCTTCAAACCCGGGAATGGACTGAATCACCGCAGGACTGCCCGCCAGCTCGTAGAGTGCTTTTACCAGCTCTGCCCGGGTCAGTGCGTCCCCAGGGCGGAACGCCAGCGTGGAATCGCACTGCAAAAGGCCCCGAGAGGTGACGGCAAGAATGTCGTCATAAGCCCAGTGGCTCTTCTCCACGTCGGTAAAGGGCAGACCATCGTAGGGGAACAGCACCGCCCGAGTCACCTCGACGCCGCTGCTCCAAGCCAAAAACCATGTTCCGGGAATCAGGTTCCGATAGGTAACAAGGTTTTTCGTCAGATAGGGTGAAGTCTTCGCGTCAAAGGGCACGGTCATCCGCTCCCCTTCCCGGGTGGTAAGCGCCACACCGCTCTCGTTCACCGTGTCCACTGCCGCCACCTGCTGATAGGTGGGGGCCTTTTTGTCTTTCGGCAAATTACGTAGGATTATGACAGCCCGGGTCTGCGGCGGCTCGCTCAACGCCATGGCGGGTCCCACATACATCCGTACGCTCTCCCCGTCCTTCAGTCCGGTCATGCTTGCGGGCATGCCGTCGGTGGCATCCACTATGTAGGTCGTCTCGTTATACCCTACGATTACCTGACTGCCGTTTTCTTTGGTCAGCAGCAGTGTTCCCTCGTTTGTCTGCTTCACCGTGCCGTCCAGCAGGGTGGGCCCCAGAGGGGCGGAAGCCACCGGCTCTGCCTCCGCTCCGGCGGCGGGAACGGCCAGCAAAGCGACGCACAGCACAAGGCTTAGCAGCGCACCCATTCTCTTTTTCTTCACAGCATAGTCCTCCTTTGAAAATCCTCGCGGCTCTCGCCACGCCTGTTATTGTATCTTGAGACGCTTGGAAAGTCAAAAAAGTTTCCGAACATTGACATCACGGGATAAATCCGTTAAAATATCTTCAAATCCGCAAGCCCCCGCCGGGATATCCGGAAAGGAGTGCAGTTTATGGAAAAAATCACCGTGCTCGTAAAATTCCCCGGTCAGTCGCTTTGCTATATGCAGGTTCCCACCGACCGAATTGAGAAAATTTACAGCAGCATTGCCGGTCTGCAATCCACCGAAGTCAACACGTTTTCGTTGTATCGCGGCTTTTATTACATTCTGCTGGATGGAAACCGCGAGAAAAAGAAGCTCCCCTCCAACATGACTGCCTATCTGGTGAACGCCCAAGGGGATACAAGCGTCTTGGATATCAAAGGGGTGTTTGTCATCTGCAAACTTCCCACCGGTCTAACCGGGCCTATGGCCGACATGACCCCGCAGGATGCGGAGCAGGTTGTCAAGCTCCTGCGAAACTGAACTTAATTTTAAAAGGCCCGCGGAGGAAGTTCCTCCGCGGACCTTTTTCATTTGTTCGGGCCAAACTATTTGACCCGATTTTCTTATTTCTTTCCGTGGAGGGACTTCATACGCCGCTCGTCGTCCGCCAAAAATTCCAGACACTGCTCCAAACTCATCTGCCGGGGCGGCACCAGACGCAGCGACTCGTCCGAGCCGGAGGCCCGGGTGTTGGTGAGCTGCTTTTTCTTGCAGATGTTCACCGTCATGTCCTCATTGCGGGGATTCACGCCGATGATCATTCCTCCGTACACCGGCACGCCGGGGCCGATAAACAGCGTGCCCCGCTCCTGTGCGTTGTACAGGCCATAGGTGATGGACTCGCCGGTTTCAAAGGAAATCATAGAGCCGCTGCCCCGGCGCTGAATATCGCCCTTATAGGGGGCGTAAGTTTCAAAGATGGAGGCCATGATGCCCTCGCCCTTGGTGTCGGTCAAAAAGTCATTCCGATAGCCGAACAGTCCCCGGGCGGGAATCAGAAATTCAATCCGCATACGGGTGCCCACCGGAGTCATCTCCAGCATGTCCGCCTTGCGCTGGCCCAGCTTTTCAATCACCGAGCCCACGCTGTCGCCGGGCACATCCACCACCAGCCGCTCGATAGGTTCGCCCTCTTTCCCGTCAATCTCTTTGTACAGCACGCGGGGGGGAGACACCTGAAACTCATAACCCTCGCGGCGCATCGTCTCAATCAGAATGCTCAGGGACATTTCGCCACGGCCTGCCACGTTGAAGGCCTCGGAGGTGTCCGTGTCGGATACCCGGAGGGACACGTCCTTCAGCGTCTCTTTATACAACCGCTCCCGGAGCTGGCGGGAGGTGACAAACTTTCCCTCCCGGCCCGCATAGGGCGAGTCGTTCACGGAGAAGGTCATTTCCATGGTGGGGGCGGAGATGGCAACGAAGGGCAGCGGCTCCACGTTGGCAAGCTCGCAGATGGTGTCGCCGATGGTCACGTCGGGAATGCCGCTCATGGCGATGATGTTGCCGGCGGTGGACTGGGTAACGGCGTTGCGGGCGAGGCCCTCAAACTCATAGATGGCGGTGGCCTTCGCCTTGCGGGGCGTGGCCTCCGGCGCATGATAATTGCAAACCGCAATCTCCTGATTCTGCTTCAAAACGCCACGCTCAATGCGGCCTATGGCAATGCGGCCCACAAACTCGTTATAGTCGATGGAAGAAACCAGCATCTGGAAGGGCTGCTGGGTGTCTGCCTCTGGCGCGGGAATGTATTGCAGAATCGTCTCGAACAGGGGGTCCAAGTCGGTTCCCAAGTTTTCCGGCGTGTAAGAGCAGATGCCCTGCCGCGCAGAGCAAAACAGCATGGGGCTGTCAAGCTGCTCGGCGGTGGCGTCCAGATCCATCAAAAGCTCCAGCACCTCGTCCACCACCTCGTGAATGCGCTGGTCCGGGCGGTCAATCTTGTTCACCACCACGATGACTCGGTGGCCCAGCTCCAGCGCGCGGCTGAGAACAAAGCGGGTCTGAGGCATGGGGCCCTCGGCGGCGTCCACCAGCAAAATAACGCCGTTGACCATTTTCAAAATGCGCTCCACCTCGCCGCCGAAGTCCGCGTGGCCCGGGGTGTCCACCACGTTAATCTTCGTGTCCTTATAACGCACGGCGGTGTTTTTCGCCAGAATCGTGATGCCCCGCTCCCGCTCCAGGTCGCCGGAGTCCATCACGCGCTCCACCGTTTCCTGATTTTCGCGGTACACACCGCCCTGCTTGAGCATCTGGTCCACCAGCGTGGTTTTGCCATGGTCAACGTGGGCAATGATGGCGACATTTCTCAGTTTTTCATTCTGCATATTTTGTTCTTCTCCTTATTGTATAGCGGGGTCTCGGGCGTCCCCGCGCCACGCGCCCGCCTGTCAGGCACGCAAGTATTGCATGTTTTTTTGCACAGCCTTATATTATATGCTGAATGTTCATTTTTTGCAAGAAAAACCTTTGAACGCGCACGTTCAAAGGTTTTTAATCGTTTTTTAGGGAAGAAATCACACCATCCAGAATATCCAGCGCCTGCTTTCGGCGGGTCACGTCAAGGACCTCCAGCTTCTTGAGAATGTAGTTGCTCTTGGCCTCATAGCCCGCCACCAGACTGTCCTGAAGCACGTCGTCCGCCGGGGCCGCCAGCGTATTGAGAATGAGGATGAATGTCTCCAGCTTAGGCACCTTGTCGCCGCGCTCAATGTCAGCTAAATATCTGTGGCTAATAACCGCGCCCCGGGCGGCGGCCTGGATGCCACCCGGCCCTCCGTCTCCATCCACAGAGAATGGCAAAACCGGCGCAGCCTGTTGGCTGCGCCGGTTTTATATTCGGAGGAGGAAATACCTCCCTAAAAAGTCTCCATGGTTTCAATCAGGTTTTTCACGATGCGTCCGGTCATGCCCCAAACGGCGCGGCCCTCCCAGCGCCAGATGGGAACGTCCACCTCGCCGCCCTCCCAGTTATAGGGCGGGGAAACGCCCACCGCGTCATAGGGAAAGTCCGAAGGGCTTTCCGGCTCCAATGTATAGAAGTACATCTCCGGAGGGGTACTGCGGAAAAATTCCAGCGGCACGGTGAACACCTCTGCCACCTCCGCCGGGGAGGGACGCAGGGCGCGAAAACCCGCCTCGTCCACCAGCCCCGGCACCGGCTGAAGAAAAAAGTGCCCCGGCTGGCAGAGATAGTCCGACCGGCCCAATAGTTGAATGCTGCTTTGGGGAATACACAGCTCTTCCTCCGTCTCCCGCAGGGCACACTGCTCCGCCGTCTCTCCCGGCTCCATCCGTCCGCCGGGAAAGCAAACCTGCCCACCCTGACGACGCAGCGTGGCGGCGCGCACCTCAAACAGCAAATGCAGGCCGTCTTCTCGCTGCACAAAGGGGCACAGCACCGCAAATTCATTTTTCCGCCCCAAAAGCCCCGGCGTATGGTCCCGCCAAAGGGCCTGAAGCGTTTTCACGTTCAGTTCCTTCATTCTGCCAAATCCTTTTTCCTGTAAGCGCCCTCAGCCCAGCAAAAAGGAGAGGGCCTGCTTTCGATTTTCAATGTCTACCGAGGACACGGCGGGGGCATACTCTCCATCAAGGGACCACGGAACCTCGTCCTCCGTCTCCATATGGATAGAGGACACATGGCGGAACACCAGTCCGCCCCGGTCATACTCCTGATTCAGCAGCGCCAGAATGAGGTTGTTCAGCTCAATGGCGGTTTTGGGGCTGGGGACAAGCAGCATTTCAAACTTTCCGTCGTCCAGCACCACCCGTTCCGGGTCCAGCTTCATCAGCCCGCCGATGGAGGTGGAATTGCACACCGCGCCGAACAGATATTCCCCGTCAAGCGTCTCCCCGTCGGCCATGATGCGGAGCCGATAGGGTCGCAGCGTGTTTAAGTCCTTCATCCCCTCCAAAATATAGGCAAAATGACCCAATGCGTTTTTCGCGTCCTGAGACGCGGTATAGGACGTGCGCGCAAAGGCGCCGAAAGAGGCCACGTACACAAAATACCGCCGGTTCCATTTTCCGATGTCCAGCTTGCGTGCCTCTGCGGCCATGGCATTGCGGGCCGCCTGCACCGCTCCGCTGGGAATCCCGAGGCTTGCGGCAAAGTCGTTGGTGCTGCCCCGGGGGATATAGCCCAGTATCGGTGGATTCTCAAGGCGCATCAGACCGGAAACCGTCTCATTCAGCGTCCCGTCTCCACCCACGCAGACCACCGCGTCGTAATTCGCCCCTTCCGCCGCCACCGTTTCCGTTGCGTCGCAGGCGCCCACCGTGTTGTGAATCTTCATAAGGTAGCCCGCGTCAGAAAAAACCCCCAGCGCTTCAAACAGCGGCGAGCGGGACTGCGTTTTCCCCGACCGTGGATTTACAATTAGAAGCAGCTTTTTATCCTTCATAGCGGATCTCCTGTCTGCAAGCCATTAAGAATTTGTAAATAGTTAAAAAACAGGGGTCTTCAAACCCGCTGAAACAGTATAGCATGCCACACGCGGTATTGCAATTCTCTTTCTCCCCGTGTTACAATAACGAAAAATGGCTCGCAATTTGCGGCCAGAATAAAGGAGGCGAAGCCGCGTGCGGCAGAGCAGATATTGGAAGGTTGGTGTCACCGTATTTTTGACCGCGGCAGCGATTCTCCTGTTTTACGACGTGCTGTTTGGAGAGCGGGCGGCCGTGGTGCTGCTGCTGCGTCTGTTCACGGCGCTGGAACCGATTGTTTACGGAGCCTTGATGGCTTATCTTCTGGCCCCCGTGGTGGATTTTTTCGACCAGCGCATTGCCCGGGGCCAACGCTCCATTCTGAGGGGAGACGGCTCGCTTCGAGCCACCAGTGTGCGAGCGGTCAGCCTGCTCATGACGTGGATTGTCATTTCCGTCTTTACTTATCTGCTTTTAAGCATTCTTCTGCCTCAGGTCTATAAAAGCATTCTGCGGCTGATCGCAAACATGGAAAACTACTACAATACCATCAATGTCTGGATTGCCGGACTGCTGGAACAGAACCCCTCTCTGGAATCCTGGGTCACGGCCCAGTTGAACGTGTATTACAAGGACCTGTCCACGTTGATTACCGATCAAGTGCTTCCTCAGGCACGGAATCTGATGTCCGCCGTGGGCGGCGGCGTGCTTTCGGCGCTGAACCTACTGAAAAATCTGCTGGTGGGGGCCATCGTTTCCGTGTACCTGCTGGCCACCAAGGAGCGCTGCGGAGCCTATGTCCGCAAGCTGGTGTGCGGCTTTTTCCGCCCCTCTCAGGCGGTTTGGATTTTCCGGGCCGCAGGAAAGGCAGACCGCATCTTCAGCGGCTTTGTCCGCGGCAAGCTGCTGGATTCTTTAATCATCGGTATTCTTTGCTTCATCTGCTCAAGCCTATTCAAGTTCCCCTATGCGCCGCTGGTGTCCGTCATCGTGGGCGTGACCAACGTGATCCCCTTCTTTGGGCCCTTTCTGGGCGCGATTCCCAGCACCTTCCTGATTCTGCTGGACTCTCCGATCAAGGCACTGTATTTTGTAATTTTCGTTCTCGCCCTTCAGCAATTGGACGGCAACGTAATCGGCCCCAAGATTCTGGGCGACCGGACCGGTCTTTCCAGCCTCTGGGTCATCATCGCCATTCTGGTGGGCGGCAGCTTCTTCGGCATTCCGGGAATGTTTTTCGGCGTGCCCGTGTTTGCGTGCATCAATACCCTTGTGGAGTTCTGCGTAAACAGCCGCCTGAAAAAGCGGGGAATGCCCATCAACCCCGCCTACTATTGCGGTGAAACGCCTGTGCCTGGGGCGTCTTCTGCGGGAGGAACGCAGCCCGGATCCGTGGAAGCGGGCGCTTCGGAAAAAAGCCCAGAGGAGCAGGGCAAACCGTAAAATCCTCTTGCAATTCTGGGCGAAATCGTGTAAAATACGGCCTTGCGGAACGTTTTTTCTGAACCTCCCGCAAGGCCCCTTTTTTTAGATGAAAACTGAATAGGAGCCAAAAATTTTTTCAAACCCGGTGGACCCAATGGGCCGCCAGGGGAAGGAGAAAGCAATGAAACAGCGAATTTTGGCAGGATTTCTGGCGACACTTCTTTGCGCCGTACTCTCCGGTTGTGGGAACGGCAGCAGCGCAAGCAACGCATCAGGAGGCCAAAGCACGGGCGGAAACGGCCTGGTGCCCGCGACGGATTCCATCACCGTGGGCATCTCTCAGGATTTAGACGAAAGCCTTGACCCACACCTTACGGTATCGGCAGGGACCAGAGAAGTCATGTTCAACGTATTCGAGGGGCTGGTAAAGCCCACTCCCAACGGGGATCTGATCGACGCGGTCGCCAGCCACCACGAGGTATCAGCCGATGGAACGGTGTACACCTTCACTCTGCGTGAGGGCGTGACGTTTCACAACGGCGCGGCGGTGAGCGTGGACGACGTGGTCTGGTCCATCGAACGCTGCGCCGACGCCGGTGAGGGAAAATCCCCGCTGGTGGAGGCGTTTTCTGCTATTCAGTCGGTCAAAGCGACGGACGAAAAAACCGTGGTGATCACACTGAACTCGGCGGAGAGCGAATTTTTGGCGGCCCTTACCACTGCCATTCTCCCCAAGGATTACGACGCGCAGGCCACGGCTCCCGTGGGCACCGGGCCCTTCAAATTCGTCAAGCGGGTTGCAGGGGACTCCATTGTCCTCGAGCGGTTTGACGGCTATTGGGGGGACAAACCCGCCCTGAAAAACGTGACCTTTAAAATATTCGAGAGTGGTGACGCGATGGTGCTGGCCCTGCAAAGCGGGGCGCTGGACCTGTGCGCCCATCTCACGCCCACACAGGCCGCCCAGTTGAGAGACGGCTTTCAGGTATTGAACGGCACCATGAACCTTGTTCAGGCGCTTTATTTGAATAACGCTGCAAAGCCGCTGGACGACCTGCGGGTGCGTCAAGCCCTCTGCTATGCCGTGGACAAGCAGCAGGTGATTGATCTTGCGGGCAACGGGACAGGCAAGCCTCTTGGGTCCAGCATGTACCCGGCGTTTGTCAAGTATTTTGACGATTCCGTCACCGACTATTATACCCAAAACCTTGAAAAGGCCAAGGCCCTGCTGGCAGAGGCCGGGTATCCCAACGGTTTTGACCTGACCATCACCGTTCCCTCCAACTATCAACCCCATGTGGACACAGCGCAGGTGCTGGTGGAGCAGCTGAAGGCTGCGGGCGTCAACGCCAAAATTGAGCTGGTGGACTGGAGCACCTGGGTCAGCCGGGTCTATACAGACCGGAACTACCAGTCCACCGTGGTGGGTGTGGACGCCAGCAGCATGACCGGCCAGGCCATGCTGGAACGGTTTACCTCCGGTTATGGCAAAAACTTTGTAAATTACAGCAACGCGGAATACGACGCTTTGTTTAAAAAGACCCGACTGGTCTCCAGCGCCGGCGACGATGCGGAGCTGGTGAACCTGTACAAGCAGATGCAGGAAAATCTGGCGGCCAACGCCGCCAACGTATACTTGCAGGATTTGGGCGATTTAGTCGCCGTCCGGGTAGGGCTTGACGGGTATCGGTTTTATCCCATCTACGTGATGGACCTCTCCGGCGTGAAGGCCGGATAATTGTGCAAGCTTGCATGCACCCGGAGACGGAAAGGAGGCGGCGGCCTTGAAATACGCGGCAAAAAAACTGGCGTCGCTGTTTGCAACCATGCTGGCGGTCTCCTTTCTGGCCTTCGCGGCGTTTCAGGTGGTGGCGGGGGATCCCGCCACCGACCGGCTGGGGACAGAGGCCACGCCCCAACGGGTGGCGGAGCTGCGCCACGAAATGGGGCTGGACCGCCCTTTTCTGGTGCAGTACGGAAGCTGGCTTGGAGGCTTTGTCACGGGAGATCCCGGACAGTCCTATTCCGGCGGACCTGTTGCTGACCTGCTTTCGGCCCGACTCCCGGTGACGCTGATGCTCAGCCTGATGGCCTTTGCCCTAACGCTGGCGTTGGCCCTGCCTTTGGGCCTTCGTTCCGTGCGGCAGGGCGGGCGGATTGAGGGCGCGGTGAACACCGTGACCAACCAGTTTTTGATGGCTCTGCCTCCGTTTTTCATCGGCATTTTGTTAACATGGCTGTTCAGCATCCTCTTGCAATGGTTTCGCCATGGGGCCTTCCCCGGATTCAGTACGGATGTGGGCGGGTCCCTGTGGTATTTGCTGTTTCCTTCCGTCGCCCTCGCCATCCCCCGGGTGGCCCAGACGATGCGGATGCTTCGCAGCACCGTGCTGACGGAGATGGATAAAGACTATGTACGCACCGCCATTGCCCGGGGAAACGACCGGTCGAGGGTGCTGTATCACCATGTACTGAAAAATTCTCTGGTTCCGGTGGTGACGTTTCTGGCCCAGACCATGGCGGAAATCGTGGCGGGGAGCATTGTGGTAGAGCAGGTGTTTAACCTGCCGGGGCTGGGGCGGCTGCTACTTACATCCATCTCAGGGCGGGACTATCCCACAGTCCAGGCCATCGTGGTGATTCTGGCTTTGTGGGTTGTGCTGGCAAATACCGCCGCGGACCTGATCAACCGTTTTATAGACCCAAGGCTTGGAGGTGCGCGGACATGAAAACGCTGCAAAAGGCCGTTCGCGCCCACCGAAACGCCTGCTTTCTTGCGGGCTGCATCATCACGGGGATATTGTTGACCCTGATTCTGCTGGGCGCGGTGTGGACGCCCTACGACCCCACCGCCATGCGCGGCAGTGAAACACTTCTGCCGCCTTCCTTTATCCACTTGTTTGGAACGGACAACTTTGGGCGGGATATTTTCAGCCGCGTTCTCAAGGGCGCAGGCTTCACGGCGTTGGTGGCCGGGGGAACCGTGGCAATCGGCGGAATCCTTGGCACCCTGATCGGGGCGCTGACCGGGTATTTCGGCGGCGCGGTGGACGAGGCGCTGATGCGCCTAAACGACACCATCACCGCCTTTCCCAGCATTTTGCTGGCGCTGGTATGTGTGGCTGTGTTCGGCTCCGGGAAATATCAGGTGCTGCTGGTGCTGGGGATTGTGTTTATTCCCAGCTTTGCCCGGGTTTCCCGAACGGCGTTTGCCGCCCTGCGGGACGCGAACTTTGTCCAGAGCGCCCGGCTGATGGGCGCAGGCAGCGCACGCATTCTGTTTGTTCATATGCTGCCAAACACGCTTCACATTTTGCTCCCCGCGCTGACCATTGGATTTAACAACGCCGTGCTGGCGGAAGCGTCCATGAGCTTTTTGGGCCTTTGCGGTCAGCCGCCGGAGGCATCTCTCGGTGCACTGCTTTCGGAGGCGCAGGGGATGTTTGTCTCCGCCCCGTGGTATGCGCTCTGCTCCGGTGGAATGATTGTGGCGCTGATTTTTGGCGTGGGCCTCATCGGCGAGGGGCTTCAGGACGGAAGGGGGGAACGGAATGCTTGAAATCCGGGACCTTCATGTGAAATTTCACTCCCGCTGCCGGGAGGCGGTATCCGGCGTGTCTCTTTCCATTGCCGATGGAGAGATTCTGGGCCTTGTGGGGGAGTCTGGCTCCGGCAAATCCGTCACGGCCATGTCGGTGGCGGGGTTGTTGCCGCGCAAGCAGTGCATCTATTCCGGTGACGTGCTGCTGGATGGGCAGGATCTTCTCCACGCGGACCGGGCCGCCCTGCGGAAAATTCAGGGCCGGGACATCGGCGTGGTATTTCAAGAGCCGCAGTCCAGTATGGACCCGCTGATGAAAATTGGACGGCAGATCGAAGAATGCCTGTATCTCCACACGGATATGAACCCGGCGGAACGCCGCGCCCGGGCGCTTTCCGCCATGGCGCGGGTGGAACTGCCCGAGCCAGAGACACTCTATGACAAATACCCTCACCAACTCTCCGGCGGCATGCTTCAGCGTGCAATGATTGCGGCAGCCGCCGTGATTCACCCCAAGCTCCTGCTGCTGGACGAGCCGACCACCGCGCTGGACGTGACCATTCAGTCTCAGATACTGGAACTTTTAAAGCGGTTGAACCGGGAATACGGCATGGCTATGC
Organism: Oscillibacter sp.; assembly: GCF_032060045.1. Classification (GTDB taxonomy): domain Bacteria; phylum Bacillota; class Clostridia; order Oscillospirales; family Oscillospiraceae; genus Oscillibacter. The sequence continues at coordinate 55,174 of NZ_DAMBZJ010000002.1, forward strand.
TATTTATCTCCCATAATTTGAACGTGGTCCGCAGGATTACCAACCGAGTGGCGGTAATGCAGACCGGGGTGATTGTGGAGGCGGGCGCCACGGAGGAGGTCTACTCCAATCCGCAGCACCCCTATACAAAAAAGCTGGTGGCGGCCATTCCCTCCCGGAATAAGCCCAATTCTGATTCCAATGTGTAATATATTGATCTAATATTTCAGTTTGTGTCGAAAAATATCTGTGTTTACGGAGGGAGGGTTCCACAATGACCGATCAGCCGGCCCTCTCCGTCCGCCATCTCACCTGTGGGTATGAGAGTGGCGGCGGACTGCTGGGAAAAGGAAAGCGCCGGGAGGTGCTGCATGACGTCACCTTTGATGTACGCGAGGGAGAAATTCTGGGTCTGGTGGGAGAATCCGGCACGGGGAAATCCACTTTGGCAAAGGCAATTCTGGGCATGATTAAGCCCGACTCCGGCGAAATTATCCACTATACCAAGCGCCCCCAAATGATTTTTCAGGACCCGTACAGCTCCTTAAATCCGGCCTATTCCGTAGAGTGGATTCTGGAGGAGCCGCTGCGGATATTCGGTAAATACAACGCAGAGGAACGGGCGCAGCGCGTTCGGGACATTCTGGACCGGGTGGAACTGCCCGAAGAGGTGCTGGACGCAAAGCCTGCGGAGCTTTCCGGTGGGCAACGCCAGCGGGTGTCCATCGCAGCGGCGCTGATTCAGCGGCCGAAATTTTTGGTGGCTGATGAGCCGGTGTCCGCCTTGGACGTGACGATTCAGGCCCAGATTCTGGGGCTTTTGAAAAAGCTGAATCAGGAACTGGAGCTGAGCTATCTATTCATCTCCCATGATTTGAATGTGGTATATCAGCTTTGCCACCGAGTATTGGTGATGAAGAACGGGCGGATTGTGGAGCAAGGGACAGTGGAAGAACTGTTCGGGAATCCCAAGGATGACTACACCCGCCGTCTTCTCGCCTCGGAGTGATGGGTATGAGATCCTTTTTTCTACGATACAAAAAACTGCATCTTTGGCTGGCGGTTGACTTGTTGCTTCTGGCGGTCTTTTTTGCCGTCCGATGGAATGGCGCATGGATGACCACACTGACGGAGCGGGTGATCAATCCCTTCCGCCGCTTACTGGGCATCTTCAGCTATCGGGTCCATTTTTCCGTGATGGAAGTCCTGTGCGGATTGCTGGTGGTGTTTATCGTCTTCTACCTTATTCTGGGAACTATCGCTGTTTTTCGGAAGAAGGAGGGTCGGGGCCATCGGGCGTACGGCGCGATGCTTGGAGCCGTGTGCACAGGACTGACGGTCTGGCTGGCATTTTGCTGGCTATGGGGCGTGCAGTATCGGGCAGACGGATTTCAGGCCAAATCCGGCATCGTTGCTCAAAGCGTGTCCTTGGAGGATTTGACCGCCGTCACACAGTATTTCGCTGACCGGCTGGCAGAAACGGCGGGGCAGGTTCCCCGGGACGAAAACGGCCTATTTTCTCTGTCCACAGAGGAAATTTTGAAAGAGAGCGTATGGGTCTACGACCGGGTTTCCAAGGAATATCCCTTCCTGTCCTTTGACGATGTGCCGCCCAAGGCGGTTTATTTCTCCCGTGTGATGAGTATGCTGGACTTCACAGGATTTTACTGCCCCCTCATCGGAGAAAGCAATGTGAATGTGGACAGTCCCGCCGTGTTTCTGCCCTCCACCGTGGCCCACGAGTTGGCACATCAGCGGGGCTTTGCCTCAGAGCAGGAGTGCAACTTCATTGCGATTCTGGCCTGCACGGTTTCCGGTCTGCCGGAATACGCGTATTCCGGGTGGCTTTTGGGTTATGTACATCTTGGAAACGCTCTTTATCAGGCGGACCCAGACCGCTGGCGTGAGGTTTACGAGGGGCTTCCCGACACTGTGCGGGCAGATTTGGCCTACAACAACGCCTATTGGGCGCAATTTCGTGATTCCACAGTGAAAAAAGTCTCTAACAAGGTCTATGACGGCCTATTAAAGGGCTATGGCGACGAGCACGGCATGAAGAGTTACGGCATGGTCGTGGACCTGCTGACAGTGTATTACAAAGAACGCGTCACCTAATCCAGCCATCCGAAAGAAGATCGAAGAATGAACAGAATCCCATTTCCTGTGCCATCTCGATGCAGAATGTTGGGTACACAGAAAGGATCGAAGCTCGGATTGTGGCTGGCAGGCTGAAAGCGCCCAGTTTTCAGGATTCGCTTTTATTTACTTGGAGTTCAAATACCCGCATGGGTATATGCCAACTGTATCAGAGGCAAAAAAAAGCCGTTTCAAAAGCAATTGCTTTTGAAACGGCTTTAAAGCGTTCCGGCAGGATTCAGGGGTTTTCGCTGGATGATTGCTGTTTGTGCGCTTTTTTGTATTCCTGCTTGATCACATTTCGATTTAGTGCCAAGTGCATGGACATGGCAGCCCGCGCCCCCATAGAATCCCAATCAGCAATACAGTTTACCACCTGATCGTGGGTTTCGATGGTTGCCTCCAACAGCTCTTTGCGCGTGATATTCGCGATCAAAATGACTGCCGCATCAATAATGGGCATCAGCGGCGCTACGACCATATTATGAGAGCATTTCGCAATGTAAGAATGAAATATTACGTCTTCATTCAAATAATCCTGCCCTGCTTCAATCTTTTTGCGCACAGCATCGCTGTACACTTTCAAAAGCGCCGCTTCCTCGTCTGTGCGATTGATGGCGGCCATCTCGGCGATCGTTGGCTCCAGCATCATCCGCACGTCCGTGAGGTCCAATGCTAATTGGATCTTATCTTCAACGGCTTTCAGTCCCAGCGGATCCTCCCGGAGCGGCGTTGTGGAAGACACATACGTACCAGATCCGTGCTTAACATGCAAAACGCCGCGGGAAACCAACAGTTTCACCGCCTCGCGGACCGTTCCACGGCCAACATCAAACAGCTCCGCCAACTGATATTCATTTGGAAGCTTCGCACCAATCCGCAGACCTTCATCAAGAATGTATTGAAAAAGCTTCTCTTCAATCCGTTCAGTAAGTGCGCGCGTCTTAATGTTGGATAATTCTCCCATACAGTCCTCTTTCATTTCCAAATTGCCGTTTTTAACTTCTTAATAGCGCAATAGTTTCAGACCGATCAGCGCATTCAGCGTGCCCGCCGCATCCCGTCAATTCACTGCATAGGCTGACAGAATGGCTATCTTGCACACAGTATCGCCGAAAAAGCTTACCATGTCAAGTCCCATGTTTCCGTCCGGCATGCGGCGCGTTGTAGATGGAACTCCTGCACGCTGGGATACAAGGAAATCATGGCAGAGGTAGGATGTCATTCCGAGGTCTGTCTTAAACATCATAGGCCGGAATCCCGTATCCCCCAGTGCCCCTGTCCCCTGCTCCGTGAGAGGCCGGGTTTTCCAAGGCCACCTCCGTTCGGCTCTCAAGGCCAATCTTGTTGTATTGCCAAATTCGTTTTTGATAGGCTCTGTTTGAGACGTTCGTCCATACAATCCAGAGAATGTTTTGATATATGTTCCATGGTTAAACATTAATAATGGCACATACTGCTTTCATACAACATATTTGCGTAGACAGCAACCGGAATTATTTAGTCTTACGCCAGGCGCAAGTCTAATTATGTAGCCTTCCGGTGAACGCGTTGTGTGTTTAGACATCCAAAAGTCATCCGATGTCTTTTTAGTTAGAGAGCGCAATAAAGACCGCAATAAAACATATTTTGGAAAAAATACCCCGTTTTTTAGCAAAACATACAAAGCAAGAAAAAAAATTAACGAAAAAGTAGAAAAGATTTTAGACAACTTGTGTCGCCTTTTTTTAAAATTTATAATAAAGTTCAAACATACGAAACATTTTGTAGCATTCCAATGGGACTGTATCTATCCCGGTTATGCAACGACTTCCTTATTATTACAAAGAGAAAACAAGGAGAGTGTGGTCATCCTATGAAAATCACTGCTGTCAACGCCTACTACGTCCGTCCCAGATGGGGCTTTGTAGAAATCGAAACTGATGAAGGCTATACCGGCTGGGGTGAAGCCGTTTTGGAGGGACACGCAGACGCTGTTTTGGCTTGTGTGAATGAGTACAAGCCTTATCTGATCGGGCAGGATCCCTCTCGCATCGAGGATCTGAATGCGACCATCTATCGTGCCGGGTTCTACCGCGGCGGCGGCGTTTTAATGAGTGCACTGTCCGGAATTGATCAGGCGCTCTGGGATATTAAGGGAAAGCTTTTCAATGCCCCTGTTTACGAGCTGATGGGCGGCAAGTGCCGCGACAAGATCCGCGTGTATTCCTGGATCGGCGGCGACCGTCCCGCCGATACCGGCGCAATGGCGAAAGAGCGCATGGACGCCGGTTTCAGCGCCATCAAAATGAACGCTACCGAAGAATTGCAGATGATCGACTCATACGAAAAAGTCGATGCTGTTTTGGCCCGTGTGGCCGCTATCCGGGAGGCTTGCGGCAAGTATTTTGGAATCGCTATCGACTTCCACGGCCGCGTGCACAAGCCCATGGCAAAAATCTTGGCCAAAAAACTTGAGGAGTTTGACCCCATGTTCCTTGAAGAGCCTGTCCTGTGCGAGAACATGGAGAGTTTTAAGGAGATCGCTGCTTGCTGCAACATCCCCATCGCAACCGGTGAGCGTCTGTTCACCAAGTATGATTTCAAGCGCCTTCTGCAGGCTGGCGGCGTAGATATTATCCAGCCGGATCTGAGTCATGCCGGCGGCATTACCGAGGTCAAGAAGATTGCCTCCATGGCCGAGGCCTATGACGTTGCACTGGCCCCTCACTGCCCCCTTGGGCCCATCGCACTGAACGCATGTCTGCAGGTCGATGCCTCAAGCTACAACGCGGTGATACAGGAGCAGTCCATCGGCATTCATTACAACGTCGGCAAGGAAGTTCTGGATTACGCGGTCAATCGTGAGGACTTCCAGTTTGAAAACGGTTTTGTAAAAATGCCCACCAAACCCGGTCTTGGGATTGAAGTCAACAAAGCCTTGGTTCTAGAAGAAAACGAGCATCCCCATCAGTGGAAGAATCCCGTCTGGCGCCATGCAGACGGTTCTGTGGCTGAATGGTAATTTTTCTTAAATATTTTGCTAATCGCGTAGCATACAGGGGCGGTTTCACATGATGATCGAAGCCACGCATTTAACAAAACGATATGGTGCAACCAACGCACTATTCGATGCGAATTTCACCATCGAAAAAGGCGAAATTGTGGGATTTCTCGGCCCTAACGGAGCTGGAAAATCTACCACGATGAATTTGCTCTGCGGGTATCTGACCCCCTCCTGGGGGCAGGTTCGAATTGCTGGCGTGGACATGGCAGAAAACCCATTGGAGGCCAAGCGGCATATCGGCTATCTGCCGGAGATTCCACCGCTCTACATGGATATGACGGTGGCAGAGCAGTTGGAGTTTGCGTGTGAGCTTCGGGGACTTCGGATGAAGAAGCCTCAACTGCGCGGATATATTGATCAGCTCTGTGCCCGCACGCAGGTTTCGGACACCCGGAATCGCTTGATCCGAAACCTGTCCAAGGGCTATCGGCAGCGTGTTGCTGTCACGCAGCTGTTGGTGGGCGAACCCGAAATTCTCATTTTGGACGAGCCTACCGTGGGACTTGATCCCCGCCAAATCCGAGAGTTTCGGGATTTATTGAGCAACCTGAGCAAGGAGCACACGATCATTCTCTCGACCCATGTGCTCTCGGAAATCAGTTCCATTTGCGGTCGCATTCTGGTGTTTTATGAGGGAATGCTGATTGCAGACGGACACCCCCAGCAACTGCAGGAACAGCTATCCAACTGCCGTGTGTTGGAAGTGGAGATTTCCGGCGACGCCGAAGGCATCGTTACACTGCTTGGCAATCTTCCTGATGTGTTGGCGGTGAAGGAACAAGGGTCCGGAGTTTATCAGGTATCCCATCGGGTTAACACGGATATCCGCAGCGCTTTGTACCATACACTGCGCACCACTGATTATGAGCTGCTGCTGATGAAACCGGAAGACATCTCGCTGGAGAGCCTCTATCTCCGCATTACCGAAAATGAATTGGAGACGACGGAATTATGAGCGCTGTGTATCGCAAGGAGATGCGCCAGTACTTCCATTCCGTGATGGGATATGGGTTTCACGCCATCTTCTTATTCATTAACGCCTACTATTTTTTGCTGCAAAATCTGTTGCCCCGCAGTGGTGATATTACAGATTACTTTCAGGCCACCATCACACTGGAAATGTTCCTGATGCCCATGCTGACAATGCGGAGCTTTTCAGAGGAAAAGAAGCAAAAAACAGACTTGCTCTTATACACCATGCCCGTGAATTACAGGCATGTGGTGCTGGCAAAATTTCTGGCCGCCGAAAGCATGCTACTGCTGGGTCTGGCGGCAACACTGGCATTTCCCATTATTCTGGCGCTGTGCGGCAGCGTGCAAATCTGGATTACACTTGGCAATTATGTCGGCATTATCCTGTTGATGAGCACATTTATTGCCATTGGTATTTTTGTTTCCGCATTGACGGAAAACCAGATTGTTTCTGCGATTTTTTCCTATGTCCTGATTTTTGTCCTCTGGTATTCCTATGGACTTGGATCGGCTATCCAGAACCCAGTGCTGCTGGCTCTTTTCAACAAGCTGTCCCTGATGCAAATGTATTATGAACTGGCTCTGGGTATTTTGAATCCTGCGGGCATCGCTCTGAACTTGGCAATCACGACGATTTTCCTGCTTTTGACCACAGAAGTCGTGCGGGGAAGGAGGGAGTGAGCACTGTGGAACATCAAAGAAGAGCCAACCGCGGCGTGATTCCTGAAGAAGTGCAGCACCAATCCCGAAAAAAACACACGCTTCAAATCACCTGCCTGCTTCTGTCCATCGCCGTAATCCTGGGTATTTACAGCATGATCAGCGCAGCGACCGACCGCTTTTCGTGGAAATTGGATCTGACGGAAGACCAGGTATTTCGCCTGACCGAGACGACCAAAACCATTCTTTCCGAGTTAAATAATACAGTGACATTCACTTACTGTAATGATGGCTCCGCTGCAGACACCAATCTTAAGGAAGTGCTTAGCCGCTACGCCGCCGCTTCCCCCAGGATTGATGTTAGCTACGTGGATTTGGATGCCACCCCCGCCATGGTGGAAGAATATGGGCAAAAAGGGATTGAACTCAGTCCAAACGGAATTCTGGTGACCTGCGGCATCCAATCTCGCTTCATTGCGTGGAGCGATCTTTATGAGTTTCGTACCGCCCCCGGGGACGAAAGCCAAAACTATTCCATCACCGGTTTGAAAGCCGAGACTATGCTGACCTCCGCCATCGTTACTGTCAGCAATCAGGATTGTCCCGGCGTAGCCTTTACCGCCGGCCATTCCGAGGATGACAGCGAGACGCTGCGGAATTTGGTGGCAAACAGCAACTACGACGTGTCTCAGGTGGTGTTGGGCATCGATGAACTCAACGAACATGTTGATGCAATCATCATCGCCGGCGCTAAGCGTGATTTCTCTGAAGCAGAGCTGGAAATTTTAGAAGCGTTCATGGACCGAGGCGGTAATCTGTGTGTATTCCGTGATCCGCAAATAAATAGTTTGCCCAATCTGGACGGTTATTTGGCTGACTGGGGCATCACCGTCACCGATCAAATCGTGCTGGAGCCCCGGCAGCAAATGGACAGTCCTTTGAACATCATTCCAAATTTCGGCGTCAGCATGATCAATGTCTACTTCTCCCAGCATTCTACCTATTTGGTGCTGCCGGAGTGCCGGGCATTGGACCTGAGCAACGTCAACGCCAGCATTACCAACACAGTGCTGCGCTCCACTTCTGCCTCCTATTCCAAGGGCTTCTCGTCCATGAGTTCGCTTACGCAAAGTGCGGAGGATGCGTCCGGGCCCTTTACCGTGGCCGCTACCGGCGAGCGCAGCTTCACCAATCGTGACGGCGAAAATGATACGCAGTATGTATTTGCCACAGCCTGCACGGGCTTTTATCAGGAGCGTTACCTCAAAACCGAAAGCCTCGGTAATGCTGACCTTGTGCTGCAAGTCCTTTCCCAGATGACGGATAATGAGGTAACCTTGAATATCCCGACGAAAAATCTGACTGCTGACAGCTTATCCTTCACCCGGACGACAATCATCCTGTTTGGAGCGTTCTTTGTGGTTTTGTTACCCCTGGGCCTGATGCTCACAGGTCTTTGGGTGTTCCTGAAACGGAGACACTCATGAAAGCCACGAAAAAAACATTGTTTGGGCTGATTTCGGCTCTGCTCGTCTGTATTGCAGTCACCCTTTTGCTGACCTTTGCAGAGCGGAATGAGGCGGTCGCCGATCAAGAGCCCACGTACTACTTTACTTCCTATGCCTCGCCGGAAAATGTGGTGTTGGCGAATTTGGAAAACACCACCGGCAGTGTGGTGCTCGCCTTTGCCAAAGGAACCTACTATGCGGCGGGCGATCTTCAGCGAGACGCTGATGCTGGAGCGATCGCGAACTTCTTCAATACCGTGTACCAGTTGCCGATGAAACGCCTGATAGATGGAGCAGATGCCTCTGATCCCCAGTATGGGCTGACGGCGCCTCAGGCGGAAATCCTGTTGCAGGATGCAGCGCAAAACGGCATTCTTTTCCGCGTGGGCAATGCCACTCCGGACGGTGAGGGATATTACGCTTGTCTCAGCGGCGATACCCGGGTATTTGTCATGGAGCGCGCTTATGCGCAGGTGCTTCTGGACAATATTGATCGCTTTTTTGACCTGAGCTTGTATCCCTCTCTGGATGGAGAGCGCATCGGCGCCTTGCGCAGTCTCTCTGTGCAGCGGAACGGGGTTCTTGCCTATGAGGTTCATGCGTCCACGGATTATAAGGACAGCAGCTCCGTAATTCTATCCATGACGGCGCCTTATGCTCTGATTCTAGGAATGAATCAGGCACGAGACGAGATCCTGACGCCGCTGCGTGCCTTGACGGGAGTGGATGTCGTCACCCAGCCGGACGAGTTATCAAGCTATGCTCTGTCAGATCGCAGCAATTGCTTTACGTTGTCTTATCAGGACGGTACTTCCGCTGTGATCCGGGTGGGAAAGCAGGTGGGCACTGAGACCTACGTTCTATGTGAGGACAGCGGCCTGGTCATGCTGGTCCCCACCGCCAACCTCTCTTTCTTTTACGATACTGCGCTTCAAGTTGTGGGACAAAATCTGATAGAGGTATCCATGGGAAACCTCACTTCCTTGCAGATTGGAACTGATATTTATCGGATTTCCGGAACCGCTCCTGCGCTGGATGTAACGCGAAATGGCGCACAACAGTCTCTTGAGGAATTCCAAAATGGCGTTTATGCCGCTCTGAATCGCATCTCCCTTCAGGGTGAATGGAATGGTCCCAAGGAGGGTGGGCCGCTTCTTGAGATGAAACTGCAACTTGGGCAGATGGATGACGCTCTGCAAATGACGTATGCTTTCTTCCCCTTGGAAGGACGCCGCTGTGGTATTACGGTAAACGGCCAGCCCGCGTTTCTATGCAGTCTGACAGCCGTACAGCAGCTAATCGACGCTGCCGATTAAAAGCAACCGCATTTTTCAAATGATACGCCGCTTTTGCGGTTGTCATAAACATAGAAGAAAGGATTTCAAGTTAATTATGAGTGTGTTTAAGAAAATCAACAATGGGCTGATGGCATCTATCAAGGTTGTTTTGATTGGTGCCGGTACCCTGATGACTGGTCTGGTAATCATGAACGTGATCCTACGTTATGTCTTCAATTCCGGTCTTTCCTGGTCAGAGGAGGCCTGCCGCTTCCTATTCATCTGGGTCACGTTCCTTGGCGCGATACTGGCAAATGATACCGCGCTCCACGGAGAGCATATGCGAATGGACTTCGTTGTTGAAATGTTCCACGGAATTCCTCGTAAGATCGTGGAGATCATCGCCCTGCTGCTGGTGCTGGCGATGCTTGGCACCCTGTTCAAAGGCGGCATTGAATTGGTGCAGGGGACATGGCCCATGCTGACTTCTGCGCTGCGCATTCCCAAGGGTGCGGTCTATCTCTGTGCCCCCATCGGTTTTGGATATATGTTTATACAGACTCTAGTGAAGCTTGCAAAAATTGTTATGTTCAGCAACGAGGCGCTGGAAACTGCAGATACGGAGGCTAAATAAGAATGTTAGCTGTATTTTTAATCGCCCTTTTTGGCCTGGTTATCATCGGCGTCCCCATCGCCTTCTCACTGGTGGGCACCGGCTTTTTCATGATGCTCACCCAGTCCATGAGCCGCCCCTCCGCA
>NZ_DAMBZJ010000002.1:65520-112643 GCF_032060045.1 Oscillibacter sp.
CCTTTTTTACGCTCGCTCAAAAATTTGTCAACGGCACTGACAGCGTCCCCCTGCTGGCCATCCCCTTCTTCATGATTGCCGGTGAGATCATGACCCGCGGCGGCATTTCCCGCCGTATCGTTGATTTTGCTTACTCCGTGCTGGGCCGTTTCAAGGGTGGTCTGGGTTATGTGGGCATTCTGGCTTCCATGATTTTTGCAGGCGTGTCCGGCTCCGCAGTGGCTGATACCACCGCAGTCGGTTCCATGATGCTCCCCATCATGGACGGCGCCGGTTATGATAAGGGCAAATCCACCGGCATCATCTGTGCCGCCGGCTGTATCGGCCCCATCATTCCTCCCTCCACCCAGATGATCTTCTACGGTGTCTGTGCCGAGGTCTCCGTTTCCGCTCTGTTTCTGGGAGGCATCGTCCCCGGCATTTTGATCGGCATTGGCCTCATGACCGCATGGTTCTTCCATGTCCGTAAGCGCAACTATCCTGTTGGCCCCAAGACCAGCCTGATCGGCATCTTGAGAGCCACCAAAGAAGCCTTTCTTGCGATCTGCCTTCCCGTGTTCATTATCCTGTGCATCACCACCGGTATTGCTACCGCCACGGAAACGGCCGCTCTGGCTGTTCTGTACGCACTGATCGTCTCCGGCTTTGTGTACCGTGAATTCAAGTTTAACGAGTGGCCCCATCTGATGATCAACGCTATGAAGTCCACCGCTGTCATGATGTTCGTTGTCGGTTCTGCGCAGGTAGCCGCTTACCTGGTCACCACCTGTGCGATTCCCCAGCTTCTGGCTAAGGTCATTCTCTCCTTGACCAACAGTCCCGTGACCTTTATGCTGCTGGTAAACCTGCTGCTCGTTCTGGTCGGCTGCGTTATGGACTCCGGTCCCGCCATCATGATCCTGACTCCGATTCTGCTGCCCATCGCCAAAAGCTTTGGCCTGGATCCCGTTTACTTCGGTGTTGTCATGGTTGCCAACTTGTGCATTGGTCTGGCCACGCCCCCTGTCGGCAACGTGCTGTACTGCGGCGTGTCCCTGTCCAAGATCAAGCTGGCTGATCTGATCAAAGCCAGCCTGCCCTTCATCGGTGTTATGTATTTGGTTCTGCTGATCATTACCTTGTTCCCCGAGCTGATCCTGTTCGTGCCCAAGCATATGGGCTGATCTCTCCCTTTTGAAATGCGCGGGTTTTCGCCCGTTCATTAAATATTTTACTTAGGAGGAAACACCATGAAAAAGAATGTTCTTGCACTGCTGCTGGCTTTGGCCATGACTGCATCCCTGGCCGGCTGTGGTCTGGCCGCCACCAAGACCCCTGCCGGCAGCGCTGGCTCCACTTCCGGCAACACCCCCGCCTCTGGCGATAGCACAGAGGTTGGCCCTTACGGCTCTTCTGCCGAGACACAGGGCAAAACCAACCCCATCGTTGTGAAGGTTTCCAACGGTGCCGGCGAGACCTCTCCCGGCGTCAAGGCGCAGTTGTCTGTGTTCGCCCCCATGGTTGAAAACAACTCCAAGGGCAACATCGGTGTTGAGGTATACTCCGGCGCTCAGTTGGGCGACGATACCACCGCCACCGAGATGGTCGTTGCCGGACAGTTGGAAATCAACAACACCTCTACCGCTCCCCTGGTGGGCTATGTGCCCGAGCTGGGTATCTTTGACATCCCCTTCCTGTTCAATGACGAATCCGAGGCTGACGCCATTCTGGCTTCTGTCGTTGGTGATTTCCTGAACGCCAAGCTGGCTGACAAGGGCATTATCAATCTGGCATGGAACGAAAACGGTTTCCGTGAGCTGACCAACAGCAAGCACCCCGTTACTTCTGTTGCCGATGTTGCGGGCCTGAAGATCCGTACCATGGAAAACAAGTTCCATCAGGAGCTGTGGAACAGCCTGGGTGCTGCAGCCACTCCGATGTCTTCTTCTGAGCTGTACACCGCTCTGGAGCAGGGCACTGTTGACGGCGAAGAGAACCCCATTCCGAACTTCTATAGCTATCAGTTCCAGGAAGTCCAGAAGTATATCACCATGTCTAACCATATTTATAGCCCCTTCCTGTTCGACATGTCCAAGAAGATCTGGGATACCTATGATGCTGACACGCAGGCCATCCTGTCCGAGGCTGCAAAGGCTTTCGGCGAAGAGGAGAAGTCCATCAACCGTCAGGCTGCTGCCGACAACCTGCAGTCCTGCATTGACGATTACGGCATTGAGGTCACCTATCTGACCGATGAGGCTAAGGCCGAGTTCGTGGCAAAGACCGCCCACATTCGGGATATGGTCGCTAAGGATACCGGTTCCGAAATCATGGACCTTTTGAATCCTGCTCAGGGTTAATCTACACCGCTTCGCATGAAGCCGTTCTTTCGCAATCAGACTGGCCCGGCATTTGCCGGGCCAGTTATGAAAAATGATAGGATAAGGAGGCATTTCCTATGGAACAGGAAATCCATTTGAAAAAAGCGGAGGATATGTATGCATACAGTTGTGAACATAACTTCGGCAAGGGCTTGACCCGTGCATGGGGCATCAACAGCTTTCGCTTGGCGGAGCAGGCCATGGATGAAGATGAATTTGCCTACCTGACCTTCATTGGCCTGCATCGATTCCACAGCATGTCCGCGCACCAGCGCAATTACGCCTACGCAGTTACCAACAAGCACATTTTTATGACCCAGATGCGTTCATTTATGCGCTCTCGTCTAGATATCATACCCTTGAACGCCGTTTTGAATCTGTCCTTTGACAATAACGACTCCATTGGCGTTGTCAAAATACATCTCCCCAACGATGCAATCTGTGTGGGGATGTCGCAGGAAAGCATCCAAGCGCTCAGCAAAAGGTTCACCGAGCTTTTGCCCGTCATTCAGCAGTATGCACAGCAACTTCCCCAGATTGAACATTGATTTTACTCGTCTTATTAATTACCAAAATTCTGGAATCTTTGCATTTAATTTGAAAATTTCGGGCATCGTCCCGCTTTTGAATTTGACACATTGATATAAGGAGAACACTTATGGAACGCAGCAAAAAATATTTGACCGGTCTTAGCAATCAATATTATCGAGCCACTTACAAATCGATGGGTTTCACTTCTGATGATCTGGCCCGTCCTGTCATAGGCATTGCAAACTCCTGGAGCGAGTCCGTCCCCGGCCACTTCAACCTGCGTCAGGTTGCGCAGCGCGTCCGTGACGGCATTTACCGTGCCGGCGGCACCCCTGTGGAATTTGGCGTGATCGGCGGCTGCGACGGTATGGCAAACGGCCATGTCGGTATGCATTACATTCTTCCCCATCGTGAACTTATCGCCAATTCTATTGAAACCATGGCCCAGATCAATCAGTTTGATGCGCTGGTGCTGCTGGGCTCTTGCGATAAAATTGTCCCCGGTATGCTGATGGCGGCCGCCCGTCTGGATATTCCCTGCATCGTGCTGCCCGGCGGTCCCATGGAGGGCGGCAAGGTGTTTGATGGCCGCGAGTCCGATCAGACCTCCAGCACCGAGGCCTATGGCATGCTCTCTGCCGGCAAGATCACCGAGGAAGAATACGTCTCCTTGGAAGATACCGCCTGCCCCGGATGCGGTTCCTGCTCGTATTTGGGCACCGCCAACACCATGTGCTCTCTGTCTGAGGCTTTGGGTATGACGCTGCCGGATGCCAGCTTAGCGCCCGCCACCTCTGCCCGCCGCCTGGCACTGGCCGAGGAAGCCGGCATCAAGATCATGGAGCTGGTGGAAAAAGAGATCACCTCTCGCAAGATCATTACCAATGGAAGTATCCGCAACGCCATTAAGGCCTGCATGGCCATGAGCGGCTCTACCAATGCGGTTATGCACCTGATCGCAATCGCGCACGAGGCAGAGTTGGATATCGACGTTCTGGCCGAGTTCGACGCCCTCTCCCGCACCACTCCGCAGATCGCCAAAATGAATCCCTCCTGCAACTACAATGTCATTGATTTCTTCAAGGACGGCGGCGTGATGCGCATGATGCAAAATCTGACCCGCGCGCATCTGGATTACGATCAGATGACCGTTACGGCACATACCATTGGCGAGAACATTGCTTCCCACAAGTATCTCTATCCCGATACCGGCCACACCATCCGCACCCTTGACGATCCCTTCGGTTTCACCGGTGGCGTCGCAGTTCTGCGGGGCAATCTGGCCTCCAACACCGGCATTACCAAGCCCGGCGCCTTTGACAAGAGCCTGCATCACTTTCAAGGCGAGGCGATTTGCTTCGATTCTGAGGAAGCCGCCGAGGAGGCGATTTTGGCGGGCAAGGTCCGCGACGGCCATGTCGTGGTCATTCGTTACGAGGGGCCCAAGGGCGGCCCGGGCATGCGCGAGATGTACAAGGCTATGAAGTATCTCTATGGCCGCGGTCTTTCAAAAACCACCGCTCTGATCACGGACGGTCGCTTCTCCGGCACCAACAACGGCTGCTTTGTCGGTCATATCTCTCCCGAAGCTTCTGAGGGCGGCACGATCGCTCTGGTCCATGACGGCGATCGCATCGCCATTGACGTGGAAGAGCGTTCTTTGAACGTTCTGGTCAGCGACGAAGAGCTGGCTGCCCGCAAGGCTGCGTGGAAAGCTCCAGCCCCCAAGTTCACCCGTGGTTGGCTGAGCCTGTACTGCAAGCTGGCAGGCTCCGGAGCAGAGGGTGCTGTCATGGATATGAAGAAGCTGGAAAACCTGTAATCTCTTTCTAAACTATTTACATCAAGAAACGCTGTGGCGGAGGCACTTTCTGTGTCTCGTTAAGTCCTCTGCTGAGGAAAAGGCCGCTATAAGCGGCCTTTTTCCTTGTTGGAGGCTTCTGCTCTCGCAACACTTTCACGCATTCTCTTGCCTGACTCTCTATTTTTTCGGCAGGTTATTGATACAGATATCCCTTCCGCCCCCTCTTTTTTCACTACAACCGATATTCTATGACGATCAACTTAGGAGGAGCATTATGACGATTACAGAAATCAAAGAACAGGTCGATCACGAAAAAGTCATTGCCATTGTCCGCGGCATTAAAACAGAGCAGTGCATGAAGGTGGCAGATGCGCTCTATGAGGGCGGCATCCGTCTGATGGAAGTTCCCTTCAATCCGAAGGACCCCGCTTCCGACGAGGAAACCGCCAATTGCATCGCTGCCATTGCCAAAAAGTACGCAGGCAAAATGCTGGTTGGCTCCGGCACTGTTCTAACCATAAAACAGGTGGAACGGACCGCTCAGGCTGGCGGAAGCTATACCATCGCCCCCAACACCAACGCCGATGTCATCCGCCGCACAGTTGAGCTGGGAATGGTGGCAATGCCCGGCGCTATGACTGCCACCGAGATTGAGTACGCACATGAGTGCGGCGCAGAGTATGTTAAGCTGTTCCCTGCCGCAAATTTGGGCGTGGAGTACGTCAAGGCCATCCGTGCCCCATTGAGCCACATCAAGCTGCTGGCTGTGGGCGGTATCAGTGAAAAGAATTTTGCTGATTTCCTGAAGGCCGGAATGTCCGGTGCCGGTGTTGGCGGGAATCTCGCCAACAAGGCCTGGATTGAAGCCGGCGAGTACCATAAGATTACCGAGGTGGCGCGGCAGCTGGTGGAAATCGCACACAACGCTTGAGGTCACCAATTACTTGTTTAAAAAAGGAGTACATCGCTATGAAAATCGTTACTTTTGGTGAGATTATGATGCGCCTGAATCCGGAGGGATATCAGCGCTTTGTCCAGTCTGAAAAATTTGAGTCCACCTATGCCGGCGGAGAGGCCAACGTCGCTGTGTCTCTGGCCAACTATGGCGTTGATGCCGCATTCGTAACCAAGGTCCCTGCTCATGAGATCGGCCAGTGCGCCATCAATGCGCTGCGCCGCTATGGGGTTGACACCAGCATGGTTGTGCGCGGTGGCGACCGTCTGGGCATTTATTTCGTGGAGAAGGGTGCTTCGCAGCGCGCTTCCAAGGTCATCTATGACCGCGCCCACTCTGCTATTTCTCAGGCGCAGCCCTCTGATTTTGATTGGAACAGCATTTTCCGGGGCGCTGATTGGTTCCACTTTACCGGTATCACGCCGGCGCTGGGCGGCAAGCTGCCTGAAATCTGCATGGAAGCATGCAAGGCCGCAAAAGACATGGGCCTCACCGTCAGCTGTGATTTGAACTTCCGTAAAAAGCTGTGGAGCAGCGAGCAGGCCGGTGAGACGATGAGCAAACTGATGCCCTATGTGGATGTCTGCATTGCCAACGAAGAAGACGCCAAGGATGTGTTCGGCATCGCCGCGGCTGATA
The DNA here is from genome assembly GCF_032060045.1 of Oscillibacter sp. Classification (GTDB taxonomy): domain Bacteria; phylum Bacillota; class Clostridia; order Oscillospirales; family Oscillospiraceae; genus Oscillibacter. The sequence goes on from NZ_DAMBZJ010000002.1 coordinate 71,810, forward strand.
CCGATTTAAATACTGGCAAGATCAGCCACGAGGGCTACAGCAGTGTGGCCAAGCAGCTGAGCGAACGGTTCGGCTTCAAGAAGGTCGCCATCACTTTGCGCGGAAGCCTCTCCGCTTCTGTGAACGACTGGGCCGGCATGTTGTACAGCGACGGCAAGGCCGTCTTCTCCCACACTTATCGCATTGATATCGTGGATCGCGTGGGCGGAGGCGACAGCTTTGGCGGCGGCTTAATCTATGCTCTGATGAACGGTTATGAAAACCAGAAGGCCATCGACTTTGCCATTGCCGCCTCCTGCCTGAAGCACACCATCGAGCATGATTTCAACCTTGTTTCTATTTCCGAAGTGGAGAATCTGGCCAGCGGTAACGCTTCCGGCCGTGTCCAGAGATAAAACATCTTCCCTGATTCAACGGGCAGACCTTCTTTCTTGTGGGCATTTCCATGATCTTTGGGTCGTTTCTAACCATATCCGCGCAAAAAAGGTCCCGGCGTATTTCAGTACGCCGGGACCTTTTTATAAATTTTCATTCTCCCCAGAAATAAACCTATTCAGCGCACGATACAAAGCCTCCGGCTCAATGGGCTTGGCCAGATGGGCGTTCATCCCCGCCGCCATGCTTTTTTCCACGTCGTCTTCAAAGGCGTTGGCAGTCATGGCCAAGATGGGTGTTCGGGGAGCGTCCGGTCGGTTCATGCCGCGAATGGCGGCCGCGGCGGTTAATCCGTCCATCAGCGGCATGCGAATATCCATAAGCACCGCGTCGTAGTACCCAACGGAAGATTTTTTAAACAGCTCCACCGCCCGCAGGCCGTTGATGGCGGTATCCACCTCAAAGCCCACCCGTTCCAGCAGCTTCACGGCAATCTCAACATTTAGAGGATGGTCCTCCGCCAGCAAAATATGGCGGTGTTCAAACTTGTAGGCCTCAACGGCAGAGCGGACCTTCGGCTGCGTCTTGCTGGAACAAGCCCGCGCAAAGGCAGACTCCAACGTGGAGCGGAACAGCGGCTTTTCCAGCAAAACGTCCACGCCTGCGGAGCGGGCCTGTTCTTCGATGCTACCCCAGTCATAGGCGGTCATCAGGAAAATCATGGTTTTTTGCGCTGTCAAAGTCCGCAGCCGCCGGGCCGTTTCCACTCCGTCCATCTCGGGCATCTTCCAGTCCAGAAATACGGCAGAGAAGCATTCCCCGCACTCCATCAGCGCCTTTGTCCGGGCGATGGCCCGGGGACCGCTGTCCACGCCCTCAGCGGCGGTACCCATCTCCCGCAGCATCTGCAACGTGCTTTGGCATACGGCGGCGTCGTCATCCACCACGAGACACCGCATTCCCTTATATGGAAGGGCTGCTTCCTTCGAGGGAGCCTCTTCCGGGCCTGCGCCCAGACGCACGTCCACCGTGAACTCGGATCCCACCTCCGGAATGGAGCGGACGGTAATATGCCCGTTCATCATATCCACAATGTTCTTTGAGATGGCCAGCCCCAGGCCCGTTCCGCCGTATGCGGTGGTGGATCCGCCGCTCTCCTGCGCGAACGCATCGAACACCCGGGGTAAAAAGCCCGGATCAATGCCGATTCCGGTGTCTCGGATCACAAAACGAAGCGTGGCGTCGCTCTTCCCGCGGGTCACTTCCTCGGCCGAGAAGGTGACTTTTCCGCCGTCCGCGGTGAACTTTACAGCGTTGGTCAGAATATTTACCAGCACCTGCTGAAGCTTCATCTCATCGCCGGCGTAGCTCTCGCCCAGCCCGGGATAGAGAACGCAATCAAACTCCACGCCCTTTTGACCCGCCTGAGCGCGAATGATATCGGCCGTGTTGCAGATCATGTCCTTGAGGGAAAAGAGTTGGTTTTTCAGCAGCAGCTTTCCGCTTTCGATACGGCTCATGTCCAGAATGTCGTTGATGAGGGAGAGCAAAAACCGGGAAGAGACGCTGATTTTGGAAAGGCAGTCCGAAATCTCTCGCCTGTCGTTCCCAGCGGAAGCGGCAATGGATGCCATCCCGATTATGGCGTTAAGCGGTGTACGGATTTCGTGGCTCATGCGAGAGAGGAAATCGCTCTTGGCAAGATTGGCCTGTTTTGCCGCTTGAAGAGCGGTAAGAAGAGCCTCCTTCTGGCGCTGTTCGCTTTCGATAATGTCGGTAATGTCCACTCGGTTGAGACAGACATGTCCGGTAATTTTGTCGATGTATGAAAGGCTGTATTTTTTATAGCGCAGTCCCCTGCTCGTCTGGTTGGGCACCGTGAAGGAGTAAGAAGGGCTTGTCTCCAGCCGGGCACGGATGTTGTCAAAATCCAACTGCCTGAAATACTCCGCCCGGGATGTCTCCGGAATTGCGGCGGCGGAGGCCCTGCGAAACTCCACATGAAATTCTCCCTTGTCCGGCAGATTCATGACGCCCGCCTCGCTCCGGGCGGCGATATGATAGCAGTTATTTTCAATGTCCACGTCCATTAAAAAATCATAATCCATGATGGACGCCTGCTCCAGAAGCCTGCGGGAAAGCCATTCCTCGGTAATATCAAAGCTGTAAATAAACAATGTCAGGTGGCTGGTTTCTGGGGTGAGATACGTGCGACCCACTGTCCGGCACCAAATCATTTTTCCGTCCGCCCGGCGGCGGCGATACTCCACACTGTGGTCCATTTCTCCGGTAGCATACGCCTCCATCAGGCGGCGGCGGGAAAACCGCTCCAGAAATCGGACGGCATCCTCTCCGGAGGCGGCGCTGTCCGCTATGTAACGCATGGCCTCGTCCACGGTGGAATTGGTAAAATAAGCCTCCATACTGGCGCCGCCCAGTCCGGAATAGGACTCGAAGGCGTCCTCTGTCAAATCGGCCACAGCCTTTGCAACCAGATTCGGGGCCGCCAACTCGGTGGCATGGTCCGATTCTCGCTGAAACCGTCTGCGGACCCGGGCCCGTTCCTCCACCTGTTCGGTCACGTCGGTGAGCATACAAAAGAGAACCGGTTCGCCACCATCGGTTGCAACGGTGATGTGTCCCCGCAGGGCAATCCAGATAGCCTCTCCGTTTGGCCGATTCAAACGGCACTCGGTATACACACTTCCGGCACCCGCGGCAAGTTGAGCATGAAAAGCCGGGAGAATTTTTTCAGCGTCCTCCGGCTCCAGCAAGGCGGTTAGCCGGTTCCCCGCCAACGCCAGCTCTTCCGGCCCATAACCGGTGATACCGTACAGCACGTCGCTGGTATCCAGCACCTCCAGCCCCTCGGCATAGCGGCAGCGCAGCACCGCGCCCGGAATGGTATTGAGCAGTTGTCGCCGGTCCTCCTGCGCCATGTGCAGGGCCGTGACATCCACGCACACGGACATAATTGCAGGCTTTGCGTTTTCCGACGTGACGCTGCGGCCAATGACGTGCACCCAGATGTACTCCCCGGTTTTCTTCCTCATCCGGTACTCCACCGTATATTCGCCGGTTTGGGAAATCTGTTCGGCAATCCAGCGGGTAACTTCCGTCCGGTCCTCTGGATGGATGCTATTTGATATCAGCCCCTCGATATCGGCCACAAACTCTCCCTCACTGCCATAGCCCAGATAGTCCAGCATCCGCTGGTTCACGAAGTAAAACGGAAAGCCCGGCTCCTGATAGCCACCGATCATACCACCGGCAATGGCCTCGTTCAAAAGGTCGCTGCGCTGGCGGTTCAGGCTTTCCACCACCAAGGTGCGGGGATAGTGCTCCCCGCCGCGCTGATTGCCCGTGGCCTCGGAAATATGGATATGGCAGATGCGCCAAAATTCCCTCTCTTTGCGAAGCAGAAAGGAAAAGCGCAGCCGCCAGCTATATTCCTTATTTTGCAGGAGCACCTCCAGCTTCACACAGGCGCAACCCTCTGCCACCTGCTGCTCCCAGGGGTGGAGAAATACAATGTGAAACTGGCGAGGCTCTTCCCGACAGTCCTGAATAAGATAGTCTTTCATGGCGGAGACGCCCAAAACGTCTTCTCCACCGCCGGGACCCAAAAAGCCAATTGCATCGGACAGATACCGGGACGCGGTTTCCACGTCCCGGCGGCAAAACCAAACCCGCAAAAACTCCTGCGCTTGCCCCATAGCTTCGGTACACTCTTTCATTGGCAGCACCTCACTTTCAACAGTGGCTTTCGTCTTCCGGTCTGCGACCTTGTCTCAGGCAAAGCACACGCCTTTTTGATTCCGCTTTGCGCGGTAAAGCGCCTGATCGGCCCGGGCAAAGGCCGACTCGAAGGATTCCCCCTCCCGCATCAGGGCCATGCCCGCAGAGCAAGAGGGACAAAAGCCGTCCGGCAGATGGGGGCTGCTTTCCCGAAACGCCTGACAGATCTCCTGCCCTTTTTTCATGGCGGACTCCGCCGAGCGCATCCGGGGCATCACGGCCACAAACTCATCCCCACCGATACGGGAGAGAATGTCCCCGCCCCGGGTATGGGAGCGAAGCACCGTGCTGAATCGGCGGAGCATTTCATCGCCCCCCGCGTGGCCCTTGGAATCGTTGCAGTCCTTCAGATTGTCCATGTCAAAGACAAAAATCGACACGCCGGTTTGAGACTGGTCCAGCCGCGCCATGGCGTCGTTTAGTCCACGGCGGTTTAGAAGGCCGGTTAGATAATCCTGATAGGCAGCCATCTCCAGAAGATAGGTCTTTTCTAAAATGTCGGCATTTTTTAGAGAATTTTCCTCCTGTGAATCATCCACATCCTCTAAAAACTGTTCAAACTCCTCCCGCGGAAGCGGAGGCGCATAATAATATCCCTGGGCATAGTTGCAACCCATGCTCCGCAGTTTTTCCACCTGCTCGGCGGATTCCACGCCCTCGGCCGTGACCTGAAGGTCCAGCCAGCGCGCAAGGCTCACCACGAAGCTGAGGATTCCACGGCGCTTACTCCGCTCCTGATCCTCTTTTAAGAACTTCATATCCAGCTTCAGAATGTCAATGGGCAGCTCATTAAGCATATTCAATGAAGAGTAGCCACTTCCAAAATCGTCCATCTCAATGGTAAACCCTGCGTTGCGAAGCTTTGTCACCTCTTCACAGAGTTGACGGTGGTCCTCTGTATAAGCCGTCTCCGTAATTTCCAGATGAAGGAGACCCGGCTTGATGCCGTACCGCTGTTGAATCCCCAACAGCACGGACTCCAAATTGGCGTTGTAGATGTCGGCCCTTGAGACGTTGACGGAGACAGGCACCAGCGGCAGCCCCCGCAGCTCCCACTCCCGCATGGCAGAAGCGGCCTCCTCCCAGATGTACTGGTCCAGACGGGTAATAAACCCATTGCGCTCAAACAGGGGCATAAAGCTTTCGGGCAGCAAAAAACCCAGAGTAGGGTGGTTCCAGCGCACAAGCGCCTCCGCACCACAAACTCGGTTGCTGCGCAGGCTGAATTTTGGCTGATAAAAAATTTCAAACTGGCGGGTGGCCAAAGCGGCCTCCATCCCGTCCTCCAGCGTTTTTTCCCACAGCCGCGCTTGACGTAGCTCGTCGTTGTAAAAGGCCAAAAGTCGTCCATATTCCCCCCGGATGGAGTTGCAGGCCAACAGCGCACGGTCGCACATCTGCTCAACGGGAATGTGCAGATCCGTGATGGAATAGACCCCCCATTTCATAGAAAAACTCTTCACGCCGGACTCTCCCCGGATACGCTCCGTGGCCCGGTTCAGCGCAGCCTCCAAATCCATGGAATCTCGCCGGATCATACACGCAAAAATATCGGCTTGCAGACGACCGCAAAAGTGCTCGCCCGGAAGCCCGTCCCGCAGCTCCCGGGCAATCAGCCGTAAAATCTGATCTCCCACCGCAAGACCAAACACCTCGTTGATAAACTTGAAATTTTTCACATTGGAGCACAGAAGGTCATAAGGCCCCTTCGGGTTTTGCCGCAGTGTCTGACGCATCCTCTGATAGAAAAACGCCTGACTGTGCAGTCCAGTCAGCCGGTCGTGCTCCATCTGATTCACCAGTGCCGACGTCTCCCGCAGGGAGATGATGTTTGCAGCCCGATGCAGCACCACGCGCGGCTTGTACGGCTTTGTAATAAAGTCCATCGCCCCGCGGGTCAGCGCCTCCACCTCGTCTTCTTCTCCACCGCCTTGTGTGACAACAATCACGGGGATGGCGGCCAGTAGCTTGTCTGTCTGCACGCTTTCCAAAAACGCGTATCCGTCCATCACGGGCATCCTGATGTCCAGAAAGATCAGAGAAATTCCCAGCGACTCCCGGTTTAGAATTTCCAGCGCCTTCTGCCCGTTGTCGGCCTCCAGCGTTTCGTATTCCCGGGAGAGAATTTTACAGAGCGTCAGGCGGTTGGCAATGCTGTCGTCCACCACCAAGATTTTGCGCCGCGTATTCATCCCGCTTTTCCCCCGTTCTTTCCCAGCGTGCGTATCCGCCCTCGCCCAGCCCGCCGTAAACGGTGACGCAAGAAGCGGCGATGGGGTTTTGGCGCACGGTGGATGAAATAATGATAGGTTATTTTATTATATAATTATAATATTAAAATTACAACGCTTTATATCTTTTTTAACCCATTTATTTCGCAAATTTAAATAAAAATCGTAAAAACCGCCGCATTTTCCGCTTTTTAAGCGAATGCGGCGGCCTTCACGCCTGCCTTTGAGATTACACCGGGTGTATCCTCAGATATTCCAGCCACTTTTTGCACCCCGCGGTATTGAGATGCACCCCGTCGGTGGTTAGCTCCGTCGGAAGGGTTCCGTTTTCATCCGTTACGGCGGAAGCCACGTCCAAAAACATACAGCCCTCCGCCGCCGCAAGTTCCTCAAGAAGCCCATTATACAGGACAATGCGCTCGTTTTTTACATAGCTTCGCTTGGCGTCCTGCTTTGCGCTGACAGGCGGCAGGGACTGAATTGCAATCGTCGCATCGGGATGGTCCTCCCGAATGCGAGTAATCACCTGTGCGTATTGCTCCGTAAATTCCTCTGTGCGATACCAGCCCAGTTCGTTAATACCCAGCATAATGTAAATTTTCTGGAAGCTTCCTCGGGAGAGCGCATCAATAATTGTCTCCGGCCCGGAGGGCCCCTCCTGCGTCTTTTTATCCATGACCGTTTGGACGGTGGCGCCCACGGCGCAAAAATATGTACCGTTTTTCAGGCCGCTGTATAACTCAAAGCCCTCGGTCCGGGAGTCTCCCACGAAGGCCGCGTCTGCAAAATAGCTATCTTCCACGGAAATGCTCTCCCCGGTTACTCCGGGTTCTGACTTCGAGTCTGTCTCGTCACCCTCTTCGGCGGGCACTTCCCGGCCATTTTCCAGATCCATCCGGAAACCTGTTTTGGGTTCCGTCTCCACGTCGAGAGCGGCGGAACCAAAGGAGCCGTCCACAAAATCCGCCCATGCCTTAGGCTGAGCCCGCGTCTCTGTCTGCGAAGCGGAAGGGGCGGTCGCCGCGGCCACGGAAGCCAGCGAGGCGTCCAGCGTGGGCGTCAAAGGCGTGGTCACCGTAAGTCCCACCGTCAGAAACAATACCAGCAAGGCCTGCTTGCGAACCCTTCTTTTTTCATGCTTTTTTCGTCTTCCCGCCACGCCGCACTCTCCTTTAACCGGTTTGTGTATTCCATTGTATACAAAAAGGACGTGCCAAAGAAGAAAAAAGTGAAGACAATCCGGTTAAAAATAATGACAAATTTCGTCGAAAGAGTTACAGTTTGGCGTCGTGGATAAGTCTACCTTTTTCCGGCGGCTATGTTTTGGCGGGCAGAGAGGTGCCCTTTTTATACCTCTGGCAGCCTTTTTTATTTTTTCTCCTTTATTTTTTAAAAGCTGTTGACAAACGTGTCGTTTTCGTGTATTATTCATTCGTTCGCTTCGGACGATTAGCTCAGCTGGCTAGAGCACCTGCTTGACGTGCAGGGGGTCACAGGTTCGAGTCCTGTATCGTCCACCAAAAAATCCTTAGAGCCGTAATGGTTCTAAGGATTTTTGCTTTTTCCAATTTTTTAATTTGTTGACAATATGTTGACAACCGCTCATTTTAGCTTTTTCATTTCCTTCTTCAGCATATCGACATCATCTTGAATATAGAAGTCTGTTGTAGTGTCATATTTTGCATGGCCCATAAGTTTTTGCAAAGCTTCCTGAGATACGCCAGATTTAGCTCCACGAGTAGCAAAGGTGTATCTACAAGCATGTGGCTTCATTGGCCGTTCTTCTGTTCTGATCCTCAAGCGTTCTAGCGTTGGATAATACTCCCGGTTCCTGAAATTGTGATCATCCTTGTTGCCGGTGTACCCACTTAAAAACAAATCTCCTTTTGCTTCTCTCATGAATTCCTGCACATACGCAAATATCTCAGGATGAATTGGGACAACACGGTTTTTACCAGCCTCTGTTTTTTCCCCTCCGGTAAAAATCCCTTTTTCAAGATTTACGCCAGCTTTGGGAAGTTGTAACAATTCATTAATACGAAAGCCAGTGTAAATAAGCATCAGAATAATCTTTGAAGTATCGTTTGTTTTCGCATCAACTTTCAGAGTTTTGATCTCTTTCTCCGTAAAAATAAGACGATCCGGACGTTTGCTTTTTGGAAGTCGTAGAAAAAGCGCATAGTTTTTATCAATAATATCTTCTCGCATCGCTACCTTGCACAGCTGACTATATATGCCCTTTACTTTTTCACACTGTGATCTGGAACGCCCTTTACCGACCTGTGCATCTACGAGCTTTTGAACGTCCTCAGTGCGAATATCCCGCATTTTATTTTCTTTGAGAGGTTCAAACAATGACCATGCTAGATCATAAGACTCCTTTCCTTTTTCAGACAACGCCGGGTAGTGTTCCTGTTTCCAAAGTTCCCGCACCTCTTCTATCGTAAAATTATAGGATTCTGAAACAGGTTTCTTCTGTAGCTTCTCCAAGGTCTCGACGGCCAATGCTTTTGTTGGATAGGCACCAAGGAAAATTCCGTTCTTTTTGATACCCCAAGGTTTCGCGCGATTCCCGCAGAGTTTGTAAACACAGCCGGTACCGTTCGGACGCTTCTTTGCTTTGCGCTCTCGTACAGCAAGACGCTTTCCGCAATAGCAGCAAAATACAGCGTCATCTGGGACATTCTTGTTGCATTTAGGACATTGCATAGCCTTCATCCTTTAATAAATGATAAGCGGTGTCATTCAGACACCGCTTTTTTAGACTGAAATAACGAGGATTACTCCCTATTCAAGCAAACTAAAAAATTCTATAATATGGGGGGTACCTAATTTCATACGAGGATCCTCGAGAACGGAGTACGCCCGTATGGATGATGCTTTAGAAACCGCTCTGGAATTGTTCCGTGGACTACCCGAGGAAAGACAGCCAGAAATCATTTGTCTGGTTGCATACCTTGCATCGCAGCAATAATCAGTTTTTGGTTCTCCGGCGTCAACTTAACAAAGAGCTTTGCAAACTCTTCAGACGAACCGCTGCCCTTTGGGGTGGCGGTTTGTCTGTTTTTTTCTCCCTCACCGGTTAAAAGCCACTGAACGTTAGTCCCAAGGACTTCAGCCATTTGAGGAAGATATTTAACATATGACGCTGATGTACTTTTTTTCCAAGCAGTAACTATTTGCTGTGTTGCTCCAATACGCTCGGCAAATGTTTTTTGCTGCATACCTTTTTCCTGAAGCAATTCAAAAATTCTTTCGATTACATCCATACACATCACCATAAAAATAAATAAAATATGAATTATAATTAGTGCATTATTGACATAATTCATATTATATGAACTAATTCCCTTGACACTTCATTTTTCGTGAATTATAGTTATAGTCACAAACTAAAAATATCCAAAATCAGAAATATAGTTACAAACTATATTACCACGTTGGATTTTTGGATGCAACCTTGAAAGGGGGATTACGTCTTGAAAATCAAAGAATTACGAGAACATTGCGGAATTACTCAAACTGAATTAGCCCGTGCGATGGAAGTAAAGCAATCATCCGTTGCACAGTGGGAAAACGAAGAAGCTCTACCAGCAGCAGCTAAACTTCCTCGTTTGGCTGAAGTCTTAAAATGTTCCATTGATGCACTTTTTGATTATGAGTCAGCCTAAATATTCAGAGAGGAGTCACACATGCCACGAATAGAAACAATGACATTAAACGAACTTGCCGAGTCCATGCGTAATTTGGGCTTGACTGTCAACAATGAGGCATTGGCGTGCGCAATAGAATCTGGTCTTTACCCATTTGCAATCTGCTATCGGTCAAAAGAAGCAAACTCACACCGGCATTTTGAAATCTATCGCAAATTATTTAACCAATGGGTCGCTGAGCGCGCCTCAGATGGTGGCGTCGCATAGTTGTTTTATTTGCACCTTGAAAAGTCCATACAGGTACGCATACATATACGTAGCTATTGAAGATATTACCAGATAATCAGCGTAAATGATAGTCGGAATTATGAACGTTTTACATGAGAGGAAGGGAGTGATAAAGCGTGGGAAGCAATGATTCTATTATTGAAGAAATTATTCGAAGCTATCCGACGCTGTCGGAGAAAATGTGCAGCCTGAAATACTCCATAAGCAGCAGCCACGGCAAAGACCCAACCGCAAGCGCGGCCTCGGTGGAACTGCCAGCGGAAGAGCAGCGTCGTTATAAAGCCATCGTCTCAGCAATAGGTCATACAATGGAAGCGTATCAAGATGGATCAATGCGAATGCTGTTCATTCGGGCTTTTTATTGGGATAATACGCCTGTAGATGCGGTGATTCTGAAAAAGGTTTCCTGTTTTAACGCCCGGGAATACCGATACGACTTTATTCAAGCCGTATCCCAGCGGCTTCAATTGTGCTCTTGTTCAGATTGCATTTATTGGCGAAAGCTCTTTACAGGTAAATCCGGATCTGATGTTAACGCTTGCTTGTACTGTAATGATACCGGCAGGCTGCGTGTTCATGATGGAAAGCGATGCTATTCCAAACAGCTTGAAAACAAAGTAAGTCAGGCAACAGATGCAAATAGCGCCCCAGCTCAAAAACCGGAGGTTTCAGCATGAATACAATATGTAATGAGGATTGCTTGCACTGCCCATACGAAGACTGCATTCTGGATCGCATAACCCCAAAAGCATATGACGAACTTAAAAGCATGAAACCCATCTCAGAGTTGCAGGCTCTGCGAGAGCAAAAAAAGAAGTTTCGCACACAGCAATACTACCAGAAAAATAAAGATTCTATTTTGCAGAAGCGTCATTTGAACCGTGATGAAATCAACCGGAAAGAGCGGGAACGTCGTCAAAGAAATCTTGATGAAATGCGCGCAAAAGATAGACTTTACCGCGAATTACATCGTGATGTAATCATTGCGAAGAGCAGAGCGCATTACGCCGAAAACCGCGAGAGCTGTGTTGCTAAAAGCCTGAAATACTATTATGAGCATCGGGAAGAGATCAGCGCTCGTAATAAAGAATATCTTGCATTGCACCGCGAGGAAGTGAATGCGCATAGACGGGAACTGCGAAAGAAAAGCCTTGAAGAACGGCGTGCGAAAGACCGGGAATACCGCAAAGAAAATAACGCCAGGATTAGAGCCAGCGAGCGCGCATATTATGCGCTGCACAAAGAAGAGATCAATGCCCGGCGGCGTGAACTTCGCCGCCTGAAAAAAGAACAGGCGGCATCGGAGGCCGCACGGTTGCAAAACCCCATGGATTGTGATACGTTAGAGGAAAATAAAACCAAATGACAGGAGGTATTTCATATGAAAGAATCCTTTAAAAAGCATTGGAAAGGCATTATGACCACGGTGGTGGCCTTCGGTGTGGTATGCAGCTCCATCTACTATGTGAATTGTGTGTACCTACCCGGCAAGCAGCAGGCACAAGCGGCGACGCTGCCCGTCATCGAACCGGATACGTCGAAAGATTATAATTTCACTGTCACCTCGGGCAACTCGCAAGCGGCGAACTCAAGCACCAATTCTTCCGGATCCGGCAGCACAAACCCCGCCAATGACCGGATCAAGGTCACGACGGACAAGGACGGCACCGTGACCATAGACCGCACCTGGGACGCCGAACCCGGAGAGCTGGACACCACCACGACCGCGCCCAACGCGCCCACGGCCAACATTGGCAGCGGCGGCGGGAAGATCACCGGTACGGATGGAGCCTATCACGGAGAGCAGGCTGCTACGACACCCAGCACCGGCAGCACAACCACCACACCATCTACCGACAGCTCCGATACCACCACAAAGCCCTCAGACAGTTCCACCAAACCCAGCACACCGTCTACACCTAGTACACCGTCCAAGCCCAGCAACTCTACACCGCAGAACGGTGACACGCGCGTGGTTGATGGTCAGAAGCAAATCTATGACGAAGTTTTTGGATGGGGCGCTGATACCAGCGGCGGAACTCCTGACTACATTGAAATGGGGCCAGACACTGGCAACTATGTCGGTGAAATGGGCTGAGATCTTCCGCGCCGGAAAAATCAAATCAAAAACGAAACTCCTTGCGTACCAATGGACGCAGGGAGCTTTTTTTATGCAAAAGGAGTGAACATATTGAAGAAAAAGCGAATATTGGCAAGCCTGCTGGCAACTGTCATGGCACTGTCCCTGCTGACCGTACCAGTGCTGGCCGTGGGTGACGGAAACATTGACGGCGGCAACGGCAGCGGTGACGGCGGCGGGGGCATGGGTGAAGGAAGCAAGCAGAATTACTGGAACAATGAGGACGGATGTAGAATTACCGTTCTGAAAGACGGGCAAAAGGTCTATTCCATGGACTGGAGCAACCAACCTGAAAGCAGTGTAGAGACATCGTTTGTAAAGCGAAATAAGCTTGATTATCTGCATGGTTCAAGTCTTGAAAGAGCTTCCGTTGCGTATAAAAGCACCGTTCTATCTAGGAAAATGCCTACCATCGTAGGTGGTGCAGGTGGCAATAACATTGACGCCATCAAACGCTACTTTACCGAGGAAAATTGTATTCGTTCCATTGCGGGCGGCATTGGCGTCCCCTATGACGATCTCATAAGCGGACAATATAAGCTGCTGCTGGAGCCAATCGCCTACTTCGTGTTCAAGGGTACTAAATATGCTATGACGGCCACGGAAGCCGCCGAGTATGACGTGCTGGCAAAGGGCCAGCTCCGTGCCTGGATGAAATCTCTCACACATCAGAATCTTCCGCTTTCCATGTTCCTGGAAAAGGCCGACACAGAATTGCATCTGGAGAAATGGACAGGAGCAAAGTCCGGCAAGCAAACCAACGCCGATATCATCCATTACTTGGGCATGGGCATTGTCACCTTCAAGGCCACGCCGCCGGTGACACCTTCCGAATACGATTATGAGTTCCGGACAGACACAGATGTTATTGTCAGCTTCCCGGTTTCATCCTCGACGGAGATCAACCCAGATGATGATGCCTATGTGATACTCTCCATCGGCGGTCAGACCTCCCGCAAGTCATTTATCTGCCCCGCAGGTGGAACGCAGCTTATCTGGATACGCTGGCATACGCCCAGCGAACCGCAGCAGCTGACCGCAACGGCCACCGGAGCGGGGAATCCCGTCACCCTCAATATTAACGTGGTGAAGCTGGAGGAAAAGACGCCGCCAGATCCAACCTACTACGACCGCAACGACGATTTCAAGCTGTCCCCGGTACCGGACTACGGCAACAACACCTCAACCACCTGGAGCGAATGGTACGCCCGCTGGATTCAGGTTACTGCCACTTACGGCTACTGGTATTTCTATTACGTGACCTATCAGGCGTCTCTTGTAATTCATGATTATGAGTTAACGCCAGATGAGCGATGCAAAACAGCGTACCGTATGGGCAATGGCCAGACTACCATGAAGTCCGGCTATGCGGTGGAGGTCAGTGTGGAGCCGCTGGTACAGCATGGCAGCGGCGTAGCGGATTACGATGTGACACCCATCCAAAATGCCGTGGCCACGTTCCCGGAGTTTGGGTACCAGGAGTATAACCGGCTGCTGGAGAAAGTGGACGTACGGAACTGGTCATTCAAACGGAACCCATTTTCCTACTATGGCAACCGTATCCACTACACGCCGCTCTGGTATCCGGATGATATGGAATACACCGTGCCGGTGTATGTATTTGATTCATGGACTCCCGGCGGGCAGCTCTACGCCTCCGTTAGCAAATCACTATACATCTTTGATGACGCTCTAAACGATTGGTACATTCATATTGTTGATGATTAAGAAAGGACTTACCGCTATGAACAATCAGAAATCTGTAAAACCAAATCCCAACACAGAACGGCTTCCGAAAAAGACTACGTTTCTCGGAATGGGTATCTACACGTTTACCGTTGCTGCAATCGCACTTCTAGTCCTTATGACCATGGCATATCCCTACGCCTTGCATCGCCTGTTCTATCCGCTTATTTATCCCCTTGTGCGAGATTATGCTATCACTGCAGAATTAGCCGGAATGGCTGTGGCGGGGGTGTGGTTCTTTCCGCTCTTTTGGTTTGAGTATTGGTTCCTGGGTAAACGTCGCCGGATGCAGGAGGCGCAGGCAGAGCTGGAGCGTCAGCAAAAGGAATCTCATACCCCGCAGCCGTGAGGATGCCTGACCGCGAAAGATTATGAGAGAAGAAAAAAACAGAGCTGCGCCCCTGCCGGACTATCACAAGTGCGGTGCAATGTCCCCCGACCGGGAGCGGGTTTTGCTTCGGGCAATTCAGGAAGGCCGCGCAGCAAAAGAGCAGCTTCAGCAGCACACGGTACGTCTAGAGGATATCGCCGCCGCAAAGCGGGATATTGCCAACGGTGTGGCGGCTCGGGAAGAACTGACGCTATCCTACCTCCCCCTGCTGGCCATTATCGCTAAACGGTACAGCTATGGCAACAGTATTTCCATGGAGGATTTGATGCAGGAGGGCGCGCTGGGCCTGCTTGAGGCGATTGAAACTTGCAATGAAATCCCTCTCAACTTTCCAGCAATTATAACCGTCCGAATAAGGCAAGCTCTGGGACGGCTGATCGGGCAGAAAAATGCCGTTCATATTCCACACCAGGTTACTGGTGCTATCCAAAAAATTCGTACCACCTCAGAATGTTTTTCAAAGGAGACTGGTTGCAAACCGGAAGTTAACGATATTGCAGAGGAAATGACCATTCCACCCGCTATTGTCCGTATGCTCCTGAACTATACCAAATCTTTTTATACCCGCTCATTGGATGCCCCTGTTTCCGATGAATCGGACAGTGCCACGTTTGGAGATCTGTTTGTAAAAGATGAACCAACACCTGAAGAACTGGCGGAACACCGGGAGCTTCGAGAGCAGGTACGGGAAGTTTTGGCGACACTGGAACCGGCAGAGGAAAGCGCCATCCGTCTGCGGTTCGGCTTTGTGGGCGGAGAAGTCTACACCGCCGAGGAAACGGCGGAAGAACTGAATCTCCCCTTAGACCAGGAACAGCGGGTAGAGATCAAGGCAATGCGGAAGTTGCGCCACCCCAGCAGGAGTTCCTTCCTGCGGGATTATTTATAGGAGGCTACCAATATGAAAAAGGAAGTTCTGAAGCAACTGATTCAAGAGCAGGAAAATAATGGTAACAGCGCGTTGGACAAGCTGTTTGCGGGGACGCTGCAGGTCCCCGGCAGCGTGGAATCGTCCGCTGCTGCACCGGCGCTGGAGCCTGTAGCCGGTGACGCGCTACGGGAGCTGCCTATTGAATTGCTGCGGGATTTTGCTACCGGCATGGAGAAGCAGCCCTTCCGTCCGTACTCCCCGGAGGACATGGAGGCGTTACAGCAGAATATTCGAGAACGCGGTATTATTCAGCCTCTGATTGTACGTCCTTTGGGAGATCACCGATATGAGATCATTGCCGGACATAACCGGCGCTCTGCGGCCCGCGCCGTCGGGTATACAGCGGTTCCCTGCATCATTCGGAAGCTCACCGACGATGAAGCCATCCTGCAGATGATTTCCACCAACCTTCAGCAACGGAAAAACCTGCTGCCCTCTGAAAAAGCATTCGCCTATAAGATGCAGCTTGACACCATGAAACGGCAGGGGCAGAGGACAGATTTGACTTCGTGCCAAGTTGGCACGAAGTCAAGAACAGATGCTGAAATAGCAGAAAGCACAGATGAAAGTGCGCGCCAAATTCAGCGCTATATTCGCCTGACGTACCTGACACCCGCGCTATTGCAGGCAGTAGATGAAAAGAAACTGGGGCTGACGATCGGCGCAACCCTTTCTTTCCTCTCTCGTGATAACCAGGAGGCGGTTGAAGCCTACTGTTTCCATGAGCATAGCGTGTACATGTCTCTGGAGTTGGCTGACCGGCTGCGGGAGGCCGACCAGGGCGGCGCACGGTTTACGCCGGAAATGCTGGAGGAACTTGTACAGCCCAGCGGAAAAAATCTGCGCAAGGTGACGCTTCCCTACAAGACCGTGCGGCGCTACTTCTCGGAAGAGGCCACGCAGGAGGAAATCGAAACCACCATCCAGCAGGCGCTGAAGCTCTACTTCTCCAGAGAGGTGTGAGGGGAATGAATTTTAATATCTACAATGTTCTAGAAATAGGTGTTCCAGTCGTAGCCCTTATCCTGTTTTTTTGGATTGATAATGTAGTTGATTTTCTAAAAGGCCATTGGAAAAAAGCACGGTGTTATATAGGCTTTCTACTGTTTGACATGCTTCTGGCAGCAACCGCCATGGCAGGTTCATGCCTTTTTGTCGATTACATAGAGAGTGGGAATATCAGCAAAAGTATTGCGATTGTACTGTGGCTTGCCCTTGTGGTGATGCTCTGGCTATACATTCGTATAGATTTTTTAGACGAACGGCTGGATAAAGCACAGCGCCGGAATGTTAAAGCGCTGTCTCCGGATGCTGCCAGTACCCCCGGCCAGAGCGACAAGCAAGCGCTGCGTGATTACCTAGAGGAGCCGGTCAACGATTTCCCATGGCTGCGGGTGTACACGGAGAAGGAGGACCGGCGCGGCCTGCTGGCACTTCGGGAGCTTGCCCAGCGGATCAGAACCAGACGAGGGCAGCTCTTGCATTGCGGCTACCTGTTCCACATATTCACGGCGCAAAAGGCGCTGGGCATGGGGCAATACAGCCTTGCCTGTCATGAGCTGCAGGACGTAGTGCATTTCTATCAGGCCCCGGAGGTTACGGCGCTTATCTATAAAATGATTGAACCATATTTTGACGAGGTAACGCCCGTGGAACAGGCGGCAAAAAGGAAGTGCTGCCCTCATTGCGGAAACCAATGCCAGGATGAAGACCGTTACTGCCGCATTTGCGGCGAACGGCTATTCAAAGGGTTTTCTGAGCTGTCGGAAAAGGATCAGGCAAAAGTTGCAGCCCAGATAGAGTGCTTTATTGATGCGTATCTGGCGGACAAGGACGAGGCTGAAAAGAATGAATAACAGGAGGGAAAGGAAATGAAAAAGCTCGGAATTGTGAAAGCCCGCGAACTGCTGAAGCGTGAGCTGGGGATCAGCGCCGCCAATCTTACAATGCCGCCCATGATGAATCAGAACCCTAAATATCCCTGGTATGAGCTGAGGGCCGGTAATCTTCTGGTAGAGCTGGGCAGCACCGTGGAGCTGGATAATATTCTGATCCGGCTGAGCATGAGTTTCAATGATGGCCGGGGCGGAATTAACCGCTATTTTTACGGCGATACGCTGGAAGAAGCCCCGGAATTTATTGAACGCGACCGCTGGGACGAAATCATGGAAAAATCCGAGAGCTGTGAGTACAGTCGGGAAACCATGCAGCGTAATTCAATTTGTCTGAGCAAAGCTGCCAGAGAAGCCTACTGGAAGCACACAGAGGCAGTGCGGCTCCGCAGCGTTGCCGCCGATCAATGTGCGCAGGCGGCAGGGCAGCTTACCGATAATGCGCCGGAACCGGAAGCTGAAGCGGAGCTGTAATGCATGAAAGTACGTATTATTTTTAAATCAAAGTACGCCTGTGAAAAAGATTGGTCAGACGGTGAATGCAATCAGGCGCTATACGAGAAGGACAAAGCCGCCCTTGTAGACTGGAAAAGATCGCACAAAATCATCCGCTATCTTATTCCCTTGGTAGAAACAGCATTGGTTCTTACGGCAATCTGGTTCTTTGGGTTCCATGCGCTGCCGCCCATTTTCCATCGCTATTATGATGCTGGCGATTTTGACATGGGGTTTCGAAGCTCACTTATGGCCGTTATTTGCTTTCTAGGAATACTCCCCTTTGCCATGAAATTACTGGGGATGCTGCTGAGAAAACTCAACTTGAAAGGCCCAGCGGTACCGGAGCCGCCCCGCTGGCGAGACTTGGAACTTAAGTATGAGCGGTACACGCTTATTCAGCCACTCTTGACCTCTGATGAAAATACGCCAATTGCCATCGCTGCCGCAGCTTCTTTTGGCTTCAGAAGTGTGCGAAATCAAGATACAAGTGCCGACCCCGATTTCATCATACTGGATTTTGACAGGGAACAAATTATGATTCCTACGCAGGCCGCGCGGGAACCGGACGAGCCAGAACCGGGAGAATGAGGTGCAGTGATGCAATCTGAATATCTCTTAACAGAGAGCGAATTAGAAGCAGCGGAATTCCGCGCGTTATTTGACCTGGTGCTTTGCGGTACCATCGTACTTGAACAGATCCCCATGGTACACCGGCTTACCAACCGCAATGTGTACACCGCAGCCTTCCGGCGTTCACGGGGCGGCTGGCCGAAAGGTGACTTTTCTGAGACAGAAGCGGTGCTGGCCACCATGGAAAATGATGCCCGGCACATGGCTCCCGGCGCTTACCGGAAGTGGCTGGAGGAAAAATGCAGGGATTTCAAATCATTTTTCCTCTCTTACCGTTCCCATTGATTGCACGGCCAGAAACGAAGGACGAGGACGCGGGACGGAGCATTTCCGCCCCGCAGGAGGCGGAAACCGTTCCAAAATTGCGAAGCATTTTGGAATGGCAGGATAAGGCGTGTTCCACACGCCGTTCAACAGCTTGAGGGCAAAGCCCTCAACGTGTGTTCCACACACTTTATTTGTGTTCCAATTGGAACACAAATAGAAAATAGACGTTTTTAGAAGGGAGATTCAGATGGAAGACCGTCACCACGCAAATTACATACCTTTTCGATGTTCCGGAGAGACAAGCCGCATGATCTCGCAGCTGGCGGCACAGCGCCATATTCCTAAAAGTGAGGTGCTGCGGAATCTCGTAGATCGCGGCCTTGTTTCCATCGGAGCCAAGACCGATGATGACTACCTGTATGAACTTGTGCAGCGGGCGGTAAAGGAAACCATGCAGCCGCAGATTGAGCGGTTGGCCGCTATCTCTGCCAAAGCTGCCCATATCTCCAGCGCGGCATTCTTCATGGGCGTTTATTCTGCTACCCGCGACCGCTCCCCAGCGGAGCAGCGCCAGATCGAGGAAGTCGCAAGTTCGGCCCGGTCGCTGGGCATCCAATACCTGAAGCTGAAAGACCGCGACATTGACGCCTTCATCCAGAATGGCGTGAAAACTATTACGGAGGATGATTTCAATGAGTAAGAAAAAGCATAGGCAGCGTAGGCCGGTGATTCAGGTTGAGCTGAAGCTCCCGGCAGACGAGGATTATTCCCTGATGCCTTATAGCATCTTTGACGCGCATCTTTCTGACGTGGCTTTTTGTGTGGCTGCACACCTCTATAACTGCCGGGAGCACATTTCCAGCCAGTATCCCGGCACAGAGCTGATCGCTCTGGCCATGCACGAAGCGCCGGACTTGATCCGCAGCTGTGAAGCGGAGCTGACGAAGGCCGGAGTGCTGCTGCTCCATGAAGACGGCTCTTTTGATATGAAGGATATTACAGAGGAGGACTGCAATCTATGACAAACATCTGTTATTACCCCCGCAGAGCGGTTCGGGATGCTGCACTGTCACCGTCCGCACGTCGTTTCCTGCTGGCGCTGTGTACTCGCTATGATCCGCAGGATGCTTTTACAATCTCGCTACCTGACATTAAACAGCAGACGCCGATTTCTCCTGTAACGTTCCGATTGGCAAACGCTGCGCTGCTGGATGCCGATTACCTGATCCTTGCAAGTCACATGGACTGTAAATATCCTTGCTACCGTTTCCAGCAGGAACAGACGTTGGAACTAAACCGCAATGTCTGCATACGCCTCTTAGCGTCGGGATTGCCTAACGCAGCTACGGCAGTCTTCTTATACCTGTATGACTGCCAGGGCGCGGGACAACCAGAGCTGAGTATTGCGGAGATTAGTAAGCATTCAGGCGTGAGCCGTTCCAACCTTTGCATTATGCTGAAAGACCTGTCCGAAGTGGGGCTGCTCCAAATTGAGCGGCGTCAGGATTCATCTGGGCAACATTTTTCTAATCGTTACTCCATCCCCGGCACAGCCGCCGCCAATTAAATTATATAACTTATATAAATTATATAAGTTATGGACACGGAGGCCCAGCAATGCTAAGAGAATGGCTTGAAGAACAGCGGTATCAGAAATATGCGCTTCAGCTGCTAACCCGAAAAATTGGGATGTGGGATGTTCCGGAAAGTCTGCGGAGGAACCCGACACATGCAAGGGGAATTTACATTACAGGCTTCCGTGCTGACCGCATGGTATCCAGGAAGCGTTATGAAGAAGACCTGCTGAAGCTGGAAACCGAAATTGCACTTGTGGATGCCCTGGGCAATTACCCTGTGCTGCTGGACAGGCTGCAAAGCGTTTTACGGAATATGAAGCGCAACCTAAAGCTATTTGAGCTTTATGATATCTCAGATTTCCATTGAACAGCGCACATCTAGTATTTAAGTTATTTCCATTATATAACGTATATCCATTATTTCAATTATACAGGTGATTCAAATGAAACGTATAGATTATCTGCGCAAGGTCTTTGAGACGAGCACATTGCCAATTATGGTGATTGATCCAATGAACGAATTAGAAAAGGGGAAAGAATATGGGAACCGTAATCGCTTTCGCAAATCAGAAGGGCGGCGTGGCCAAGACCACCAGCACCTATAACGTGGGCGTCGCCCTGGCACGTGCCGGCAAGAAAACCCTCATGATTGACCTGGACAGCCAGGCGAGCCTGACGATCAGCGCGGGGCTGGAGCCTTACGACTATGAAAACACTATTGTCAGCGTTTTGCAGAAAGAGAGCGTCCCGATCAGCCGCTGCACCTGTGAGCTGCAGGCGAACTTATCCCTCGTCCCGTCCCGGCTGGAGCTGGCGCAGCTGGAGGTGGTACTGATTGGCCGTCCCGTCCGGGAAACGATTCTGCGCCGCGCCATAGACCAGGTACGCAGCCAGTATGATTACATCCTGATCGACTGCCCGCCCCAGCTCTCCATTCTCACCATCAACGCGCTGGCCAGCGCGGATAGCGTGTTAATTCCGGTCAAGACGGATTACCTCGCTTACCGCGGCCTTGAACAGCTCCTGGACACCGTGGCAGAGATCCGCGATCTGGTGAACCCGCAGCTTACCGTGCTAGGGGTCATTGCCACCATGTACGAAATGCGGGTAAAGGATGATCGGGAGATTCTTCAGCTCCTTCAGGAGAAGTATTCCGTGGTGGCCACGGTGAAGAAGCTGGCTATTGTGAAGAAGGGCGTCTGTGATGGAAAGGCCGTCACGGAGCAGGCCCCCACCAACGACGCAGCCACGGAGTATGAGAAAGTCGCGGCCTGCATTATAGAGAAGGGCAGGAACTGAAATGGGACTGGCAGAACGCGAAGCGAAGCGGGCCGGACGCGGCGTGGTGGCGTCCATCATCCATGCGGAGCCGACACCGGCAGCAGCCGGGAAAGGCCGTCCCAAATCCGACCAGGAGACGAAGCAGCGCATCAGTCTAGCTATCCTGCCCAGCCTTTATGAAGGTGTAAAGAAGGTGGCCTTTGTGGAGCGCCGCAGCGTCAGTGAGCTGGTGGCGCAGCTGCTGGAGCAGTACATACGGGAGAATCAAAAGAAGCTGGAGGACTATGAAAAGATGAAGCGAGATCCGTAGAAAACAAACGGGGTATATCAGTGAAAGCACTGGTACACCCCGTTTTCTTATTTCAATTATATAACTTAAATAACAGAAATAACGTATTTACATTATATAACGTAAATAACAAAATGCAGGAGAGAAGAACCATGTACATAGGACACCGGGCAGAGCCATCCTTCCGCTTCCCGCAGCAGTTGGCCAAGGATACCAGGGGCAAGAAAATAACCTCCTACGCAAAGCAGCTTGCCCTTACCATGTTCAGCTATGCCAGCCAGAGCACCGGCAAAGTAAATAAGACGCAGCGTGAGTTGGCCAAGCTGTCCGGTATCGCTTTGGACACAGTGAGCCGCAAGCTGAAGGAGCTGGAGAAAACCGGGTATATCACCGTGAAGCGTCACCGGGCGAAGCGAGATCCGGAGACAGGGAGAATCACCCGCAACGCGTCTGAGTACACCTGCATTGTCCCGCAAAAGGGCTTTATCATGATTCCCTACCGCTATGTGCGCAAGCTGGAGGAAGCGAAGCTACACGGCGCAGCCGTGGCCGTCTTCCTCTACATCTACCGCCAGATGCGGAAAGACCACGCCTATCCCAGCTTTTCCAAAATCCGCAAGGAAGCCGGTCTGGCAGACAGCACCGTCCGTGCCGCAGTGCAGGAGCTGGACTGTGCTGGCCTACTCTACATACAGCGCTGTAAGAAATGTAACGGTGCGTTCTCCAGCAATTCCTATCTCCTGCTGCGTGATACCAGGGCCGTGTGTCGGCCGACGCTGGCAGTTGTGCCGGAGGATATGGGGAGGTACGCCGATATTCAGAACAACGAAGATAGACCTAAGATAACGGGGGTTCTTACAAGAGAAGAAAAAAGATATACAACTCCCATATTCTGGAACATCAATGTGCCAGGACAAAAAGCAGGCGGCGTCAGCTCGGCGGGGCCTTGTAAAACCATACCCCGGCCAGCTTTTTTTGAGAGAGAAAGTCGGAGTGGTGAGAGGGGAGACCCACCGCAGCGGGGGGAGAGAGGCGAGGTGACTTTCTCCGTGAGCCGGCCTGGCAGGCCGGCACTCTTTGGCTCGCCTCTCTCCCTTCACCTTTGTGCAGAGTTACAGCGCGAACGGCAGGAAGCTAGACGATGTAGAGCGCAGAGAGATCGCCATGGAAGTCGCATACCGGAGCGCGAACCTGGTATGACAAAAAGTCAGTAGTGCGTCCTACGAAGTGGCTACATGACCACGACGGCCATTGTACCGAGTAAATAACACACCGCCAACGAAAAAAGGCAGTACCAGCTCGGCACCGCCTTGTAAAGCCGTGTTCAGTTAGCCTTTTTCAGCTCGTCAACCTCTTTGGCCAAGGTTTTAATCACGTGCTTCATGAAGTCAACTTCTTCCTCCAGAGCTTCAACGCGATTCTTCGGAGCCAGCGTTTCTAAGATACCCTTTTGACCTTCAGCAAGAGCCTGTAAGTACGGGTCAATGCGATTCTCTATGTCAATCCGGATTCCGGCCACATCAGTTTGAAGCGCCGATACATTGGTTTGCAGTCCTGCTACGTTAGTCTCAATATTTCCTATACGGTCATTCATGGCCGCCAGCAAATCAAGTATCTTTTCCTCGTTCGTCATCACACTCACCTCGAAATGATTATACGGTGCAGGAATCTTCATGTCAAGGGTTGAACATTTTCATGTTCATTTAAAAAAACGGTTGAACTATTTAAAATATTGGTTTAATCTTTTGAATAGAAATGGTACATTAATACCAAATTGAGAGGCCATTGACACGTTTTAGCCAGACTGTGTGAAAACGCTCTAAGCAGAAAATTGCCAAACGCAAAAGTGGATTATATGCTTAAACTTCCTGCTTACCCATATGTAATCGGGAAGCCGGAATATTGCTTCAGAAATTCGGTATGCTTTCAAACTTTTCTTTATGCCGTATTTGATTGCAAAACCAAAGCGGAGAACTTCATCAAAACGAAGTTTTTCCGTGTACTGGTATCTGCTTGAAGAATATCTCAGGACGCACCAAGTAAAACATATCGTTTAGTTCCATTAAGGACTTCTCCAAGCTCTGTACGGACACCTAGCTTTATGCTAAGTATGGCTTAACCGAAGATGAGATCGGCTTTATCGAATCGACGATTAACCCGTTAGAATAGGCCTGCAAAGTTGAGTTTCAAGATAGCAATATGAACGCTGGAGGATGATACTATGCCACAAACCAATGAAAAGATACTCTCACTTAAACACCTATCTGAATACACAATTGCCGAGCTCATTACATCAGTTGGTTTATATGAGCCGGTTGCGATTGACACACGATCTGAAAACTTTGATAATGCTGTTTTTGCCGATGGCAGTGGCTACAGTAATCTTCTTGTTTCAGATGATGTACGGCAATTGTACGAACTGGCACAAATAAAGAGTCCAGTGCTACTCCCATGTAAAGACTGTCAACGGGAATTGGCTTTTTCAAATGCCAATGCGCCGATTCCCCAGTTTACAACATCTACAAATTCACACCAATTACTAACCAATAATAATTTGTTGTACAATACTATTCTATCGACACTTGATGGAGTCCTAGTTGATGATTATAGCAGAATAGCTGCTGAAAAAAGCCTCGAATGTCTAAGTGTAATTGCTAAGCAACTGCATACCTTTTGTATAAAGCTAGAATGCTCATATAATACGAATCATACTGTATACGCTTACTTCTCGATTGAGTATCCACATGGAATGGAAGAAACAAGACCCGCAATTCTTATCAACTATGAAGGCGCTTGCCTTAACAATAAAAAAGGTAGCTCCGATCCATTACCTGATATCACCGAGGAACTTGAAAAAGCTCAAAAACAAGATAAGCAAGCGGAGTATTATTTGGTGCTCCAAAAAATTGGGCAATATCCATCCATGGCGGATATGCAGTTTTTTGAAGTGCAAAAGTATAAGAAGCTACTTAAAAACGAATACAAAGAATTGACAAGAGCAATTGGACTGCACGCTTCGGGAATAGGCATTGGAGCTTTTGTTTATCTTAGAAGGATCTTTGAAAATATCGTTGAAAGCAAGCACGTACAATGTTTATCACGTGAGAATTGGAACGAAGATCAATACTACAAAATGAAATTCAACGAGAAGCTAGATTACCTAAGTTCATTTGGAACTGAAATACTACCAGAAGCCTTGTTACCGATAAAAAACAAGTTGTATGGAGTGCTGAGTAAAGGATTGCATGAATACACGGAAACCGAATGCTCTGAAATGTTCCCGCATTTGGAATTAGCTATCGAACTACTACTTGACAGAGTGCTAGTAGAAAAAGAACAAGCAGCAAAAATAAAGAAGATGACAGAGAGTATAAGCAAAGCAAAATCATAATAGGGACTGTTTGAACAACAGTTCGCAGACTGTTGACCAAGGCCGAAAAGCTCGGCTTGATCACCAACGAGGGCAAAACGAACGACAAAGTTTACAAAAAATGATACTCTCTCCAAATGACTGAACAATTTAATTATTGGTTTAAGAATGTCACTATTCCCATTATTTATAAACAGATAACAAGCCCTGGCCTTCTGTCCATCGGGCTTGCTAATAGAAATATGTACCACAATTGAAACTCATGACGTCGTTGGTGATACAGTTACAAACTAATTCAGAAAGGGAAGCAAAAATGGATGAAAATGTGATTGCGAGCCGAATGGATCTAGTTCGTTCCTATGTCTCAAAAATTGATAAAGACCGTCCTGCAACATTCTCTGAAGCGCAGTGGTCACAGTTACTGGCCACATTGGATGTAATTGAAGATAGTCAATATGCGATTGACTTCTATAAAAGAAGCCCTTTTCCCGATATTGAGGGCGCATATCTGTACATCTATGGGCTATTTCAGGCCTTCTTTTTGCAGCAGGATGCAATCAACACGCTGTGCGGTATCTTGCAATTAGATAGTTTTACATGTGATAACTATGCATTACTCAAAGATATACGTGATATGCGTAATGATGTAGTAGGACATCCGACAAATAGAAATAGGCGTACACAGTATATACGATTAATTCGTTCTGAAATAAGTAAAGACTCTCTGGAGTATGCCATTACTGGAAATAAAGCAGAATGCAAGAATATTGATATAAACAAAGTGATTTTTGATCAACAGTATTTTGCGGAACATATTCTTATGACATTAGCGCTCAAGCTCAAGGACCTTTCAGCGAGTGGTGACAACAATGCCTGATCGGCTCAATCTATTTATATCCTAATGTACAGATTTATTCCCACATTGAGCTGCCTAGTTTGTTTACAACCCCATTGTTGAGAAAATGCCCCACATAATGCGCACGAAAAAAGGTTCTGGAGCATGAATCATGAATAGTAGAACTTGTACTTTATAGGTTGCGTTTTTTAATTTGGTTAAGAGATTGTGTTCCCAAAAGTGTTCCTATTTTTTAATTTTTGTTCCTATTTGTTGCGTATAAATGACTGGATTTGCTATGATTTGATGATAGAAAAAATCCCTAGAGCCATTACGGCTCTAGGGAAAACGCTGGTGACCCGGCGGGGATTCGAACCCCGGACCCACTGCTTAAAAGGCAGCTGGTCTGGCAATAAGGATGAGGTCGGTGATAAATTCACCTACAGGCTTATGCAGCGGGTGACTTTGTTGACAATCTGTTGAAAACTGGAACTAACTGTGCCGAACTGAGCCAATACAAATTTTTGAAAAGGACTTGAAACCAGCGGCTCATTATGGAGAAGTCAAGAACAGTGCAGAATGTGAACACCCAAAATCTGCAGATTATGCGGCCAGGCCTCTGGCGGCCTGACGATACATGGCCGGCGGCAGGCCGCCGGGGTTAGCAGTATAGATTCGCTGGCGGTTATAGTAGGTCATGATATACCGGAACACGATGCTCTTAACCTGTGCCATGGGCATCCGCTCCGTCCTGATTCGATAGAGTTTTTCCTTCTTCAGCGTCGCAAAAAAGCTCTCCATCCTGGCGTTGTCATAACAGCGCCCCGTGCCGCGCATGCTTTGAACCGCACCGTATTGTGCCAGCACTTTCCGAAATGAGAAGCTGGAATTGGCTTCCGCGGTCGCTGTGCAGGGTCATTCCATAGGCCCCCTGTGCTTTGCAGGCAGACCGAAACGTCCGGATACACAGCTCCTTCTTCATGTTGTCATCCATAGCAAGACCGACGATCTCTCCGTTATAACAGTCCAGAACTGCCGCCAGGTACAGCTTGCCGTCCAGACACTGGATCCGCGTGATATCCGTCAGCCACTTCCGGTTGGGAGCGTCTGCGGTAAAGTCCCTACAAATCAGGTTCTCCGCCTTCTGCGCAGCCAAGTCTGCTTTTGTCAGACTGCTGGGGTGACGGGGAGCGCGATGGAGCAGGCCTCCACGCTTCATGGCCCGCCGTACGCTGCTTCGACTTACCCGAATACCACGCTGTGTAAGCGCCAGGAGAATTTGGCTAACGCCATAATTGTCATTGTCCGGATTTTCATTATAAATCTCTCGTATTTTGACCAGAAGCAGCTGCCACGGCTTGGGCTTGCCAGCCGACTGCAAAGAGCGGTAGTACCCGGATTCACTGACTTTCACAACCCGGCATGCAGAACCGCTCACGGCGCAGCGTGATGTACTCATACAACCGCTCCGGCTTTACCGTTTCCGGTCTTTGGCGAAAAAACCCAGCGCATCCTTGAGAATCTCGTTGGCTTTTCGCAGCTCGGCATTCTCTTTTATCAGCCGGCGCTCGTTCTCGGAAAGCGGCGCGTCGCGGCGAATGCCGCTGCCGACGAAGGCGTGATCTCCGAATGCCTTTCGCTTCTGCCGCCACTCCGCCAGTGAGTAGTACGGAATGCCCAGTTGTGCCGCCGCCTGCTTCACCCCGATTTCATCGGACAGCTTGACCGCTTCTTCTTTGAACTCCTTGTCATATTTGCGCATTGCAAACACCACCCTGTTCTTTCTTTGATTCTATCACTTTTTGGGTGTTTGTCCTCTGCATTTCTATGATATCCCTCCATTATGGTACAGTTACTTCCAGTTAAGTTAACTTCTATTTGACGTGCAGGGGGTCACAGGTTCGAGTCCTGTATCGTCTACCAAGAAAATCCTTAGAGCCGCAACGGTTCTAAGGATTTTTACTTTTTTCATTTTTTCGGTTTGTTGACAACCAAGCAGCACAGAAACTCCCCAGCTTTTTTGCAGAGGCAAAGCGAATTAAACGTAAGCGTAAAACGACCGTAGAAAAGTGGAAATAAAAAAGCCCAAATAGCATTGTTGAATTTGCCGAGCAGCACAGATTTTTTATACTGTTATGCGGCGTTGCCTTAAATGCAAACAAAATAAATGCAATAGAGCCACAATAACTAATGGGTCATTGTGGCTCTACATGCTTTTTATACGGGAACTTTTAATTTAATTGTATTTATAGTACCTTAAAACTTGGCAGGCTACGTCCCAGAAAATTCAGGATGCAATCCAGCTGTTCACAAGATCTTCGTTTTGGCTCATCCAACCTCTGGCCAAATCAATTGGATCTTTTCCGGAAGTATCGTCTGCGATGGTTCCCATAAGGTCTCCAAGCTGATCAGATGTCATGGAGAAGTTTTGCAAAAATGCGGCAACTTCCGGCATATCGGTGGAAAAATCTTTTCTGGCAATGGTATGAATATGCTCCGCAGCACCATAAACCCCCTTGGGATCATCCAGGAATTTCAGATCCCAGCGGGCAAACATCCAGTGGGGAGTCCAGCCCGTAACCACGATGGAATTTTCCGCATCAATTGCTTTCTTCAAAGCAGCCGTCATAGTGGGGCCGCTTCCGGGCATCAGCTCATAATTCAAACCGTATTCATCAATTGCAGTAGTGGTAGTGGACATGATTCCCGCACCGGAGTCAATTCCGACGATCGTTGCATCAAAAGAATCCGCAGCATTGTTTAAATCTTCAATACTGTCAATATCTACATAAGATGGGACTACCAGCCCAATCTTAGCATTTTCATAGTTAATACCCAGATCCTCCAGCCTGTCTCCGTATTTATCCATATAACTCTTATGTGTAACAGGTAGCCAAGCATCCAGAAAAACATCTGTACCACCGCTTGCCAGAGAGGCAAACAGGGGCGCTGCATCTGTCATGGTTGTCTCTACGTGATATCCCATTTTGTCCTCTAGGATAGCGTGTACCAAATTAG
The DNA here is from genome assembly GCF_032060045.1 of Oscillibacter sp. GTDB lineage: Bacteria > Bacillota > Clostridia > Oscillospirales > Oscillospiraceae > Oscillibacter. Next base: position 101,020 of record NZ_DAMBZJ010000002.1, read on the forward strand.
TCATGGCAACGCCCTCTGACCAGTTTACATAGCCGATGGTTACCGTACCCTTGTCCTGCCCAGTCGAACCACTACCTTGAGTAGCAGAGGTTCCTCCGCAGCCAGCCAAAAGGCTAGCACTCATAATACCTGCACCTAACATCGCAATCCATCTTTTTTCGTTCATCCTAAGCTCCTTTCAGTTGTTAAAAATAGGAACACCAAAAATGGCGGGGAAACAAAAGTTAACCAGTTATTTTCTTATGAGCGTTTTTACGCTCCTGGAAGCGACCCAATCCCTGAGTGATTCGATCCAAAATCATAGCTAAAACGACAACCGCCAGACCGCCTTCAAACCCTTCGCCGACTTTTAGCTGCGTGATTCCGTTGAGAACGGGAATTCCCAAGCCTTTTGCACCAATCATGGAGGAGATGACCACCATGGATAGAGAGAGCATAATCGTCTGATTCAGTCCCGCCAGAATGGTGGGCATGGCCAAAGGAATCTCCACTTTAAAAAGCCGCTGCTTACTGGTGGCACCGAAGGCCCGAGATGCCTCAATCACATCTCTTGGCACCTGCCGAATTCCCAAATTGGTAAGCCGAACCACCGGCGGCATTGCAAAAATGACAGTCGCAACGGTACCGGGAACTTCTCCCAAATCGAAAAAATAAACAGCTGGGATCAGGTAAACAAACGCTGGCATCGTCTGCATAAAATCCAAAATAGGCCGAATGATCTGATTGGCCTTATTACTATGAGACATCCAAATTCCAAGAGGAATTCCGATAATCAAAGCAATTAACGTTGCAGTGGTAATCATGGATAGCGTGTACATCGTCTCTGACCAAAGATTCATGGAACGGATCAACAGCAGCCCGATGCCGGCAAAGATCGCAACGCCCTTCCCGGAAATCCGCCAAGCCAGCAAAACTACGACCAGAATAAAAACGACAAATGGGATGACGAGAAACAACCAAGAAAACCCATCGATAATGGCACTGAGACCTTCACGGATTCCACCAAAAAAGCCAGCCCAATGAATGGTCATCCAATCAATCAGCCGTTCTACATAACTTCCAATTTCAAATCGATACATGCTTAAACCTCCCTTCCAATAATACCCGACAATACAGAAACCTTGACAATGAAGCCCAACATGCGCTCTTCTTCATCATCTACAACAAGCGGGTACTTGGAATCAATGACTAACGGTAAAAGCTCCTCAATGGAGGCGTCTGGTTTGACACGGACGATGTCCTTTTTCAAGATGCTATCCATATCAGTCCGGCCGGCTTGCAGAAGTTCAATCGCATGATCAATGGTTAGCAGTCCCTTGACACGGTCTTCCTTGTCCAACACAAAAATACTGGAAATAGAAGCCTCCCGCATTTTTCTAACCGCCATACGAAGGCCGTCCTTGGCAAAGGCCACTGGATCTGGCCGCTTCATAATGGTAGAAGCTGTAACAACCTTGACGCGGTTCACGTCCTGAACAAATTCACGGACATAATCATCAGCGGGGTTTGTCAGAATTTCCTCCGATGTGCCAATTTGAACAATCTCGCCATCTTTCATAATGGCAATCCGGTTTCCAAGTTTCAAAGCTTCATCAAGGTCATGTGTGATGAAGATGATTGTCTTGTGCATGCGGCTCTGCAAACTGAGCAGCTCATCCTGCATTTCCTTCCGAATTAGCGGATCCAACGCACTAAACGCCTCATCCATCAACAAAATATCGGGATCGGTGGCCAAAGCACGCGCTAATCCTACTCTTTGCTGCATGCCGCCGGACAATTCTGCCGGAAATGAATTTTCATAGCCTTTCAAACCAACCAGTTCAATCGCTTCACGCGATTTCTTGAGGCGTTCTTCAACCGACACGCCTTGCAATTCCAATCCAAAAGCAACATTATTTTCAATCGTACGATGGGGCAATAACGCAAAGTTCTGGAAAACCATTGCTATTTTTTTCCGGCGGATTTGCATAAGGCGGTCACGACCGCATTTCACGATATTTTCACCATCAATCAGTACCTGACCGGCTGTTGGACGGATCAACAGATTCAGACAGCGGATCAAGGTAGACTTGCCACTTCCGGATAAACCCATTACAACAAAGATTTCACCTGATTCAACCTGAAAACTGGCGTTGTTTACTCCAACACCGTTTCCTGTTTTCTTGAGAATATCTTTTTTCCCTTGGCCGTTTTTAAGCAGTGGAATAATCTTGCTCGGATTTGGCCCAAATATTTTATAGAGCTCTTTAACTTCTAGTTTAAATGCCATGGAATTCCTCCCTCCAGTTGTGAAACAAGCTAAAAAAGTATTGACTAAATGACTTTTCGGGCGCATGATCAGTCTGCACTTGCTGGCCCTGTAGCGTGATCATACAAGCTAATATAAGATCGCATAAGGAATATACAAGAAAGTGCGTTGCCGAATCCATAAGTCGGGTTTTATATGGTTTGAAAGCTGATAAGCACTCTGAAATAAAAATAAAACAGGGTCGCTCCAAGGTTTACAACATAAACCAAGATTAGAAGCGATCCTGAACATTTGGTATGTATAATACAAGCAGTAAAGTGCTTTTGCTCTTTTTCAGGCGCCTCATTTCTATACCCAAAATTTTACATGTATTGAAAAGTTGAATGCATTAAGCATAACGCAGAATGCGATTTACAGATAATCCCATTATCTTTTTTGACAAGGATTTTTTTACTTCCAATTTAATACATAAAAAATACGATCTGTATATAGCATACAATAAAGTCCAAGTGATTGTCAAGGCTGACCTCGGCGGTTGATCTTAACGTCCGCTGAAAATCCAGAAGGATCTTCAAAGCAAAATTTTAGCACGCTAATCATTTATAAATCGTTCTGCCGCAAAGTATAGAGACGTTTAACATGTTGTCCAATTTGAATTTTTAAATTACAAAACATTTGTAGCAAACGGCAGTTATCTTGAAGCTATTATAAAATAAGTTGTACATAATGCTAAATTTTTTAGTTTCCAATATCTTACTTATATGGCAAGGTCAACAGGAAAATCCCGGTGCAGCCATAAGCTACACCGGGTCCTCCCATAAATGTATTTACTTCCTTATGAGATAGCCATACCGCCTTTTTGCTGCTTTTTGAGGGGCTATCAGGGACTCATTTCAGCATTTTTGCGAACTCGTCCTCCGTCAGTAGGGGATGCCAAGCTCCTGTGCCTTTTGAAGCTTGCTACCGGGGCGTCCCCCGCCACCACGTAGGCGGTTTCAATTATTCCTCCAGGGAGACGCACTCCGGCGCGTTCAGGGTCTTAAAGTGGAGTGCCAGCACCCGGCCCGCTTTCGCGCCCACCTGACAAATACCCAGAGATCGGTCCCCGGCCGCCGTTTGGAAAGATCCACATCCACGATCTCCGGGATGATTTCCCCCGCCTTCTGGACCAGCACGGTGTCCCCGATGCGGATGTCTTTTTCGGCAATATAATCCTGATTGTGCAGCGCTTTTCCAAGAGCAGATTTGGTTAGCGTATTTTTTGCCAGAAACCATGACAGCAAGGCGTCTAAAGCAGGTTTTTTCTGCTTCAGCCGCTGATCGTGATGCCAGTTAGTGCATGCGGGCTTTTAGGATGCGAGAAGCCAGCTCAGTGGAATATGTGAGACCGCTTTGTTGACAATTTGTTGAAAACTGGAACTAACTGTGCCGAACTGAGCCAGTGTAAAATATTAAAAAGGGCTTGAAAACGGTGGCTCATTCTGGTATAGTTACTTCCAGTTAAGTTAACTTCTATTTGACGTGCAGGGGGTCACAGGTTCGAGTCCTGTATCGTCCACCAACAAGCCCTAGAACCACAATGGTTCTAGGGCTTTTGTTTTGCATATTGCCCAGTGGTTTTCCTTGCGTGATGGCTTAGATTTTCCTGGACGGTTTTAATAGCATCACCGCTTTCCAGCGTCATAAGGGTATACAAATGACGCAGGGTCCTCGACACCATTCATTTTACCGGAGTCCCAACGACTTTTCTGCGCCAGTTTCAAATTACAAACTCCATTACACATGGTCGCAAATGGTGATCTTCCAGACAAGAAGTTGTTAAAAAGTCGAACTCGATTCGCGCTCCGGCTCTGAGGCACAAAATGAAGAAAGAGCCTAAAAAGGCTCTTTCTTAAGAAAAGGGAACCTTTCTCATTGGGTCTGCAGGCCAATTGGAAAGGGATCGGTAGCATATAAAATTGTCTGTTCGCATGCTGTGACAAATGGATTGGAATTCAAATAACGGTTTGCTTCCTCGCGTTTCACACATAGTTGCAAACACGGGCAATGGTCGTCTCTGTATACCCCAGAGTTTCTGCCTTCGTCTGCTTTCCACTGGCCACATCTACAACTAATTGCAACAGTTCTTCCCCCATAAGATCCAAATTACCACCATTGATAATAGGGGAAGCATCCACATCGATATTTTCTTTCATTTTATTAAATGTAATCTCATTACCAGTGATCTTGATGACCGGGGCAATGGGATGGCCCGTAGGTGTACCGCGTCCGGTTGAAAAGACAATGACTTGAGCTCCTCCGGCAACCATAGCCGCGACGGAGGCCGGATCGTTTCCCGGTGTGTCCATGATGACTAAGCCCTCGTTGGGCGATAACTGTTTTGCATAGTCGTATACGCCATTTATTGGAGTATGCCCCGCCTTGTGAATACACCCCAAAGATTTTTCCTCAAGAGTGGTAATGCCTCCAGCTTTGTTTCCAGGGGAAGGATTTCCTTCGCGTACTTCGGCGCCCACCAGTTGAAGCGCCTTTTCGTATCGCTGAACAATCTCAAAGATGCGGTCATGCACGGCAGGAGTAGCAGCACGACGAGCCAGTATATGCTCAGCACCAATGAATTCGGTGGTTTCCGAAAGAACGGCTGTTCCTCCTTTTTCTACAATCAGATCACTGAGTTTACCAATCAGCACATTTGCCGCCAGCCCGCTAGTCGGGTCCGATCCACCGCACTCCGTACCGAGAATCAGCTCGGATACAGGGAATTCCTCCTGTTTAACTGCGGAAGCTTCCGCTACCATTTCCTTCGCATACTGTATGCCCAATTCAACCGCTCTGGTTGTACCGCCAACTTCCTGTATAATGATCTGCTTGAGCGGTTTGTTCGTTCGTTCCTGAATCGCGTTTACCACGAGATCCATTTGGCAATTTTCGCATCCTAACGATACAACCACTGTCCCGTAGATGTTTGGATTGGCTGCATATCCTGCCATGATATCCATGGTCAGTTGCTGATCAGCAGGAATTTGAGCGCAGCCTTGCTGATTGTTAAATGTTATAGAACCTTCCACCTGTTGAGAAATAATACGGGTTGTATCGGAAGCGCAAAGGCTTGCAGGCAGAATTAATACCTTATTGCGCACGCCGATACGATGATCGGGCCGCCGGTAACCGTAAAATGTCATATTCTATTCTCCTTCTACGCTTTTGCTTCTAGATCTTCCCTCTGACCACGAAGGTTATGGATATGGACATGCTCTCCGGCTTCAATATTGCAGAGGGCTATCCCGATGTGCTCCCCATATTTTACAACGAACTCATCTTTTTGGATATCTTTAATAGCGATCTTGTGGTAAATGGAAACATCCTTCCGTGCAAGCAGCGATGTACGTTTGCCTTCAAACGTATAGTTGACAAAATCACCGTTTGCCACGGATTTAATTACCACCGCTACATTATCTTTTTCATCAATAACTACTGCATTATCCATTTTAGCGAACCTCAAATATTACCATAAATTTCCGTTACAATCAAAGCCCCAGTCTTCCAGATTACCCGCCAGTTCCAAATTAGGATGCGCTTTTACTTCTTCGATAAGCGCTTCGGATACCCAGATTTCGCCCATTTCCAGCGAATTGCGAATGCGGACGATTCGCGGATTCTGTCTGTCAATCATATTGCAGACTCGCACGGCCAACTTGATGGCGTTTTCATCACTGTGGGCAAACATCGGGATTTTTACCATATTCACCAGGGTTGATGTCAGGGCGTTGGGATATGTAATGTCCAAATTGGTTTTGTCCACGAACCGCTTTGTGGTAACATCGGCCACGCCGATACCATTTGCATTGCCGTGGCTTGCATCGGTCAAATCAAGGACAACTGTGCGCTGTGCGTGAATCGGCCCCGGATTGCCGTCACATGCACTCTCAGGGCTGCCAAAGGTTCCCGTAATATTGGGATCCATGCCATCGCCGGAAATATCCTTGCCGATTTGATCAACCACCAGCACATCTGTCTGTTCAATCCAGAGGCGCCCCATCATTCTTTTGGCCTCCTTCAAGAGTTCCGGTTCCTTCTCCCAAATCTCTCCGGAGGTCAACGCTTCAATCTTGTATGTCTGATCAAAGGCGTTTTCCAAAATTCCAACGCCTTCCAGAATATTGGTGTTGTCAAACACCACGCGGGCAAACTGGGGCAGAACGCGAGCCATATTGATAAAACCAGACTCGTGGACGCATTCCGCACCGTGTTGCTTGCCCATGCCAATTACCGACATTTTCAGAAGTCCACTTTCGTAAGGTCCCCGGAAAGTTGTGTGCGCTTTTATGCGCCCGCACAGGATGATCCCGTCTGCCTCGTGGGCGTATTGATCTTGGTATACGGGACTTCCTTCCACGGTGGTACCTAGGCGGACGGTGTCCATCGTTGCCCGGATGGGGCATCCCATCGTCTCTTCCGTTACATGATAGCCAGCCAGAACTTCCAACTGCCCGTCGGCGGTTGCGCCGCCGTGACTCCCCATGGCGGGAAATATAAATGGTTTTGCACCCAACTCTTTTACATAGTCGACAATTGCTTTTACAATAATCGAGATATTCGCAATGCCCCGGCTGCCACAGGTGACCGCAATGGACATTCCGGGCTTTATGTTACGCCGAATTTCATCCCGGTCCAGTTGGTCTCGTACGACTCTGGGAAGGTCTACAGGATCGATACAGGTCTTGTCGAACACCTGATGAACTTTAATCATCTTCGGCAGTGTCACCGATGTACTACACAGATGATCTACGACGTTATCTTTACTGCTTTCAAATGCCATTGAAACTACTCCTTGCTTTGTGATTACTGGAAACACTTGCTTCCGCATTCTTGAAAATAGCGAGAAAAACGCCAATCAGCACCCCAGTCAAGGGAGAATGACCAGGGTGCTGTAGCGTTTAAACCATTGGTAGAACCAGTGCACCCACGATAGCCGCGATTTCTGTGAAGACCGTGACCACAAAAATCGGAAGAGTATAGGTTTTCAAGCCGCCGGTAACTGTAAAGCCGGACAAATTGGTACAGACCCAAAACCCGGAATCATTCACATGACCGATCGAAATGCCTCCGGCCAGACAGGCCATTGCAATCCACACGGGATGAACAGGAACGGAGGGAGCAATGGTAGCCATAATCGTCATAGATGTGATACCGGCCACAGTACCAGAGCCCTGCGCTACACGGAAAATGAATCCCAGGAAATACGCAAACAGCAGTACGGAAATGACGGATCCACTGTCGATATGAAGCGCACTGGTCAGGGCGGTGCCGATGTTGGTGGCAGCTATGACCTTACCAAATGAGCCGCCCGCACCGGTGATTGCCAGTGCCACACCAGCATTCCCCAAAGCGCTGTTGCTGGAAGTCTCGGCTGCCTTCCGGCCAATGTGCTTCCATGCAATGAGATAGGATGCCAAAACACCCATCGAAAGAGTGAAGATTTTATTGCCAAACAGGCTGACAATCAAAGAATCGGAAGAATACCCACAAGCACCCAAAACCGTGCTAATCAGAATCAGCACCACAGGCATCATCAGGGGAATCATGGAAACAATAAAGGAGGGTTGCGGCAGGTCTGTCCGGTTCTCCTTTTTCTCAGCCATAGCCTTCATGACATCTACTTCGTGGTTGATGTCCTTCTCATCGTTAAACAGTCCCTTATCCAGGAACTTGGTGGTGATGATCATGGAAGGAATGAGTACAATGGCGCCCACAATGAGTCCCACTATCAGTTGGGTGCCAAGGCTGTAACCCAAAAGGCCGGGGGCTGCCAGGGGATTTGGAGTGGGAGGTATGTAAGTCTGCGCAATTACGTCACCAATGATAAGTGCCGTGGCGACATAGGACATAGGCTTATTAATCTCCTTGGCCACGGCAATGCCAATGGGAACCAAAATAATAAACGTAATATCAAAAAACACAGGGATTGCCAAAAGAAATCCAGCTCCGGCCAAAGCCCACATCACATATTTTGATGGAACGGCATGGACCAATGTAATCGCGATTTTTTGAGCTGCTCCGGAGTCGCTCATCAGCTGGCCTAAAATGACACCCAAACCGATGGGGATACCGATGTTGGTCATCATACTGCCAAACCCTTCGGCAATTGTAGACAGCGTGGGAATAACTCCCAGTCCACAGGAAATACCCATATAGGCGCTGGCAATGATTAAGCTGACCATTGGATTCAGTTTCGGAATCAAGATAAGGCCGATAATCAGGATAATTGAAACCGTTAGATTGATTACTAATAGTGTGCTACTCATATTTTTTCTCCTTCCTATTGGGGCGAGATCGTCCACTGCGCACATTGGCATCTACCGATTTGCAGATTTGACTTCTCCCTAAGTGTCTGCAAGATTGCCCGTCGTGCTCGTGTTTCAGATGTGGCTTTCAATTTTGAAACACTTGATGTGTCGAAACCTATTTTAACGGAAGATTGTTCCGAAATGCAACAAATACACCACCGCATTTTCGTTCCAATGTGAAACAAGCAAATAAATGTTGAATTTTTTTTGTTAATACTGTACAATTATCGCGAATACGAAAAGGGGTGAAACAGTTGAGTGATCGTATTAGACTTCTCGGAATTGTTCCGTTCGAAGGAATTAAAACGCAGATGCTCAATCTTTCTGCCGACTATCCACAGATTGACATGGAACTGTTCGTAGGAAATACGGAGCAGGCACTGGAGATTGCCAACAGTCGTTTTGCTGGCAGTTACGATGTGGTCGTTTCTCGCGGAGGAACTGCGCAGATGCTGCGCAACTGTGGGTTTCCCGTTGTGGAAATCGAGATATCCTCGTATGACATCCTTTGCGCTCTTAAACTGTCCAATGTACTTAATAACAAAATTGCCATGGTGGCCTATGCCAACATCATTGTAAATGCTCAAAATCTGTGTACCTTGCTGGGATATGACTTGGATGTGTATACCGTCGATACTCTTGAGGATTTGGAACCTACTCTTCGCAAACTGCAGATGAATCAGTATAGTGTTGTTCTGTGTGATACCACGGCAAACATACTTGCAACACAAATGGGGATGAACGCAATTCTAATTACATCGGGCGTTGATAGCATTCGCCACGCCCTGGATCAGGCTCTGATGGTTTGTCGATGCCAGGTGCGCTTACGAGAAGAAAGCGGGTTTTTTCGCAATCTTTTGGAATGTCCACCCGGGCAAACTGTTGTGCTAGACAAGGCTGGGTCTTTGTTTTTTTCAACGGTGAACCACCTGTCTCCAGAAATTTTGCCCATTTTACGCCGCGAGTTGCTGCTTACCAATTCCGGCGTACGGCGAGTAATCCGCAATTTAAACGGAACGCTGTATTGCATTCAGATCCGTCCGATTACTTTCGAAGGCACCATTTATACAGCGTTCTATTTGGAGGACCGTCAAATACCGCCAGCTCATAGCCAAACTGGAATTTCGTTTTGTTCCTGTACAGATGAAGATCAAATTGAGCTGTGCAGTATTTTCACGCTGCTAAACACGGATCCCGAACTGCGAAAAGCCGTTTTGCGGTTATCGGAAAGTCCTCAGCCGCTTGTCGTTGTCGGTGAATCAGGCACCTGCAAAGATGCTGCCGTCAGTTTTTTATATGCACAGGGAACTCTGCGAAACAGGCCGCTGGTTTCTATTAATTGCAGTCTGCTCAACGAAAAAAGTCTGGATTTTTTGCTAATGAATGCAAATTCGCCCTTGTCCGATGCCCAGAATACAATATATTTTTCGGATGTGGAGGCGCTCAGCGATACCCAGCGACTCCAAATTGTTGATGCGATTCTAAAAATGAATGCATGTCGCCGACATCGTATTATTTTTTCCTGTACCTGCAAATACGAAATACAGATGCCGCCGGAGTGCGTCGAGTTTTTAAATTGCCTTGGATGTCAATTATTATATCTTCCGCCTTTGAGAATGCAGCGGGAACAGTTTGCAACCTTGACTACTATGCTTTTCAGCCAGTTGAACTTAGAGTTGGAACGGCCTGTCCTAAACATTGAACCAGAAGCACTGCGCTCGCTGCAGGAATTCAGGTGGCCGTACAATCATATGCAATTTTACCGGGTAATCAAAGAGCTTGCATTCTCGGCATCTGACCATACCATTACAAGTGCGATGACTAATCGCACACTTCGGCAAGAACGCAATACATGTTCGTTCTCTTGCGGTAGCAAAGAGTCCGTCGCTCCGTTGAATTTGAATCGTTCTTTGCACGAAATTAATCGGGATATTGCCTTTCGGGTTCTAAATGAGGTGGGCGAAAATCGGACAGAGGCGGCAAGGCGACTAGGAATCGGACGAACTACATTTTGGCGCCTTATACAGGGTCCATGACGATGATTCGCAGAAATGCTATATTGGAACGGCCAAATGAGAAGCAGCCAATCACATATGTGATTGGCTGCTTTTTATTGATTGTATCATTAAAATATCTATATGAATGCCAGCAAAACCTTTAGGCTCTCTTCCAAAATCTCAAGTGCTTAATAATTGCAAACCACGTGATGTCCTTTTTGAGACAACGTACAGTCTTTCAATGGAAACCTTTTTGTTTAATTCGACAAAATAGTTTTGTTTTGAATAACTATTTTTATAAAATGTGTCAAAATTTCTTGACACATAAATTCAAGTTAGTATACTTTGATATAGTGCACGGCCGCAATGATAAGGCAGCGGACCCATCTGCGGCGTAAAACTTAATAGCTGCTTCCTTTGTGTGACGCATCTTACCATGCGCCAATCAGCAAAGGAAACCCAGTAAGCATCGAAAAGCGTCTTCGGTTTTTACTGGGTTTTTGCGTTTGGGGCGCTTGGGAGGCAGCAAAGTCAAAGAAGAGACAGGAGAGAAGTGGAAGGAGGAAGAAACAATCGAACGCGGACAGAGAAAGGGCTGACACACCGGGATAACCAGAATTCCATCAAGATTTTGAGGATAAGGAGAATAAAAAACATGCTGAAAAAACTATGCGCAGTCTTTTTGACATCTTGCATGCTCTGCTCTACGGGGGTGGTTCCGGCAGCGGCGGAAGTAAATTCCGACGTTTCAAAGGTGGTCTACCTCGGCGTTCAAGACTATGGAATAGTTACCAGTTCTTCCAAGGACACGTTTGTACATTGCTTCTGGAAAGACGGAGCGATTTTGCAGTATCAGGTGAGCAACGCTAACAATTACGCCGTGCAAAACACCTTGCAGGAAGGCTATCTCTATGACCTGACGGTTCGCGGCGGTATAGTGACGGCGGCGGCGATGCGAACCGGCGATGTGGCCGGAACCGTCACGGCAATTAAGAGCAACTCCATTCAAGTGGATACGTCCGGCGCTTCGCA
>NZ_DAMBZJ010000002.1:112653-123819 GCF_032060045.1 Oscillibacter sp.
CCGACGAAAACTCGGCAATCTATTGCATTAGTCCCGCAGCCGGTCTTGTCAACGTGAACGAGGACACCCTGTCAGTGGGTGATACCGTTCGGGTCTTTAAGACCAACGACGTGGCCGATCACATTTATAAGATGTTCTTGGCGGCGCCCTACTCCGCTCCGGTAAACGGGACTCCGGGAAGCAAAACGCTGAAGAACTTCTTGGCCACGGCTCTGGAGCCAGTGGGCACCGCACTGTATATTTACGGCGGCGCATGGGACTGGCAGGACGTAGGTTCCAGCAATCAGGCCACTACCATCGGGCTTCCCCAGAGCTGGATTGACTTCTTCCAGTCTCATGACGCAAACTATACCTATAGAGACAAAGACGGCAGCGCGGCCAATAAGGACGCTGCTCATTCCTACTATCCCTACAATAGCTGGAACCAGTATTACTACGCGGGTATCGACTGCTCCGCTTATGTGGCTTGGGTGACCTATAACACACTGAACGCCACCAGCGGCGGCAATGGCTACGTGATGAGTTCCACAAAAATGGCAAAGAATTTTGCACAGACACAGAACTGGGGGGCATGGACACAGAGCTTTTCTGCGCCCACAAGCCACGCCGGCAGTGATTTCCATGTAGGCGATATCTTTAGTATCAACGGCCACGTGTGGATTTGCCTTGGCACATGCGATGACGGCAGCATCGTCATCATGCACTCCACGCCCTCTAACAGCAAGACTGGCCAGCCCGGCGGCGGCGTGCAGATCAGCGCGTTGAATCCAAAGAATACGGGAAAAACCTGCGAAGCCTTCGATCTTGCAACCCGTTATATGAACGTCTACTATCCTCTTTGGAGCCAGCGTTATGATGCGGTACTGAAGGATTATCACGATTACACTTCCTTCACGGGATCTAACGCGGGCAAGTTCACGTGGACCTTGGACGGCTCTGGTGCGCTCACCGATCCGGACGACTATGCCAACAAAACACCTGCTCAGATTCTGGAGCTGTTGCTTGGCAAGGCCGTTATTAGCACCGACGGCAATGGCGGCGAAACCGCGGCTGCCACCAACCCCACCACCACTGGAGCGGTGCCTACCATCGCCGCGCCCAAATCGCGATCATGTTGAGCCGGTGCGGCCAGAAGGCGCGGTAATCCGGCGCAAGCGGCCCATCGGTGCAATCATGGATTCCCGCAAAAAGCTGTCTCTTTGGGGAATTGTCAGGGCATAAGTTCGAGCCCTGCATCGTCTACCAACACTTCCCCTTAGAGCCAAAAGGCTCTAAGGGGAAGTTTGTACATTGTCAGCCATATGCAATATTAGCAGGCCATCAGGGGGAACGCACAGGACGCGTAATCTTTAAAACCGTGTTCCCTTTTGACACGCACTGTTAGAAATGTTGACTATGCCTCAGTACCACTTTCATGTTACGCACACATCCCTTGCCGCCATGTTTCATCGCTGCGAAAAGAGTGCTAGTCTTAGCCCTTGCGCACCTTGACTACGCACTTGCGAACCGTCTCCGGCGCACCCACCGCCACGCAGGGAGCATGGGCGTCCTGCGGCCACAAAACCAAAACCCGACTGCCGCTCAGGGTCAGTTGCTCTGTTGGGCCGCGGTAAAACCAGATATCTCGCGCCACATCGCCGGACAGCTCCTCCTGCATGGTAGATAGAGGGGCCACTCCCACCAGCTCTTTTCCACGCAGAAGATACTGCACATCAATGTATTTCCGATGAGCTTCCGGCGTGTCATTGATAAGCCGCGTTTCATAGGTGCTCAGGTCGGCAAACACGTCCGTCCCATCCAGCTCGATGCGGCCATCAGGAAGGGCGGAAAAATCAGTCTCCGCAAGAAAGCGGAAGGCCCGCTCCAGCCGGGGGGACAGGGAGGAATATGCCAGAAGATGTTCTGTTGTGTCGTAAAGCATCGTAAACCGTCTCCTTTAACCGCCGGGGCGGCGTTTATAGATTGAGCGAAAACACGCCCATTTCTCCGGAATTGTACACGAGGCGACGCGCTTTGTAAATGGACAGACGGACCACATCGCAGGTGAAAAAGACTTTTTATACAAAAAAAAAGAAAAACGTTCATCATTCAGAAACGCCTGATTAAATTTAAAGCTACGTAAACGTATAACTCTAAAAAAATCACAGTTTTTTTTTAATCGCTTGCGAATTCCATCTGATCTTTATATAATTACATCACAATAAAGAAAGGTGTTCTTTAATAGTGAACAGTGAACGAGAGATTGGAATGAACTGGGCACAGGATCCCAAAGTCAAATCTCTGGCGAAGGCGCTGCGGATTTTGGAATGTTTCTCCGTGGACACGCCGGAACTGGGCGTGACGGAGCTTGCGGAAATGAACCACATTACCAAAAGCAACGCACACAATATTCTGACAACCTTTCAGCAAGGTGGATATGTTGTAAAGCAGCCCAACGGAAAGTATGCGTTGGGGCTTCAGTTGCTGGAATTCTCTTACATTATTAACCAGCATCTTGGATATCCTAGGGCTGTGTACGACTTATTGACGGATTTGGCAAACAAAACCGGTGAGATTGTCTATTTTGGCCTTCCTCATGGGACAGATGTCCTTTATCTTTATGTGGCCCATCCCATAGCGCGGATGCAGGAACTGCCCTACCGCGATATGCTGGGAGAACACGCGCCGCTTTATTGCACGGGAATTGGCAAGGCCATTCTATCCGCCATGCCGGAGGAGGAGTGGGAAAAGCACATTACTCCGGTCCGCACGCCCTTTACCGACGCCACAGTGATCGACCATGATCAGATCATTGAAGAGCTGTGGCGCACCAGACGGCGGGGCTATTCTATCGACAACTGCGGGCGGGAATACAATGTCCGCTGCGTTGGCGCGCCAGTATTCAGCGGAACAGGGCGGCTGGTGGCCGGCATCAGTACCTCGGGACCAGTCAGTGCCATGACTGATGAAAAGCTGCTGCACTGCTCCAAGCTGGTGATCGACACAGCGCGACGTATGCGCGAGCGCATTTATCACTAATCTGTGTCCCAACGCCAGAAGGCGTGAAAATTATCAAAACGCACCGATTTTATTTAGGAGGATATTTTGATGAAAAATTGGAAAAGAGCTCTTGCAATGCTTTCTGTTTCGGTAATGACGGCGGGTATGCTGGCCGGCTGCGGCAGCGGCTCCGCCCCGGCTGCGTCCGGTTCTGCGGGCGGTTCCGGTTCTGCCGCCGCAAGCGACGTGGGGGACCCGGTAAACCTGATTTTCTCTATCGCCGCCGTCCCCACCGATGCGCATGGCGCTGCGCAAAAGGTCTTTAAGGACACGCTGGAGGAAATCTCCGGCGGCAACATGACCGTGGAGTGCTACGATTCCGGCACGCTGTACGGCCAGGACACCGAGACCGACGCCCTGAAAAACGGAGACGTGGACATGATTTACAGCTCCGCCTCCTGGCTGACCGACGGCTCTCCTTGGATTTCCATGTTTACCGCAGGCTATGTGTTCCAAAGCTATGATCACATGACCAAGGTTCTCAATGGCGACATCGGCAAAGAGGTTTTCCAGAAAATCGCCAGCGAGCAGGGCATTCTTCCTCTGGGCGCATTTTATCTGGGCACCCGCCAGATCAGCCTTTCCGAAGACCGCGCCATTAAGACCCCCGATGATCTCAAGGGCGTGAATCTGCGGATGCCCAACTCTGAAGCTTGGGTCTTTTTGGGCAAGGCCATGGGTGCAAACCCCACCGCCATCGCTTTCAACGATTTGTATCTGGCGCTGCAGACCGGCACTGTGGACGGTCAGGATAACCCCCTGCCCACCGTGCAGTCCGCCAAGTTCTACGAGGTGCAGAAGTCTATTTCTCTGACCAACCATCTGGTAGATTCCGTGTGGCCCACCATGAACCTGAACAAGTGGAACTCTCTCACCCCCACCCAGCAGGGTTGGGTGATGCAGGCCGTGGAAGCCGCCCGGCAGTCCTGCGACGAGCAGAACCTGAAGACGGAGTCCGAGGTTCAGGATTTCCTGAAGGAAAAGGGTCTGAAAATCTATGAGGCCGACGTGGCCACCTTTGCAGACCACGTGCTGTCCGTCTATCTGAATGATTCCATCTCCGATAGCTGGGACAAAGACCTGCTGAGCCAGATTCAGGCGATGGCCTGATCCATACCACTCTATCCCAACCGGGGGGCTGGTAAACCGGCCCCCCGGCTTTTTTAATTCCGTGCGGCTTAAACGCCGCACTTCCGGTTTCCGTCAGCAAAGTCCGCTTTCAGAGAGGAGAGATGTTTTTGGACGGCCTGAAAAAAGTAGGGCGATTTATTCGCAACTGCGTTGAATTGTATATTCCCATCGTGGCCTTTGTGGCACTGTTTTTGATTTTCTGTTATCAGGTTTTTATGCGCTATATCGCCAACAACCCCCAGTCATGGACGCTGGAGGTCGAGCAGATGTGCTTTTTATGGCTGGTGCTTCTGGGCGCCTGTTATGCGCAGCGGGAAAAGTCCCACGTGTCTTTCACGCTGCTGTATGACGTGTTGGACGTCAAGGGAAAGGCGCTCACCGCCTTGCTGGGCAATCTTCTGATTGCCGTGACCTTCGCAGTGGCGTTTATCCCCTCCCTTCGGTATATCTGGGGACTGATGAGCCGGGCGCAGGTCACCAGCATCCTGAAAATATCCAAGACATTGGTGTTTTTCCCCTATGTGATTTTCCTTGGATTCATTCTGGTGTACTCGCTTTTAGATATTTACGAGGAGATCCGGGTCCTTCAGGGAGACCAACGGTATATTAATAAACTGCTGAGCGAAAGCAAGTCCGAGGCGGAGCAAGCCGTTGAGGCCTCCATTCAGCAGGAAATCGACAAAGCCAAAAAGGAGGACCAATAATATGGAATACTTGCCTTTGATTGGTTTCATTGTGGTTTTTGTCTTAATTTTTCTGTTGCGGATGCCCATTCCCACCGGCATGATTACGGCGTGCATGACTTATTTTATTCTGGGTGCAATTCAGTCCGGCCAGCCCATCGGCGCCGTACTGATGGGTGAAACGGGCAGCTTACATCTGGTGGCGCAAAAGACCATTGAACAGGTGTTTACCAATGGCACGCTGATTGCCGTCCCTCTGTTCATTTTTGCGGCTAACATCATGAATGCAGGCAAAATCACGGAGTATGTATTCGGTGTGTGCAAAGGCATCGTGGGGCGGTTTCACGGCGGATTGGCGCACGTAAACGTGCTGGCTTCGCTGGTGTTTTCGGGGATGACCGGTTCCGCCGTGGCGGACGCCTCCGGCCTTGGTAAAATGGAGATCGACGCCATGCGGCAGGAGGGCTATGACAGTGGCTTCAGCTGCGCCATCACCGCCGCCAGCGCCACCATCGGGCCCATCTTCCCGCCCTCCATCCCCATGGTCATCTACGCTATGCTGACCAATGCCTCTGTGGGCGCGCTCTTCATGGCCGGCATGGTTCCGGGCATTTTGCTGGCGCTGGCACTGGGTGTATATGTGTTCCTCGTTGCAAGGGTACGCAAGTATCCCCGGAGTGAACCGCCCAAGCTGCGCGCTTATCTCCAATACTGCCTAAAAGCCTTCTGGGCTATGTTGACTCCGGTCATTCTGCTGGTGGGCATTTATACCGGCGTGATGACGCCCACCGAAGCGGGTGCTATCGCGGGATTGTATGCTTTGATCGTGGCGATTTTCGGCTATCACGTTCTGAGCTGGAACGGCTTCAAGCAGGTTTTGATCGACACGGTGCGTTCCACAGGCTCCGTTTCCGTTATGGTGGGCGCGGCCTCCGCCATCTCCTTCATCTTTGCTAAAGAGCAAATCGGCGTTATGATTGGAAACTGGCTTCTTGGCATTACGGACAACAAATATGTGTTTTTGATAATTGTAAACATCGTCATCCTGATTTTGGGCATGTTTGTGGACACCTCGGTGATTCAACTGGTGATGATTCCCATTCTGTGGCCCGTGGCCAACGCGCTGGGCGTGAATATCATCCACTTTGGTCTGATCATCGTCTTTAACATGATGGTGGGTCTCTCCACGCCGCCCTTCGGCATGTGCCTGTTCATTACCTCCGGAATTTCCGGCACGCCGCTTAAGGACGTGATAAAAGAGATCAAGTGGCCCATTGTGGTGATGCTGCTTGTATTAGGCATCATCACCTATATCCCTGATGTGGTGCTGTTCCTACCCCGGATGTTTCATATGATGTAAGCGCAAACTGAGGGGACGTCTATCATTTTTAAGGAGAAGAATCATGGCTTTTACTATCGCTTCCGGCATCTGGCCGGTGATGATTACCCCATATCACGACGATAAGACAATTGATTTTCAGGCGATTGCCCGCCTGTGCGACTGGTATGTTGAAAAAGGCTGCGCCGGAGTTTTCGCCGTGTGTCAGTCCAGTGAGATGCTTTATCTCACCCCTCAGGAGAAGCTGGATATTGCCAAGGCCACCGTGGATGCGGTGGGCAGGCGCATCCAGATCGTGGTTTCCGGCCACACCGCCGACGACAAGCCCTCCCAGTTCCGGGAGCTGGAGAATATGATGCGGATTCCCGGCATTGGTGCGTATGTTCTGGTAAGCAACCGGCTGGATCAGGATCATGAGGGCGAGGTCGCTTTTGAGGCCAACGCCCGGGAAATTTTTGAACGGTATCCGGAGATAGATTTCGGAATCTACGAATGTCCCTCCCCTTGGAAGCGACTGGTCTCCACGGAGTTTCTCCGTAAGGCCGGCAAGGAGGGACGGATGGTGTTCCTGAAGGACACCTGCTGCGACTATGAGCTGATTCGGGAACGGTTAAACGCCGTGGAGGGCACGGCGCTGAAGATTTTCAACGCCAACGCTCAGTCCTGGTATGACAGTGTGCTTCACGGAGCACAGGGCTATTGCGGCGTTATGGCAAACTTCCACCCCGAGATTTACAAGTGGGTTTATGATCACCGGAACTCGGATCCCGAACGGGCGCAGATGGCGGCCCACTTCCTGACCATGGCGGGAATGATCGAGATGCGTATTTACCCCTGCAACTGCAAATATCATCAGAAGCTGGAGGATGTTCCCATGAGCGTATACGCCCGCAGCGCCGACATGGCAAAGCTGGACAAAAACGCCCGGGGCGAGGTGGAAGCGCTGATTGCCATGGAAAAGTATGTTCGCAAGCAGCTGGGAATTTAAAAAGCAGACGTTGTACCGTTTCTGAAAGAGCTGTCCACGGTCCCAAATATACGCGGGTTCTCCCTTGCATTTTGCGGTGACCCGGCCTATGATGAAAACGCCAACGATCAGCGGCGACACCGCGCGAAGCGGAAAGAGAGGAGCAATTCTATGCTGAAAAAGCCAAAAATTCTGGTGGCAGGCAGCTTTATGATGGACTTGATCGCGTCCACACCCAAAGCCCCCGCATCCGGTGAGACTGTCATCGGCACTGATTTCCGCACTGCGCCCGGGGGCAAGGGCGCAAATCAGGCCGTTCAGTGCGCCCGGCTGGGCGCGGAGGTCGTGATGGTGGGACAGGTGGGCGACGATGCCTTCGGAAAAGAGATGCTGGAGACGATGGCGCGGGCCGGCGTGGACGTGAGTCATGTTCAAAAAGATCCCGCCACGTCTTCCGGCGTGGGGCACATTCTTTTGGAGGTCACGGAGCGGGGCACCCAAAACCGCATCACCGTGGTGCCCGGCGCCAACTATTCCACCACCGTGGAGCAGGTGGCGTGGCTGAAAGACGAAATCGGACGTTTTGACATGGTGATGCTTCAGCTGGAAATTCCCATGGAGATCAACATGGTCGTGGCGGAGTATGCAAGGGCGGCGGGGGTTCCCGTGATGCTCAATCCCGCCCCGGCAGCGGCGCTACCGGAGGAATTGTTGCGCTGCGTCACCTATCTCTCTCCCAATGAGCACGAGGCTGCGGCCATCGCAGGCCTTCCTCTGCGGGCGGATGCGCACGGCATTCGAAAGGACGATGTAGAGGCCGTCTCAGCGGCTTTGCAGAGCCGCGGCGTGGACAATGTGATTATCACGCTGGGGGAAAACGGTTCCTCGGCGGTAGGCCCCGGTGGCATTGACTACACGCCCTGCGTAAGAATGCCACAGGTGAAAGACCCCACCGCTGCGGGGGACTCCTTTGTGGCGTCGTTTTGTACGGCGCATGCGGCGGGGCTTCCGCGGGCGCAGGCGCTGGCCTTTGCCGCCCACGCCGCCGCCATCACCGTTTCACGAATGGGGGCCATGCCGTCCCTTCCCACCATGGAGGAAGTGCAGGCCCTGCTGCGGGAGCGGGAGTATCTTGAAGTTGACTTGACAGAGCTGGACGCTCTGCGATAAGAGTTACAAACACAGTCCTTCGTCAGCGGCGAACCTATTCCCGTCCGCTGACGAAATGCTTCCCGTACAGAAAGGAAACAGCTATGAAACTTGAAAGCAAGCAGGCGGCGACGGCATTTCTATCCTCCGTCCAGGAGGAGCTTTCCGCGTTTGTGGAGAAGCTGGACGGCGAGACTTATGAACAGGCGGCCAATTTAATCCTCACCTCCCGAGCAGGGGGTGGGAGACTGCACGTCACCGGCATCGGTAAGCCAGGACATGTGGCTGCGTATATGGCATCCCTGTTTTCCTCCACTGGAACCGCATGTTATTTTCTCCATGGAACCGAAGCGGTCCATGGCTCCTGCGGCCAGCTGGAGGCGGGTGACGTGGTGATTGCCATTTCCAATTCCGGCGAGACGGCGGAGCTGAAGAGCACCGTTCTGGCCGTTAAAAACAACGGCTGCAAAGTCATCGGCGTATCCGGAAATCCGGAGAGCTGGCTGGCAAGCCAGTCCGATGCGTTTCTCTATGCCGGCGTGGGCGCGGAAGGTGGCCCGATGAACCGTGCACCCCGGAACTCCGTTCTGGCGGAGCTGGTGACGCTGCAAGCTTTAAGCGCGGCGCTTCAGGCCGAGCAAAACTGGACCGCACAGGAATACGTCCGCTGCCACCCCGGCGGAAAGCTGGGGCAAATCCGAGACAGCGAGAAGTGAGAGGAGGCGGTTTTATGCTGACCGGAAATCTGATTCACCCTGCGCTTTTGCATTTCCTGTCCCGTTGCGGACACGGAGATAAGGTGCTGATTGCCGACGGAAACTATCCTCTGGCATCTAAAACCGGGGACGCGGAGAAAGTTTTTCTGGGTCTTGCGCCCGGCCTTCCCACCGTCACGCAAGTGATGGAAGCCCTCCTGTCCGTATGTAACTTTGAAAAAATGGAAGTGATGCAGCCGGAAGACGGCTCCACCCCGGAAATTTTCGGCGAATTTGAGCGGCTCTTACCTGCCGCAGCCATGGAAAAGCTGGATCGATGGGCGTTTTACAGCGCCTGCGGTGAAAACTGCCTGCGTGTGGCAGTCTCCACCGGAGAGGGAAGAACCTTTGCCAATGTGCTTTTGACGGTGGGTTGTGCGTAAAACGCCGGGCGCAGTGGTAATCTGCCCCGGCGGCAGATACGCATTCCTCACCCGGTGGTTGAACATGTGAATTTTCGGTCTTCAGATTCCGCACCACTTCTGACCCTTCCAGAACCCCCTCAGAGCCGCAAGGCTTTGAGGGGGTTTTTTATTTACTTTTGGAATACGGATTTGAGACCAGTTAACGGATCCACTTTGCGGTACAGTTACAGATATTGGGCAATCCGTGTTCCAATACGCTGTAATTTCCCCCTCAATCGTTCTTTTTTCTCCGTTATAGAGCCCGCAGTTTGTGCAGACAAAGGCGTCGAAAAAGCGAATAAGGGGAACGCAGCGTTCGGGAACGCGCCGCACACTTTGGTTGACACATACCCCAAACCCTCGCTTTTAATCCGCCGATTTTTTATTACATTCTAAAATTGACAAACCGATCCTGCTTCTATATGATTAGCCATAAGAAATCAAAATAGGTAATACCTTAACGTTCCCTTATGCTTATTATAAGGGGCAAATCGAAGGGAGAAAACCATGAAACTAAAAAAATTTGCCACCCTGCTAGCGGCGTGCGCGCTGATCCTGTCCCTCGCGTCCTGCGGAGCAGGAACCGGAGCTGCCGGCTCTTCCGCAGCGTCTACCCTGGGTTCTGCCTCCGGCGTATCAAGCACGGCCTCTGGTCTTCCCGCGCTGACGGCGGAAGAAATTCACATCGGTGCCGTTTTCAATACGGAGCTTGGTACGGAGGGCTTCAGCTATGCGCTGGGCCAGGGATTCAAAGCGCTGGAGAACGCAGGCTATCAGGTGGATTATGCCTTCAGCATTCCCGAGTCTGCCGATTGCGAGGTTGCCATTGAAAACCTGATTAATCAGGGCTGCAACGTCATCTATGCCACCAGTTATGGCTATGGCGAATATGTGGCCAATGTGGCCGTGCGGTACCCGGATGTCTATTTCAACCACTATTCCGGCAGTGTCAACGCGGACAATTTGGCCACCTTCTTCCCCAAGAATTTTCAGAGCGAGTATCTGTGCGGGATAATCGCCGGGATGCGGACCGCGTCCAATCAGATCGGCTATCTTGCCTCCTATCCCATCCCCGAGTGCATCCGCATGGTCAACGCGTTCACGCTGGGCGCAAGGTCCGTCAATCCCAACGTAACGGTAAATGTCAAGTGGACCGGCTCCTGGTTTGACCCGGCCACGGAAACCGCTATCGCCACCGAGCTTGTCAACAGCGGCTCCGATGTGGTCATCGCGTATCTGGACAGCTTGAACGCGGCAATCGCGGCCGCCAATCTGGGGGCATATTCCTTTGGGTACGCCACGTCCGGCTATGAGACGATTCCCGAGTCCTTCCTCGCCAGTCCGGCCTGTGACTGGGAGAGCTTTTTCGTGAACGATGTCCAGAGAATTGTGGACGGCACATGGACTGGTACCAACCAGTGGCTGGGCATGCAAGAAGGGCTTGTCAGCCTGACTGAGATGTACAATCTGGCCGACGGCACAGAGGAAACGGTAACCGAGGCCGAAGAGGGCTTTAAAACCGGCACGTTGGATATCTGGGCTGGCCCCATCTCCGACAATCAAGGCAACATGGCCGTGGCAGGGGGCGAAACGCTGGATCAGGCGGCGCTGTTCTCTATGAACTGGTTTGTTGAGGGTGTGAACGGGAGCGCAAACTGAGGCTGTCGGCAGAAAAAATCTGCAGTCTGTTTTTTTAGGA
>NZ_DAMBZJ010000002.1:123829-130101 GCF_032060045.1 Oscillibacter sp.
CACATGGAAAATCGTATTGCAGTGGAACTCAGGCATATTAAAAAGCACTTCGGACCTGTCAAGGCAAATGACGATGTCAATTTAAAGGTCCGTGCCGGGGAAATCCACGCCATTCTGGGAGAGAACGGCTCTGGCAAGAGCACGCTGATGAACGTCCTCTCGGGTCTGTACGCTCCGGACGGAGGGGAAATTCTTATAGGGGGAACGCCGGTATGTATCCGCTCCCCCAAGGACGCCATACTCAATGGCATCGGGATGATCCACCAGCATTTCAAGCTGGTGGACGCCCTTTGCGCCTGGGAAAACATTGTCGGGGGCATGAAAACCCGGACGCTGCTGCGCAAAAAGCGGGCTATTGCCGAAATCATGACGCTGTGTGAAAAATATGGTCTTCCGCTGGACCCCGAAAAGAAAATCTGCGGGATGAGCGTTGGTGAGAAGCAGACGGTGGAAATTGTAAAAGCCCTGTACCGGGGCGCGGAGGTTTTGATTCTGGACGAGCCAACCGCCGTTTTGACGGTGCAGGAGACGGAGCGGCTGTTTGAAATCCTGCGAGAGATGAGGGCGAAGGGCCGCGCCGTCATCATCATCACCCACAAGCTTCAGGAAGTCATGAACGTCAGCGACCGGGTGACGGTTTTGCGAAAGGGCGTCAGCGTGGATTCCATCGTGACCGCGCAGTCCAGTCCCTCGCAGCTTGCGGAGCTGATGGTGGGTCGGACGGTGGATATTTCGGTGCCCTATGCACAGACGCCCCCGGAGCAGCACCAGCCGGTTCTGTCCATCCGAAATCTTCATCTTACGGAGCGGGGTGCTGGCGAAACGCTGAACATTGACCGGCTGGACGTCTGCGCCTGCGAAATTCTGGGGATTGCCGGGGTGGCTGACAGCGGACAAAGGGAACTGTGTGAGTCCATCGTGGGCCTGCGGGCAGCGGAGGGCAGCGTGCTGCTCAAGGAGACCGAGCTGATCGGTCTGGATTCTGAAGCCATGCTGCGGCAAGGAATCCGGATTGGCTTTGTGCCGGAGGACCGGCTGGGCATGGGGCTTGCGGCGGGGTTAAGTATCAGCGACAACGCCGCGCTGCGCACCTATCGATCTGACCATGGGCCATTCCTGAACAAAAAGGCAGAGACGGTTCAAGCCGTCCGTCTGACCGAACACTATCATGTCAGCGCCTTCGGCGTGGAGCAGCCGATCCAGAGCCTATCCGGTGGTAACATCCAAAAGGTGCTGCTGGGCCGCGAAATTGACCGGGGCGCAGATCTGTTCATCGCGGCCTACCCTGTGCGGGGTTTGGACATCGGAGCTTCCAATTTTATCTACGAAAAGCTCAACGAGGAGAAACAAAAAGGCGTTGCCATTTTGTTTGTTGGGGAGGATTTGGACGTTCTGCTGGGCCTTTGCGACCGGATTGCGGTGCTGCACGGCGGCGAGCTGATGGGCGTGGTGGACGCGAAAGCAGCCACCAAGGAGCAGCTTGGCCTGCTGATGATGGGGCAGAGACAGAGGGAGGAATGTTATGCTGCGAATTGAACGGAAAGCAACCAGCAAATTCCTTCTTCAGCGGATTGTCTCTCTTGCGGTGGCCCTGGCTGCGGCGGGAGTGGTCGTGGCAATCTGCGGGTACGACCCGATTGTGGTATACCGGGAGATGCTGAAGGGTTCCTTCAGCTCCATCTACTATGTACAGCAGACCGTTCAGAAGGTGATCCCGCTTTTGATGATGGGACTTGGGGTAGCCGTCTGTTTTAAGATGAACTTTATCAACATCGGCGCGGAGGGACAGTTCTATATGGGCGCGACGGCAGCGACCTATGTGGCTCTGAACGTCAACGGTCCACCCGCCCCAGTCACGATGCTTTTGATGTTTTTGGCCGCCTTTCTTGCAGGTGGCTGCTGGTGTTTGATTGCGGGATATTTAAAGTCGAAGTGGGGCGTAAGCGAAACGCTGGTGACGCTGATGCTCAACTATGTGGCCATCAAGCTGGTGTCCTATCTCCAGTATGTTCTCTGGAAGGACCCTCAATCCTTTGGCTTTCCCAAAATCGCCAATTACCCGGCAGAGCTTCAGCTCAAACCCGTGCTGGGCGTCCATTCCGGGTGGATTGTCGCCCTTGTTCTGACGGCGCTTGTATGGATTCTGCTCCACCGCAGCAAGCTGGGTTATGAATTGTCCGTGATGGGCGCCAACGAACAAACGGCGCGCTACGCGGGGATGAACACCAAAAAAATTCTTCTACTGGCAAGTCTCTTAGGCGGCGGCGTGTGCGGCCTTGCGGGATTGATTCAGGCCGCAGGCGCGGAGCACACGCTAAACGACCAGATGGGGGGCGGCATGGGTTATACCGCCATTGCCATTGCCTACATGTCCCGGATGGAGCCACCGGTGATTCTGGCGGTTTCCTTTCTGTTTTCCATTCTGCTTCAGGGGGGCGGCTATATGCAGATTTCCATGCAAATTCCCTCCGCTGCGGGTAACGTGATTCAGGGAATCATTCTGCTGTTCATTCTGGGGAGCGAATTTTTCTCCACTTACCGGGTCGTCCTGACCCGCACGCAAAAGGAGGCGGCAAAATGAACGAAGCGGCTTTGTTCTTTCAAATGTCCGTGCAGCTGGGCACGCCGTTTCTGCTGGCCACTTTAGGGGGCATTCTGTGCGAAAAAGCGGGACATTTGAACCTTGGCATGGAAGGAATGATGATGCTGGGCGCGTTTTTTGGCTTTCAGGCGGGGTTTCTCAGCCACAGCCCGGCGGCAGCCCTCCTCATGGCGGCGGCGGGGGGCGCGCTGGGCGCGCTGATTTATGCCGTGATCACCGTGACCCTTATGGGAAATCAAACGGTGACCGGCTTTGCGCTGACGATTTTCGGTACGGGCCTTGCTAATTTTCTGGGCAAGGCGTATTCCAGCCAGATCATGGACAGCTCCGTCACCTCCGCATTGGGACCTCGCAGCATTCCGGGTCTTTCCAAAATTCCATTTCTGGGACCGGTGCTGTTTTCCCAAAGCCTGTTTGTGTACCTCTCCCTGTTTCTTGCAGTGGGACTGCTGTTTTACTACCAGAAAACCCGGTTCGGCCTTGCCGTTCGCATGGTGGGCGAAAACCCCGGAACGGCGGATGCCTCCGGCGTCAATGTGACGCTGTACAAATATGTGCACATTCTTTTTGGGGGCGCGCTATGCGGCCTTGGGGGCGGGTATCTCTCTTTGGTATACGTCCCTTATTGGCAGGACAACATCACCGCAGGTATGGGCTGGATTGCGGTGGCTCTGGTTATTTTTTCTGGCTGGAACCCTGTCAAGGCGATTTTGGGGTGCTATCTCTTTGGAATTTTGAAGGGGATGACCCTGAAATTTCAGGGAGTCTCACTCTCCGTCTTGGGCCTTGATCTCTCTCTCGCCGCGCAGGTGATGGATATGCTGCCCTATATTCTTACGGTGGTGGTGCTGGTGCTCTCCGCCATTTCTAAAAAGGGCGCGGGCGCAGGCCCGGCCAGCATTGGAAAGCCCTATTTCCGGGAGGCCCGGTGAATATGGCTGCCCGCATCCCATCCCCGTTTTGTGAATATTAAACATACAGGAGGTTGCCATGGACAACAAGTTGATTCAAGTGGCGCTGGGGAAAACCCCCGCCGACATTGTGATTAAAAACGGCAGGCTGGTAAACGTCGTCACCCATGAGATCTATGCGGCGGAAATTGCGGTGGCAAATGGGAAAATTGCTTCCATCGGTCCCGTGCCCGCAGGCGCGATGGGCCCGGATACACAGATCATCGACGCCGAGGGCATGTTTCTCGCCCCCGGATTTCTGGATGCACACATCCATATCGAGAGCAGCATGCTCTCTTACACGGAGTTTGCAAAGATGGTGGTCAAGCATGGAACCACCGCCGTGGCCACCGACCTGATGGAGGTGACTATTGTCTCCGGCATCGAGGGGATGAAAGAGGTGCTGGCAGAGTCCAAACATACGCCGGTGAAGCTCTATTATCCCATCCCGGCCTTTATGGAGGAAAACGGCATCCAGACCACCGGCAGTACGCTGCACAGCGAGATGATCGACCAGCTGATTACGCTTCCCGAGGCCGTGGGCCTTGCCGAGGTATTGGCTCCGCCGATTTTGGCGGAGAGCCCCGCTTCCGCCCATATGCTGGACTTGGCGGAGCGGTATCGCAAAACCGCAGAGGGCCACGCACCCGCCGTTATGGGCGAAAACCTGAACGCCTATGTGGGCGCGGGAGTCACCAGCGACCATGAGAGCACCAATCATGAGGAAGCACTGGCCAAGCTGCGGATGGGCCTGCATGTACTGATGCGGGAAGGCTCCGCCTCCACGGACCTGCGTCCCTGCCTGAACATCATTACGCAGGAGCATGTGGACACCCGTTATTGCTCCATGGTCAGCGACGACATCGACGCGCTGCACATCAGCCGCCTCGGCCATTTGGACAACAAGGTCCGCATCGCCGTGGCAGAGGGGGTGGACCCCATCACCGCCATCCAGATGGTGACGCTCAATCCCGCCGAAAGTTTGCGCATTCAGGACCGGGTGGGCAGTATTACCCCGGGCAAAATCGCGGACATCGTGTTCCTCTCCTCCTTGGAAGAGTGCCGCGTGGAGCGGGTAATTGCAAACGGCGAACTGGTGGTGGACGGGCGCACTCTTGTTAAGGAGCTGCCCGCGCCCAATTACAGCGACCTTCTGCGGGACACCGTCAAGCTCTCCCACAAAATTACGGGAGACGATCTGGTTTTAAAGGCAGACCCCAGCTATACCCGGGCAAGGGTTCATGTCATTGGTGCATCTCACGACACCCTGCTCACCGACGCGCTGGAAGCAGAGCTGACCGTTGCAGGCGGCGTAATTCTGCCCGATGTGGAAAATGACGTACTGCGCATTGCCTGCGTGGAGCGCTATGGGAAAAACGGCAGCATCGGCAGGTCGTTTATCAAGAACTTTGGCCTGAAATCCGGGGCCATTGCCATCAGCGTGGGACATGACCACCACAACATCTCCGTGGTGGGCAGCGACGCAGAGGACATGGCCTTTGCGGTCAACCGCATTGCCGAGCTGCAAGGTGGCCTTGTGCTGGTGAAGGACGGCAAGGTTCTCTCTGAAATTCCCCTGCCCATCTGCGGCCTGCTTTCCAATCTGGATGGAGAGTCCGTGGCTGAAAAGCTGGCGGAGCTGATTGGCATTCTTCGGACGCTGGGCTGCGAAGTGCCTTCTCCCAACATCACCCTCTCCTTCATCACCCTGATATTCATTCCCTGCTTTGGCATCACCGATCAAGGCCTGTTCGACGTGCGGCAATTTAAGCTGATCGACCCGGTGATTTCCTTACATTAAAAGGAGGAGATACGTTTTATGAAACAGATATTCCTAAAAAACGGGTTCATCGTCACCATGGCCGAGGGGCATGAGACGGTGTACGACGGCGGCGGCGTTCTGGTGGAAGACGGCAAAATCAAGGCAGTGGGCCGGATTGACCCCAAAGCGGTTGCTCCGGATGCCGAGATTATGGATTTAAACGGGAAATACGTTTTGCCCGGCTTTGTCAACACCCATGTTCACACCTCCCAGCAGATCAGCCGGGGCGTGGGTGACGACGTGGACTTTGTCACCTGGCTTCACAAGCGGATGTGGCCCTTTGAGAGCAACATGACGGAGGAGGATTCCTATATCTCCACGCTGGCCACTTGTCTTGAGATGATTAAAACCGGCGTCACTTCCTTCGCGGAGCCGGGCGGACAGTTTGTGTCCGGCATGTGCCGCGCCGTGGCAAAATCCGGTCTGCGGGCAAAGCTTGCAAAGTCTGTGATGGACTGCGGCGAGGGACTGCCCCCCGTCTGGCAGCGCACCATGGAGGAAGAGCTGGAGCAGCAGGTTCTTGATCTGGAGAAGTATCACAACACCGCGGACGGGCGGGTTCAGGTCTGGTTTGGCCTGCGCACGATTTTTAACAACACCGACGCACTGTGCGTCAAAACCAAGGAGCTGGCGGACAAATACGGCGTGGGCATCCATATGCACGTGGCCGAAGCAAAGGAAGAGAAGGAATACACTTACGACCGCTGGGGCAAGGGCACTGTGCAGCATCTGGAGGAGTTGGGAGTGCTCAGTCCCAACCTGCTGGCAGTCCACACCGTGTGGCTGACAGACGAGGAAATTGCGCTCTTTAAAGAACGGGACGTGAAGGTGTCTCACAATCCGGCATCCGCCATGCGGGTGCTGGGCTTTGCGAGAATCCCCAAAATGCTGAGCGAGG
>NZ_DAMBZJ010000002.1:130111-152720 GCF_032060045.1 Oscillibacter sp.
CATCTGTCTGTCCATCGGCACCGATGGAGCCTCCTCATCCAACCACATGGACATGGTGGATGAAATGTGGCTGACCTCCCTGATCCACAAGGGCTGGCGGCTGGACCCCACAGTGGTTCCCAGCCAAGACATTTTACGGATGGCCACGCGGTGGGGCGCCCGGGCGCTGCTGGACGACAAGCTATACGGCTCTTTGGAGCCGGGGAAAAAGGCAGACCTGATTGTCATTGACCCGCAGGGGCCGTCCATGATGCCCATCAATGATAAAATTGCCGCGCTGGTCACGGCCATGCATTCGGAGAACATCACCTGCTCCATGTGCGACGGCAAATGGCTGATGAAAGACCGCAAAATCCTCACGCTGGACGAGGACGCAATTCTGGCGGAGGGCGCAGCCCGTGCCGCCGCCATCTATAAGCGGGCCGGCATCG
This sequence comes from Oscillibacter sp., assembly GCF_032060045.1. Classification (GTDB taxonomy): domain Bacteria; phylum Bacillota; class Clostridia; order Oscillospirales; family Oscillospiraceae; genus Oscillibacter. Next base: position 130,543 of record NZ_DAMBZJ010000002.1, read on the forward strand.
AGCTTCCCGCAAGATTCCCGGTGGTCCCGGTCAGCAGGGAAACGAAGCTATTTTAAGAAAGCGGGGTTGGAAACATGGATCAAAAGCTGTTGGCAGTGGCAGGCGGGAAAGAGCCTGCGGATCTGGTTGTAACGAACGGCAAAATCGTAAACGTTTTTTCGGGAGAAATCTATGAAGGCGGCGTTGCGGTGGTGGGAGACAAAATTGCCGCCGTGGGCGATGTGGCGTACACGATCGGCGAGGAAACAAAACTCCTCGACGCGCAGGGCAAATATCTCACCCCCGGCTTTATTGATGGACATATTCATCCAGAAAGCTCCAACCTATCCATCCGCTCCTTTGCCGAGGCGGTGCTAAAGCACGGCACCACGGTCATCATGACCGACCTGCACGAAATTGGCGTGGTAGGAGGGCTGGAAGCCATCGAAGCGGTGCTGGAGGAAGCAGAAGCCACCGATTTAAAGCTTTATTTCATGGTTCCCTCTCATGTTCCCTTTTCCCCTAATCTGGAAACCTCTGGCGGACGCTTTGACACGGAGATTATCAAGCGCGCGCTGGAGCGGCCGGACGCGGTGGGGCTGTCCGAGTGCGTGGGCATGTATCTGGCGGCGGGATTTCCGGAGCTGATGGCCTCCTGTGACGCGGCGCTTGCCAAGGGAACATCGCTTCAGGGCCATCTCCCCGACGCAGACGCCGCCACCCTCAACACCTGCATCGCCGCCGGCGTATCCACGGACCACGAGTCCCTTAGCGGTAAGGACGTGGTGGCCCGTTTGCGGGCGGGCTGCTCCGTGATGCTGCGAGAGGGTTCCTCCGCCCGCAGCCTGACGCAATTACTGGAGCCGGTCCTGAATGCACATCTGGACACCTCCAACCTCTCCATCGTCACCGATGACCTGCACACCATCGATCTTGCCACAACAGGGCATCTGGACGAATCGGTACGCACCGCGCTGAAAGCAGGCGTGGACTTCCTGACCGCCATCCAGATGGTCACCATCAACGCGGCCCGGGCCTTCCAGCTTGATCGTTTTGTGGGCTGTCTTGCCCCGGGGCGCCGGGCGGACATCAATCTGACCACCGGGCCGGAGGACTTCCGGGTGGAATCCGTTATTGCGGGAGGCCGCGTTGTCACACAAGATGGCAAATCGGTGGTCCAGTATCCTGCGGCGGAGCACAATCCGATTCTCTTGAACACAGTCCATCTTAAAAAAGCCGTGGAAGCTGCTGATTTTCAATTCCGCGTATCCGCATCTGCCAAGGCCGCCAAGGTCAAGGTGATGGATACGCTTCCGTGGATTCCGATTACCGAGCCAAGGGATGCGATGCTGAACGTCGTGGACGGCGTGGTGCAGTGCGATCTGGACCAAGACGTGCTTTATATTGCCCAAGTGGAGCGGCACGGCAAAACAGGCGGTATTGGCAAGGCGTTTATGGGCGGGTTCAAGCTGAAAAAGGGTGCGATTGCCTCCTCCATGGGTCACGACAACCACAACATCATCGTAATGGGTACCAACCACACCGACATGGCCGCTGCCGTCAATCGAGTGGCAGCGCTTCAAGGCGGGCAGGTGTTTGTGGTGGACGGAGAGGTCCTTTATGAAATTCCCTTCCCGGTGTGCGGACTTCAGTCAGACTTGTCGGCAGAGGAGCTGGCGGAGGAAAAGCGCAAGTTTAATGCAACGCTCCGGGAGTGCGGCTGTGAAATCAACTATACCTGTATGTTCCTTTCCTTCATCTGTCTGGCGGCGATTCCCCTCTATGCCATCACCGACAAGGGTTTTATCGACGTCTTGCAGCAGAAGGTTATCGACCCGATTCTGGAAGTTTTGGAATAACCATGGCCTGAAGAGACCACGTTTCGTAAAAGTCGGTGTTATATTCTGAATAAGAGAGGCGCGCCCGGATGGGCGCGCCTCTTCTATGCTTAGACGATATACTTTAACTTTAATATCTATAGCAGCTTTACCCTCGCAAAATGAAGCTACCCATCAACAGGCATCCAGGATAACTGCAGCCACAGCCATGTTGGCAAATACGCACTGTGATGATTTTCTCTGCCGCTTAACCCCTTCTCTTAAACAGCATATCAAAAGAACAAGGATAAAGTTTCCACATATTGCCTTAGTTTTATTGACATTTTGTCGAAGTATGATATTATATATTATAAAATATAATATATAATATTTGCAACGGTAGCTCGATCCAAATACTGCTTATGCTGGAAGGAGATCGGCTCGGCTATGACGCTAAAGCAAATTGAATATTTTCAGATGGTTATCGCAAAAGGAAATATTTCTGCTGCGGCAGACGAACTTTTTATCTCTCGTTCTGTCATTTCCAGAGTGCTTGCAGAGCTAGAAGAAGAATTTCAGGCGAATTTGTTTATTCGCTCTAAAAATGGCGTTGTTTTAACAGAGAGCGGAGAAACAATTGCTTGTTTATTTAAGGAAGTCTCTTCTTGTTATAAAGCTACGAAGCGGCGAATCTGTCAAATATCTAGTGGCGAAAAACCATCCGCTTTTCATCTTGGAATAACTCCTACAAATTCATATCATCTGTATTCTCTTTACTTTGATGATTTTCGTCGGTGCTTTCCAGGAATCAATCTCTATGTGAATGAGTATGGTGCAAATGATGCGTGGAAGCTTCTGATGGATGGAACGGTGGATGCTTTTTTTACGCCAGCAAGAATTATGGATCATAATATATTTGGAAGCATAGACCTCTATCAAACACAAATTATGATGGGAGTTCCTTCTGGTTGCAGAATTGCTGAAAAAAAATCTTTGGGCATCTCTGATATTTTGACCCTGCCTTTGGGTTACTTAAACGCGCCCATGCCAGTAGAAGAAATTTTGAACGCATGCTTTCAAACGTTTGGAGAAACTCCAAATGTCGTTTTGCGTACCTCGGATCAAAAGCTGCTTCATGCTCTGAACTCAAGCGGGATTATTTATACGATTCTTCCCAGCGACATATTAGAGACGTGGACAGATGTACAGAGAATCCCGTTGGATTTCTTTCCAAAAAGTATGCACCGTCTTGTTTGGAATAAGGCTTTGGCTCATGACGGGGATTTTCATTCTTTACTGAGTTTTATGAAAGAGCGATCGATTTCTCCTCCCCATTTATGATAATTTGCAAGTATAAGAGATCTGCCGGAATGCATATTCCGGCAGATCTCTTTCGTGTCAGTGTTCACAACGGCCACATCCGTCGCATATCCCAGATTCAAGCTTACAACTTGGAATATCTAAAAGCTTCGCAAAAAACTCTTGAGGTAAATTTGCCGTGTTACGATTTTCTTCGGTAGAGTTGCCTTCCAGACTTTCGTTCGTCTGGTTTACCATTTTTGAAAATCCAGATTTAGTTCGCCTGTTTTTTCCACTTGCTCTTTTGCAAGACGGGCCTTGTCTGTATAAAGTCCATATTGATGCTCTTCAACACATTCCCGGTAAGAGGGATCTTTCGCTTCAAACTTCGCATTACGCGGCAGAGGAACATCCTGATCCACCAAAATATCCTGAACTTTCCGAATATTCACAGTGTGCGCAGTCGTTCCCTCCGAGACGGCGACAGCAGCAGCTACACCGGCCGCCTGACCCATGCCCACGCACTGGGGAATCAAGTTCAGCCAGTCAATTGCGATTCCGTCCGCTGAAAAATGGCGTCCGGGGCACAGCAAATTCTCAACTTTCTGGGGGAGAATCGAGCGATAAGGAATTTCTACCGGTCCACAGTCATTTACCTGACAGATTGTGGAATGCCATGCAACCACATCGTCATGCTGCTTGGCAAACGCAAAATCATTGGTCGTCATGACATACTCTCCGACCAGGCGGCGGCTGCAGCGGGTTCCAAGCTGCGGAGCGATGTCATACAGGTAAGCGTTGCGGAACGCAATCGGCACGGCTTCCTGCAAATAACTCAGCACATCCCGCATTGTGTTTCGCGTATTCATTTCTGTTTCCGTCTGGTCTTTAACGCAGGTACAGTCCCGGTTGGGATGCCAGTTATTCACCCAGCACATGTCATTCTGATTGCCGGCAAGCGGCAGGCACCGAAATCCGGCCACTTTTTGCAAGCCCTCACGCAGAGCTGCCATCTCATTCGGGTGAAGCTGCTGCCACTCATAATACGCATCCCAGTTGATTCCGCCAATTCTCCAAACCAGGGCAGTCGTGTTTGCGCGGGTTACCTTGTCCGCCATGCTTTCAAAGGGTGCATCTGTCTGGGAATAAAGGTCCCCGTCGCCTGTGGCGTCAATCACCATCTTGGCCAAAATGGCCTTGCGGCCTTCTTTGCTCTCATAGATCACACCCTTAATGGTGTTTCCCTCTATAATTGGCTTTGTCCCCCAGCTATGGCACATCACTTGAATTGCATCTTTATGCTCAAGCAGCATCTTATCCAGTTCAATTTTCAGCTGATTGGGCTCAAAGTATACCGCACGGACCAGGCAGGAGGGTTTGGAGCCGCCATAGCCCCCGCGGCTAACGCAGTCGTGAATTGCCCGCCATGGATGCAACAAGGCAGGGTCTGTGCAGCCGATTTTATCCAACGAGGGTGCTCTCACAGCATCCGGGATTTTTTCCATACGGCTGAACCATTCCTCTTGAAGACCTCTGACAAAAGACTTATTATACCAGGACAGATTGGGGACCATAATGACATAACCACCAGTCACATCACCGCCCATATATCCGTACCGTTCCAAAAGAATAATGTTTTTCGCACCAGCTCTAGCCGCTGCAACGGCAGCAGAATGTCCGGCAGCGCCACCGCCTACCACCAAAATATCACATTCCGCTTGAATCGAGATATTTTGAGACGGCTCTTGATAAATTTTGCTCATAAGAAACTCCTTTATTGCTTCCTAAAATAGATATCCAAAAACGATGCACACCAGACTTGTCGTTACGATAAATAAAATATTCGTTGCAACACCTTTTGTGAAAATGAACTTGTTCGTCATTTCCTCACGTCCCAACAGAATCGGTGCATAGGCAATTGCACCGTTGGTCAAAAATGCGCACAGTCCAGACAGAATCGTTGCAACGCCCAGAATAGAAGCATTTCCTTCATGGTTGATCTGCAACGTACAGGCAAGAGGAATGCAGATTGCGTTGATTGTAAAGCTGACGGGCATTCCGTTTGTGAAGTTGGTGAAAACCGTGGAAATAATAACACAAAGGAGCACCAGTATCGGCCAGCTGGCATTATTAAGAATGGGTCCAAGTATTGTAGAGATTGCGGCCTTAATTCCCAAGTCATCCGAAGCAATGGCGGCACCGCAAATGGTGAAACAGCCCGCCACAGCAACAATCCCCCACATAGTTTTTGATTGAAGCAGCTTCACGCCATCAACAAAAGGCTTGCCTTCTTTGTCCCGCATAAAGCATAGAATTGCATAGAGAGCTACCCAAACCCAGGTGGAACCAATCTTGTTATAGAAGGCATAGACTACGGATTCTTTCGGCAAAACCATACCGATCAGCAAGAAAAGAATTCCGAAAATCATAAATCCAAGTAAGATTTTTTGTTTTCCGCTCAATTTTGTATCCGTCACGTCCATGCTCATCTTGTTTACATCAAAATTCTTCAGGGGTGTCAAATCGGTTTTCCAGACAAATTTCATGAAAAGCGCATAGGCCAGAACAAGAATGACAACAGACAGTGTGGCGGTAACCAAGTATGCGACATTATCGAAGTGAAGACCGCTGGCCTCCATAATTCCGCTGATAATTGCAATAGATGAAAGATGTACACCCTTAAACGGAAGAATATAGGCACCCATGGCCGCAATATAAATACCGAGCAGCAATTCGCGTTTTAGATCACTGTCCTTTTTTACATTGCACATTTCGCAGATACCATCCAAAATGGGGTACCACAACAGCAGCATGGTGGTTGGGCTGCTGACCAACGCAGCGCAGACCAACACCGTCATAAACAGAGAAATGATAAAACGCATTGGGTGGCCCTGCAATGCCTTAATTCCCAACATTTTTCTGCTAATCACATGAACCGCGCCGGATTCCGTGACAGCTCCGGTCAAGGCCATTACCCAGATAATTTGCTGAATCACGGAGTTTCCAAACCAAGCTTTTAGAAGCTCGCCTGCCGGCATATAATCGCAGATAACCATGGCGAACAGGCCCAGAACCGCAGGCCAGAACGTTTCATTTGTTGCAATTGTGGAAATTAAAACGCCAAAGAAGATGCCGAGGATGCTGATTCCCACCGGAGTGATTCCTGCAAAAGGTGGTACAATTGCGCCGAAGAAGAACATCAAGAAAATGGAGATAAGCGACCATATGTAGTATTTTGTATTTCTGTGAGTGATGGTTGCAACAGTAGAACTGGTCATATTTTTATCCTCCCAAGATTCAATATTTTGCCGTTCCAAAATGATTCCTGTTGCGTGAATTGGACGTTAGCTATGCATCTCTGCCTTTCTCTTTCGTATTTGTTGCTTCCGTACGGACTATACTTCTACTATACCGAGCTTTTTGTATCTCGTAAAGAATCGGATATGGTCATGATGTGACATTTACGCTACTTGTTTGCCATAAAATTACCTAAAATTTTATAAAAATCATACAAAGTATACAAGGGCATAGGAATATGTGTGAATTGCTTAATAGCAACGATGTAAAAATAAATGTGTAGCAGTCTCTATGTACGGGGATCCGTAGAGAACATGCTACACATTTTTGATCTATGGCGAGACTCATCTGAGCTTAAGCTATTGATATCGGTGAGTAATTTACAGTTTAAACGCACCAACACTTTCCTTTAAGCAGGCGGCCTGTCCGGACAACTCTTCGCTGGCTGCCGCACTCTCCTCGGAGACCGCCGCGTTATTCTGCGCTACTTGCGAAATGTTTAAAATCTCGTTGTTGACTTGTTCAACCGCAGTTGCCTGTAAGTCAGATGCCGATGCTATTGACGCAATAAAGCCCGTAACATGCACAACCCCTGAGGCTATTTTGTCCAAGGAGGCGGCTGTTTCTTTCGCGGTCTTAATTCCTTGTTGCACTTTTTGAATGGACTTTTCGATCAGCTCTGTCGTTTCTTTCGCTGCTCTGGAGGATTTTCCGGCAAGATTTTTTACTTCTTCTGCGACAACAGCAAACCCCTTACCGCTTTGGCCTGCACGGGCGGCTTCCACCGCTGCATTCAACGCCAGAATATTCGTCTGAAACGCAATGTCTTCGATTACTTTAATAATTTCACCAATGCTGTCCGAGGATTGACTAATATCGTCCATCGCCTTTAGCATGTTTGCCATTTGCGTGTTTCCAAGTTCCGCATCACTTTTTATAGTCTGGGTAAGTCCGTTTGCCGCCTGTGCATTTTGCGCGTTTTCAACGGATTGTGTGGTGATTCCTTCTAATGTGGACATCAGTTTTTCAATAGACTCCGCCTGCCGAGACGATCCCTGCGAAAGCGAGGTACTAGTATTAGCAACAAGCTTTGCGCCAGAGTCCACTTGATCCGCAGCTGAAACAATGGACGTGACAAGCGTGTGAAATTTTTCCACCAATTCAGAAAGAGCTTTCCCCAGCACATCGTCGTCTGAATTGACGGTGATTTCAGTCGTCAGATCTCCATTTGCAATTGCCCGTGTTCCTTTTGCTTGCTTAATCATATTTACGGCAATTTTACTGTTTGAAGCTGCAAGTAATCCGATTTCGTCTTTTCTAAATTTCAGTGTCTTCGCATTTTCATCTAACACTTTTCCCATATTAATGTCGCCCACAGCCAACAACTCACCGGAGGCGACAAACGTATGGATTGGGGGACAGATAATTTTGGAAATGCATTTGTACAAAAAGAAAGAGGCTATGTAGGATATGGCAATTGCAGTAACCACTATCAAAATTGATCCTAAGACGGAGTTGCTTTGGCCTGCGCCAAAAAGCAGGCAGGCAATTCCGATTAGACCAACCGCAGCCCCCAAAGTCGCTGTAATTAAATGACTGATGAATAACTTTTTTGAAATAGACTGGTCTTCCAACCATTTTACAATATGCCGTTTGTCGGCTCGTACACCTTGTCTCACGGATATATTCAACTCTTTCCTTTTTTATGTATTGATTCATCGAACAGATATGGAATCTCAGAATATCAATATCTTCTTGTTTTTCTAACTTTTCAGCTTTACAAGGGAAAGAACGTGATCTGATTCGGTTTCCAGTGTGCTTATACGGTATGGAATTACTCTTTACTTTAGAGGGTGCAAAGGGTGGTTGTAAAGAAGCAAATTCGCACAGCACGTGCCATTTTTGCGACACATATGGCATTAAAATGCATTACATACCATCGTCTGGGCTCGTACATATTTGCACGCAGCCATTAAAAGATCTTCAAAAAAGATTCTGGTACCACAAAAAAAGAGTATTTCAGGCATCGCATTTTAAAAAATTGGTCAAAAATTTTGAACCTTTTTAATGTGGCCAAATCGACGGGCGTTTAAATTATAGAAAATCGCTCCGTAGTCTGTCCGGAGCGATTTTCTAATTTATTTATAAAAAATTTGCGTGCATTTTTCTCTTACAGTAGGATTTAGCTATCCAATCAAATGTGATTTGCAACTTCAAAGGCATCCCAAATAGCACTGTGAATATTATGAAATTCCTTACAATCTCCGATTGCGTAGACTTCATCTGCATCCTGCATCTCATCCAGCAGTTTTTGGTCTGCATCGAATCCGACCGCCAAAATAATCGTATCGGCTGCGAGTTCTTCCTCAGCTTGCGTATCGAGATTTTTCACCAACAGGCCGTTCTCCGTGGTTTTAACAGCAGATGTGCGGCACATCACGTTTGTCCCAAAGAACGGCACCAGCCGTTTAAGCATTTCGCTGTTTGCAGAGCAGAGCGGGCCATTCACTGCAAGTAGTTTATCGAGGGATTCCACAAGCGTGACCTGCTTATTTAAGTCCTTTGTAAGCCACAAGGCAAGTTCGCAGCCGACCATGCCGCCCCCAATTACAATTGCCCGCTCACCCACATTCGCGCCGCCACTGGCCAACGCTTCCTTGGCGGTGAGGATCTTTTGATGATTTCCCAGTGCAATCCGCTTTTCTGTGGCACCGGTGGCAATCAACAAAATATCATAATTCATTTTTTCAAGCTCTTCACGGCTCAACGCAGTCTCAAAATGAATTTCAACGTTTAACTTCTTGAGCGTGTGCTCATACCAGCGGATCAGGGCCCGGTCGTCCTCTTTAAAAGAGGGGACACCGGCTTCATTGAATGCACCGCCAAGTTTTGCGGTTTTTTCAAAGAGGATTGGCTTATGCCCGCGAATGGCGAGGACTCTTGCTGCTTCGCAACCGGCAATGCCACCGCCAACAATTACGACTGTCTTTGCCTGCAACACGGGATTGTACGCAAAGAACCGCTCTCTTGCACACTGGGGATTTACCGCACAGTTAATCATGGAATATTCCTGAATACGGCCCATGCAGCCTTCCTGGCACGAAATGCAGGGACGAATATCCGCATGTTTTCCTGCGCGGATTTTATTAGGAAGATCCGGGTCGGCCAGCAGCGGGCGTCCCAGCGAGATCATGTCACAGGTTCCATCCTCAATACACTGCGCCGCCATATCAGGATCATCCATGCGTCCGGCACACAAAACGGGAACATCCACAATTTCTTTGACAATCTTTGCGTATGGACGATATAAGCCCTTTTCCTGATACATCGGGGGATGATTCCACCACCAAGAATCATATGTGCCAACGTCCACATCCAAAGCATCGTATCCATACTGGACCAATAACTTTGCGGCAACTTTTCCTTCTTCGATGTCGCGGCCCTTTTCTTCAAATTCCTCACCGGGAAGCGCGCCTTTCCGCCAGTCTTTAATCATACTTTTCAAACTGTAGCGGAGAATTACGGGGAAATCGCTGCCGCAACGGGATTTAATCTCTTCTACAACTTCTTTGGCAAAGCGAAGACGATTTTCAAGATTGCCGCCATACTCATCTGTTCGCAAGTTAAACATGGAAATTGCAAATTGGTCCATCAAGTAGCCTTCGTGCACGGCATGGATTTCCACCCCGTCAAAGCCCCCGCGTTTTGCATGATAGGCTCCATCGCCAAAGGACTTTACAATTGAATGAATTTCATCAATAGTAAGTGGCCGGCATGTCTTATCAAGCCAGCGATGAGGAATCGGCGAGGGAGCCACCGGATTAAATTCCCCCAAATTGGTTGGAATTGTCACCCGCCCAAAACCACCGGACATCTGAAGGAAAATCTTTGAACCGTATGCATGAACGCGCTCGGTCATCTCCTTCGAGGTTCGCGTGAAATGCACCGGGTTATAGGTGGAATTTGGACAGTTGGGCATGGATTGATGCTCAACCTTGCAATCAGAAAAGGTTACTCCGGTGATGATCAGTCCAACTCCGCCTTGTGCACGTCTAGTATAGTAATCAATGCCACGCTGATTCCAGCCTCCTTCTGAGTCGCTCAAGCCCAATGGTCCCATAGGGGCCATTGCAAAACGGTTCTTAATTTCAATCTTGCCCAATTTGATTGGTGTGAACAGAGTCTTGTAATTCATATTAAAGTCCTTTCACAAATAAATTTGGGTATGTTCATTTCTTACTTTTGCGCAGCTAAACGGGGATCAACTGAACTTTGAAAAAATTTTCGGTTAAGAATCTCATTGCTATTATTGGCTTGTTAGAACGCGGTTACTCTCAAGATACATGGAAGCATTGGCAATCTATCTTTTTATAACTGTGAATTGCTTGTCCGGTGGAAGGTCTTGGCCCTCTCCTCCCCACGCAAGACCCGCAGACCACCCAGCGCCAAAGCGCTCATCTCATCCTCGCCCGGATAGACCACCACAGGAGCCAAAAAGGACACATACTGGGAGATTCCCTCTGTGACGTATTTGGAATTTGCAATTCCACCGGTCAGCAAAATTGCGTCCAGCTTTCCGCTGACGCCGGGCGCCAGCTTGCCAATGTTCTTGGAAATATTTAGAATCATCGCATCATAGACCAGCTTGGCGTGCTCGTCGCCTTTTGCAATAAGCTGCTCCACCTGGCGGCTGTCGGTGGTTCCCAGATGTGCCATCAAACCGCCGCGGCTTTTAACCGTTTTCATCATGTCCTTATAAGTGGCGCCGTCTTGAAAGCAGGCCCGCACAACATCAAACAGGGGCAGGCCCCCGCTGCGTTCGGGTGAGAAAGGGCCTTCCTCGTCGTTGATAAAATCCTCAATGCGCCCGCCCCGATGAAGGTTGACGGAAATGCCACCTCCCAGATGCGCCACGATTACGGTGATATCCTTGTATGCCCGGCCCGTCTCCTGTGCAAAGTGCAGGGCAGCGGCCCGGGTGTTCAGGTTGTGGCCCATGCCCTTGCGTTCCATAGCGGGCAGACCGGTGATTCGGTTGATCGGCGTCAGCTCGTCCACAGTAACCCCATCATAAATATAGGCCGGAATCCCCATTGTATTTGCGATATCAAACGCAATCATTGCTCCCACGTTGGAAGCATGCTCATTGCGGGGATGGTTTTTCAGCTGCCAGACCATGTCTTCATTGACGGTATAGCCGCCCGCCTCGATGGGGGGCAGCAAGCCGCCACGGGAGACAATGGCCGTGAGGGAATTCAAGGGGATTTCATGCTGCTTCAGGTGCTCCAACACCAGGTCGCGGCGGAAGCCATACTGGTCGGCCACGCAGTCGAAGGGAGCAAGTTCTTCGGGGGAATGGAGGATGCTCTCCGTAAATACGGGAGTTTCCCCGTCAAAAACCGCCAGCTTGGTAGATGTGGAACCGGGGTTCAAAATCAGCAGACGTTCCATAATTCCTCCTTACTGTTGTGCTGCCAGGGCGCTGATGACAATTGAGAGATATTTTTCCTTCGCGGTCGCCCCGCGGCTGGTCATGACAATGGGGCACCTTGCGCCCACGATGAAACCGGCCATGGTTGCTCCACAGGTCACCGCCAGCATCTTGCCCATGATGTTTCCGGCGTGAATATTGGGCGCCAGAAGAATGTCGCAGTCCCCGGCGCAAGGACTTTTAAAGCCCTTATGTTCGGCGATTTCCTTGGATACGGCACAGTCATAGGAAATGGGGCCTTCCACCGTGCATCCGGTGATTTCACCGCGCAGGTTCATCTGCTTAAGCGTGTCTGCGTCCACCGTTTCCGGCATTTTGGGGTTGAGTTTTTCCACACAGGTGACCACGCCCACCTTGGGGCAGTCATAGCCCATGTCCCGCATAGTGTTAACCGTGTTTTCAAGGATGCACTTTTTCTGCTCCAGCGTGGGGTAGGTCACCATCCCGCCGTCCACAGGGACCAACAACTTATGATAGGATGGCACTTCAAAAATGGTAAAGTGAGACATGACGCCCCCCTTGCCAAGACCATGGTCCTTGTCCACCACGGCTTTGAGCAGCACAGAGGTGTCCAACAGGCCCTTCATCAGAAAGTGTGCCGTACCGTTGCGTACCAACTCCACCGCCTTGTGGGCAGCCTGAATTGGGTCCGCTACATCATAAATGTCCTCTGCGGGGACGCTCTGCCCCAACGCGGAGAGGATTGAATTAATCGCCGCCTTGTCCCCCACCAGTATGGGAATGGCAATGCCCTCTTCACGGGCCTTGAGTGCGGCTTGGATTGTATGCTCGTCACCTGCGGCGGCCACGGCCATACGGGCTATATGGGGCTTGCCTTTTGCGGCGAGAATCAGTTCCTGAAAGGTACTGTATACCATAACTCCTCCTGTATTAAGAAAAAAGCGGCAGAAGCAGGGCGTTTCCCTCCCCTGCCGCTTTTGCAAACATTCTCTTTTAGGAAACGACGGCCATTCCGGCAGCCAACGCTTTTTTATTCAATTCCACAAACTGGGGCTTCATGCATGCGGTCAGCGCCGCATTCCAGTCCAGAGACTCCAATCCCATCCGTTTGATTAACGCGCCCAACAGCACTACGTTCATACTTTTGGAATTACCCAGCTCCGAAGCAATTTTAGCCGCGTCCAGCACATAGGTCTTGGCCAGCTTGTGCAATCGCTCGATGGAATCAGCGGGATACGCCTCCTGGCCGGAGAGAGTTGTGGCGGTGGGCATTTGATAATCGTTGACCACCACGCTGCCATCCTTTTTGAGGCTATCCAGATAGCGCAGGCCTTCCATGGACTCAAAGGAGACTACAATGTCGGCGCTGCCCTGGCCGATAATAGGCGAGTATACCGTTTCTCCATAGCGCACCTGTGTCACGACGCTGCCGCCGCGCTGGCTCATACCGTGGATTTCACTCATTTTCACGTCATAGCCTGCGGCCACCAGTGCGGTGGATAGGATTTTGCTGGCCAGAATCGTTCCCTGACCGCCAACACCACAGAGCAGAATGTTCTTTACTTCAGACATCTCACTTCACCTCCCGGGAAATGGCATTTTTGGGGCAGACCTGTGTGCATATGTCACAGCCGACGCATTGATTGCGGTCAATGGTGACCTTTTTGGTCTCGGGGTGATATTCCAGTGCCGGGCAGCCGGTTCTGACGCAAGCTTTGCAGCCGATGCACTTGTTCGGGTCCACCGCATTGACGGCCTTATAGTCGCCAAATTCCTCCTGATCGGCTTGGGACAGCTTTTTCAGCACGCAGGGCCAGCGGGTAATAAGAACAGCCGGCTCGTCAAAGCTCATTCCCCACTCCAGTGCGGATTTCACCTCGTCCAATTTCAGGGGATTGATGGTTTTTGTATGCTTCGCGCCAAGGGCCTTTGCCACATCTTCAATATTTGTGATGTTGGTAGGCACTTGGGACAGCGTGAACCCCGAGCCGGGATTTTGCTGATGGCCAGTCATGCCCGTAATGCGATTATCCAGCACCACTAGCAGGACATTGGAACGGTTGTACACTGCCTCCAACATGGAAGTCATCCCCGAATGGAAGAAGGTGGAGTCGCCCATCATGCCAACGCATCGCTTTCCGGAGCCTTCCATGTTGAATACCTTCTGGGCGCCGTGGGCTACGGAGAATCCACCGCCCATGCAAATAGCAATATCTTTGGGAGCCAATCCGTAGCAGCCGATATCGCTGACAAACACGGTGTTTTTTAATTTGTGCAGCTCAAGGAAAAACCCGCGGTGTGGGCAGCCAGCGCACATGACCGGCGGGCGGTTTGCCACCACGGAGGTATCATACTCGATGGATTCATGTACTTCGCCCAACAAAGCCTTGCGGAGAATGTCTGGATTCAGCTCCCCCTCATTGGGGATTTTGTCCTTCCCGGTGCAAGGGATTCCCGCGGCACGGATTTCGGTTTCCATGATGGGTTCCAGCTCTTCGACGACGATCAGGTGTTCCACTTGATCTGCAAATTCTCGGATCTTTTTGATGGGCAAAGGAAACGTCAGGCCCAGCTTCAAATAAGAGGCGTTGTCCCCGTAGACTTCTCTGGCGTACTGATAGGCGGCACCGGCTGAAACGATTCCCACCTTTTTGCTGCCCCAAGTTACCGTGTTGAGGGGGGTGGTATTGGCGTATTCCTCCAGCTTTCGAAGATTTTTCTCGACTTTAGAGTGCAGTTGCTTGGAAATCGCGGGGATCGGGTTAAACTTATCCTTTTTTTCATAGGGGACAATGGGAACCTCCGTGCGGCCCTCACCCAGCTCCACCACGCTCTTGGAATGACACACGCGAGTGGTCAGCCGCATCATAATGGGCATGTCGAACAACTGAGACAGCTCCAGAGCAACCTTGACAAAGTCCTTGGCTTCTTGGGAATCAGAAGGTTCCAGCATTCCAATCTTGGCGGCACGGGCATAGTACCGATTATCCTGCTCGTCCTGCGAGGAGTGCAGACCCGGATCGTCAGCGCTGATCACCATCAGACCGCCGTTTACCCCGGTATAGGCACTGGTGAATAGGGGGTCCGCCGCTACGTTCAGACCCACGTGCTTCATGGAAGCGATGGCCCGGCCGCCGGCAAAGGCAGCGCCGATTGCCGACTCCAAAGCCACCTTTTCATTAGGCGCCCATTCGGAGTATATTTCTTTGTACTTTACAAGGTTCTCCAGGATTTCGGTACTGGGCGTGCCAGGATAAGCAGACGCGTAATGTACGCCTGCCTCCCATGCGCCACGGGCAATCGCTTCATTGCCGGTCAAAAGACACTTCAATGGAATTCCTCCTACACGCAAAATATAATATATAATATATCTTGCAAGATTTATTTTAGAATAGCACACGCAAAATAAATGTCAAGAATGATTCAATAAATTCTCATATATTTACAAAAAAATCGAAAATTTTTGTAAAATAGAAATTAAAATACTTTTGCTTGCAATCCAACTTCCCATCAAGTAAAATATTTTGCAAGAAGTAAAACGTTATTTGATATCTTAATGAGAAGAGGACAAGTATGCCATCAATTAAAAAAAGCTCTCTGGTTGATCAGGTCTATGACACGTTGCGCGGTGACATTATTTCTTTGCAGCTCCCGCTGGGAAGCAGGCTGAACGTAAACGAACTGCAAAAAGAACTTGGAGTCAGCTGTACCCCCATCCGAGAAGCAATCAACCGCCTGCAGCTTGAGGGACTGGTCACCAACGAGACGAATATAGGAGCGAGCGTATTGGTGCTTGATGCACACGATGTTGAAGAGATTCAGCAGCTGGCCATGACGCTTCACTGTGCGGCCATTCAGTTGGCGATGAGCAAGTGCGAACGCAACGACCTTCTCGCTCCTATGGAAAAACACCTGAAGGATTATCTGCGGGCCAGAAACGTGCAGAGCGAGGTCGCAGCGGTGAATCATCTGGTTGGTGTTTTTTATCACTGCTGCGGGAATCGCCGTCTGGATAAGAGTATGATTTCTCTTCAAGGGCAGCAGTTGCTGCTGCGCTATATCTTTGCCACATGCCGGGAAGACGCAAAAAGCGAAGCGGACTTTGCACCGTTGTTGGCGGCATTGCGCGAAGCGGACGCAGATGCTGTTTGCTCTGTTTTGCAGGATTACACGGACAACTGCACACCGGTTATCCTGAAATATATCCATGAAAAGGGAGGCAGACACTAAACCCCCAGGGCAGCTTCACGGCTGCCCTGGAATTTTTTTATTCCTATTTCGTTTTAGGTAACCGCTAACTCCAAGCCCTATTAATGCGCAGAAAACTGCAATTTTCTGCAAGATTGACTGCTTTTTTTGCTTGCACTTTTTGTCGAAATAGGTTAGCATAAGCTATTGCAGGAGATTCTATAAATATTGGTAGTTTTTTTGCATTAATTTGTTATTCCTGTATTTCTCAGCAAATTGCTATGGTTGCACTTTATTTGTATCAGGAGCGCACGCAAAACAAGCATGCGCCAGCCGCCTATCATCAGACCTGAAAGGAATTGCCCTATGAAATATCTGAAAAACAAGCTGTTGCTTTATATCTCTTTGCTGTTGGCTTTCACCATACTCTCTCTGACCACCATATCTTCAATTCTTTACTACAAAAGCTCCATGGCGCAAGAGGAGGACACCTCTTCCTGGCTGGTGTCTGCATATAGTCAGGGCCTTAATATTGTGTTGGAGTCCTACCGCAATGCCATTCAGGCCGAGGCCGCGCGAGGCGAGCTGACCGATCCCGAGGTTTCCCCGCAGGCACTTCAGCAATACCTGACGCAGGAGGCCAAGCAGAACGGATTTAATTATCTGGCCATTGCCGACGCGCAGGGAAACAACACCCATGGAATTGCATTGGCAGAGCAGCCATTTTTCCAGCAGGCAAAATCGGGACAGACCTATATCTCCAGCCCCACGCTCAACAGCGCACAGGAACTGGTGCTTTATGTCGCGGCCACCATTCCCGGCAGCAGCGACCTTTTATACGGGGAATTTCCCTATACGGTTTTTAGCAATGTGCTGGACCAGATTAAAATTGGCGATAACGGATATGCGTTTGGCATCAATGCCGACGGATATACGGTGCTGCACCCCGACGTGAACAACATCGCAAATCCCGTGAACTATTTTGAACTGGCGGAGAAGGACCCCAGCTATGCGCCTACCGCCGCCATGTTTAAGCGTATGATTTCCGGCGAGAAGGGAATCGGATACAGTTATTACAACGGCGTGCGCCGCATGGTGGGCTTCACCCCCCTTGACGGGCCGGAGGGCTGGTCTATTGCCGTGACAAGACCGCTGACACAGGTGGAACAAAACGCAAAAATCACCTTGGCTTTCTGTGTGGGAACCGGCCTTTTGCTGCTTTTAATCTCCATTGTCTTCACCCGCTTTTTCTCGCGGATGATCACCCGCCCCATTGTTCTTGCCACCCGGCGGCTGGAGCTGCTGGAGCAGGGCGATCTGCAAACCAAAGTGGAACCAGTGAAGGGCAAGGACGAGGGCGCCCGCTTAATGACCGCCATTCAAAACACCATCCACGGTCTTCAGACATACATCGGAGATATTTCAAACATTCTCAACAGCGTTGCGGCAAATGACTTGACCGTCACTAGCAGCGTGGAGTATTCCGGTGACTTTGTATCCATCCAGACTGCGCTTGAAAAAATTGTACAGTCCTTGAACGGCACCTTGGAGCGGATTTCTCAGTCCACTGCGCAGGTTCGCTCCGGCGCAGAGCAGGTGGCTCAGGGCGGGCAAAATCTTGCGGAAAATTCCTCCGAGCAGGCATCTGCCGCGGAACGGGTTGAAAACTCTCTGGAGTTTGTGTCCAAACAAATTCAGGAGACGGCCCACCACTCTCAATCCATGCAAAATATGACCCAGACTGCCTTGCAGGAAACCCAATCAGGCCAGGAAAAAATGCAAAAAATGCTGGACGCCATGCAAAGCATCGACGATTTTACCACGAAGATACAATCCATCATTCACTACATCGACGACATTGCCGCCCAGACAAACATTCTCGCGCTGAACGCCGCCGTGGAGGCCGCCCGCGCGGGCGAGTCCGGAAAGGGCTTTTCCGTGGTCGCGGACGAGGTTCGCCAGCTGGCATCCAAGAGCGCGGAGGCCGCGAAAAACTCCGCCGAGCTGATTGACAGCACGCTGGCTTCCGTGGAAACCGGCAAGCAGACCGCCGAGGGCGCGGCGCTGGCGTTCCAGCGAATTGTGGAACAGACCAGCAGCGTGGGCGCACTGGTAGACGAGGTCACAAAATCCTTGGGTAGCCAGTCCCAAAGCGTTTCCGAGCTGAGCGAAGGGGTTCGGCTGATCTCCAATGCGACGCAGTCCAACTCCGCCACAGCGGAGGAAAGCGCCGCCACCAGCGAAGAACTGCTGGGGCAGATGCAGATGCTGGACGATATGGTGTTGGAATTTAAAACAGTTTAATCGCGCTTCGATTGCATTGCATTATGAAAAGAAAGTCGGACTGACCGTCCGGCTTTCTTTTCGTTTTCCCCAATTCGCTCTAAGAAGGCAAAACGCAATTCTACTTAAAGACCGGGCCGCTTTGACGCATTATGTGAGTATGCAGGCGAACGCCCGGAAAAGGCTTTGGGAAAGCGGCTCCTCCTGCCGTGCCTTAACATTTTGTATACGCCGATGGTCAGCATGGGAACCGCGAAGAAGAACAAGAACCCCCATGTGATAGTTCCATAACCTCGGGCAATCAGGTCCACCAATCCAAAGGTGGAGAAAAAAATCCCCAGCACCACGCAGCCAATGACTACGGCGGGCCGCACCCATACGGAGACAGGCTTGCCAGAGGCGGAAATGGCGTTTTCAATCCGATCATCCATGGCCTTGATAAAGCCAGTTCCGGTTTCAATGAGTGTGCCAAACAGCACGATTTCAAACAGCCAGAACAGCCAGTTCATATCCAACGCCTGAAACACCGCGGTGATGGGCACCTCTGCCCTCATGCAGGCGCCCATCATTGTGCCCATGGTCATAAGCAGCATGCATGCGGGAATAATGCCAATTACACCGGCCAGAAGGCCGGAGAGGACGGCTTCCCTGCGGTTGTGGCACGCGCGGACGGTGTAAAGCAGTATGGGGACAATGCCCAAATTGTAAAACGCATACTTCGCGCCGCCCATCAGCCAGCCGGACCCCGCCGCACTCCGGGCGGCAAACACCTTGGGCAGATTCCCGCCAAACTTTGTAAACACGATGATCATAAAGAGAATATACACTGCGTACAGCACATAGGACCAAAAGGCCAGCACATTTTCAATGGCAGCGGTGCCTTTGATGACCAGCAGAATTATACCAAAGGACAGAATCGCAACGCCAATCCATTTAGAACCGCCCGTCAGGCTGGTGACCATGCTGCCTGCCGTGGCCGTGACCACCCCCAGCACAATTAAAAGCATCACAATGTAGCAAATTTCATATAGAAAGCTGGCTTTGCCCAGTAGCTTGGTCATCATGCTCATATAATCATAGGTTCGGAATGTGCAGGAAAATGCAAAGGTCACCGCGCACAGAACAGACCAGATTCCAAGTGTAACCGCCATTCCCAAAAGACCACCGGCAAGCCCCTTTGACAGGAAATATTCCCGAATTTCCGCGCCGGTTCCGTAGCCTCCGCCAATGACCATAGACTGAAACACGAAGCCGGGAATCAGGATTCTCTGGAGCTTGCTGTGTCTCTTGATTGCCATAGATCGCTCTCCTCCTACTCGTTTTTATTCACAGAGTTCATAAGCTTTAAATTAATCTATATAAAATGTTTGAAATACCTTATTTTTTTACAACTCATCTAGAGAATCCTGCGTAAAAGTTGTAAAAAATGGCGTTGACAGAAAAACGAAGGCCCGATATGATAAAAAGCAATCACTCTTACAGAGGATAAGTTTGGTCTGAAAAAAAGAAAACGCGCGGAACGGACGCGTACCACCGCCACACAAAGGATTGGAGAGGATTTTATGTCCAAACAGTTGGAACACATCCTACAGCGTCAATTTGACTACGTGCCAAAATCGGCCCGGATTTCCTATATTCCCATTTCCTTTGTCCGTGGGAAGGGCGCAAAACTGTACGACTGCGATGGGAACGAGTACATCGACTTTCTCGCCAGCGCTTCCTCCGCCAACATTGGCCACGGGAACCAAGAAATTGCGCAGGCCGTCTACGGGCAGATGACCGAGCTGTCCCAATATATCTCGGCCTATTTCCCCTCCGGCCCGATGATTGATTTGGCGGAAAAGGTTTCCCGCATGACTGGTCGGCCGGATATGATGGTTTCTTTCAGCTGCACCGGCTCGGCGTCCATCGACGGGGCCATCAAATACGCCCGGGGTTACACCGGGCGTCCCAAAATCGTCTCCTTCAGCGAATCTTATCACGGCAGCACCTATGGCGCCATTTCCGTCTCCAAGCTCACCAACAGCATGCGCCGCAAAATCGGTCCGCTGCTTCCGGAATGTGAGACGTTTCACTATCCCACCTGCCTGCGCTGCCAATATCACCAGAAGCCCGCGTCCTGTAAACTGGACTGTTTAGAACAGATTCATTACGCCTTCCGCCACTATCTTCCCGCCGACGAGGTGGCCGCATTTCTGGTGGAGCCCATCGCAGGAGACGCGGGCTTAATTGTCCCCCCGGCAAGATTTTTCCAGGAGCTGGCCGCCCTGTGTCGGGAAAACGGCATTTTGCTGATTTCCGATGAAGTCAATCAGGGCGTTGGCCGCACGGGGCGCATGTTTGCCATGGACAATTTTGGCGTAGAGTGCGATTTGTACGTGCTGGGCAAATCCTTTGGCGGCGGACTGCCTCTGGGTGCGGTGGTGGGCCGCAAAGAGGTGATGGAATCGCTGGAATTCCCGGCGCACGCGTTTACCATGTCCGGTCATGCCTCCTGCTGCACCGCCTCTTTAAAGATGCTGGAAATCATGGAGCGGGAAAACATTTTTGAGGAATCCTATCGAAAGGGCATTTATCTACAGGAGCGTTTTATGAAGATGCAGGAAGAGTTCCCTGTCATCGGCGAGGTGCGGGGCATCGGGCTGAACATGGGTGTGGATCTGGTAACGGATCGGGAAACCATGGCTAAAAACTATCCCGCTGCCGCCAAAATTTCCTATTACTGCATGAAGCACGGCCTGCTGCTGACCTTTGTGGGGCAAAGCACCTTGCGGATACAGCCACCGCTGGTCATCACCTGGGAGGAACTGGACCGGGCCGCGGAAATTATTTATGCCGCGCTGACCGCTTATACCGCAGGAGAACTGAGCGATTCAATTCTCAAAGAGATACAGGACTGGTAACGCAGCTCAATGAATTGAAAACCTGATTCAGGTCGCAGCCCGGCGGGATGCAGTCATGCTGGTGGACGAGGCTTAAAGAGCTTATGCAGGCAAAGTGCTCCGCTATGCACTTTGTTCGCCAATATGACCATTTTTGCGTGTTTCAGCACCTCTTCAAGGACTTTCATCGGGACTCAAAACACGCGCCCTTGAGCCAGAACTTAAGAAAAGGGGACGGTCCCTACTTTTCCGCTCCTGTCCAAGAATCAAAAATTTTACCGTAAAACGTAAGCCCGCCGTCCAATTGGACAGCGGGCTTTGTTTTTTAAGGCAGCGCGGCGCAATTCTCAGCGGTTGCCTTGAGGGTTTATACACAGTCCTGCAAAAAGAGCCGGTCATACCGCTTCTCAGCCTGATCGGCGGCTTCCTCCCGGAGCTGAGAAATCTCCTGATGGTTGGCCAGCAGAAGGGACACTAAATCTTCTGAAATTGCACCGTGGCGCGCCATGTCCCGGAGCAGTATCTCCGTTCTGGCGAAGGACATCCCCTTCCGATAGGGCCGGTCTTCGGTCACGGCGGTGAAAATATCCGCCACCGCCATAATGCGGGACCCCAGCGGCAGGCTGTCAGCCTTCAGATGAAAGGGATACCCGTTTCCGCTGAGCCGTTCGTGGTGATAGGACGCCCACTGGTTAATCGTCTCAAAGCCCCGGATGGGTCGAAGCAGGCGGTAAGTATAAAAGGTATGCCCCCGGATAATATCAAACTCGTCGGGGGATAGCTTGGACCGCTTCTCTAAAATCTCGGCGGGAATCGCAAGCTTTCCCAGATCGTGAAGGTTCCCGGCAATTCGCATCATCTTGCATTCGTTTTCGGAAAAACCCGACAGCTCCGCCAACTTTTCCGCCGTGGCGGCCACGCTGGCAGAATGCCGCGTGGTAAAGGGGCTGCGAAAATCGATGATATGGGCAAATACGTCGG
>NZ_DAMBZJ010000002.1:152762-190498 GCF_032060045.1 Oscillibacter sp.
CCGCCTCATCCAGCGTCAGCTTGACCGCGTCCAATGACAGCTCGTCCAGAAAGTCATGAATCTGGGGTCCATCCACCAACTCCAGCCACAGCGCCTCCTGAAGGCTGATTTGCATAAACGCATCCACGGTTTCCGGCACGAACACCTCGCCCCGCTGTGCGGAAATAATATCCCGGATGGTCCCTATCTGGCTGATCGCGCTCATGTCCGGCCGGATCTGCACCACCACCCGGTCTGCCAGATGCAGCACATGGGAGAGCAGGGGAACCTTCGCGCCGTGGTGCATTGCGTCCACGCCGTTTTTCCATGGGACGTGGTGAAAACGGACAATTTCCGCCTCACAGCGCAGAGGGGGAAAATCCTCCAAAAACCTGGCCCCAATCCGGGCGTGCCCCTCCGGCTCGGAAGCCTCGCCGGTTACGAGCTGCAATCGCTCGCTTAACGTCAAGGCGCCGATGTCATGCAGCAAAGCCGCCTGCACCAGCGCCCGCCGCTCCTCCAGTGACAGACCCATCTGCTCGGCCAGCTTCAAGGACATAAAGGCCACACGCTGATGGTGGTTTGAAACCCTCACATCCAATAAGTCCACCGCTGCGGTCATACAGGCAATCAAGTCATAAAGCGTTGCAAAGTAGCGGTTGTAATAGGTCATATTTTTCGTCCCTGTTTCTCTGTTAATTTATTTGGAACCGCTGCCATGGAGGGAATTTCCACTGAATTTCCCGACGTATCCGCCGTAGATCCTTAATACCGCCCCGCCGTATGGTCCAGCAGGAACACCGGCACCGTCCACAGCAGGGAAAACGCCAGAAGACGCAAAGGCCCCATCAGCGCATAGCTGCCAAGCCCCGTCAGGTAAAAGCTGAGAAGAGACCCTGCCACGGAGGCAAGCAGTGTCAGTGCCGTGCCGCTGCGCACCGCGCGGCACAGACGGCGGCTGCCAGTCACGGTTTCGGCATAGGGCAGCAATCCTTCCCGCAGCAGCAGCGCCCGGGGACGGCCCTGGGCGCTCTCCTGCTCGGAAAAAGCCACACGGTCGGAAAGCGTGGGATACTGAATCTTCACCTTGGCGGTAAATTTCCGTTTTAGCAAGCCAGGGTTCACATTGGGGTCCCGAGAGGCGAGAATCGGCTGAATTTTGTTTCTGCGCAACAGCCGCAGCGCCCAATCCACATTGTCCGAGGGCTTGTACTTCACGGCAAACACCGCCGCCAGCTCTCGGTCAATGGAAAGGAAAACACCGGTGCGTAGATTCAGCCCGCTTGGCAGGCGCACATCCATTTTGCGCATGAAGGACGCGGTGCCCAAGAGCACCGACTCTCCCCGAATGGCGGCAGAGAATCCGCCCTCTTCATAGAAGCTGAAATCGTCCAAAGTCTGCAGCGTTCCACCCTCGGATACCAGCAGATTGTCAAATAGCCGCCGAAGCCCACAGCCGGAGCAGCGGGCCAAAGACGCGGCATAGGACACGACCCTTGGCATCTCCTCACCAAAGAGTTTCACACCGTTCAGGCTCACCGTTCCAGGGGGGAACAAGTCCTGATCCGTCACCACCATAGATTTTTTGCGGCTGATGCGCTCCGCCCCGGCACAGCCCGCCACAGCACAGCCGCCTTTTTGAAGACGCTTTGCAAGCCGCGTGGCGGGAAGCGCGTCCGTCATAGGCAGCATCAGCGCTGCGGAAGCCGCGAGAATCGCGGACCAGTTTAGAAGAAAATCCGCATTCCGCCCCTGCCCCACAGAGCCAAGGGCCGCGAACACCACGGAGGCAACAAACACCACCGGAAGCAGCGCCGCCTGCCAAATCTCGGAGAGAGAGGGCTTTTCCACATCGGTCCAAAATCCGGGAACGCGGCCCGGTTGCTTACAAGCCCCCGTTTCCAAATCCGTCACCAGATAGGGCGGCGTGAGATCCAATGCGGCGGTGCGAAACGTGTCGCACCGGGCCTTTTCCCGTTGGGAAACGCCCCACTGACCAAAGAAAAGCCCCACGCAGGCGGGAAGCGCATAAAGCGGGGCGGCGCTCCGCCCCGGAAGCCAGAGTACCGCCGCGCAGTCAAGCAAAGCTGCCACAGCGGAGAAGGAGAGCAGCAGCTCTCCCGTAAAAAACTTATGGGTCAATCGAGAAATTCCGCGGACAAACACACCACTGCACAAAATGCACAGCAACAGCAACGCTCCGGCAGAAACGGCGGTTTGCAGCGTCTCGTCTCCCGTCCAAAGAGGGACGGTGTATCCGGCGGCTTCCGCCGCCCAAGGCGCCAGCAGCAACAGGCAGATCAGCGCAGACACGGGCAGGGGACGGCGCAGCCGCCGCCAGCGCTTCTGGGCAAACCGCATGGCCTCGTCCAAAGGTGGCTCGGGGGCCACGGGCGGTTCCTCCGGCTCCGGGTCCGGCGGAGGGCCGGGCGGCTCGTAAAGCTGCTCCGTATCCTCCAGCGGCATCTTTTTCCGGGAAAACAGGCCCCGGCGGGGGCGCTGTGCCGCCGTCAGGGACTCCTGCGCATCCATCACGTCCTCCACCGTCTGTCCCACGGTCTGCTCGATGGAGACGGGCCGGGGCGGGGGAGGCAGGCTCTCCTCGGGCACGAGGAGGTCCGGCTCCTCGTCTGGGAGTTCCTCCGGTTCTTCGTCCGAACGCTCGTCCAAATCCGGCTCCTCTTGTGGCGGCGGGGCAAACGCAGGCTCCTCCCCCATCGTCACAGCCGCGTCTTGCGCCTCCAGCTCCGGGGCAGCCAAAGCCTCCGCTTCTTCCAGAATGCGCCGGCGACGACCACCGCCGTACTCCGCCAGAATCTCTTCCAAAGAAAAATCGCCCTCCGGGACCACATCGGTCCCGGCGGTCAAATCCTCCGCGTCAATGAGCGCGTCATATGGTTTTTTGTCTTTGATCTCAGCCATTTCTCTCTCCCATGTTCTCTCGCCCGGGGCTATCTTTTTAAAATCAGCTCCTCTGGCGCACCGCCTCGTACAGCAGCACCGCCGCTGCCGCCGAAGCGTTCAGCGAACTGAGTTTTCCCCGCAGGGGAATCCTCACCAGAAAATCGCAGTTTTCCGCCGCCAGACGGGTCATACCCTCGCCCTCGCTGCCGATGACAATCGCGGCAGGTCCGCGCAGGTCCGCGTCGTACAGGCCGGTGGTTCCGTCCGCCGCTGTTCCAAAAATCCACAAGCCCTGTTTTTTCAAATCCTTCAGCAGTGACGGAATGTTGGGCACCCGGGCCACCGGAAGATGGGCCACGGCCCCGGCAGACGTCTTGGCCACGATGGCCGTCAGTCCTGCGCTGCGGCGCTTGGGAATAATCACTCCGTGAGCTCCCGCGCACTCTGCGGTGCGGATAATGGCCCCCAGATTGTGGGGGTCGGAAATCTCATCGCAAATGACCAGCAAGGGCTTCTCGCCCCGCTTTTCCGCGATGGCCAGAATGTCCTCCACCGAGGCGTACTCCCGCACGGCGGCCAGCGCAATCACGCCCTGATGGGCATGAGTCCGGCTCATGCCGTCCAGCTTCCGCCGGTCCGCTTCCACCACCACCACGCCGGCCGCCCGGGCCTTGGAGGCAATGTGGCCCAGAGTTTTGTCCGTCTCGCCCCGGGCGAGATAAATTTTATCAATGGTTTCGCCCGCACGCAGGGCTTCGATCACCGCGTTGCGGCCCTCGATCATGCCGTCCGCCTCGGCGGTAAGCAGGTCTTTCTTTTCACTGTCCATAGGTACTCCTTCAGCCGCTTCAAGTATCCGGCCCACATACGGGCGGACAAAACGCCATTTTTTCCAGCTTCTGGGCGTTTTGTGCGGAATCAATAATTACCATGATTGTATCACAGTTTCCGCACACAATAAAGTGGAATTCACAGAAATTTCATGGAAAAGCCAACAAGCGTTCTTGTAGCATCCTTCTTTTTATGGTATACTGCTTGATAATTTAACCCAGCGCTTTAACAGGCAAAGGAGTATTCATTCGATGAGTCAAAATAACGACCGTAAAAACAGAAACGGGCCCAACCGAAACGGGCAAAACGGAGGGAATAACTGGCGCGGCTTACTTTCTCTGGTGAGCTGGGCGCTGCTGCTGACAATTGTATTCAGCTATGCAGGCGCGTGGGTATCCGGTTCCGATAACAAAAACTCCGTGGAGATTACCTACAGCGAATTTATCTCGCTGATTGAATCGGACAAAATTGCAAAGGTGGAATTCGAGGCTAATACGGGCCTTGCCCACATCACTCCCACAGAGGGCTTCACCTATACCGACGAGGGCGGCGAAACATACGGGCCCATGCCAAAGGCCCAGAAGCCGGTATCCACCGACAAACCCCAGTCGTCCACCGCCACAAACCTCAGTGGGCTGTGGGGGCATAAGGACAAGACGGACGACGGGAAATTTCAGCTTTATACCAAGGCGCTGAACGACGACCAGTTGATTTCCCGGATGTTGGCGCACAATGTGGACTTCGGCTCCCCCTATACCGCGCCCATCAGCCCCATCCTGGAGATGTTGATATCCTATATCCTTCCCTTCGCCATCATGATGCTGCTGCTATCTTTGGTATTCCGCATCATGGCCAAGCGGGGCGGCGGAATGGGCGGCATCGGGGGTGTCGGCTCCGTAGGCAAAGCCAATGCCAAGGTCTATATGGAAAAATCCACCGGCGTCACCTTCCGTGACGTGGCAGGACAGGACGAGGCAAAGGAATCACTCACTGAGATTATTGACTTTTTGCACAATCCGCAAAAATATACCGAAATCGGCGCAAAGTTGCCCAAGGGCGCGCTGCTGGTGGGCCCTCCGGGCACCGGCAAGACCCTGCTTGCCAAGGCCGTGGCTGGGGAAGCCAGCGTTCCTTTCTTCTCCATTTCCGGATCGGACTTTGTGGAGATGTTCGTGGGCGTGGGCGCCAGCCGCGTGCGGGACCTCTTTAAGGAAGCAAGCAAGGTGGCTCCCTGCATCGTCTTTATCGACGAGATTGACACCATTGGTAAATCTCGAGATAACCGCATGGGCGGCAACGATGAGCGGGAGCAAACCTTAAACCAGCTTCTGGCCGAGATGGACGGCTTTGACCCCACCAAGGGCGTCATTCTCTTGGCGGCCACCAACCGCCCGGAGGTGCTGGATCAGGCGCTGCTGCGCCCCGGCCGGTTTGACCGGCGCATCATCATTGATCGGCCCAATCTGGCCGGCCGACTGGCCACGCTGGAGGTCCACACCCGAAACATCCGGCTGAGCGAGGACGTAAATCTGAAAAAGGTGGCGCTGGCCACGGCGGGTACCGTGGGTGCAGACCTTGCAAATCTGGTGAACGAGGCGGCGCTGCGGGCTGTGCGTCTTGGGCGCAAGGCAGTAAATCAGGCTGATTTGCTTGCGGCCTTTGAACTGGTAATTGCGGGCACGGAGAAAAAAGGAAGCGTGCTGACGGAATTTGAGAAAAAGCTGGTGGCATACCACGAGGTGGGCCACGCCATGGTGGCCTTTAAGCAGAAAAACACCGAACCGGTGCAGAAGATCACCATTGTTCCTCACACCCAAGGCTCTCTGGGCTATACACTGCTGATGCCCGAGGAGGACAAAACCGAGCTGCGCACCCGGGATGAGCTGCTGGCGAAAATCACCGTTTCCATGGGCGGCCGCGCTGCCGAAGAAGTGGTCATGGACACCATGACCAACGGTGCATCGCAGGACATTCAGGATGCCACACAGGTGGCCCGGAACATGGTGGCCATGTATGGCATGAGCGACGAATTTGGCATGATGGCCCTGGCTTCCCGCCGCAGCCAGTATCTGGACGGGGGCTACGGCATGGACTGCGCACAGGACACCTGCGCCGCCATGGATAAGGCTGTGCGAGAGATTCTCACCGAGTGCTATGGCAACGCGGTATCCGTTATTCGGGAAAATCGAGAGGACATGGATAAGGTGGTTGCCTACCTTCTGGAGAAGGAGACGATCACCGGCGCAGAAATGGTTGCCATTATCGAGGGCCGGGACCCGGCTCTGGTGGAGGACCAATACGCCTCCACCCGGCAGGACACGCCGGGTATCGAGGCCCCCGCCAAGCGCATCAGCATGATCTCTGAGAAGATCGAGCCTCCCATCCCAGCGGAGAATGCCGGCGGGGAGAACACTGTCACCACAACGGAGAGTGCCGCGGAACCTTCTGCTGAGGAATCCGTTCCCCAACAGCCGGAGAAAGAAGCGTCTACCCCGCAGGTCGATGGCGAAGACCATACCGTCTGATTTAACTCAAAAAAATGCGCATTTTTTATTCTGTTCACTGGTATAAAAAGAGGGTACTCAGATCATGCACTCCTTATCCTGCCCGGAGGGACCTCTCTCCACCGCAGGCAGCGTATAACGGCTCATGTCTATCTGCAAATCCCGGACAAAGTTGCTGTCGTGCTTGATATTGTGCAGATACGTGTGGGCATCCACATCCCGGCGGCTCATTTCAATGACGGAGACGGCGATGTTGGAGCAGTGATCAGAAATCCGCTCGAAGTTGGTCAAAAGATCGTTGAGCACAAAACCCAACTGGATGGTGCATGCGCCGCATTGCAGCCGATCAATGTGCCGCAGACGAATTTCCTCAATCAACCGGTCAATCGTCTCCTCAAGCGGTTCCACGCGGACGGCGGCGTCGGGATCGTTGCTTGCAAAGCAGCCCATGGCCTGATCCATAATGTCCTCCAGCGCCCTTTTAAGAACCTTCAGTTCCGTTCGGGCGGCGTCGGAAAACGCCAACTGCTTGTCGTGCAGTTCCTGCGCAGACTCCTGCACGTTCAGCGCGTGGTCACCCATACGCTCAAAATCCCCGATGGAGTGGAGAATCCGGCTTACCTGACGGCTGCTCTCCCCCGAAAGTCCATGGCGGGAAATCTGGACCAGATAGTCGCCCAGGCGATCCTCGTAAATATCCAGTTTGTCCTCGTTTTCCAAAATTTTCGCTTCCCGGGTGGAGGAATAGCTCTCCAACTGCTCCATAGCCAAAAGAACGTTTTCTCGGGCCACCTTGGACATCTCTCCCACCATGGCCACAGACTCGTTGATGGCCGTGCCGGGCGTGCGAAGCAGCAGAGGATCCAAAAACGCGAACTGATCCTTCTTGGTATCCGTCTTAACCAGCACACAGGCAAGCTTTTCAAGCTGCTTGGATGCGGGAAGCAGAGTAAGCGTCGTAAAGACATTAAAAATGGTATGACACAGGGCGACGCTGAACGCGCTCGCCGTTTCGTCCATAAACGACAGGTCTATCACACTTCCCACGCCATAAAGCAAAATCAGGCAGATGGTGGTCCCGATGACGTTAAAGGAAATATGAACGGCCGCCACTCGCTTTGCGTTGCGGCTGACGCCGATGGAGCTGAGAACCGCGGTGACGCAGGTTCCAATGTTTTGGCCCATGATGATGGGGATGGCCATGCCGTAGGTAATGGAGCCGGTGATGGCCAGCGCCTGCAAAATACCCACCGAAGCGGCGGAGGACTGAATGACACCCGTCACCATCGCGCCAACCAGAACGCCCAGCATGGGATTATTAAACGCGGTGAGAATGCTGGCAAATTCGGGCATGTCCTTCAGCGGACTGACGGATGCAGCCATCAGCTCCATACCGTACATTAAAATGGAAAAACCCATAAAAATACGGCCGATGTCCCGCCGTCTCTGTTTTTTTGAAATCATGATAAGCAGGATGCCCGCCAGAGCAACCAGTGGAGAAAAGCTTTCCGGCTTAATCAGGTTTATCCACACGTTATCGCTCTCGATTCCGCTGAGGGAGAGAATCCACGCGGTCAGTGTGGTTCCGATGTTGCTGCCCATGATCACGCCCACGGTTTGCCCAAGCTCCATCACGCCGGAGTTCACCAGCCCCACCAGCATCACCGTCATGGCGGAGGAAGATTGGATTGCAATGGTGATGCCTGCGCCCAGCAGCAAGCTCTTCATCGGATTGGAGGTCATGCGCTTGAGCGTTCTCTCAAGCTTGCCGCCCGCCATTTTCTCAAGACTGTTGGACATGATGTTCATGCCAAAGAGGAAAAAGGCCAGACCTCCGCAGAGGGTGAAGACGGAAAAAATGTCCATCAAACGGTTCTCCTTTGTTGTTCGCGGAGCAGTCTCACCTGTTCTCTCCCCCGCCGCATTCGTATGTAAGCGCAACCCGTAATAGGTTGCGCAAGGGTATTATATAAAAAAATTGTCGAGATAGGAAGCCCCATGGTATAAATTCCTTATAAAAATTTCCCGCAGGTCAATCTCCGCCCCAAAAGTCCGTCAAATTCGGCACAGCCGCACGGCCCTGAAAATAACCGTCCTGCCACAGGGAACGGATTTTTCCCGTGTCTCTCTCCGTGCGGGAATAGCCTTTCGTGTTCGCCGGAGCAATCACCATGGCCCGCCCCGCCCGCTCCAGCGCAAAGAGGCGCTCCCGGTTTTCGTTGTACGCGTCCGCGCGCCGGTCCATGGTTTCGAGGAATCTGGGATATTGCCGGTAATGCCGCCGGATCAGGCTGTCGGACTTTTCCGGTTTGCGGATATAAGACCGCTCCCGCGTCAGCACCACCAAAATACGGTCGCAGCCCTTGTCCACCGCCCGCTGCCACGGAATGGGGTCTGCGCACCCACCATCCAGATAAGGCTGCCCGTCAATGTGAAAGATAGGAAACAGCAGTGGCATGGCGCAGGTGGCTTTTAAAACGGCAGACTGCACACTGTTTCGGGGAATGGGCAGATAGTCCGCCTTTCCCGTCTCAAGATTTGTCAAAACCGCCTCGGCCTCGCCGGGATAGGCCGCAAACGCCCCGTAATCAAAGGGAACATATTGATTCGGAATCTCCTCATAGGAAAATTTCAGCCCAAAATAGCACCGATTTCCGGGATTCAGAAGGTTCTTTACACCCATATACCGTTTATCATTGGCGTAGTGACAGAGAATATTCAGATTTCTCCATTTTTGCCGTGAGAGATAGCTTACCCCGTAAGCCGCCCCGGCAGACACACCGATAAAATAGCCGGGCATCAGCCCTGCGTCCAGCAACGCGTCACACACGCCGGTTGAAAAAACGGTGCGCAGCGCGCCGCCCTCCATTACAATTCCTGATTTCATAAGATCACCTCAAAACGCTTCAAGATGCCCCTTTGCTGGGCCATTTTTTATAATACGCTTTTTTTCCCGCGGCGGCAAGTACAACGAACAAAAAGACGAGAAGACCCAACCGCGAAGCATTGACACCGCAAATTTTTACTTCCTCCATGGGGTTCTTTACCCCTGCCTCGAAACCGGCGAACAGCGAAGAAATCATCAGCTACGGCGCACAAAAGCCCCGCCAGGGCCATGCCTCGGCGGGGCTTTTCTTACGATTATGTCTTACAGCATTCCCATCAGGTTAAACCCAATAACCAAACCGGAGAACACGATGGATACGGTAGAGCAGAGCTTGATGAGAATGTTCAAAGAGGGGCCGGAAGTGTCCTTGAAGGGATCGCCCACGGTGTCACCCACAACGGCAGCCTTATGGCAATCGGAGCCTTTTCCGCCGTGATGACCAGACTCGATGTACTTCTTGGCATTGTCCCATGCGCCGCCGGCGTTGGACATGAACACCGCCATGGCAAACCCTGTGACAGACACGCCGCCAAGCAGTCCCACCACGCCCTCAGGCCCCAGAATCAGACCAGTCAGGATGGGGACAGTAATGGCAAGCAAGGCCGGGGCCACCATTTCCCGCAGAGCACCCTTAGTGCAAAGGCTCACGCAGGAGGCGTAATCCGGGTCGCATTTCCCCTCCATGATTCCGGTAATCTCCCGGAATTGGCGGCGGACCTCCATCACGATGGACTGTGCGGCGGTTTGCACCGCGCTCATGGTGAATGCGGAGAACACGAACGTCAGCATCGCGCCGATAAACAGGCCCACCAACACCGTGGGGCTGGTGATAGACAGGTTCATCACAAAGCCTTTTTGCTCCACAATGTTCACATAGGACACCAGCAAAGCCAGCGCGGTGAGAGAGGCGGAGCCGATGGCAAAGCCCTTGCCGGTAGCGGCGGTGGTGTTCCCCAGAGAATCCAGCGCGTCGGTCCGCTCCCGGACCTCTTCGGGCAGCCCCGCCATTTCGGCGATGCCGCCTGCGTTGTCAGCCACGGGGCCATAGGCGTCCGTCGCCAGAGTGATCCCCAGCGTGGACAGCATGCCCACTGCGGAAATCCCGATGCCGTACAGTCCCCTTGCAAAATCGCCGCTGCCGGCGGCAAAGAAGCTGATGATCACCGCTGCAGCCACAATGAGAATGGAGGCCGCCGTAGACCGCATACCCAGAGACAGACCGCCGATAATGACGGTGGCAGAGCCGGTCTCGGAGGAGGCCGCCAGCTTCTGAGTGGGCTTATAGGTATCGGAGGTGTAGTACTCCGTAAAATAGCCGATGGCGCAGCCGCCCACCAAACCGCAGAGAATGGCCACATACACGCCCCAGTTGCCCACGGTGTAAAACGTCAGCGGCGCGGCCAGAACGGCGGAGAGCACGGCGGCAAGATATGTACCGGTGCGCAGGGAGCGAAGAAGGGACATTTGGGTGGCGTCCTCCTTCGTCTTGACGAAAAAGGAGCCGATAATGGAACACACGATGCCGCACACCGCAATCAGCATGGGCAGCAGCATGCCCGCGTAGCCATACCCGGCCACGGTGGCCAGAGCAAAAGACGCCAGAATGGAGCCCACATAGCTCTCGTACAGGTCGGCGCCCATACCGGCCACATCGCCCACATTGTCGCCCACGTTGTCAGCGATGGTGGCGGGGTTGCGGGGATCGTCTTCAGGGATACCAGCCTCAACCTTGCCCACCAGATCTGCGCCCACGTCAGCCGCCTTGGTGTAGATTCCGCCGCCCACACGGGCAAACAAAGCCATAAAGGAAGCGCCCATGCCGTTCATCACCATGATGTTGGCAAGCTGGTTTGCATCGGTTATGCCGAAGAAGCCGTGCAGCAAAAAGTACCACACGGAGATATCCAGCATGCCAAGGCCCACGACCGTGAATCCCATGACGGAGCCGGAGGAAAACGCCACCCGCAGACCTTTATTCAGGCTTTCGGATGCGGCCTGTGCCGTACGGGCGTTGGCATTGGTGGCGATTTTCATGCCAACAAAGCCCGCCAACATGGACCAGATACCGCCGGTGAGGAAGGCAAATGGCGTGAATTTCGAGAGCATTTTCCCGCCGGAAGCAAAGGCCATCACCAGCAAAATCACAAACACTACGGCAAAGACCTTTGCCACAGTGGCATACTGGTGCTTCAGATAAGCGTTGGCGCCCTCCCGGATAGCAGCCGCAATCTTCTGCATTTTTTCCGTTCCCTCTGAGTAGCTCATGACCTTCTTCTTTTGCACCCAAGCAAAGCTAAGTGCAAGCGCAAAGCCGACAAAGCCGATCCAGAACATGTTTTCCATACGTTTTCTCCACTCCTCTTCATGCCGTAATTTGTTAGCTATTTTTACGTCGCATATATTTTAACATACGGAAAATTTTTTACAAGATGGTTTATTTATCCTTTTACACGAAATCTTCCGTATTTTTTTATTAATATTCAGCTTTGCCTCCAAAAATGTGAAGAGACGGGTCCCCTTAGCACCCGTCTTTCTCTATTTTTATAAAAGTCACACAAACGAATCCCCCGTCGGGACTCAATATACCAGTTCAAATTGCGAAAATACCCAGCGGCCATTTACTTCCCGATATGGAAACGCATAAAACTCCGTTCCGGTGACCGTGACCTGATCTCTATCCAACAAATCCACCGTCACATTGATGAGGTAAGACCCGTCCTCCTCCCGCTCCACGGCGGCAGAAGCAGCACCCTTTCCCGTGTCTGCCAGGCGGTCGTCAGGGCGCGCATACAGCACACCGTCAATATCCCGGTATCTGGGGGCAGGTGCTTCCCGGTCCAAAAGGCGGACAATCACATCCTCGGAAAAAAGGCTTTCCAGGTAAGTCTCCAAATCGTTTAGCGTATCAATCCCCGCGTAATTCACCCGCTGATAGTTGACCCCGTTTTCTTGCCGCATGGGCCCCACGCAGGGCAGGGGATTCATCTCAAACCACTCATACGCGGCCACGGCCCGGTCATAGGCAGCAAAAACTTCTTCCTCCGTCAATTCCCGCGGGCTGGCCTTGGTTTCTGCCGCGTCCATTCTCTCCGCCGACTCGGTATAATTTTCCTGCGGCGGCTCGGAAACAGGCATCGCCTGCTCGGTGCTGGTACCGGCGGGAGAAATCGCCACTCCCAAAAAATTCCCGCAGCCGGTTAGAAGTACAGCGGACAACAGCAGGGCTGCGTATTTCTTTGCATTCATGTGGGCGTTTCCTCCCTTCCGCAAGTTTGGCGTAAAATTTTAGATTTCACTTTATGGTTTAAATGTATCACATTCAATTGGGGAAATCCACTTATTTTTCCAATTCGTTGCTCAAAATCGCGCAATTGATTTGCTTCAGTGGGGATACGGGTATTTTTGTGCCCACCGCACTTTAATATTCCCCTAATATGCCCCTAAAGCGCCAAAAAACGCCGCCGAGGCTTTTCCTCGCGGCGTCAAATCCATTTCATTCATTTTACGTGTCATCGGCAGCGGCCTGCCGGGGCGCGTCCGCCTCCGGTTCAGGTCCAATTTCTTCCCAAAATAGAAAAAATCCACGCTTTTATAAGCGCGGCTCCGTTGCTGCTTTAGCGATCGCTGGGTACCTGCGTGGCAGTGCCATAAATCAGGTCGTCCAGATCAAACGCTGTGAACTTGTCGTTCTGCATCATTGTATGCGCCTCCTCTCTGTTCTTTTGTAATTTTTATTATAGCTTCTTTTTTTTAATATGCAAGTACTTTTTGACGCTTGTTACAAAAACTTAACATTTTTTTATGTGCATCTTACAATTTACTTCTTTTCGCATTTATTGGTAAACTCCATTTTACACCCAAAACGCTGTCGGACATCCCTTGGTTTTGTCATATCTCACGAGACGCCCCTCAGAAAAGGCAAATTATTTTTGGTTCTTTGTTGAATTTTCATCTCGTCAGAGGTCATAAATTTATGTTATAATCACCATATGCGGAGTGGTCATGACCACTTACAATCGTCGTAAACCGCCGCCGTATTTTTCGGCGGCCCGGACCGTGTTGCTTTGGCGGCGCGAAGAACGGTTTGAGGGACGCTGTTAATGAAAAAAACCACCGTGCGCCGCCGCATTGCGGGGACGGCGCTAATTGTTTTGGCACTGACCGGTTTTGGAATCTGGGAGAACAACGCGCTGGAAGTAACCCGGGCGGAGTTTTCCTCCGTCCGCCTGCCCGCAGGGTTTGACGGGCTTGTGGTTGTTCAGCTTTCCGACCTTCATGGGAAGGAATTTGGGGTGGGAAACAAGCACCTGCTGGACGCGGTGGCGTCCCAGTCGCCGGATTTAATTGCGCTCACCGGTGATCTGGTGGACGAGTACACGAAGAAACCACTTCAATACGCTGCCGCCATCGGCGGGGCGCTGTCGGCCTTGGCGCCAACCTATTATGTGACGGGGAACCATGAATGGGTCTTGCGTCAGGCGGAAGACGTCTGCGCCGCGCTGGAAAGCGCGGGCGTGACCTGCCTTAGAAACCAAACCGTTTCCATTGAGCGAGGCGAAGAGCGGATTCTTCTCTCCGGCGTGGACGACCCCAATGCCTACGCCGACCAGAAAACGCCCGAGGCCGTGACACAGGAGCTGCTGGATACCTATGGCGAAAACGATTTTCGCCTGCTGCTGGCCCATCGGAACAACCGTTTTGCCACGGAGTATTACCGGTTGGGCTATGATTTGACACTGGCGGGCCACGCACATGGCGGCCTTGTCCGCCTTCCTTTTACCGACGGACTTGTGGACCCCCATCAGGGCCTTTTTCCGTCTTACACTGCCGGGTTTTACTCGGTGGAAGGCACAGAGCTTTTTGTCTCCCGGGGTCTTGGCAACATCTATCCCTCCGCACGGCTGTTCAACCGGCCGGAAGTAGCGACTCTGACACTGCGGCGAAAGCTATGAATTCAGTCCCCTCCGGGGACTTTTTTGAGGATTGACCATGAGAGAATTTCATGCCGGACAATTTGATATTGCAGTGATTGGCGCGGGTCACGCGGGCATCGAGGCAGCGTTGGCGGCCACCCGGCTGGGCCTGCGCACCGTGGTGTTCACCATCAATCTGGACGCGGTGGGCAACATGCCCTGCAACCCCGCCATCGGCGGCAGCGGCAAAGGTCACCTTGTCCGGGAGCTGGACGCGCTGGGCGGTGAAATGGCAAAAGCCGCAGACGAGTGCTGCATTCAGTACCGCCTTTTAAACCGGGGCAAGGGCCCTGCGGTCTGGTCTCTCCGGGCGCAGGCGGACCGGCGGAAATATCAGGAGCGGATGAAGCATACGCTGGAACGGCAGGAAAACCTCACTGTCCGTCAGGGCGAAGCGGTGGAGCTCCGCACCCGGGACGGTGCGGTGAGCGAGGTGGTGCTCTCCACGGGGGCGGTGTATTCTGTTCGGGCCGCGATTGTTGCTTCCGGCACCTATTTGAATGGACGAACGCTCATCGGAGAGTGCGTGGAAGCCTCCGGCCCTGACGGAATGCACGCCGCAAACCGCCTGACGGACTCTCTCGTGCAGCTTGGCTTGCCTCTTCGCCGGTTTAAACCCGGCACGCCGCCCCGCGTCAACGCCCGCAGCGTGGACTTTGACGAGATGGAGCTGCAAACAGGAGACGAGTCGTCTCCCCCCTTTTCCTTTACCACCGAACTGCCGCCGGTGAACCGGGCGGTCTGCTGGCTGACCTGGACCACGGAGGAAACAAAGCAGATTGCGCTGGGCCACCTGGATCGCTCCCCCATCTACGCAGGAGTTATCGAAGGCGTAGGTCCCCGATACTGCCCCTCCTTTGAGACGAAGGTAGTCCGCTTTCCCGACAAAAAGCGCCATCAGTTGTTTGTGGAGCCCATGGGGCTGAACACGGAGGAACTGTATATACAGGGCTTCTCCTCCTCTATGCCGGAGGAGATTCAGCTTGAAATGCTCCACAGTGTTCCGGGCCTTGGGCGCGCGGAGATGACCCGCCCGGCCTACGCCATCGAGTACGACTGCGTGGACCCTCTGGCCCTGTATGCGACGCTGGAATCCAAAAAGATTCCGGGCCTGTTTGGCGCGGGGCAGTTTAATGGCTCCTCCGGATATGAGGAGGCGGCGGTGCAGGGTTTTATGGCGGGGATCAACGCCGCCATGAAGTTGTTGGAAAGGCCCCCGGTGGTCCTCTCCCGTTCGGAATCCTACATTGGAACGCTGATTGACGACCTTGTGACCAAGGGAACCGAGGAGCCTTACCGCATGATGACCTCCCGCAGCGAATACCGCCTGCTTCTGCGGGAAGACAACGCCGACCGGCGGCTAACCCCCATCGGCCACCGGATTGGTCTGGTATCCGACGACCGCTTACGGGCGGTGGAGGAAAAATACGCCCGGGTAGACCGGGAGATTCGCCGCCTGACGCATTCGGGCACAGGTCCCTCGACGGCTTTATCCGCGTTTCTTGCGGAAAAGGAGACGGCAGATATCACCGACGGCTGCCGTTTGATCGACCTGCTTCGCCGCCCCCGTGTTCACTATGACGAGCTGTCCCCCTTCGACCCCGGCCGCCCCGCCCTAACCCCGGCCGAAGCGGAGCAGGTGGAACTGAATGTGAAGTACGAAGGCTACATCCGCCGACAGGAAAAACAGGTGGAGGATTTCCGCAAGATGGAGGGCAAGGCCCTTCCCCGGGATTTGGACTATGCCTCCATCGGGGGGCTTCGCTTGGAGGCCCGGGAGAAGCTGGCCGACCTTCGCCCCGCCGACATGGGACAGGCATCCCGGATTTCCGGCGTGTCCCCGGCGGACATCGCCGTTTTAATGGTTTATCTCAGCCGCTGACTTTGCCCACACTCAAACCGGCCAAGTCATCTGAAAAAGGCGCGCTTTGAAAAATGGCGCGCGGTTTACTTTCGGGAAAAGGAAGTTATACTATGATTCTCGACCTGACGCACACCATCTGCGAAGACATGCCGGTTTATCCCGGCACCTCTCAGCCCGTGTTCCAGTCCACCGGAAATCTGACCCGGAACGGCTATCGGGAGACGCTGCTTCAATTTGCCTCCCACACCGGCACCCATATGGACGCTCCGTCCCACATTCTGTCCCACGGGTCCACGCTGGATGTGCTGCCCGTATCTCAGTTCTGCGGACGGGCGGCAGTGGTGGACGTGTCCGCCCTTACTCCCGGTGAGGTCATCACGGCGGAGTTTCTGCGCGGACTCAACGGCGCCGTGCTGTCTACCGATTTTGTCCTGTTTTACACCGGCTGGGAGAAAAAGTGGGGCACTGACGCTTATTTTGAAGACACCTTCCCTGTCCCGGACAAGGAGGCGGCGCAGTATCTCGTCTCCTGCGGCTTAAAAGGCGTGGGGACTGACGCGCTGAGCGTGGACACGCTGGCTACCCCGTGCCGCCCGGTTCATAAGACGCTGCTTGGCGGCGGGCTTGTAATCGTTGAAAGTCTGTGCCTGAAAAAAGTGGTGGGCCGGAAGGACATGATGTTTTTTGCCCTGCCGATGAAATTTATGGATGCGGACGGCGCACCCGTACGAGCTATCGCGGAGTTCCGCGATTTTTCGGA
This sequence comes from Oscillibacter sp., assembly GCF_032060045.1. GTDB lineage: Bacteria > Bacillota > Clostridia > Oscillospirales > Oscillospiraceae > Oscillibacter. The sequence goes on from NZ_DAMBZJ010000002.1 coordinate 169,465, forward strand.
AAAGGAGGAAAGCTCTGAGCCATGAAAAAGCTTCTTGCCATCCTGATATGTAAGGCGGGCCGCTTTGTGGGAAAGCTGGTGGGGCGCGGTAGCTCCCTGCCCGGCAAGTTCGCGCTGCGGATCTGTCCGGACATTCTGCGTCAGGTGACGTTGCCCCCGCTGGTGATCGCCGTCACCGGCTCCAACGGCAAGACCTCCACCGTGGAGATGATCGCCTCCATTTTGCGCGCGGCGGGAAAAAACGTGGTGTATAATGAGGAAGGCTCCAATCAGATTGAGGGCGTGACCACCACGGTACTGACCCACTGTACCTTAGGGGGCGTAATGAAGGCCGACGTGCTGCTGATTGAGTCTGACGAGCGGTACGCCGTCCACAGTTTTCAATTTTTCCACCCCACCCATTTTGTGGTCACGAATCTGTACCGGGATCAGTTGACCCGGAACGGCCACCCCGAGTGGGTGTTTGACGCGCTTTCGCCCGCCATGTTTCCAGAGACGCGGCTGATTCTCAACGCCGACGATCCTCTTTCCGCTCGCTTCGGCGTGAACCGGGACAACGTGAAATGGTTTGGGCTGGAGCGCTGCTCTATTTCCACGGAGGAACCCTCCGGAGTCTACCACGACGGGGCCTATTGCCCGGTGTGCAAAGCCCCCATGGAATACCGTTACTATCATTTCAACCACATTGGCAGCTATTTCTGCAATGAATGCGAGTTTGCCCGCCCCTTTGAAATCGACTATGCCGCCACGGAGCTGGATTTGGACGAGGGGATTCTGCGCATCGGCGATGCGCTGACTGTCCATCTGGCCTTCCGCAGCATATACAACGTCTATAATATTCTGGCGGCCTGTGCCGTGTGCCGGGAATGCGGCGTGCCGGGCACAGAAATTGCAAAAACCATCGACAATTATATTCTGAAAAATGGGCGAATGGTCCGTTTTCTTCTGGGGGCGCACCACGGGATGCTGCTTACCAGCAAGCACGAAAACTCCATTGCCTACGACACGAACCTGCGCTATGTAAACGCCACGGAGGACCCCTGCACGGTGATGGTGATTGTGGACGCGGTAAGCCGCAAATACTACACCAGTGAGACAAGCTGGCTGTGGGACATTGACTTTGACCTCTTGAACCGCGAGCAGGTGCAGCGGGTGTTTTTGTGCGGGCAGTATGCGTCCGACCTTGCGGTCCGTTTATCCTTTACGGATGTGCCGGGAGAGAAAATTGAACTGCATCCCGACATTGCAGAGGCCTGTGAAGCCTTGAAAAACAGCGGGGGAGAGGACTTGTACGTCCTCACCTGCTTCTCCGACCGGGATAAGCTTCTGGCCCATGTGGAAAAGGAGGCTGTGTGATGGAACTTCGGTTTTTGCACATTTATCCCGACTTGATGAACCTCTACGGGAGCTGGGGAAACCTTGCGATTCTGCGCCGCCACTTGGAGGATATGGGCAACACCGTCACAGTGGAGGTACTTCACCCTGGCGATGCCATTGATTTTTCAAACGCGGATTTTGTGTTTGTGGGCGCAGGAACAGAGCGCAATCAAAAGGTAGCTATTGAGGATTTGGTCCGTTTCGGGAAGGAACTTCGTTCCGCGGTGGACGATGGCGTGGCAATGCTTTTTTGCGGAACGGCCATGCAGATGCTGGGCCAGTCCATCACGGACGCAGCGGGAACGTATTATATGGGTCTCCGGGTGGGCGCTTTCAGCAGCCAGCAGGGAAAAAAGCGGTTTGTGGGAGACGTATACGGACATACGGACCTGTACGAGGAGCCTGTGGTGGGCTTCATGAACTCCTGTACGTTGGTAAGCGGCATCGTCACGCCCCTTGTGACAAAGCTCTCTTTGGGCTATGGCAACGAGAAGGAGCAGGGACCGGAGGGCTTTCGGAAAAACAACGTCTTTGCCTCTGAACTGACGGGTCCCCTTCTGGTGAAAAACCCACCCCTTCTGCGCTATTTGATTTCTGCGATTTACAATCGGCGGGGTGAAGAACTGCCGGAAGAGCTTCCCATTTACCGGATGGAGGAGGAGGCTTATACCACCGCCTGCCGGGAGCTTTTGGCCCGGCTTGAAGCCGAATAAAACTGCGTCGGAAACGCTTTTACCGGATTACGCTGCGCACCCGCTGTTCCATGAGACGGCAGGTGCGCAGTTTTTATCAAAGAACCTTTTCTCCTAATTTTGGAAAAGCTGTTGTAAAAAAAACAGCTTGGCACTATAATGAATCCATCCCCATTAAAAATATTTTGAGGAGGCTGAGGAATGAAACGGAAAAAGTTATCGGCGCTGCTTCTGGCTCTGGTGATGGCAGTGAGTTTGGCTGTCCCCGCTCTGGCGGCGGAGGATACCCGAACCCTTACCATTCTCCAGACCAGCGATCTGCATGGCATGGTGAATCCCTTCGACTACGCGTCCAACAAGGAAAACAAAACCAGCATGGCCCACGCGGCGGCCATCATCACAGCGGAACGAAAGGTCGACCCCAAGCTACTTCTCATTGACACCGGCGATTCCACCCAAGCCAACTACATTCAGGAGTTTAGGACCGATACGCCCCACCCTATGATCGACGCGCTGAACTATCTGGATTACGACGTGTGGACTCTGGGCAACCATGAGTTTAACTTTGAATTTAAGTACTTAACCAAAGAGATTAAAGAATTTCAGGGCGTAACTCTGACCGGTAACATCTACCGCAAAGACGGTGCCCGCTGGCTGGACGCCTATCACATCTTCGACGTTGACGGCGTGAAGGTGGCGGTGTTCGGCATCGACGCGCCTCACATCCCCATCTGGGAAAAATCCGACCCCACCCACTATGACAACATGACCTTCACCACCCCCATGGAGGAAACGGGCAAAATTCTCACCGAGCTGGAGGGGAAGGCCGACGTGATCATCGGTTCCGTGCACTACGGGCTGGACGGCGAATACGGCGTCGAGGGCGCACGCCAGATTGCTGAGACTTACGGCGACCGGATCGACGCACTGTTCATCGGCCACGCCCACGCCGTGGTGGACGAGACCATCAACGGCATCCCTGTGCTGGAGCCGGGCTCCAACGGGCAGTACGTCTCCAAGTTAACCCTCTCCCTGACAAAAAAGGATGGCGGCTGGGATGTGACGAAGGCTGACGGCGACCTGCTTGACTGCTCCGCCGTGAAACCCGACGCCGCATTTTTGAAGCGCTACAAGGCGCTGGACGACAAGAGCAAAGCTCTGGCCTCCACGGTAGTCGGCGAAGTAGGCGAGACGTTCCTGAACCCTGTCGAGCTGCTTCCCGGCATCCCCAATGCCATTTTGCAGGACAACCCCGTTGTGGATCTCATCAACACGGTACAAATGGAAAACGCGAAGGCGGACGTGTCTTTAGCAGCCCTGTTCGACGCGAACTCCAACCTGGAAAAAGGCCCCTTCCTGAATCGGGACAGCGTGAAGATCTACAAGTATGACAACACACTTTATGGCGTGAAGGTCACCGGCAAGCAGCTCAAGGCCATTATGGAACGGCAGGCGGGTGACTTCTTTAACCAATACATCCCCGGCGACGTAACCATCAGCTTCAATCCCAATATCCGGATGTACAACTACGACGAATTTGCAGGTGTGAACTACGAGATCAACATCTCCAAGCCCACCGGCTCCCGCATCCAGAACGTCACCTATCAGGGCAAATCTCTGGCGGACGACCAGACCCTGGTGCTGGCGCTGAACAACTACCGCTACGGCGGGCTGGTCAATGCGGGTCTTTTGAACGAATCCGACGTGGTGTATGAGGGCGGCGCAATTCGGGATATGATTACCGACTACGTGGCCGGGCTGAAAACCCCTCTGATGCCCCAGTGCGACAACAACTGGAAGATCACGGGCGCGGATATGAACGATCCTCAGAAAGATCTGATTTATGAGAAGGTGCGCTCCGGCGCGCTCACCGTCCCCACCTCCGAAGATGGGCGCACCCCCAACGTGGCCTCCTTGAACGGCCCGGCTCTGCGTGCAGAGGGCAAGTTGAGCGCCATTGCCACCGAGAGCCCCGTTGTCCCCGCGCCGGTGCCCGAGCCCGTCGTCAACCCCTCTGGCCCCGTGGACGGCGACCAGAGCTACACGGTAAAGGCCGGCGACTGCCTGTGGAATCTCGCGCAGAAGTTTTACGGCACGGGAACCAAGTGGGGTGTGATTTACAAGCGCAACATTGCCACCCTCAAAAATCCGAATGAGCTTCAAATCGGCCAAATTCTTTCCATCCCCGCTGCTTAAAAATTTTTTCTTCTTGCAAAATGCGAGAATACCCGGTGCGGGCAAGGAACTCCCCAGCTGTTCGCCATTTATCGTATGAAGGAGGCTTATGCCGCCGCCTTTCGGGAGTTTTTTGCCCGGCTCGAAGTCAATCAATCGCAGTAAAAGCGTGCTGCGGATGTGCCCACATCCGCAGCACGCTTTATCGTCGGCGTCGGCTAAGGGAAGCCTTGACGAAATCTTCCTCCTGAGGTATACTTCCTTGCGGTCCATTCAAAAAACGGTCGGAATACACAAGGCACTCGTTTTTAAACTACTAAATCGACTAAACTACTTATGCAGATTTTAAGCAATTCCGTATTCTTCCCTACATATATACCCATACTTATTAAAACGTTGCTTTGCCGGACCTAAACAGAAAGGAAGAAACCAAATGGAAACAATCCTGGATTACTTCGGAACCTTAACCCCTGCGGCGGACGGAGCGATAGCCGCCTTCAAATTTGAGTACCTCACCTCGTTGGGCTTTGCCGCCATCGTCATCTTTTGCGGCCGCGCCATGGTGGGGCACTCCAAGCTACTCCGCAAGTATGCAATCCCCGCCCCCGTGGTTTCCGGTCTGCTTTTTTCGCTGATCATTGCCCTGATTAAAGTTTCTGGGACAATGGCCTTTTCCTTTGACACGAAGGTCGTTCAGGACCTCTGCCAAAACCTGTTTTTCCTGTGCGTAGGCTTTGGCTTTAGCTGGAAGATGATCCGCCATGCGGGCGGAAAACTGTGTGCCATGATTGCCATTGCCGCATGCCTTCTGATTACGCTTCAGAACTTGGTAGGCGTGACTGTGGGTAATTTGGTCGGCCTGCATCCTCTGCTTGCGCTTCAGTGTTCCTCTTCCGGCATGTCCGGCGGCGTGGGCACCGCATCCGCCTTCGGCCCCATTTTTGAGGGCATGGGCGCGGTTGACGCCACCACGGTGGGCGTTGCCGCCGGAACGATGGGCAACATTATGGGCTCCTTAATCGGCGGCCCCGTGGCCGCGTTCCTCATTCGCCGCCACGGTCTGAAATCTGACCCGAACGACCGTCCCGAATCCCTGAACGCCGGGCAGGAGCCCCGGTTGGACAACAGCCGCATGATCTCCATGTTCGCGATGTGCCTGTTGCTGGCCGCGCTGGGCATGCCCATCTATATGCTGCTGGACAGCATCCCCAATATTGAGATGCCTAAGTTTATCGGCTGTCTGCTTGCCGGCGCCATTGCCCGCAATGTGATGGAAGGCTTCCACATCAAATTCTATGTCCCCGAGGTAGAGGCCATTGAGCATATGTTCCTGGAACTGTATCTGGCGCTGGTGCTGATGACCATTGACATTACGAAACTGGCTTCCGTAGCCGGGAAGATGGGCCTGATTCTGCTGGCACAGGCGATTTTGATGGCCCTGTTCGGCATCTTCATCTCCTACAACATGTTCGGCCGGAACTATGGCGCGGCGGTAATGACCGCCGGCAACTGCGGCTGGGGCTGCGGCTCAGGACCCAACGCGGTGGCCAACGAAAAAGCGGTGATGGACCAATACGGATGGCACAACGTGGCGTGGGTGCTTTACCCCTCCTTTGCCGTGCTGATTGACGACATCTACAATCCTATTTTCCTCTCTCTGTTTGGAAGCTACCTGGTGCGCTGAGAAAAAATCTTTTCGCCAAAAGCTTTGTGCGGAGAGCGAAGACAATTTTATCTCTTGAAAGGGAGACGCCCGTGTCGGGCGTCTCCCCCTTGTTTTTCCGCATGCATTTGAATGAGATAAAAGCCGCCCGAACGCAGGTCGGCGTTTCATTTCCCTCTTGATCTGGCCGTAAAAGTTTTTCTTAAAAACCTTTCGGTTTTCTTTAATAATTGCCGGATATACTGGTTTTCCTTCCTTGACAGGTTAATCGTTTACCAGTATAATAATTGCGGAATTCAACAACAGAATCCCCCGGACCCGTCTGTTTTGAAAAACGCAGGAAAGGAAGCGTTCATATGATTTATTCCACCGAAGTGCAGCATATGTGCCCTGTGGCCAAGGGCGCGTATCACGGCCCGGCGCCCATCCCTCAGGAGGGAAAGTGGGTGCAGGCCAAGGAAGTGAAGGACATCTCAGGACTGACCCACGGCGTGGGTTGGTGCGCTCCCCAGCAAGGGGCCTGCAAACTGACACTGAACGTGAAGGAGGGTGTGATTGAGGAGGCGCTGGTGGAAACCATCGGCTGCTCCGGCATGACCCACTCCGCCGCCATGGCCTCTGAAATTCTGGTGGGCAAGACCATTTTGGAGGCGCTGAACACCGATTTGGTGTGCGACGCAATCAACACCGCCATGCGGGAGCTGTTTTTGCAGATTGTCTACGGCCGCAGCCAGACCGCCTTTTCCGAGGGTGGCCTGCCCGTCGGTGCGTCTCTGGAGGACCTGGGCAAGGGCCTGCGGTCCCAGATCGGCACCATGTTCGCAACCCGGGAAAAAGGGCCCCGCTATATGGAGATGGCTGAGGGCTACGTCACCCGCGTAGCGCTGAATCAGGACAGCGAGATTGTGGGCTACGAGTTTGTGAATCTTGGCAAAATGATGCAGTCTGTGAAAAAGGGCGTGGACGCAAACGAGGCGCTGGAAAAGGCCAAGTCTCACTACGGCCAGTTTGAAAACGCCGCCAAATATATTGACCCCCGCGAGGAATAAGAAAGGAGGACAGGAATATGGCTCTGTTTGAAAGCTACGAAAGAAGAATTGCAAAAATCAACGCTGTCCTCAAAGAGTATGGCATCGGCTCCGTGGAGGAGTGCCGCGAGCTCTGTCAGGCTGCGGGATTTGATCCCTATGAAATCACCAGAAGCATTCAGCCCATCTGCTTTGACAACGCCTGCTGGGCATACTGCGTGGGTGCAGCCATTGCGCTGAAAAAGGGCGTGGCTACCGCCGCCGAGGCCGCCGAAGCCATCGGCGTGGGCTTGCAGGCCTTCTGCATCCCCGGCTCCGTGGCGGAGGACCGCAAGGTGGGCCTTGGCCACGGCAATCTGGGCGCGATGCTGCTGCGGGACGAGACAAAGTGTTTCGCATTTCTCGCGGGTCACGAGTCTTTTGCCGCCGCGGAGGGTGCCATCGGCATCGTGCGCAACGCCAACAAGGCCCGGAAGGAGCCCCTGCGGGTCATCCTCAACGGCCTTGGCAAGGACGCAGCCCAAATTATCAGCCGCATCAACGGCTTCACCTACGTGCAGACCCAGTTTGACTACTACACCGGCGAGCTGAAGATTGTCCGGGAGGTCCGGTATTCCGAGGGAGAGCGAGCCAATGTCCGCTGCTTTGGCGCGGACGATGTGCGCGAGGGCGTGGCTGTCATGCACCACGAGGGCGTGGACGTGTCCATCACCGGCAACTCCACCAACCCCACCCGGTTCCAGCATCCGGTGGCGGGGACCTATAAGAAGGAGTGCAACGAGCAGGGGAAGAAGTACTTCTCCGTGGCCTCCGGCGGCGGCACCGGCCGCACGCTTCATCCCGACAACATGGGTGCCGGCCCCGCCAGCTACGGCATGACCGACACCATGGGCCGGATGCACTCCGACGCGCAGTTCGCCGGATCCAGCTCCGTCCCCGCCCACGTGGAGATGATGGGCTTCCTCGGCATGGGCAACAACCCCATGGTCGGCGCAACCGTCGCCGTCGCTGTTGCCGTCGCAGAGAGCAAAAAATAAGAAAAAAGCTGATTTCCGCAACTTTTTAAGGCATAATGAACCACCCGATTCCATGCGGAATCGGGTGGTTTTGGCGTTTTGTTTACATTTTGTCTACCAAATTTTCAGAAGCCAACAGCCGTGTTGGCGGATTGCATCTTAGATTCTGGTAATTTCTATGCTTTTTTAAGCTATCAAAAAGTATCCAGCAAATCCATAATCGTGGCATGGGGGTACCGGAGACTGTGGTAATCAAACTTGAAGATTGTCCTCCAACCGCCCTTCGATTGAATGGCGGCTGGATCGCATAAAGATGACGTGCTCTTTTACCTTGCATTCATTTATGCTTATTCCTCCTGTTAGTATACCGCTATGCACAGGAATTCCTCGGACTGCCCGCAGTGGCTTCAGGGAAGACTCTGGACGCTTTCCCGGACAGCAGATCCGTGGCAGCCTATGCGGTGCCCGCTATGACATGGGCAGTTGGTCAGGGCATCCTTAATGGCACCAGTGACGGAAAATTGAACCCCACAGGTTCCACGACTCGTGCGCAGTTCGCCGTAATTTTGAATCGCTTTGCGGCAAAACTGGGCTGAACGCTGAAATCCGCTTTCTGACGGCTGAATTTACCTGTTTTAATGCAACGGACCAGAGCTGTGGTTTTAGTATGATCAATGCACAGCAGCACAGTAATACGATGGTACTTCCCCTTCTGCTTGGCAATCTTAATACCGGACGAGACACAGGGGCCATGCTCTCCCCCAAAAACGACAGCCTGCATCGGTGCCAGCAAAACATCCAGTTGGGCGGCTCGCGGCGGGGGCAAGTAGAATACGTAAAAAAAATAAAAAAATGGCTGCATTCCGCAACTCTTTAGGCAAAAACAAACCACCCAATTTCGCACGGAATCGGGTGGCTTTGGCGTTTTATTTGCATTTTGTTTACCAAATTTTCAGATGCCGACAGCCTGTTGGCACAGAATTGGCTTAACCGCTTCTTTTGACCTCCATGCGACCATCCACAACAGCGTCCAGGTAGACAAGTTCTCCCTCTACCATAAACAACGCCTTGTACCACTTCGCAAAAAGGGCTTTACGGTACTGTCCCTCTGAAAGATTTAGATCTTCCTCTGAGGGAAATTGATAGGGATTCTCTTCCATGCGATGTAGAATATCTTCAAACTCCTGATAGAAACGCTTGGCGGCGGGAACACTGACGTGAGAAAGAAATTCAACATGGCGCAACAGCATTTGGTCGACACGCTTGGCAAAAACGATTTGATACTCAGCCATTTCGCTCTGCTTTCTCAATCAGTATTCGCATATCCGCAAGCACTTCCTCGGCGCTGCGTCCAACATAGCCCTGCACCCGATCTGTCTGAGCGGAAAGCAAGTCGGCATATACGGCGCAGCTGGAGTCCAAAGATAGAGAGAGCGGAACCGCCCGCTCCCGAACAATTTGTTGAAGAAACATATTTACAGCTCCGGTCATATTCATGCCAAATTGAGATAAGATTTTTTCTGCCTGACTCTTCAACTCGGAATCAACCCGGATACTCATGTTGGTATTACCCGGCATCGTACATCACTCCTTTTAAAATATTGTATTGCATAGTATGTGCAATGTCAATACGTTTTATGGCGGAAAAACCGGCTTCTCCGTTAAAAGGTATCGAGTAAAGCGGCCCCGTCCTCGGACATTTTGTCCGTGAGGTGCTGATAGATCTGCATGGTCACCTGAACATTTTTGTGTCCAAGCCGGTGCTGCACATACTTTGGAGAGGCCCCCTTTTCGGCCAGGATCGTGGCATGAGTGTGCCGAAGGCTGTGGTAATCGAACTTTTTAAACCCCAGTTCACGGGTGGCCACCCGGCTGACGTACTGCATATTGCGGCTGATGATATACGTGCCATCCGTCCGCCGCATCACAAGCTGTACCTCCTCACCCTCCCCGATTGTGTTGAACCGTTCATTTTTATCCCGATAGTTGCGGGTGTAAAGCTCTTCGTAAAAGGGCAGGAGCCTTGTCCTGACAAGCCTTTTTCCGTGTCAGGGCGTTTGCTACGTCTGCCGAGATCTCAATTGTTCGGGCACTGTTGTACTTCGGCGCGGAGAAGTACCAGTATCCCGCCGCGCTGGTCTTCCTAACCCTTTCGTGCCAGAGCATCCGCTTGTTGACAGTCAGTGTTTTTGCATCGAGGTCAATACAATCCCAGGTCAGGCCAAAGGTCTCCCCAATCCACAAGCCGCATTTGTATCCCAGCAGAAGCGGCAGATAGGAGCTGCTTCCCTCCGGAAAACGTTTGAAGATGAGTCCCATTTGCTCCGACGTAATATATACGTGGGGCGCACTCCGCGTTCTCACTGCGGCGACAGCCCTTGTGGAAGGCAGCTTCACATACTGGGCAGGACTGACCTGCAAGTATCGGAGCGGCTGCACGGCGTAGGCCAGACTTCCGGTCAAAATTCCTTTCAAGACCGCCAGCGTGTTGCGGCTGTACCCCGCATTAGGGCTTACTGAAAAACGGCCACCATTGATAATACTATAAAAATGGCCGTGAACGTGGTATCATATCTGTATAGTGAAAGCCAAAAAGCAGCGATTTTGGGGTGGCATTATGTACAGAAAGAGGTCCGAACAGCGACAACTGACAATGGAGGAATTTATGCTTCCCTTTGGCGGGCGGCTATCGGCGGAAAACCGGTGGGTTAAGAGAACAGCGTACTGCAACTGACTGGGCGGAGGAAATCAAATATCTTGTTGATGTTATGTATCCTAATGCTGAAAGAATTATACTCGTGATGGATAACCTGAATACGCATAAACATGACCTTGTTCCCGCGTTACACGCCGGAGATCTGGTTATCATGGATAATCTGCGCTGCCACAAGGTCAAGGGTGTAAAAGAAGCAATTCAACAAGCCGGCGCACAGGCGCTTTATCTTCCTCCGTATAGCCCCGATTTCAATCCAATTGAAATGATGTGGTCAAAGTTGAAAGCTGTTTTGAGAAAGGTCAAGGCCAGGACGGTCGACTCTTTGCTTGACGCTCTTCCTAAGGCGTTTATGGCTGTTTCTGTAAGTGATATCTGCGGCTGGTTTCGTGAAGCCGGTTATCCCCTATCTTAATTGGAATTGCTGTAGTTAGAATTTATAACGGCAAAAGCAGTAGCTTCCGCTACTGCTTTTTTGCGCTTGCTGCGATAGTTATTTTAAGAGCCAAACTCCTTAACTGCTCTGACTTTATTGACGATGCCTAGATGGTTCGATATAATAAACTAAGTGACGTTCTACACGTGTTCAACGTGAGTAATATCTCTGTATTGGAGAGAGACCATGCTAACTTCAAAAGAAATTCGATCTATGGCTGGAAATCAAGGTGTCTATGCGCGTGGCCTGCGCTACTATCAAACTGGCAAAGTATCCAACGTGAAGATCACGGACCACGGTGAGGGCATGGATGCTCCTGTTTTGGCAGAGGCAATCGTGCATGGGACAGAGCCCTACCACACCGCCGTAGTGCTGCAGGGCAGGAACAGACGCCCCAGCAGCTGGAATTGCAGTTGCCCGGCCGCAGGGCAGTATAGCGGCATCTGCAAGCACACCGTGGCGCTTTTAACCTATTTGTCCGAGAAGGGCTTTGGGGAAAACGATACACTCTGGGCTCCAAAAAAGAAGGCCACAGATCGAGAAGCAGCTCTTCTCATGGAGCGCTATCTGGAACAGGAAAAGTCCAGAACCGCTTCCCAGTTATCAGGAGAGGTTCAGTTAATTCTCATTCTCAATTTTAATCCCAATTATGGGAAGTCCTCGTTTCGCCTGAAAATTGGGCGAGAGAAGCTGTATCTGGTGCAGAATATAGAAAATCTGGTGTCAGATATCCACTTCCACAGCAAAAAACAGTATGGAAAGGACTTTGTCTGGAACCATGACCTGACTTCCCTGCGGGCTATGGACGTACCTCTGGTTCGGTTTTTGCAGAATCTCTACGAGGACAAGCCCTATTCTGCCGGATTTGGAAGGAACAGCACAGAGGTATCCGATGGCAGCTGGGATTCCTTTTGGAATGCCATTCAGGGGCGCGGTACCATTCTGCTTACGCAGCCAAAGGGCGAGAAAACAATTTCTCTGAAGGAGGAAAACCCCCGCCTGACTATCGAGTGTCAGCGTCAGAAGGACGGGGGCATGGAAGTTACGCTTCCGCAGATTGCGGTTAAACAGGGAAGAGAGCACCTCTACTGCCTGCAGGGAGATGTTCTCTATCGTACGGACAATGCCTTTCAGCAAGGCATGCAGCACCTTTTTTTACGTCCAATCAGGCAGCTTTACATTGCCCCTGAGCAAATCCCCCTGTTCTTTTCTACGGTTTATCCCGGAATTTCTTCCTTTGTAGAGTTTGTCGGGGATGCGGAACTGCTGGAGCAGTACCTGCCTCAGCACCCGGAGCTGAACTGCTATTTGGACAGTCCCTGTGAAAATACCATCTGCGCTCGCGTTGAATTCATCTATGGGCAGGAGACTGTGAATCCCTATGGAAAGACAACGCCCACGGCTCACCGCAGCTTTGGAGAGGAGATGGCGATTCTTTGTAAGCTGAACGCCTATTTTCCCCGCCAGGAGGGAGACGAGGTAATAGGGGAGTGGGAGGAAGAAGATTTCTATTCCTTCCTGACCGAGGTTCTTCCGGAGCTTTCTCAGCTGGGAGAGTTCTTCCTGTCGGATAAGCTTAAGCGGATGGCAAATCCCATCCACCCCCGGGTGAAGGTGGGGGTAAGCGTGGAGAACGATTTGCTCTCCGTACGGTTTCAGGTTTCAGAGTTTCCCAAGGTGGAGCTGGATGCCCTCCTTTCCTCCTACCGCCAACGGCGAAAATTTTACCGCCTGAAAAATGGGGAGTTTGTCAATTTGCAAAACAGCGGTCTGGAGGAATTGGCAGAGCTGGCGGAAACCATGGAGCTGTCACCCGAAGATCTGCAATCGGAACATTTCCCCCTGCCGCTGTATCGCAGCCTTTATGTGGATGCGGTGCTGCGTCGGCGAGATAACCTTGCCTATCAGCGGGATGAAGGCTTTAAAGCCCTGCTGCGCAACATGAAAAATGTAGAGGACAGCAGCGTTGCGGTGCCGGACAGTCTGGAGGAAATCCTGCGCAACTATCAAAAAACGGGCTTTCGCTGGCTGAGCGCCTTGGCAGGCAATGGATTCCACGGCATTTTGGCAGATGATATGGGGCTTGGAAAAACGTTGCAGGTACTCACGCTGCTGCAAAGCCACAAGGAGCAAACCGGAAGCCTGCGGGCGCTGGTTGTCTGTCCGGCTTCTCTGGTGCTGAACTGGAAAACCGAGGCAGAAAAGTTCTGCCCCTTGCTCCGAACGGTAGCGTTGGTGGGAACAGCCGCTGTGCGTCAGGAGGCCATCGCGTCCGGGGAGGGCGAGGTGCTTGTCACCTCCTACGACCAGCTCAAGCGGGATATTCTCCACTATAAGGGCAAGACCTTTGACTATGCCGTACTAGACGAGGCGCAGACCATCAAAAACGCCGGTACGCAGGCGGCGAAAGCAGCCAAATCCATTGTGGCAAAGCATCGCTTTGCCCTGACGGGTACGCCGGTTGAAAATCGCCTGTCGGAGCTCTGGAGCATTTTTGATTTCCTCATGCCGGGCTATCTCTTTACCCACAAAAAGTTTAAGAACGACTATGAAATCCCTGGGGTGAAGCACGGTGACAAGAAGGTTCTGGAGCGGCTGCGACTGCTCACCGCACCCTTTATGCTGCGGCGGATGAAGGCACAGGTTCTCATGGAGCTGCCGCCCAAGGTGGAGACGGTGCGGCTGACAGAGCTGGAAGGAGAACAGAAAAAGCTCTATGCTGCCCAGCTTGCGCTGGCGCGGGGAGAGCTGGCCGATGCCATGGAATCCAATAACAAGCTGCAAATTCTTGCACTGCTCACCAGATTGCGGCAGATCTGCTGTGACCCGTCTTTGTTTTTGGAGGACTATCATGGCGAGAGCAGCAAGCTGGAGCTGTGTATGGAGCTGGTACAGGAGGGAACGGATGGCGGCCACAAAATTTTGCTGTTCTCCCAGTTTACCTCCATGCTCCACCTGCTGCAAGAGAGGCTCGAACAGGCGAAAATTACATATAGTCTATTAGAGGGCGCGACCCCAAAACAACAGCGCCAGCAGATGGTGGAGAATTTTCAGAAGGGAAACACGCAGGTGTTTCTGATTTCCCTCAAGGCCGGCGGTCTGGGGCTGAATCTGACGGCGGCCGACATGGTCATTCTCTACGACCCGTGGTGGAATATGGCGGCAGAGCAGCAAGCTATGGACAGAGCCTACCGCATGGGGCAGACCAGCCGGGTGCAGGTTTACCGGCTGGTCTGCAAGGATACCATCGAGGAGGGGATTTTGGCGCTACAGCAGAAAAAGAAGGCTTTGGGCGAGGCCGTCATCAGTGAGGGCAACGCTATGCAGACCATGACGGCAGAGGATTGGAAAAATCTCTTCCGGGAGTTGTGAGCCAACGGAAGGACGTTCTGAAAATCATGAGCGGATTCCCATAGGGCTTTAGCACAGGCGTGATTTCGCCGCTGATAGCTGACAAATGAATGTTCCTCTGTCAGTAGCATTTTCCCGACTGAACATTGTTTTTCTTACCCGCGCAAAGTGCAAACAACTAAAAGCAACTGCTATAATGCCTCAAATTGAAGGCCCAAGCGGATATATGCGGGCGCAATATAAACGGATGGTTGAAGGCGAGCTTTCAACAGAACAATTACTTCAGGCAAAGGAAACGCTGTATTACTCCGATGAACGCTATATAAATGTTCGAGACGAGCTTAGTGGCATTGAAAGAGGAATTGAGCGATTTGAGCGTATGAAGTCGGCTGGTGCAGAAAAAATTTATTCTGCGGTTTAAACGGTCACAGTCGCGTCGAGCAATAGAATAACGGTCGAATTTCAGTAAGGCCACCGGATTTCCTATCCGGTGGCCTTTGATACTCTTGGAATGTAGGTCATGAATTCTTGCCCGCTCTATTTTGGACTTTTAGGCAGCAAAAACCACCATTTTTCAAACAAAGCAGTGGTTTTCGGAACTGGTATTGGAATTTGAAATGCCCAAGGTCTATTTTCTAATGTGGACGTGGAGCGGCTCACCGTTTTCATTTGACCAGAAAAAGACTTGATATCCGCCCACGCGAAACAGACTAGGCACAGTGAACCCCTCCCTGCTCCGCATAACGATACAGCAGGTGCGCATTGCTTTTTAAAAATTCATTAAAAAACGCGATTTCTTGTTGGGAAAAGCCGTCGTTAAACTTCCACTGATAGGAAGGCAGCAAACAGCGGGCGGACAGAAAACCGTCCTCGGTTGCACGCTCAAAATGAACCTCGACGCACTTTTGCCCATTTTCTTCAATCGGTTGAGAGTGGGTAATCTCCGTTTCATCGGCCAGTGTAATGTATGGATACATCATGAGAATAGCCCCCATTCCATATAAATATATGATATTGTCCGTCGAACTGCACAGGCAGTCCCCCGCTCAGCAATTCTTGTTCCTTGTATTATAGAGTAGTAGTTTATAAAGCCCCTCTCCAAGGGCTGTGCTACACTGTAGAGGATGCTGTGGATTGGTACAATTGTCCTACCACACAGATGGTTTAAGAAAGGTTCCAACCACAGCCCTTTGCAGGATTGTTAATCAGTTAAATACCGCCAGACGGTTTATGTGGAACAAGGTTACAAGAGCAAAGTACCCTGTGGATACAGCATCACAAATTTACCGCTGGAGGGTTTTATTATGATTTCTGTTGGAATCGACGTTGCCAAAGACAAGCACGACTGCTTCATCATCAGCTCGGAGGGCGAAGTCCTCGCAGACGTGTTCACCATCCCAAACAGCGTGGATGGATTTCACCGCTTGTTGGAGACAATCCAAAGCTGCTCATCCCCTCAAGACAAAATTAAAGTAGGGCTTGAGGCAACCGGGCATTACAGCTACAACCTGCTTGGGTTTCTTCTTGACAACGGTCTGGCCACCTATGTCTTGAACCCCTTACACACGAATCTGTACCGAAAGAGCCTCAGCCTCAGAAAGACCAAAACTGACCGGGTAGATGCGCGCACGATTGCGGCGATGCTTTTGTCCGATGTGGGCCTCAAGCCCTATACAGACACAGCTTACCACAACGAGGAGCTAAAGTCACTGACCAGATATCGTTTTGACAAGGTGAAGCAGCGCGGCCAGTTAAAGCAGTCTATTGCCAGATTGGTCTGCATCCTGTTCCCTGAGCTGGAGAAGCTGGTGCCAACGCTGCATCTGGCCTCCGTTTACGCCCTGCTGGAGGAATTTCCCGGAGCCAAACAAGTTGCCAATGCGCATCTAACGAGACTGAAAACGCTCTTGCAGGACGCATCCAAGGGTCGTTACGGAAGGGACATGGCGCTGGAAATCCGTGGTGCCGCCAGAGATTCTATTGGCTCTGTTATGCCGGCAAAATCTTTGGAGTTGCGGCATACCATCCATCTTATCCATGAGCTGGACGGCGAGATTAATGAGATTGAATCTGAAATACAGACCATCATGGAAGAAATGCATTCTCCCGTCACCACCATCCCAGGCATTGGCACTCGGATGGGGGCCATGATTTTGGCCGAAGCCGGTGACCTCTCTCGCTTTGACTCTCCGGACAAGCTGCTGGCTTACGCCGGACTTTCACCATCTACATACCAATCCGGCCAGCTCAAAAACTGCTATGCCCATATGGAAAAGCGAGGCTCCAGATACCTGCGCTACGCCATCTTTAATGCCACCAAATACGTCTGCCATTGGGATCCGACCTTTGCTGCCTACCTCGCCAAAAAGCGGGCAGAGGGCAAGCACTACAACGTTGCCATTTCTCACGCTGCCAAAAAACTGGTGCGTCTCATCTACGCCTTGGAAAAATCCAGAGAGCCTTACCGCTCAGCAGCGTAATTTCTCTTCATAGCCCGCATGGCGTCTTACTAGACGTCTGCTTTGCTATACCCTTTTTGAACTATCTGTTCTTTGTCCACCATCCGCTAGTTCAGGCTTGACTTCTAATAGTTAATCTTTCTTAGAATGTATCATATTGCGGGCAAAAATACAAATCAATTTTGAATGACAGTGGTATTACTTAACCGTATTTTACTTGAAATTCATTTTGACATGGGCAGTTGCTCAGGGCATTCTTAATGGCACCAGTGACGGAAATTGAACCCCACAGGTTCCACGACTCGTGCGCAGTTCGCCGTAATTTTGAATCGCTTTGCAACAAAACTGGGCTGAACGCAGAAATCCGTTTTCTGACGGCTGAATTTGCCTGTTTCAATGCAACAGACCAGAGCTGCGGTTTCATGAACACGTGTTCGCCATATGGTTTTGTCTTTCAATGCCAGCGAAGGTACAAGACACCTTGAGTGTATATTTGATTTCAAAAGAAGTCTTTAGCTTTGTTAGATCCCGGCCGGCCGGCAAGCAGGCGCAGATGGATTGGGGTATCTGCCAGCGGAACATTATCTGCAAATTAATTATAATATGACATATTTTTATTGACTTAATTGTATGACATGGTTAAAATGATGGATGGAGGTGATTTACTGTGAGGCGAAAAATAGAGGCGCAGCTTTTGGCGTGGAAAGAAAAGAGAGCGGGGCGGATGCCGCTCATCGTCAATGGAGCAAGGCAGGTCGGCAAGACGTATATCCTTCGTCAATTTGGTGAAACACACTTTAAGAACGTGGTCTATGTCAATCTGGAGATAAATCTGGCAATCGCATCCTATTTCGGCGATAACATTATGCCGGAAAAGCTTCTGCGGTATCTGGAATCTTCCGCCGGGGAAAAAATTATTCCCGGTGAAACGCTGATCATATTTGACGAAATTCAATCCTGCGAACGGGCGCTTACATCTCTCAAGTATTTTTGCGAAGAAACGCCGGAGTATCATATTGCTGCCGCAGGAAGTTTGCTTGGCGTCGCCATTAACCGACAGCATTATTCCTTTCCCGTAGGGAAGGTGGAAACCTTGACGCTTTACCCATTGGATTTTGAAGAATACCTTTGGGCGCGGGGCAAAGCCCTTTTGTGTGAGGAGGTTCGTAAGGCGTTTGTAAGCATGTCTCCGCTTCCAGACGCATTGCATCAGGAAGCCACGGATCTATATCGGGAATATCTGATCGTAGGCGGAATGCCCGCCTGTATTAATACCTTCCTGAAGAGCGGAAGTTTTCTGGATGTTCCGTTGGTCCAAAACGAGATTCTGGACAACTATATTGCCGACATGGCAAAGTACGCCAATAGCGGAGACAGCGTGAAAATCCGCGCCTGCTATAACTCGATTCCGGCGCAGCTGGCAAAGGAAAACAAAAAGTTTCAGTATAAGGTCGTACAGAAGGGCGGCAGCTCCACCCTGTTCGGAGCGTCAATTGAATGGTTGAACCTTGCGGGCGTCGTTCTCAAATGTCAACGGGTCACAAACGCGACAGAGCCGATCTCCGTCTATGTGGACTTATCCGCGTTTAAGTTGTATATGGGAGATGTGGGGCTACTGGTTATGAAGTCCGGCATTTCTCAGCAGACGGTGTTGTCAGGCAACGGAAATATTTTCATGGGGGCTGTCACAGAAAATTATGTTGCACAGCAGCTTGTAGCAAAAGGCTATGACCTTTTTTATTGGGAGAGCAGCAGTACTGCCGAGCTGGATTTTGTTCTGCAAAAGGGAAATCAGATCGTCGGGATGGAGGTTAAGAAAGGCGAGCATGTCCGCTCCAGAAGCCTCAGTGTTTTCGTAAATGCCTATAAGCCCGCCTACTCCATTCGCCTGTCCTTGAAAAACTTTGGGGAAAAGGATGGCGTAAAATCCGTTCCCCTTTATGCGGCATTTTGCGTTTAACATCCACGGTAAACGTACTGAGATTGCTCCAGAAGTCTGGGCTCGTGGATGCGCAGACGACGGCATAAGAGCAGGGGCAAACCCACACTACTGCATAACCATGGTGTCATCAGGGCTTCCGTCCCAACCGATACACTGTTTCTGCTGATCGGCAGAGAGGTCGCTGAATCGGTTCGCGTCGATAGTCTGCTGCTCTTCCTGATCAGCCTGAGTCTGCGCATCGTCTTGAAGATGCTGGCGATAGCAATCGATCATATAAGTCGTGACCGACAATCCGCTATTGCTGACCTTAGATTGGTTATTGACTTTACAGTTGTAAACGCTGTTGTGATATGTGATTTCCACATCCAACCACGCCGCTTGCCCTCCCTGAACACTGGTAAGATACGATGCCAGACCACCCTTTAATGTGCCGCTGATCGTGACGACATAGAAGCCGTCACTATATCCATCATCGATCCCGTAGGTAATATTGGATAAACAGTATCTGACCATGTCTCCAATGTCAATATCACTGCTTCCACCCCAAGTGGAAGTTTCGACATCCATGATCGGCGTGTAGTTATCCCCAGTGACATAAGCTGACCAACAAGTTGGGAACCCGAAGCTATACCGTCCATTCCGTGCGCAAGGTGTCCGTCAATGATGTGTCTGTGCTGAATGATACCGGCGAGAACATTGTAACGCTGATTACCTGTGTCAGGAATCAGCCGGATTACTTCTGGTGCGTGCAGGCGAGGGCAAAATAATGAATTGTAAAAATTCTGATGCCCGATTGCATAACTATCGCACTTCTGATATAATACTATCAGGGAAAGGAGGAAGCGTTATGACAATTAAACCGTCTACGGCATTACGCAATGAGTACCCACAAATTTCAGAGCTTGCGAAAGTATCCGGTGAGCCGATTTTCATTACCAACAAAGGCGAAGCAGATGTAGTTGTTCTCAGTATGGAAGCCTTTGAAGAACGGGAAAAAATGTTCCGCCACCGCGATATGATTTATGCTGCTGAGATTAGCAGATTGAACGGCGAACCCACCTACACGGCAGAGGAAGTAGATACGAGAATGGAGGAACTGTTCCGTGCCTACGAAAACTAAGCTGGTCTATCTGACTCCGGCGATGCAGGATTTTGAAAGCATCGTCAAATATCATATTACTGAAGTCGGCACAACATCTGCCCGCAAGATTTATCGGACGATGAAGGATCCCATTGACAAGTTACGGGATTTTCCGCTCATGGGGCAGATGCACCCAGACCCTTTGTTGGCATCAGACAATTATCGAAAACTGGTGCTGACAAAAACCTACGTTGCTGTTTATAAGGTCATTGACGGAACGGTTTATATTTACCGAATTGTTAACGGCACAACAGACTATCCGAAACTCCTTAAATAACCATTTGCTACATCCGCCCTGATTTGTTTCAGGACGGATTTTTTTGACCCAATTACAGGACGGTGATATACTCATGGTACACAGTAGAGATAGGTTAGACAAAGGATTTAGATTACGCAGCCGAGAGGTCTTACTGTCTGTGATTGATATCGTACTATGAGCGCGGGGATGTATCCTAACCTGATGACTGACAGAAAGGATACAATTAATTTTGCAATAAAACACGAAAAAATAACAAATACTGAGCAATATTGAAACTAATTCTGTAAAAATTGCTGCCTCGTCTTTTCAATTTGTCCACGCTTTGTTTACCAAAACGCAAAGTCCATCCTGCCGGGCAGACGCGGGTGAAGGGACAGCGAGCGATAATTGTTAAATCTAAGAGCATATAGCAAGTCGGCTCTAACGCCCTGACAGATACTCTTGCACAACGGATAGCTTTAACACTGTTGACTATTTTGAATTGGGCATGCCCTGTTCCCGCAGATGGCGGGACATCAGTTTCATCAGGCTGGATTTGCCACAGCGCCGGATACCGGTGATGATTTTCACCGGTTCGGTATCTTGAAACGCAATCAAACGATTTAGATACAAATCGCGGTTGTGCAGAGCACCTGGACTTTTTTGCATAGCATCCACATCCACTGTAAACGCAGCACAAAAATTAAACTACGTCAAATTTGTGCTATCAAGAGCACAAACTTTTTAAGGCCGGTTGTAAGATGAAGTTGGACACTTGAATAGAAAAATCCATAGTGATTTTC
>NZ_DAMBZJ010000003.1:0-30881 GCF_032060045.1 Oscillibacter sp.
AAAGAACGCTGGATTGACGCGCAAAAGGGAAACCTGCTCAATGTCGGCTACTTTCATGTGGTTTTCACGGTGCCGCAGGAATTGAATTTATGGATTTATCGAAACCAGCAGGATTGCTATAATCTGCTTTTTCGCTGTGTAGCTGAGACGATACAGGAGTTATCCGCGGACAAAAAATATCTTGGCGCCGCCACTGGACACACCGCTGTGCTCCACACATGGGGACAAAACCTCTGCTTCCACCCACACATTCACTGCATTGTTCCGGGCGGTGGCCTCACCAAGCTGGGCAAATGGCTTCCGTCCCGAAAAAAATTCTTCCTGCCGGTGAAGGTGTTGTCCAGAAAATTTCGAGGCAAGTTTTTGGCGCTGCTTAAGCAGCAGTTTCCCAACATAGAACTGTCTGTGCTGAATGAGTGTTATCATAAAGAATGGGTGGTTTACTGCAAACCGCCTTTTAAAGATCCGGCTTGCGTGGTGGAGTATCTTGGGCGTTACACCCACAGGGTGGCCATCTCCAATAACCGAATCCTCAAGCTTGAGAGCGGCAACGTTACGTTCAAATGGCGGGACTACCGGGACGGCAGCCGCTGGAAAGAGATGACGTTGAGAACTGAAGAGTTTATTCGGCGCTTCCTGATGCACGTCCTGCCGTCCGGCTTCACAAAAATACGGCACTATGGCATTCTATCCAGTCGCGGCAAGCAGAAGAAGCTGCACATCTGCAAGGTACAGACGGGCACATCACTGAAAAGAAGAGAAAAGCTTTCCACTGAGGCCCTCATCCAAAAGATCCTCGGCAGAAAGCCTTCTCAATGCCCAAACTGTGGCTTTTGCGGTCTGCTTCGAACCGGACTCGCACCGCCGACAGCCTGCTAAATTACAAAGCCTTTTAAGTCTGCTCCAAGGGCAGGCTGGCTTTGCTGCACCCATTTTAGCATAGAAAGGGGAAAATTGAAATGATTTCTGTGCCGGAATGGGCGTTTCAAGTATCTGGACTAAAGTATTTTGACGAGCAAAAGCGAATGCTTTGCCCATAGTCGATGCAAGCCCGACCGCGGCTTCGTGCTATGGAATTATCCAAACATGGGCGACGCAGTTTTTGCTGTGTCGTTCTTTTTTGCGCCCATGCTCGGATAATTCTCTATTCATAATGGGAAATTCAGAGATACGAAGGTTGGTTCCTGATAGTCTTAGAGTATTCTAACTGTTTGCTAATTGCGATACCAAATATAGCGGAGATCATAGTTATAATTCTGCCGGCTGTTGTCACAGGGTTGTTATCACCATAGACCATAGTTGTAAGTGATACCGTGGCCCAATAAACCGCCTCAAAAAGCGAATTAAAGCTGTCAGGTTCCACATTAAATATGATAAGCGCCGAAATAAGTATGTAGCCAAGGGCCAAAATGCAGACGGTTACTAGCGGCCCCTTCTGCTTTTTAAATACCCTCACTATTTAATCTTTAAGCCAGCCGCGTATCGAAATCACCGCATTGCCTCCAACATAAATTTCTTCATCTAAACCAATTCGGCTTATTATAATTGACGGTTTCCCCATACTTTCTCCCTGAATAAAAATATTCTCATCCTGTTTTGAAATCCGACCTTGGCTGTGGAGATAATAGGTCAACGCACCATTCGATGTACCGGTTGCTGCCTCTTCGTCAATTCCATAAAGCGGAGCAAAATTTCGACATTGCGCCGTAACTTGGGTGGACAATTCAGGATAATACATATGAACACCAACTACTTGATGTCTTTGAGAGAGCCGGATGATCTCTTCTTTGCTTTGAACAACGTGTTTGAGCTTATCTATGCTGTCGACCGGCAGAAGAATATCTGGTAAGCCTGTACTGACAATGCATGGCTGAAATGTTGCGGGCTTATCATCTATGCAAAGCTCATAAGCCTGGTATAGAGCGGAGGCTTCCTCATCCGATAATTCTTTAATCAATTTGCCCGGTGCCATTCCCATCCAGATATAGTCCGGCTCTACTATCATCGGAATTTTCCCTGCTGCTGTTTCAGCTGTATACTTTCCAATTGGCAATGCTTTTTCTTCTCGCAGAACCGTAAACGCAGAGATTGTGGCATGTCCACACAAATCCACTTCTCCTTCGGGGGTAAAATACCGGACACTAAAGAGATGCGAATTGATCTTTTTTACAAACGCCGTTTCAGAATGCTTCAGTTCTGCGGCAATTTGTTGCATTAGGAAAGCATTGGGGAATTCTGCAGTTCTGTCTAACAAGACAACACCAGCCTGATTTCCCTCATAAATATGTTCGGTAAATGCATCTACAATGTATAACTCCATTTATATTTCCCTCTTAACAAATTTCATTCTGTCTCAGAATAAGTTACTCAACCTAAAGAAGCTCTTACTAACTTCAACAAGTACATTTTGAATAGATAACATTGCTAGATGATTGGGCACGACTACCCACAAGCGCGGGGATGGAATTCTGAAGTGTGCGACGACAGAGAGCGCAGTCTGTGATGTCATCACGGAGCCTCCGTCTGAAAATTTGTGTACGGGGACAACGTATTTGAGAAACGCGGGATAAGGCGGGAACGGCGGGGACAACGCGAGAAAACCCCCTATTCATGCGGGATACAGCGATTTTAAAACGGGAAAAACATTTTTCTTTTTCATTTATTTTGAGATCAGGGCGTCGAGAAATCGACGCTCTCTTTTTATGCACATAGCAGCCTGGTCAAAACCGGGATAACCGCCGAACAAACGCCGCCACCGACAACACCGCGCAACCGCCGAAAACCATTGAAGTACAAAGGGTTTGCGGCAACACGCAAAATAAAAGGGCCGCTCGGCACCGTCCCGGAAGTCACAGCAGCTGACATAAGAGGACGGGCTTTGCGGCCCATATTTGAAGTATAGCAAATCAGCCGTCATTTGGCAAGACGGCAAAGCGTGCAAACGCAGCGTTAGAGCGTGCTAAAAAATCCGCTTATATACTGAAATCAGCGGACAATTCCGCACGAAAGGCGTTACTGAGCCGTGCGAACCGTGCGCGACCGCCGATACTTTTATACGCGAATCAATCACTCTGCAATGTGACAATTTCAAAAAAGCGCGTCACAATGTCACATTGCCCTATTCATGCGGGTTTGAGAGCTGTTCAAAATTCATGATGCTGCATTTTCAATGTGACAGAATTTTGATTTATTATTTAATCATTTAAGCACAAAAAATCAAGCGTTTCCGCTGGCGACTTCATCGTCACTACCGGGGGCGCTTTTTTGTTGCTCGTTCGTGTCGGAATATGTTGAGTAAATAGACGCCTTTCCCCCGCACGTTTGCTCATATTTTAACTTTGTCAAATCAAAGATGGTCTTCCTGTCTCCTGATTCTAATAGTCGGAACATAGCAACCAGATCAGATTCGGCCTCAGCCAGTGGAATCCCGTCACAAATGTAGTTAGGTTCTTGAATTGGCAATTCTAAAAGACGAGCTGGGCTAATCTCGAAAAAACGTGAAAGCGAAATAAGCGCATCGTAGCCTGGCTTACTCCGTCCTCGTTCCCAGTCACCAACATTGCCATTTGAAACACCTATTGCCTTAGCCAAATCTGTCTGAGTGACACCCTTTCTTAGACGTAGGTCCTTTAGTAAATCGCAGAACAAAAAAATCTCCCCTCTCGAAATTACGTGGATTTCTCGTATTTGTATTGACATTCTCGTAAATACGCAATATAATAAATAAGGATTAAAAACTAAATCAAACACAGCATAGCACACACAGCTCTAAAAGGAAATAACAGGGAGGAGATTTTTTGTGAGACATGGAAAAAAACCTACGCGCAAACAGAAGATCAGACTTGGACAAGCAGGGCTGTCTCCGGAGAACTGGCTGGTGGTCAAGCAGAAGAGAAACGGTGAACTTGTAATTCTACATAAGACCAACGATCAGATCAGAGTCGTTCCGGCTCCGATCGCCTGAAAAAAGAAAGGAAGTACAGCAGCATGAGAAAGATGAAGAAAATCAACGGGTATCTGGTGGTCCGGTTCAACGACCGGGAAAAGCGCGAGTACGAAACCCTCGGCAGCTTCGGCGTGATTGCCGCCGAGGAGTATACCGGTGATCTGGACATGGACCGGGATGTGATGGAGTACGACGATGCCGACTCCCTGGAAGTCGCCGTCGAGCAGGCCCGGGGCCTGAACGCCGAGGAGGACTACACCGGCCTTCCGGCCACCTGCACCGTGATCCGCGAGACCGATCATGATACCGAGATGAACCAGGTCGACCCCCAGCTCATGATCACAGGCTGGACAGAGGAGTTGACCCAGCAGGTAAACAACCGGCACTACCCCGACATGGACGCCCGCACGGCAGCGCATGAGCTCTACGGATACAAGATGGCGCTGGTCCGCATGGGGCTGATTGACGCGGACGAGGCATATGTCCTGCCGAATACATTCGAAGCAGCAACAGCGCCTACAGTCGCAACGGATGCTGCTCACCCATTTGATTTTCTCCACCAATTGTCCGACGCGCCCACATGGCGGCTGTATGAGCTGGGGCGGGCGCTGGAGAAGGATTGCCCGGAGAACGACTGCATCCTCTACCGCAATATTTTCAAGATGTCCTTGGAGCTGGATGATGCGCTGGATTTCAACTCCGGGTGTGCGCAAGAGACCTTAAAGCGGCAGCTTCGCGCATTCCAACGCGAGATGAACCAGATGTACTGGGAAAATTATGCCGTCACCTCCTACCGAGAGCAGCTCCGGGCGCAGAAGCACGGACCATCCGTAACGCTCACACCGCACAAGTCGGGGGACGGCGGTACCCTGACGCTGCCGATGCGGAGCAATATTCCCCATCCCAAGAACGCGGACTGGAAGCTCACCACCTGCCCGGTGTGCGGGGCCGAATGCTGGGAGAGCGACCTTGCCCGGCAGGCGCTGGCAGCGGAGCCGGACCTCCGCGCGGCCTGCACCTCCTGCGCATTGAAGGAGAATGTGAGGGGAAATAACGACAGGGCTTGAACTGCTACGAGGGTTCTCCACCACTGCTGAAGAGATTGCAGATATTATCTCTGCACATTGCCCACCCATTATTCCGGCTAATTGTGATCACTTTTCTTGCCGGGAATGCTGGCTTGCATGGCTGGAAACCGGAGAGTCGCCAAAAGGCGGGGAGCCGCCCAGCAAGCAGACGGCTCCCAGAGGAGACAAGCTTCATCCGAACTTAGAGGAGTTTCTTACGCAAAAGAAGCAACTGCGAAAGATGCTCATTACGACTCACTCTGAAGCTTCTCACGAGTTACGACGTCAGCTCGACAATGCTCATTCACGAACTGCGCAAACTCAACCTGATTGAGTATCCCCTTGAACTCCAGATAATCAACCAGCGCAATTATTATCGGGTCGTTCATGTACCGGTCCATAAACATCGAATCGGCATAGTCGTTCCCGGTTTTGATCCAATCAGACACAAAACTCACCTCCCTCCACTGGGAAATCCCATTTCATTATATCGAGGAAGGAAATGGAAGTAAATCTAATAGCTACTTTACGGAAAGGAGGAGCGCGATGAGAGGCCGTAAGAAGCTCTCCCCACTTGGAAAGATTGTCGACAAGGCGCTAACTGATCATGAAATGACAAAGTCGGAACTGGCCGATATGGTTGGGACCTCTCCCCAATATTTAAGTCAGATTCTTCACGGTGCCCGCGCTGGAGATAAGTATCTCCCCATCATCATCGCGGTCCTTAGACTTGACCCGCAGAAGGTCGAGAAGGCAATCGCGGCATGAACAAAGGAAGGGAGGGACTGGGGTGCCCGAGGTATTTGTCACATTGGAAGATGCGGCTGCGTTTGAGGACGTCAAGTACAATACGCTGATTCAGCGTATGAAACGCAGCCCAAAGCAATTCAAGACGCGGCTACAGCCCCGCGAGGGCGGGGGGAAAGATCAGGTTATGATCTCCGTTTCCTCCCTCAGCCCCAAAGCAAGGAGGGCGCACCGTGCCGCGCAGAAGGTAGACGGGAGGGATGTCATCATAGAGCAGCGCACCGAACACGATGCCTCGCCCTGGTATGTGAGCGTTGACCTGAACCATTTTATAGAAGGCCATAAGAAGGCGTTTTATGAGGCGGTGGATCTCGCCGCCAGCGTTCAGGACTACATAGATTATACCGGGTCGGACCGCACCGGCTACGCGGAGCGGTTTGCGCTGCGGCTGGGAATCAGCCCGCCGACACTTTACCGCTACGTCAGCAACATCATGGAGGCGAACGCCTGGGCGCTCCGCCTTGAGCGTGAGGACGGGCAAAGCCGGGACTATTTCCGACCGCTGTCCCTTTGCCGGAAGCCTAAGGAAAAGGCCACCTTCCCCAGCCTGACAGATGAGCAGAAAGCCGTTATTGAAAATATCTGGTTTGACAAACGATTTGCCGAAAACCTCGGGACCATTGAAATGCTCTATGAAAAATTCGAGGACATTGCAAGTGACCGAAGTTGGGAGGAGTACCCCTCCGTGAAGACCATCGCCCGCTATGTCAAGCACCTCATGAGCCGCAAGGTCGCGGATAGCGCCAGGTATCTCGCCGCCAACGGGACCCGCGAGTGGAAGAACAAGAAGATGCTCAAGGGCAAGCGGGACGCGACAAGTCTTGAGGTTATGGAATATGTCATCGGCGACGAGCACACCTTCGACCTTTGGGTGCAGTGGACCGCGCCGAACGGAAAGATCAAGGCCGTCCGTCCGAAGCTGGTCGCCTGGATTGACATGAAGAGCCGCGCCATTATTGGCGACGTCCTGTGCGTTGATGCTAATTCCCAGACCCTGAAGGAAAGCCTCGTCAAAATGATCTACTCATCACCGGGCGGCGTTCCAAAAATTCTCCACGTCGACAACGGCAAGGACTACACCGCGCGGAGCATGACCGGGCAGACCCGCAAGCAGCGGAATATTGACTTCGGGTTTGATTCCGAGACCATCGGATTTTATCAAAGCATCGGCATTCAGGAAGTCGGGCGCTCCCTTCCGTATCAGCCTTGGGACAAGCCGATTGAACGATTCTTCAATACGGTCTGTTTGAAATTCTCCCGTTGGTTTGATTCCTACGTGGGAACCCTGACCGGCTCCAAGACCTACGCCAAGCGCCAGAAGGATGTTAACGGGATGCTGGAGCGCGGAGAGCTTCTGACAATGGAAGAGTTCTTCGATGTCTGGACGGAATGGAAGAACACCAAGTATCACGCCCGCGAACACCGGGGCCTGAAGGATGCCGGGGAAAAGTGGGTCACACCCTGCGATATGTTTGCCAATGGTCCCCGCTATGAGAAAGCAGCGCCGCCCCGTGAATACGCGGCCATGCTGCTGATGAAGGCGGAGAAAGCCCGTGTCTACAATCAGGGAATCAACAAGTTCGGCACTCTTTACACCGACAGCGAACTTGGATTCTACATCGGTAAGACAGTCGGCATCAAGTGGGATATCGACGATGTAACCAAGCTCTATGTGTTTGATGAGGACGGGCAAAAAATCTGTGAGGCCGTGTCCGCCGAGCTGTTGGCTTTTGGTCCTCACTGCTCTCAGGCAACGTTGGAAAAACATATGCGAGATCAGAAGCGGCAGCTCCGCCAGACAAGAGAGTTCCTCGAAGAATGCAGGACCCCATACGAGCACCGGGTGGAGGAAGGCCGTCCCTCCGATGCAGTCGGGAAAATTGATCTCACCATTAAGGCCAACCATGGGCAAAAAGTTATTTCCCTTCCCACGGATAAGGAGTTCCGCGCGGAGGTGGCAGCGGGAAGCAGTAAGAAGAAGGCCGGAGCCGGGGATGAGTTCCTTGCCTCCAAGGCCGGGGATGCCCTCGCCCGTCTGAGGGCCATGAATGAATAGGAGGTAACATTATGGAAGTCACAGCAGCAGCGCGGATTAACACCTATACCGAGGCCCGGAGCCTCTCCCAGCGGGTCAATGAGCACCTTGTATCATCGGGAAAGAGCATTGCTTCTCTGGCTAAGGACGTCAACTACAGCCGCACCACCGTATCCCGGTACCTGTCCGGGAAGTATGACGCCGATCCCACGGACCTTGAGAGCAAGCTTTCCGCCTATCTTCAGGAGCAGACAGGCGAGACTGTGGAAATTCCGGTTCAGGGAACGGTTCGGAAGACCGGTCAAAAGCCCAGATTTTTTGAGAGCCGGGATGCAAAGGCCGTCCTGGGCGTGTGCCAGAGCTGCCAGGAGTACATCGGGCTGGGGATCGTGGTCGGGCGCAGCGGCTACGGCAAGACCCACACCTTGAAGGAATACGCCAAGCTGTCTCGTGTGGCCTACATTGAATGCGACGACACCATGAGCAGCCGCGACCTTGTAGAGGCGATTGAGCGGTCACTGGGTCTGCCCACCGGATACGGGACGATCTGGCGCAGGGTAAACGGTATCCGCGACTTCTTCAGCACCAACAAAGGCTATCTGCTCATCATCGATGAGGCAGACAAGCTCATTAGTAAGTTTACACAAAAGAAAATGGAGATTCTCCGGGCGGTCTTCGATCAAAGCGACGTCGGCCTTGTAATCGCCGGTGAGCCTAAGCTGGAGGCACAGATCAAGACGTATCTCGCCCGCATGGCCAACCGCGTAGACTTCTACGCCGTCCTGCACGGGCTGACTCCCTCCGAGGTGGAGAAGTATCTGGACGGCTTTGAAATTACACCGGACGCGCTGGTGGAGCTGAAAGCCCGCGCCTGCAATATGCAGACCGGCTGCTTCCGCCTTTTGGATCGGACACTCTCCAACATCCGCCGCATTCTGTCCGACAACGGCGAGACCACAATCACCCAGAAGATCATCGTGCAGGCATCCAGCATGATGATGCTTTAAGGGGGCAATGCAATGATAATTCGGGTTTTGAAGGATTTTTTCGTGCCTGAAAAATACTGTAACAACTGCGCCAATTACGATTACACGGAAGGCATCTTCGGGCATAGCCGCTGCTGTCTCTTTAAATGCAAAATTCATTTAGATGGGCTCAATGCTATCAAGTGCTCCCAGTGCGTGGAGGCAGGTCGGCAGATCGTTGAAACGGGTTGCGAGTTTTGCGAGGGAGAGTATGTAGCAGGCTATATGAGGGCCTATATCGGCAACGATCTTAAACCGGCCAACCCGCCGTTTTGCCCCGAGTGTGGAAAAAGACGGCGTTAGAACAGGAGGCTTCGGACAATGAAAATGATAAAACAGCGGCTTTGGGGGCTGGCTCTTATCCTGATCTCCGTTGCCCTGATGGCCCTCGCCTCCACCGGGGAGACGCCGGAGGAACGGGACGCAACCGCCGTCCTGCTCACACTGCCTCTGGGCATCTACGCGCTGGTGACAAAAGAGGACCTTCTCTGCGCACCCGCCGAGGCAGCGCACAGGGTCAGGGCCGGACCCAGGCGTAAGCGGCTCCACGTGCATCGACGCACCCGCCGCCCTCAGGGCAGCGGCCATTATGAGCAGATCGAGAAAGGAGTTTCACTATGGCAAGAACACGTATCGTAGAAGCACCGGCGCTCCGGAACTGGGAGGACGTTGACGCCACTTTGCGGGAAATTGCAGAGAAGCGCATCGCTCTGCAGGACATTGAAAGCGAGATGCAGCGCCAAATCATCGGCATTAAGAAAATCACTGAGCAGGAGAGCAAGCCCTATGCGGACCGGATTTCCAAGCTGGAGCGGGATCTGAAGGAGTTCGTTGAAGATCATCGTACTGAGCTGGGGAAGACCAAAACCAGAAACCTAAACTTCGGCAATGTCGGGTACCGGCTCTCTACTGCCGTCTCCATTCCCAAGGCAAAGGAGAAGGTTGCTGAGATCATCCGCAAACTCAAGGCGCGGAACATGACCGACTGCATCGTCGTAAAGGAGGACGTCAGCAAGGAGAGCCTGAAAAAGTACGGCGAGGACACCGTCAATGCAGTGGGAGCCACATGGAAGCAGAAGGATGTTTTCGGGTACGACGTGTATCTGGACAAGCTGGAGCGCACTACCTCCGGCTTGCAGTAAGGAGGCGCGGAATGGCGACAGCAGCGAGAGGCGGACGAAAGCCCGCCTCCATCCGCACCCTCTGGGCAATTGCCAGGTCTCCGGAGCTGCAGCTCTCGGAGGAGGACCTTCATGCAATTGTCTACAGGGAGACGCGGAAGGGGAGCATGAAGCAGCTCACCCAGGGCGAGATCAACACGCTGGCCCGCATCCTGCAGAACATGAAAGACGGCGTCAGTCGGGATGTGAACACCAAGCGCACCGATGAGGGCGGAGACCCCCGCACCGTGCAGCTCCGGCGCAAGATTTATGCACTGTGCGGGACGTTGGGCTGGAACAACGACAACCAGCGGATCAACGCCTTTGCAAAGCGGATGTGCGGCGTCGAGCGGATTGAATGGCTGAATATGGCGCAGTGCTGCAAGATCGTGGAGGCGCTCAAGGCCATGGCCGCGAGGCAAGAAGCAGGGGGAGGCGCGACGGAATGAAAACCGTGACGATCAGGAATCTTTCATCCTTTGCTGATTTCTCTGCGATAGCGAGGGTAGCATTCTTAATCTCTGGTGACGAATACTGTGCCACACATGATGATCGCGGTAACGAAGCGGTCCGTATATCCCGTAAAGGCAACACCTACACCGTGCTTGATAAGGAGGCCGTGCAGGATGAAGCTTGAAGAGTGCACGAAGGATGAATTGATCTGGATCATTCAGAATCGTTGCTTTCGCTCCGCTGAAGATTTCGAGTTTGATATTCTCATGTTACGCGGCGAAAAAATCAACAGTGCCTCCTCCGCCGAGTTCAAACGAGCGAACAGTGCACTCGGTGAATATTGCCGCCTTCTTGAGCCGTATAGCGGAAAGCCGCTGAGCTCTATTCCAAATGCCGTGCTTAGTAAGGCGAATGAATGGATGAAGGTACGCGAAGCAGCCTTGAAAAAGTACGACCGGCTGGAAAAGCAATATCGTGAAATCTCGCGGCATACAGATCGGATTCTGGGATTAGGAGAGGATGTTCAGCCGTGAACGATCCACCTGCGACTCACAGCGATGTCGACATCATGAACGCTCTGTTGGGGATCAAGTCTATGCAGTACGACATTCGGCTAGGCTGGAAATGCTTTGCTCCTGATCTGCTTCGATATTACAAGGAGCTGCCAAGCGAAGTGCAGAGGCGGCTCACGAAACTCACACCTCGCAATCTGGCGCGTATTGAGCAGAGGCTTGGGGGTATCCCCCCGGATCAGGTACTTGAGGAACTGACCTGCGACGCTGCATTTGATCAGGTAATTCGCGCCACCAATGTTTATCTGGAGCGCTGCGGGCGCTGCCTTCTGGGGCCGGATGGATGGCCATTAGCAAGAAAGGACACATATGAGTGAATTGATATTAAAAAGCGATCTGAGATTACTCAATGACCGTATACTCAACCTTGGCTCTGGACTTGCGACCATGCCGGAGAACGGGACGATGCAGGTGGGCAAAGCGTTTCTGACTGCGGTCTTGGGTTACATGGAAGAACTGCTAGGTATGCGCCGCGCCCAGCCCGCCAACGAGCCGCTTACGCTGGAGCAGTTGCAAAAAGGTGACGTGGTTTGGGTTAAAGACCTTTGCACCGGAGAAATCGAAGTCCTTCGCTTTGACCGGATTGAGCCTGCCACATATCATTCTGGCGATGATTATCGCTTTGAGCAATTTGGCACAAATATAGGGATTATCCGGTGGGCCTACAAGTACGGAATAAATTGGCTTGCCTTCCGCCGTAAGCCGGAAGGGAGCGAGAACGACTATTATAGGAGGATCACATCATGAGCAATGAGCAAAAGTTTGAGATCATTAAAGCACTGGCATACGGCAGGACAGCCGAAGAAATCGCCAGTGCGGAGGACATCGCTTTTCAGGACGTCATGGACGTTCAGATGCAGAACGGCACAGCAATTGCCAATGAGCGGGCG
This sequence comes from Oscillibacter sp., assembly GCF_032060045.1. GTDB lineage: Bacteria > Bacillota > Clostridia > Oscillospirales > Oscillospiraceae > Oscillibacter. Next base: position 11,956 of record NZ_DAMBZJ010000003.1, read on the forward strand.
GCGCTGAAGGAAGGAGGCTTTCTTGATGGGAACGCAGATTAAGGGCATTGACATTTCTACGTGGCAGGGCGCTCCAGACTTTGAAAAGGTTAAAGCTTCGGGCATAGAGTTCGTCATCGCCCGCGCAGGCTACGGCAAGAACAACATCGACAAGCAATTCGCCCGCAACGCTGCCGAGTGCAACCGACTGGGTATCCCCTTCGGCGTCTACTGGTTTTCCTATGCGCTTACTGTCGGGGACGCGGCTCGGGAAGCCCTCTACTGTTTGGAGGCGGTCAAGCCCTACCGACTGGAGTACCCCATCATCTTCGATCTGGAGTATGACACGGTTCGGTATGCCAAGAACAACGGCGTAGCCATTACAAAGGCGCTGGCAACGCAGATGGTGAAGGCATTCTGTTCCGAGATTGAGAAAGCCGGGTACTACGCCGCCAACTACGCAAACACTGATTATGCGGCGAATATGCTGGACATGTCCACCCTGTCCCACTTCGATTTGTGGTTTGCATCCTACAAGAGCACCTGCAGCCGGAGCGACGCGGGCATCTGGCAGTATAGCAGCAGTGGGAAGGTAGACGGAATCTCCGGCAGCGTCGACATGGACTACAGCTTCCGCGACTACCCCGCCATTATTTTAAATGCGGGGCTTAACGGGCTCAACGGACTGGACGCACAGGCCGAAGCAATCAAAACGCTGGTGCAATGGGGTGTTATTTCCAATCCAGATACTTGGAAAGCTCGGAGCAGCGAGACCGTCACGATTGGTGAGCTACTGGAACTCCTCGCCAAAATGAAGGTTTAACCTGAAAGGGGGCGCAGGGTGTGAACGAGCTGTCAAAGGAACTGACTGCCGAGATGATTCCTGAAGGGCTGTACCGTAAGATTGCCGACGCGATTGGGGCAAAAAGCTTCTTCGCACTGGCTGAGGCTATCGGGGGAACGACCGTGTACATACCGAAAGCAGAAAGCCTTGTGCGCCCCATCCGAGACGCCCGCATCAAGGAGGAGTTCAACGGTTACAACCATCACGAGCTTGCCAAGAAGTACGATGTAACCGTCCGCTGGGTGCAGCAACTCTGCGGCGAAGGCCATCCCGAAGGGCAGATGGACCTTTTCGGAGACATTGGAAATTCAGATTCAAAAAAACACATCTCTTAGAAGTGCTACGTATATCAATGCAAAAACAAGACCTATAGAATTAAGACTACAAGCTTTGCTTGTAGTCTTAATTTTTTTGAGGAGGAAGAAACCTATGGAAGCAATCCAATCCACAGCGACCCAAGTTCTGCTCCAGTTGGCGCTTGGCATCATCACTCTGCTCGGAACTTACGGGATGTATTATCTGACGAAAGCGACCGCAAAGGCCAAGGCCCAGATCGTGCAGATCAAGGACGACTCTACCCGGACGCTGCTCACCAATGCCCTTGAGGACGTGAATGAGCTGGTGGGCGTCACCGTGGGTGCGATTGAGCAGACTACCGCCGCAGCTCTGCGGGAAGCTGTCAAAAGTGGAAAGGCAGATCGGGCGGCTTTGGTTGCACTCGGGAAACAGGCATTCGAGGCAGTTAAAGCAGCAGTCACCCCGGAGGCACAGAAAGCCATCACCGAAAACCTCGGCAGCTTCGATGAATACCTGCAGAACCTGATCGAAAGCGCCGTGCTGAAGGTGAAGCAGGAAACCAGTTATATCACACTCCCCGAGAGTACCCTTTCCATGGCCGACGCTGCTGACACGCTCGCCTGCGCTGTTCATGAGAGAACCATCGCTCCCGAAGTGCAAACGGCAGCGGAAAGCGTGCCTGCGGCTGACGAGGCACCGGAAATCGAGGAGAGCAGCTCCATCGGCGTAGAGGTCACGCCCTCCGAACAATAAGGAGGCCGCATGACTGTTATCCAAATTACCGCGATCATTGGTGCAGCAGCGTCGCTTCTGTGTACACTGGTTGTCGGTGCGCTCACCTTTTTTATCAAGAAGACGCTTACTGATCTTATCGCCGCTGATAAGGCCAATGCCGAAAGGATCGGAAAGGTCGAGGAAAGACTGAATGACCTGAAGGCAGACCTCCCACTGATCTACGTCACACGGGAAGATTACATTCGCACTATGAACCGGGTCGAGGAAAAGCTCGACAGGCTGATCTATAGCAATGTGGGCGGCAATGTAAAAGAAAAGGAGGAATAGCATCACATGGGCATTATGGATGAAATGCAGGAGCAGGAAGCCAGCAAGAACAAAGCGATCCGGGGCTATATCATCCGGGCTCTGGCAAAGGGCAACCACAACACGCTGTTAATTCGGCAGATTGCGAATGCCCTTGTTGGCGATGGGCTCATTTACTCCCCGGATATTTCAAAGTATCTGGAGTATCTGAAGGAGGGCGGCTACATTGCCTTCACCGGCAGGACCGCCAACGCCTACCAAGCCTATCGGACCGACTCCGTGATCAAGCTGACCAAGAAAGGCGTTGATCTCGTGGAAGGGACGATCGACGATCCCGGCGTCGATGTCTAAGCAGGAACGCCGCCGAACGCGGGTATGCTCCTCCATCGACAAGCTTCCGGATGATATTAAGGGACAGCTCGACCTGAAGCTTACCGATACCACCAACACGTACTGGGACCTGTCCGATTGGCTCGAGGATGAAGGGTTCAAGATCAGCAAGTCCGCCATCGGGCGCTATGCAATCCGCAGCACGCAGGCAGCGCAGCGCGTGGCCGAGACGCTCCAGCGCACGCAGGCAATTGCCCAGGCAGTGGAGGCCCACCCGGACCTCGACTACACCAAAGCCGCCAGCATGGTGTTGATGGACGGGCTCATGCAGCGGGTCAGTACGGCGGAGGATGAGTTCGACGCTCTGCCGTTAGACAAGGCCGGGCGGCTCATCGCCTCCCTCTCCCGGAATGCCACCTATGAAAAGCGGGTCCGGCAGGATATGAAGAAGCGGGCCGAGCTTGCCTTCGATCAGATGGAGTCCGAGCTCATGGCGGCAATTAAGCAGCACCCGGAGCTGGCGTCCGAGCTGCACGACGTCCTGACCCGCGCCAGAGAGAAGGTGGTCCCGGATGGCGAAGATTGATCTTGGTGAATACCTTGAAAAGCTGGACGAGCCGGAGGACCGCGAGGCGGTTGCCAACCGGGAGTATCAAGCGAATCTCTTCCAGCAGTATGTTACCAGCGGCGACAACTTTCCTGAGATGAGAGCGGAACTGCTCCGGAGGTTTCACAGCGGAGCTCCGCTGACCGGGCCGAAGGGTCTGCGCCGTCAGCTGGGTGCAATTGACCTTGAATACTTCGGGCGGGCCTATCTGGCGCACTACTTTATTCGGGAGTCTCCCCCCTTCCACGGGGAGCTTGACCGGATATGGCGTGAGGGAGTTATGAAGGGGCAGGACCCCGCCAAAGATGCATCGGCAATCAGCCGGGCGGACGGATGCCGCCGGGCAATTGAAGCCCCACGTGGTCACGCGAAGTCTACGACCTTCACCTTCAAGGACGATCTTCACGCCGCCGTCTACGCGTACAAGCATTACATTATTATCCTCTCCGACAGCTCCGAGCAGGCCGAGGGTTTTCTCACAGACCTCAAAACGGAGCTTGAGGAGAACGCGGCGCTTAAGGAGGACTTCGGAGATTTGGAGGGCCGGGTCTGGAAGGCATCGGTGATCCTGCTCTCCAACGGCGTCAAGATTGAGGCAATCGGCTCCGGCAAGAAAATCCGTGGCCGGAGACATAAGCAGTGGAGGCCCGACCTCATTGTCTGTGACGATCTGGAGAACGACGAGAACGTCAATACCTCAGACCAGCGCAAGAAGCTTCGGAATTGGTTTTACAAAGCTGTTTCCAAAGCGGGTGACACTTACACCGATATCGTGTACATCGGAACCCTGCTCCACTTCGATGCGCTGCTGGCCAACGTGGCCAATAACCCCAGCTATAAAACGGTCAAGTATCAGGGCGTGATCAGCTTTGCAGCCAACACGGAGCTGTGGGACGCATGGGAGTCAATCTACACAGACCTTTCCAATGATGCACGGCAAGAGGACGCGAAAGAGTTTTTCGAAGCCCGCTCCGCCGAGATGCTGGAGGGTACCGAAGTCCTGTGGGAACAGAAGCTCAGCTACTACGATCTCATGGTGATAAAGATATCTGAAGGCGAGGCAAGCTTTAACTCCGAAATTCAGAATGATCCGATTGACCCGGAGAGCTGCGCTTTTCAAGAAGAGTGGTTTGACATCTATGACGATGACGGAAAGACGGTTCCGGACTTCTCGGCTCCAAACTTTCTGTTTGTGGGTGCAAATGATCCTTCCCTCGGCAAGAACAAGAAGTCGGATACCTCTATTATTGTGGCGGTGGCCAAGGATATGAAGACAGGATATATGTATGTCCTGATTGCCGACATCGCCAAACGCACACCGGATCAGATTATCATCGACGCGATCGAGGACAGCCGTCGTCTTCAGAGGGATTACAAGCGGCCCTATTACAAGTTTGGCGTTGAATCCGTTCAGTTTCAATCCTACTTTGCAGATATTATGGCACAGAAATCCGCAGAGGCGGGAGAGTTCCTGCCGATTGAAAAAATCAACTCCGTTCAGAACAAGGACGCCCGTATCCAGAGCTTACAGCCATATGTCAAAAATGGATACCTCAAGTTCTCAAAGAAACACAAAGCCCTATTCAAGCAGATGCTGGAATATCCCATGGGCAAAAACGATGACGGACCGGATGGTCTCGAGATGGCGGTCAAGCTGGCGGTAGGTATCAAGGTAGGTACAAAGGTCGAGTATAAGTCCGCAATCGCCCGCGCCCTTCGATTTAAGCGCGGAGCCTATTGAGGAGGCGCTACTTATTAACATTCAGGAAAACACATTGATTCACGCCGACAGTCTGACTGTTCTTCGGCAGATGGAATCTGAGAGCGTGGACGCCATTATCACAGACCCGCCTTATGGTATCAACTACAAGTCAACCAAAGGAGACTCCATTAAGAACGACATGGCTCCTTTTATCTGGTGGCTCTACGATGCTTACAGAGTTCTGAAGCCCGGCGAATCCGGACGCGGTACACTGGCGTGTTTTACACGCTGGGATGTGCAACAGGTTTTCATTGACGCAATGAAGCTTGCAGGGTTCATCGTGAAGAATGAGGTGATCTGGGACAAGGTGCATCACGGCATGGGAGACACAAAAGCCCAGTTTGCCCCTGCTCATGAGAACATTATCTTTGCAGTCAAGGGTAAGTTCAGTTTCCCTGGGCACAGGCCGAAGGACCTAATTACATTCCCCAAGCTGAACGGGTCTCAGATGATTCACCCAACAGAGAAGCCTGTGGGCCTGCTGACCGACATTATCACCGCCATCACGAAGCCCGGCGATTTGCTCTGCGATCCGTTTGCCGGAAGTGCTTCAACCCTTGTCGCTGCCAAAAAGACGGGGCGACGCTATATCGGGATGGAGCTTGACGATGAACGCTATGAAGTTGCCCGGCGGCGCTTGGAGGAGGTTAAGGTATGAGCAGCAGAAAGCGCAAGCCAATGCAGGCTGCACAGGCCCCGCCCCGCAGGAGGCCGGACACGTCCGAGGTTGCCGTTGCCCAGGTAATGGACAAGTACAGCGAATACCCTTCCAACGGCCTTACCCCGGAACGGCTGGCCAACATCTTCAAGGAGGCCGACGCTGGCGACGTAATGCGTCAGATGGAGCTTTTCGAGGAGATGGAGGAAAAGGACCCGCATCTGTTCTCTCAGCTTCAGACCCGCAAGAATGCCGTCACCGGCCTCGACTATGAAATCATTCCCTTTGACTCTGACGATGAGCAGGACAAGTTGATCGCCGAGTTTATTCAGGAGCAGATCAGCAGCTTGGAGAACTTCGAGGAAATTGAGACGGATCTGCTGGACGCAATCGGAAAAGGCATTGCCGTTTCTGAAATCATCTGGGGATACGACGAGGGGCATGTGGTAATCAGTGATATCCGCTCCCGGCATCAGAAGCGGTTTCTCTGGGACAGCATTGACGATTCCTTCAAGGTCCGCACGGTGGAGCATCCCGAGGGGACGCTCCTTCCTCAGAACAAATTCCTGATCCATAAGTACAAAGCCCGCAGTGGGCACCCTTCCCGCGCCGGTATTCTTCGCGTTGTGGCCTGGATGTACCTCTTCAAGAATTACACGATCAAGGACTGGGTCAGCTTTGCCGAAGTCTTCGGTCTGCCGCTCCGGCTGGGAAAATACCAGCCGGGAGCCAGTGAAGCCGACAAGGCCGCGCTCATGCAGGCCCTGATCCAGATCGGCGCGGATGCTGCGGGTATGGTTCCGGAGGGGACCAGCATTGACTTCATCACCACACAAAAGCAAGATTCAGGCGACCTCTATGCAAGCCTTGCCCACTACTGCGACGAGCAAATCAGCAAGGCCATCCTCGGCCAGACATTGACCTCTGATTCCAGCAATAACGGGAGCTATGCCCAGAGTAAGACACACAATGAGGTTCGCCACGACCTGACCGTGGCCGACTGCAAATCTCTTGCATCCACGATTCGGCGCGACCTAATCCGCCCGCTGGTGCTCTTCAACTTCGGCGAAGACAAGCGCATCCCCTACATCCGGTATGCCTGTGAAGAATCTGAGGACCTTGAGCAGCTGGCAACAATCCTCGGCAATCTGGTGGAGCATACCGGCTTGAAGATTCCGACCAGCTACATTTATAAGAAGTTCAGTATCCCAAAGCCCAAGCCGGGCGAGGAAATCGCGGTTGCATCCTACGGCAGCACAAGCGGCCTTCCGTTCAAGCAAAATCCGGAGGCACGACTACTGTCATTGAAAGCCGTCGAGTCGGAGCACGGGACCCAGCAGCACATTGACCGTCTCGCGGATATCGCCCTCAAGCATGGCGCTGCGGCCTTCGAGCAGGCGTTTGCACCTATTCTCAAATTGGTTGAGAACGCGCACAGCCTGGAGGAGCTCCGGGATATGATGCAGGATGACAAGACCGTTGCCCAGCTTTATGCAAGCATGGACGTTTCCAATGTGGAGGAGCTGCTCCAAAAGGTTATGCTCTACGCGGATTTGGAGGGGCGGGTGAAGCCGGATGGATGAGAAAGAAATTGACGCTCTCTTCAGCCGTAAGGATATGACCTTCGAGGAAGCCGCCAAGTTTTTCGGGGACCGCATCCCGGTCACGACCTCGCAGTTCTTCAAGCTTGCCGAGCAGTACCGGAATCTCGCCTTTACGGTTTCCGGCTACAGTAAGGCTGAGATTCTCAAGCAGTTTCAAGAGGAGCTGCTGGCCGCAATCAAAGACGGAAACACGCTGCAGGACTTCCGGGCCAACATGAACGACTTCCTGAAGGAGCGCGGGTACAAGGGAGTCACGCCATTTCAGGCAGACAACATCTTCCGTACCAATGTCCAGACGGCCTATAACGTCGGTCACTATGAGCAAATGACGGACCCGGCAGTTCTGGACGCCCGCCCCTACTGGCAGTATGACGCGGTCAACGACTCGCATACCCGCCGCAGCCATCTAGCTATGGATGGGCGCGTCTTCCCGGCAAACTCTCCGGTCTGGGATACATGGTTTCCTCCCAACGGCTACCGGTGCCGCTGCACGGTCCGATCACTTTCAAAGCGGCAGGTGGAGCAGCGGGGACTGAAAGTCGAGGAGGAAGTCCCCAGCGGCGTCAAGCTGGCCGATGGCCGGTTCGTGAACATCCTCCCTGATCCCCAGTTTGATACGAACCCCGCGAAGGTGCGGTTTACTCCGGACCTGAAGGGATTCCCTGAACCGCTGAAAAAGGCATATCGGGAGCGGGAGGCTGGGAACAAACCGGAATAACGCCACAAGAGCCACAGTCGGCGCGTGAGCGGCCCGTTGCCGCAGACGGGCGATTCCACCAGCAAGCGGGAATAAGGCCGTGCGCACGGCGGTTAACGGCGTTAGAGACGGCGCGGAAAATCATGGTAAAGGAGTATAACGCAAATGAAGGACTTTATCGTCCTCAAAGGCAGCAATGTGGAGGTAACGGGAGCCCCCGAAATTATTCCGATCATTCCCCTGGGCCATGTGACCAGCTCGAAGGGTGACTTCGAAGTTGACACCGAAAGCCTGCGGGCGATGAAAGCGATGATCGCCCAGCGCGGCGTCGATCTGGTGGTCGATTATGAGCATCAAACCCTCGCCGGGGTACAGGCCCCCGCCGCCGGGTGGGTGCAGGACCTGAGCATCAAGGACGGCTATATCGTGGCCAAGGTTCAGTGGACGCCGAAAGCGGCCCAGTACCTTGAGAATAAGGAGTACCGCTACATTTCCCCGGTAGTCAACGTTCGGAAGTCGGACAAGAAGGCAATGGGCCTCCACTCGCTGGCCCTCACCAACACTCCGGCAATCGAAGATATGAAGGCCATTGTCAATTCGGATACTTTTGAAGAACAAGAAGGAGGACAAAACAATATGGAACTCATGCAGAAGATCGCCCAGCTCCTGGGTCTGGGCGAGGATGCACCCCCCGATCAGATCATGGAGGCGCTGACCGCTGCCCTCAATGATGCAAAGGCCCTGAAGGAAGCGGCGGCAAAGGCAGAACCGCCCGCCGCCGATAATGTGGTCGCAAACAAAGCGGTTTGTGAGCTGCTGGACCTGAAGGCCGGTGCCGCTGCGGACGATGTGGCCGCTAAGATCATGGAGCTCAAAAGCGGTAAGATCGGCGGCACCAATGTGCTTGAGGAGCTGAAGGCACTCAAGCAGCACAACGCGGAGCGTGCAGCCGATGACGCGGTGACGCTGGCGCTGAAGGCCGGAAAGATCACCCCCGCCCAGCAGGATTGGGCCAGAAGCTACGCGCTCTCCGATCCCGAGGGGTTCGGCTCCTTTGTGGAGAAGGCTCCCCAGATCGTGCCTCTGGGTGAGATTGAGATGGGAGATGTCAAGGCCCTTAAGAGCGATACGCTTGACGAGGCAACCCTGCTTGCGTGTAAGCAGTTGGGCGTCAGTGCAGAAGACGCTCAGAAGTTTGGACTTGGAAAGGAGTAATTTGAATGGCTGCTTTAACTGCTGAACGGGACACCGTTGAAATCTCCAACGGTGCAAGAACCCTTGTGCTCCCGGTGAAGGGAGATACCACCATCTATCAGGGCTCTATTGTGGCCCTGAATGCGGACGGCCTTGCCGTTCCCGGCGCGACCGCTGCGGATCTCACGGCGGCGGGCCGGGCGGAGGAAACGGTGCAGAACACTGGCGGGGACGGTGCAGCTTCCGTCAAGGTCTGCCGCGGTGTGTTCGTCTTCTCCAATACCGCCACCGCTGAAAACAAAGTTGACGCCTCTCATGTCCTGAAGGACTGCTACATTGAGGACGATCAGACCGTGACCGCGCTCTCCACAGGGGCCTCCGTCGCCGGACGTGTGATCCGGGTCGACGATGAGGGCGTCGCCGTGGAACTCGGCCTATAACGATTAAGGAGGACAAACAATCATGCTTATTAACCCGCAATCGCTCCGAGGCATCTACGTTGCCTATAACACCTTGTTTAATAAGATGTTTCAGGCACAGAAGCCCATCTATGAGCAGGTCGCCACGATCGTACCTTCCACCACCGATACCGAAACCTATGCGTGGCTGGGCGATATGCCCGGTATGCGGGAGTGGATCGGCGACCGCGAGATTCAGAACCTGAGCGCGTCCGACTACTCCATTAAGAACAAAGACTTTGAGTCAACGATCGGTGTGCCCCGCAACGCCATTGAGGATGACAAGCTCGGTATCTACAATCCCTCTGTTCAGATGCTTGCTCAGTCCGCTGCCATGCACCCCGACAAGCTGATCTTTGACTTGCTGGGGAACGGATTCACGGAGAAGTGCTACGACGGTGAGGCATTCTTCTCCACGAACCACAAGGTAGGCAAGCAGAAGGTCTCCAACAAGGACACTGCAAAGCTGACCATGAAAGCATACATCGCGGCCCGTACCGCCATCATGTCCATGACCAACAGCAAAGGTGAGCCCCTGGGTCTGGTGCCTGATACGCTGGTCGTGCCTCCGGCGCTGGATGCTGCCGCACGCGATATTTTGGTCGCCGATGTTATCAACGGCACCCGAAACACCATGGTGGGTACTGCAAAACCACTGGTGGCTCCTCGGCTGGCGGGGCATGACACCTCCTGGTTCCTGCTCTGCACGAGTATGCCGATCAAGCCCCTGATCTATCAGAAGCGCACAGCTGCGAAGTTTGTTTCCCTCACTGCTGAAACTGATGAAAATGTCTTCATGAAGAAGGTGTTCATCTATGGCGTAGATTATCGCGGCAACGCCGGATATGGGTTCTGGCAGATGGCTTACGGCAGCGACGGCAGCACTAATTAAGTCACCAGCACTCAGCCGAAAGGAGGCCCATCATGTACAGCAATAGTGATGCAGTTAGGGCAATGCTCAAGGATGACGCGCTGAATACCATCATCGGTGACACCTTTATCGAAGACCCGGCTGAGCGTGAAACCAAAATCGGCCCTATCATTGACAGCGCTATCGCCGATGCCGACGGAGAGATCGACGGCTACCTCGCCAAGAGGTACGCCGTCCCCATCTCCCCGGTTCCCAAAATCATCAACAACTGCTCAAAGGATATCGCGGTCTATAACCTCTGGGCGCGTATTGGGATCAGCGAGGACACCGGAGAAAAGACCTATCTCAATCGCTACAACTCCGCAATCAAGTTCCTGACAATGGTTGCCGAGGGCAAGGTTTCTCTCGGGATGCCGTCCGATGATACTGCCACGGCGGCAGCCAGCGGGTTTTCAATCAAGTCCAACCACCGGCTGTTCAATCGGGACTCCCTCAAGGGGATGTAGTCCGTGGCAGATTTCAGTATTCGGCTTGAGGGCGACACGCGACGCCTGCTCAAAAAGATGAAGGACTTCTCAGAGCTTGATAAAAAGAAGGTCAACGCAGTTTCCGGGCAGGTGGTCAGAGAATCGACTCTGGAGCGGTTCAAGCAAAGCCGGGACCCTGCCGGGAAGTTATGGAAGACCTCCAAGCGGGCGGCGGAGAGTGGCGGGAAAACGCTGGTTGAAACTGCAACACTCCGCAATTCCATTCACGTACACTCGGATGCTTCCGGCTTCGCGGTGGGTACCAATCTCAAGTACGCTGCCACGCATCAGTTCGGTGATCCGGGCCGCGTCATCAGGGCGAGAAAAGCGAAGGCGCTCCGATTCCAGATCGGCGGGAAATGGATTAGCAAGAAGTCTGTCCGCATCAAGATTCCCGCCCGGACATACCTTGGACTTTCGGATGACGACCAGCAGGAGATCAAGGGCACGGTTGAGGATTTTATTGCACGGGAGGACTAATATGTACGCCGAAAGCAAGCGGTATCTTTTGGACAAGCTCAAAGCCGCAGGCCTCAAGTCCAATCCCTATACCAGCGAGAAGGCTCTGGAAAAGAGCCTGGAAAGTCACATCGGCGCAGTGCTGTTCGAGTCAGAGGGCATCCTCCGAAACGGCTCCAAAACCTATTTTAAAGACGAAGAGGGAGCGCGGAAAAAGAGGAGGAAAATTTTTGACCGGAAGCTGATGTTCAATGTGATTATCGGAGATTACTCCGACGAAGCCGTTGAGACCCTGTTTGAGGCGTTCCTGTGCAGTCTGAACAAGGGCATCTATATCAGGGGGAACTATGTTCCGATCACGGTGGAGGATGCGGCTTGGGTGGATAAGGACGATACCCTGCTTAAATCAAAGGTGGCCGTTCAGATCAATATCAGTTTTGACGGCGGTCTCTATAAGGACACGGACTTCACAAAGATTTCCGCTCTGGAGGTCGAGTCCGTAGAAAGGATGGAATTTACTAATGGCAACTAAATCCCAGACGGATTCTTCGGAGCTTCTGGAGCTTGAGGAGCTGCGCCGCAAGCACGGTATCAAAGCGCCTGTGTTTGCGGGGGTCTGCTCCGCAAACGGATGGAAGCCCGGTAAGCTGCTCACCGGCGAGGAGTTTCTCGCTGCGGTCAGCAAATTCAGCGGAGCCCCCATGGACGGGCGATCCGTAAAAGAAAGAGGGGCGAAAACCTAAATGCTCAGAGACGTAACTCATAAAGTCACAGACGGTCTGCTGGGCCTGTCAACCACAAAGGGCGACGGCCTGCACGTCAAGATCGGCGTTTCCCCTATCGTATCCGACGCCCCGATCCTGATTGTCGGAGACATGTCAGCGGACAAAATCAAGGCCGCGCTTGGACTTTCTCCGCTTGCGGACGCCGCGATGGATTCCGTGCAGTGGGGGTCCAGCAAACTGTACTGCATCCCGGTCGCAGCGTCCACCCCCGGAACGGTGGGGCTGTTCAATAAAACGGGTACCGGCTTCGGGAGCCTGACAATTGCCGGAAGCCCTACCAACGCTTTTGGCATCCTTGTAAAGATCACCGCCCAAGGAACGCTCAACACGGCTTCCTTCGCCTATTCCATCGACGGCGGCTACAGCTTCAGCGACGATATCACGGTACCGTTGTCCGGCGCTTATGAAATCCCCGGCACCGGATTGACCGTGACCTTCGTTGAGGCAACCGAGGCAGAGCAGAAGCCCAGCTCGTTCCTTGTCGGCGACAGCTACGCTGCCGCCAGCACGGCCCCCACCATGACCAACGCGGATGTGCTGGCCGCGATCGACAAGCTCAGGACAATTCCCATTGTATTTGAATTTGTCCATATCGTCGGCGAGAGCATTCCGGCGCTCTGGCAGGCCGTCAGCGCTGCACAGCTGGAGTTGCAGGATACTTACAAGAAGCCCCTGTTCTTTACGCTGGAAGCCTATACCCCCGAAGATGGGGAGGATATGCTGACCTATGCGCTGCGGATGGAGGCCGACCGGGCCAAGGTTGCAAACTACAATATTCAGGTGGTTGCCGCCCGTGGCCTGCTGGTTAAGCTGGATGGCACCACGCAGGACGTCAATCTTGCCGGGCTTGTGTCCGGGCTCTATGCAAAATCCTCGGTGCAGGTTTGTGTCGGCAAGGTCCGCGAGGAGGCAGGCTTCGGGATTCCCAAGGACTCCCTTCTGGAACTGCGGCCCGAGGGTATCCGCGAGGTGATCGAACGGCTTGACACTGCAGGGTATCTGACCTTCCGGGACTACGACGGCATTGATTACTTCTACGTATACAACGCCAGAATGCTGAGCCCGTCGGGCAGCGACTACCGTTATGCCGAGGACGTGCGGGTTCTGAACAAGATCATCCGCGAAACCCGCAAGGAGGCCATCCCCATTCTGAAGGACGACATTGATCTGGAAGATGTGCAGGGGGAGCTTGAGACCCGCGCGAGGTTCATGTTCCCGCCCCTGCAGAAGATGATTGAAGCAAACGAGATCAGTTCTGCAGAGATTACCGTACCGGACGGCCAGGCGGAGACCATCCTCGACGATGAAAAGATGCGGGTGAAAATCCGCTATCTTTCCAGAGGGTATATCCGCGAGATTGAGGTTGATCTGGGCCGGGCACAGGCCAAGGCATGAGGGGAGGAAATAATAAACCATGTCACTGAAAGTAAATGGTAAAGCCTACGATTGGGGCGATGTGGATGTCAAGATTCCCGGCCTTGTGCTGGAGGTTCAGGAAATCGACTATGACGACGAGTTCGACATGGAAGAGACCTACGGAAAAGGCAACAAGCCCAGAGGATACGGCACCGGCAATTATAAATCGTCCGGAAAAATCACGGTGCTTCGGGATGATTATGAGGCCCTGCTGGCCTACTGCAAGGCAAAGGGCATCCCGTTCTATAAGCTGTACATCCCGTCCGTTGTGGTTTCCTACGCCAACGCAGAAGACCGCACCCGCATTGACGAGCTGCGCAAGGTCAAGTTTTCCAAACGCAGCAACAAAGCCGCCCAGGGTGACAAGTCCATCAAGGTGGATATGGACATGATGATCTTCGGCGGCATTGTGCAGGATGGCGTCGAGCCCGTGTAACCGGCGTTACTGGACACCGTTATCTCAAAATAATTGATAGCAGGAGGATCACTCAATGGAAGAAATCATGAAAGCAGAAGCCACAACCGCGCAGTCCACCGCCGTTACGGCGGCAGGAACGAGGGAATCCAAAGAAGCGGCTCTTAGATCGAAGTATGGAAAGGTCTACTGCGTGGCCATGACCGTACCCGTGGATGATACGGAGGAGCAGGAATACTCCTACTACTTCCAGCGTCCGTCCGTGCCCAGCTATGATCGCTACATCAAGACCGCTTCCCAGGGCATCACCAAGGCCAGCAAGGCGTTCATGCTGGATGCCGTGGTGGACGAGGATCAGGAACGGCTTATCTCCGATATGGAGGTAAACCCCGGCATCGCCATCACCATTGGCAACAAGCTCACGGAGATTCTGGGCCTGACCAACTCGGTAAATTTGAAGAAGCTCTAAGGGAGAAGGTCGAGGAGGTCAAGGGGAGCCTGTATGAAAGCGGGCTACTGGAAATCTACAGGTTCCTCCCTCCTCCTCTCTTAGAGAATTTTGACCCGGCGAAGGTTGATTTTGATGAGTTTCTCAGCTATCTGGCAAAGGCACGTTACGTTCAGGAGCTTGAGCAGGCTCTTTTTGCGAAGGCCATCTCCGAAGTGTTTGGGGAATAAAAAAGGAGCCGACCTTAAAAGATCGGCTCCTTCCCGGATAACTTTGCTTTATAAAGTACGGTTGCATTTCGAATCATTCTAGACGTACTCTCGCCCTTTTTGTCCTTCTGCTTTCCAACGTTGTTTTGGAATCCAACCCATAGGCAGTATGGAATGATGTAGATAGCCAAAGGAACAAAAATCAACACAGCAAGCCCAACGCCAAGGCAAAGCGCGAACACCAACACCTTCAGCATTACCCCAAAAATGACCATCATCAGCGCCTCCTCTTTTCTTCCAAAATATCACAACGGGAGGTGAAAGGCAAGCATGGGTTTAGAATCCGTTTTTAAATTGTCCCTCATCATGAACATGATCGACAACCTGACCGGGCCTATGGCTAAGGTTTCAGCCAGCACAGGAAGCTCCATTTCCAAAATTGACGGACTGAGCCAGTCCTTCGCAAATGCCGCCAAGGCGGGCGCGGCCATGGCCGGAATCGGTGCGCAGATCACAGACGCGGCACTCGCGCCGGTGGCGGCGACATTTGAAACAAAGAACGCGCTGGGTGAGCTTTCTTCCCTGGGCGTAAAAGACCTGGGGGCCGTTGAAGACGCCGCCAAAAAGTTTTCAGATACATGGGCCGGGACCACGAAGTCCGATTTCATCAGCGCTGCCTACGACATCAAGAGCGGCATTGCGACGCTTTCAGATGAGGGCGTCGCGCAGATGACCGATCTGGCCAGCCTCACGGCGAAGGCCACAAAATCCACAGCGGGAGAAATGACGTCGCTGTTTGCCACCGGCTACAACATCTACAAGGATTACTACGGCGATCTGAGCGACCTCCAATTTGGGGAGATGTTCTCATCAGGTATCGCCCAGAGCGTCAAGCAATTCAAGACCACCGGCTCCGGCATGGCCAATTCCATTCAGACACTGGGAGCCTCGGCTACCAACTCCAATATACCGCTGGAGGAACAGCTCTCCATTCTGGGTATGCTGCAGTCCACCATGGGCGGTGCGGAGGCAGGCACCAAGTATAAGGCGTTCCTTCGCTCCGTGGCAAAGGGAGGCGAGGAGCTGGGCCTTAAATTCACAGACACCAATAATCAACTTCTCAGTATGCCGGAGATCATTGACAAGCTGCGGGGCAAATTCGGCGAGACCATGGACGCAGCCGAAAAGATGAAGCTCCAGCAGGCATTCGGAGATTCCGAAGCGGTTTCCTTAATTGATCTCATGTACAACAAGACCGGCGACCTGCAGGGCAATATTGTGGATATGTACGGAGCGCTCAGCTCCGGGGTGCAGATTACGCAGGATATGGCCAGCGCCATCAACTCCACAGACCCACAGCGTTTTCAAGTGCTGAAGCAGCAGGTGCAAAACGTCAAGGAAGCCATCGGCGACACGCTGCTTCCGACAATCAGCGGACTCATGGAGAAAAGCGCTGCAGGCATTGAACAGTTTGGAGCATGGGTCCAGAACAACCAGCAGCTCGTGAAGGTGATCATGCTCGTGGCGCTTGGCCTCGGCGGATTCCTGACAGTGGCCGGATCAACGATTGCCGTAGTCGGTGGCATCGGGCTTGTGTTCACAAAAGCATCCGGGCTTCTTGGAGGTTTTGGTAAAGCAATTGCGAACCTTCCCGACACAATTACCACAGTTCGCCTTTATGGAATGTTTGCCATGGATGCGATCAGGAAGGTGGGCGGTGCGCTCCCCGGCTTAATTTCAACCATCGGCAAATTCGGTGCGGCGATCCTTGCCAGCCCCGTCACTTGGATCATCCTCGGTATCGTGGCCCTGATCGTAGTGATTGTTCTGCTTTACAAGAACTGGGACAAGGTGACGACCTTCTTCAAAACCGCGTGGACAGCCGCCTGCAATGGAGTTGGAGCCGGAATTGACTGGATCAAAAACGGCTTTCAAGGATTTATCACATGGATCGGCGAGAAGATTGCATGGTTCGGAGAGTCCGGCAAACGGCTCATTACCACCTTTGTCAATGGCATCAAGTCTGTGGCGTCAAAACCGATCGAGGCGGTAAAGGGTATCTTCGGCAAGATCGGGAATCTGTTCCCCCACTCCGACGCCAAGGAAGGCCCCCTCTCCACGCTGACGCTCTCGGGCCGCAGGACCATGACGACCTATGCCCAGGGCGTATCTCTGGCACAGGCCGCACCGGCGCAGGCAATCCAGAAGGGATTGAGCAAGGCAAAGGTTACGCTGGACCGTGAGCCTGTTAAAAAGGTTCGCTTCGGCAGCGGCAACGATCAGGACGCAGATACCGATGAAACGAAGAGCAGCTCCTCCGGCGGCAAGCGCGTGATTATTCAGAAGCTGCTCATGCCGGTGGACCTCAAGCAGATGAAGGACCTGAAGCAGCTGCTCAAGCTTCTGGCCGAGATTGAAGATTATGCCAACGGAAACGACGGTGAATCGGACGATTTAAGTCCCGAACCGGCTTAACTGAGGGAGGACGGCTATGATATTTCTTGAAGACCAAAGCGTTAAGGTGAATGGAGTCGTCCTCCCCGGCGTCGTCAAAAGTATTGAGGTCGTGGAGTCGGCCCAGATTGATGAGCAGACCGTGGAGGGCAGCTCCACAAAGCCCAAGCAGGCCACGGGTTATGAGGATGCGAAGATCAATGTTGAGCTTATCCTCGACGATACGGCCACGCAGACCAAGTATCAGCGGCTGGCGGTCGTCCGGACTCTCTTTCGGAAGTCCGGGCAGACCGTCCCCCAGCCAATTCCGTTTGTGAATGAGGACACTGCTGCCCATGGAATCAGCAAGGTGCTGTTTAAGGGGCTGACCCACAAGATGGAAAGCAAGCGGGACCAGCTCTCAGTCACCCTTGAGTTTTGGGAGTATGTCCCTCAAACCATCAAGGCGTCTAAGAAGTCCGGCTCCGGCAGCAGCGGCAGCGCATCCAGCAATCTGACCGCAGACTACAAATCCTATCTCACAACGAAGCGGGGGCAATCTCCGGCTGTGGACGACGCCAGTTCAACAGATGCGCTCAACAGTGTGGCGCAGATGCCTTACTAAAGGAGGTCGGCAGCATGGAAATCACGGAGCTGTACTACCCGCAGATCGCCGTTCATGCCGGGGGCTATACCTTCGATCGCGGGATTCGCATTGAGGTTCATTCCTCAAAAGACTCCTATTATGACTGGGCGAAAGTTCGCTTCACCGAGGAGTATCAGGAAAAGATATCTCTGTCCAGAAAGGCATCGGCCTCCGTTGAATTGGGTTATAACAATGTCTATGACGAGACCTTCTCCGGCTATGTAGCCAAACCCTACAGTACCGGTGCCAATGCCGACGAGATCATCCTGAAGGATGCCATGCTGCTTCTGGAGGATCTCACGATCAATGACACCTACCTCAACACAACGCCTCAGGAGATGATTTCCCACTTCTTATCGCTGGCAGACATCACAGACGTGAGCCTGTCACCCCAGACATACCCGGAGCGGAAGCGGGTCCCCATATGCGGCCTGTCCGGCGTCAAGGCAATCAGCGCGGTCAATGTTGCCTGGGGTCTGAAGAACAAGTTCTTTTTTTCGGGCGGTACGTTTTACTGGGGCACCGCGCCGACGCAGGATAAGGTCTATGCCTTTGAGTACGGCATTAACATCCTGAGCTTGGAGCGCTCGGGCGGTGAGTGGATCATTGAGACGGTTTCGGCTCCATTCGTCAAGCACTCCCACAAGATTGCCGTTACACATCCGAAGGTGACCGGGACCTTTGAAGTCTCGAAGGTGGTCTTCTCCACCAACGAAGACGGGTTCATTCGCACGTACATTTATTTTAGCTGAAGGAGGCGCAAATGGGAGACCTGGAACAGTTTGTGAAAACCGTGGTGGAGAAGCAGTACCCGCACCTGAAGCGGCCTGCCGTCGTGTATGCATCCGTCACCGCTGCGCAGATGCTCTCCGATACCTACACGCTTACCAACCTTCAGATTACAAACACCGATTCTTCGACATCGTTTAACGGCAGCATCAAGGCTCACTGGTTTGAGTATTCCCTCCGGGTGCTGGATCAGTTCGGCAACGAGGATGAGAGCTATCCGGAGATTCCGGCAGTACGGTCGAAGCTGCAGCTTAACACAGGGGCCACCGTGGCGGTTGGTTACGCCTTCAACACCGTGGAGCCTGTCATCATTGGGGAGGTGGTTTTATGACCGGCTTGACCGATACGGACATCCGTCTGGACGATGACGGCCAACTCACGCAGGGTGCGGACGGCGATGCGCCTCTCTGCTCCGGCGCGGATTGCCTTTACCAGTCCATCGTTCTGGAGGCAACCA
>NZ_DAMBZJ010000003.1:30891-79098 GCF_032060045.1 Oscillibacter sp.
TTTTATGATCTCGACTGGGGCTGGAGCCTCTACGACTTTATCCGGTCGGAGGATGATGGCCTGACCCGGCTGGAGATTGCGCAGCGGGCACGGACCGGCCTGCAGAGCCGTGCCGCCATCGCCCCGGATTCGATTGAAGTCAGCGTCGACTACAGTAACGATGCGTTCCTGCTTCACTGCTCCTTCCGGTTTACGGACGAGACGGAGACCAGGGACCTCACCATCATAATTGATTCTATCAGCGTGGAGGTGGTTAGCAGTGGCAATTGATTCCAGCATTCTGGATCAGATTCTTCCGGTACCGGAGATTGACGATCTGATGGAAGAAGCCAAGACGGAGCTTCAGGCAAAAGGCTTTGCGATCACGAACTTCAACTCGGGCGGCGTGTTCTACACACTCCTGATGATCGCCTTCCGGATTCGGATTGAGCTTGTGCAGCTTCTTCGGAGCGTCCTCAGCAATATGTTTGTTTCCAGCGCTGCGGGCGTATGGCTGGAGCTGAAGGCGGCGGACTTCTCCAAGAAGCGGAAGGCAGCGGTCAAAACGCAGGGGCGTGTGTCCCTGAGCCGTGCCGCAGACGGTGCGGCCATTACGATTCCGGCAGGGAGCGTTTTTAAAACGGAGAAGGATATCAACGGCACGGAGCTGCGCTTCTTCGTCACTGCGAACACGGTCCTGCAGCAAGGCTCCCTCAGTGTGGATGTTCCGGTAGAAGCCGAGAAAGAGGGCGTTCTCTACAATGTTGCCGCAGGCAAGATTACAAAGAGCCTGACCCATCTCAGCGGCATTGACGCCATTACCAATGGTACAGGCTGGATCACGCGGGAAGGCAGTGACATTGAGGATGATGAGTCTCTGCGGGAGCGGCTACTCAATGCCTGGGCGGACGTGGCCACGATGCCGATTGCACAGAAATACAAGAACGTCTGCGAGGCTGTCTCCGGCGTGCTCTTTGTCCGGGTGAATGACCAGCATCCCCGAGGCCAAGGTACCATTGACATCATCGTAACCTCCACGGTGGGCGCTGCTACTGAGGAGCTGCTGTCGCTGGTTTCGGCGGCTGCGGAGGAAATCCGAGCGCCTTATGATGATGTGCTGGTGAAGAGCTCCACCATTTCCTCCGCCGATATCAGCGTGACAGTATCTGTGACAGCGGGAACCAACACGGACGGGCTGGTTGATCGGGTTACAGCGACGATCCAGTCCATTATGAAAATTTCCAAGGACCGGAATTTGAACGAGCTGCTGCAGTCCGATTTGATCTATGCGATTCGGCGGGACATCACATCTATTGTGAATGTCAAGGTGACGGCCCCGGCGGACGATCTGATTCTTGCCACCGACATTGTGATCGTTCCCGGAACCATCACCGTCACGATACAGGAGGTATAGGATGGCCAGCAATTTCGGCGACTATATGCACGCCCTGTTGTTTGCTCCGCTGAGGAAGGTCCAAAAGAGCATCAACCAGTGGGCCATCTTTTTCAGCGTGATCGGGAAGCTCTTTGACGCTACCAAGCAGGATGTTTTCCGCGTCCGGTCTGAGTCGATGATTGCCAGCGCCAGGGAACCCGTGTTAGAGATGCATGGTCTTGACCGGGGCATGGTTCGCCTGAAGGGCGAGATGGTCAATAACTACCGCATACGGTTGGCCATGAAATCTATTATTGCCTCTGAGGCGGGGACCAATAAGGCAATTCTCTATGTTGCAAAGGCGTTTGGATATGACAATGTTTCAATTGAGCGGAACCCGAACCCGGAAAAGTGGGCAGAGGCCACAGTGCAGTTCATCGGTGGAAAGATCGTGCTTGACGATCAGACACTGCTCCTGAAGGAGCTCAACAAGATTAAGCCCGCCGGTGCTCTGCTTACGGTTTCAAAGGAGCAGCGATATTCCGCAGCGGTCTATCAGGGCGCGGTCCGGGTGATCGGGCGGCAAATGACAATCAGGCAGGTGTGACAATATGGCATTTACAAACTTAAAACTCACGACGTTCGGACAGAATCTGGACGCGAAGTGCAAGCTGGGGAAGGGCCTCCACCTCTCACGGGTGGTCATCGGTGACGGCCTGCTGGGGAACGGCTCCATGGTGAACCGTACCGCCCTGGTCAGTGAGCGGTATTCAATGCTCGTGGATGCAAAACAATTGACAGAAGCAGGCGCGGTAGCGGCCATTGTTTCCACGCTGGACAACAGCGACTTTACGGAGGGTTTTCCGTACAGAGAGCTGGGCTTGATGGGTGTGGACCCGGACACCAGCCAGGAGGGGCTTTATCTCTATGATAATGCCGGAGAAGAATGCGAGTTTCTGGATACGCGGGCAAACGGCGTTGTGATCTATGAGCGGCTAAAGCTGCTGATTAAAACGCAGGACGCCGCCAGCATCACGTTTGACCCGTCCGGCAATCCCCTCTATATCGGCGTTGATGATCCGGTAAGTAACAATACCGTTACCTTTACCCAAGCTGCGGAACGCACGAATATTCAGTCCGGGGAAACGCTGGCGGTGTTGTTTGGCAAAGCAAAGAAATGGTTTGCAAGTCTCGGCAGCGCGGCATTTACGGAAAGCTCCTCTTATGCTGCGAGGCTCCATGCTTCGAGCCACGCCCCTGGAGGCAGCGACCCGTTGACACCGGCGCAGATCGGGGCGGACCCCTCCGGCAGCGCGGCGGCGGTACAGGCTAACCTCGCGGCCCACGCGGGGCGCACGGACAACCCCCACGGGGTAACGCGCGGGCAGATCGGCGCGGCGGCGACTACTACCCTGACGGCCACCGTGCCGGTGGCGTGGACGGCATCCGGGGATTTCTTTTACCAAAACGTGTCCGTGCCGGGGATGCTGGCCAGCGATAACCCGGTTGCGGATATCCTGATGGGGAGCGATAATGCCGCTAACAAGCTCTACGCCGAGGCATGGGGCAAGGTGCTGCGGGCGACGACCTATGACGGCGGCGTGCAAATCTGGTGCACGGAAGCGCCCACGGTGGCGTTTCCTGTGCAGTTTAAGGTGGTGCGGTGATGGGAGAGGCATTGGTATCCCGCAGAAGCGGGGAAAGTTCCAAAGGATTTACAGCTAATAATTCAAGCGACTACACTAGATTTTCGGGTCCTGCGACTTTACCAATCAATAGTGATTGGTACACGTTAGCAACTATTTCTGCAATCGGCATCAAAAGAATCGTAGCTATTCTGAATGAAGCGTACAACGGACTTCCAAATAATTACGACATTATCCTTACACATGCGGGGGAAGAAATCTCAATGGCTCTCTCTACAAGCAATGGAGTTCAAGGAATCATGCTTGGCCGGTTAGTAAAAAGTGGAAACGATATTTTGTTGCAGGTCAAACAAACCAATGGAACTGTCAGCCCTATTAAGGTTTATTGGTTTTGGGCAACTGGAATGTAAGGAGGAACAGTCCATGACAAGAAAACATAAGTCCGCGTACGTGTACACACACACACACACACACACACACACACACACACACAATTAGTTTTGTCTGCCTGTTGCGAACATCTCCGCAGAGGTGCTTGCAATGGGTGAGTGCATTATTGCCAGACGGGGCGGAGGAAGTTCAAATATTATAGAATTGAAAGCCTCGGCGAATACAGGTGGTCAATTTGGTGTTAGATTTTCTGTTCCTATAAGTAATATTCCCCCACAGTCCTCTGACCTTAGATTTAGGGTAATTACGATTCCCTCATACGGGAATTGGGTTTGCGCCGACGTTTATCAGGTTGAAAGCAACAGTAGCTATCATGCTGACGGATTTATTACCTCACCAGGAAATACAAAATATCCAGTAAGTAGTAGTGGCACTGTGAATGGTGATACTGTTACTTTTTATTTCACAAGTTCCTATATTGGCCCCACTCCAACGTCTGAGGTACGGGCTTGCTATGGATTTCTTGCATAACTGAATTTATTAAAAAATTTCGGGAGAGCAACTATGTACATCACAACCAAAACCAACAATCACCACACCGTGCTCGACCAGAGCATCAGCCCCGGCGAGGTGCGCTACACCTTGGATGAGGCCCCGGAGGAGCTGGGAGCAACGGTATCACTCTATACGGCAGACGGCGGTATGTGCCTACGGACGGATACGGTGGCAGACTACCTGCACCCGCGTATCCGGGGCAACACCGTGATTCTTTCCAACACGCCGGAGCCGATTCCGGCATCTCCCACGGCGGCGGAAATTAAGGCAGAGCGCAGCGCGGCTATTAAAGTCGCCTGTGCCGAGGCCATCACTGGGGGCTTCGACGCGGACGTGCTGGGGCGAGGGCCTCTGCACTACACGCTGACGGAGATACAGCAGCGAGACTTGCAGACCCAGTATGCAGCAGTGCAGGCCGGAGCCACGGAGGCCCTTTGGCATGACGGTAGCCGGGTGACGCACGAGGTCTACACGGCAACGCAATTCATGGAGCTGTTTCAGCTTGGCTATGCCTACATCATCTCCTGCAAAATCCGATCTGACTGGTTGGAACAGCTGGCCCACGATCTGGCCGATGCGGACAAGCTCACCGAGGCCGCTGCGGTGGATTGGAGTACGGCATTGCCCGAGGACTACCAGACGCAGTGTGACGAGCAGATTGTTGCCATGCTGGGGAGAAGTGCTGATGATGAGACTGCATAACGCGCTCAAATCCGTGGTTCTCTGGCTGTTTGGCGGGGCGGTATACTTTCTTGTGGAGGTGGTCTTCAAGACCGTTACCGGCCATGCACAGTCCATCAACTGGACGATGCTGATTCTGGCAGCAATCATCTGCATTCCGCTTGACCGAGCCAATGAGATGATGAGTTGGGATACACCGCTATGGCGGCAAGCCATCACCGGGGGCCTGTGCATTACGGCGGCGGAGTTGGGTGCGGGCATTATTCTGAACTGCTGGCTTGAGCTGGGTATCTGGGACTACTCCCACTGCTGGGGCAACCTATGGGGGCAAATATGCCCTAAGTGGACGCTGATCTGGTGTATCGTAGCCGGGGCTGGGATTGTCGTATTTGACTGGCTCCGGTGGATTCTGTGGCCGGGGGAAGAACGCAAGCCACACTATATTTTAATCTGAAGGTGTACTTATGAGTAAATTTGTTACGGAGGCCCTCTCAAATCACGACTACCGTTTTGAAATCTTTGTCAATACAGAGAAGCTGACTTGGCAGCAAATTAAGGCTTCAAAAAATTGTGCACGGATCATAAACCTTGGCTATTTCGACCTCAAAAAATTTATCCCGAATGAGGGACTGATTGTGGATGGTCGGACATTGCTGGTACCCAGATATCAGGACTGGGGCGTGACCATTGATGCAGATGGGAATTTGGGCCGAGATGTGCCCGCCAGTGCAGCCGGGAAGCTGAATTATTGTCCGGCAGTTCCCCCTATGCTGAAAAATGGAGCCAAAGCCGCAGCCGCACAGTCTTTCGCACGGAATGGCACAACGATGGTTGGATTCAAAAAGGATGGAACCCCGGTATGGCTGCTCTGTCAGAAAGTCTTCGGAGCAACATCGACGGAAGCTGTCAAGGCGCTTACTGACCTCGGCTGTGTGGATATCCTTCGTTATGATGGAAGCTGGAGCACACAAGGATATCTAGCAGATCGTGCTGTGCAGCCTCTTCAGCGCATAATTGTGTACACGCTGCTCTTGGCGTACTATCGAAATCCATACTATCAGCGCACCGTGACAGCCAGCGCTCTGAATGTCCGTTCTGCTCCGGGCGGCGCGATTGTGGACAGCCTGAAGCGCAATACCGTAGTCACAGTTCTGGAGGTTCGGGGAGCTTGGGTAAGAGTTGGAACCGACCGTTGGGTTAACTCTTCTTACTTGAAAGCATAAGGCAAAAACGGGAGAGCAGCAGCCGCTACTCTCCCGTTACCAAGTGTTAGATTTACTTCTAAGAAATGGCTAATTTTTTCTCAACTATTTTGTCCCTATTTCTCAAAAATCTTGTCGCGCAACAATTTGTATAATAAATTATCAAACTTGGAGGTAGCAAAATTGCAAGAGAAAAGGAAACTGCGAAACGCCATCGTTGGAGATGCCTGTGTAGCCTGTGGTTGCTGCGTTGCGGTGTGCCCGAAGCAAGCAATCCGAATCGACCGGGGTGTGCGCGCCCGTGTAGACGAACAAAGCTGTGTGGGCTGTGGAAAATGCGTCAAAGCCTGTCCCGCAGGCGTGATCGACATTTGGGAGGTGCAGCCGTGAAAAAGCGCTGGTATGATTATCTGTGGATCTTTACGCTGCTCTATCTGGGGCTGGGTTTTTTCAACATTCTCTTTGCTTGGGTGGGGCTTTTGTGCTTCCTGATCCCGCTTGCCATTTCTCTCGCCGGCGGCGGAAAGGCCTACTGCAACCGCTACTGCGGACGCGGGCAACTGCTCACTTTGCTGGGCGGCCGATTTGGGCTCTCCCGTGGCAAGAATCCGCCCGCCTTCCTGCGCAGCCGTTGGTTCCGCTACTCTTTCACGGCTTTCTTTTTTGTCATGTTCTTTCAAATGCTGTGGACGACCTGGCTGGTGTTTTCCGGGGTGCAGGAGCTGGGGCAGTTTGTTAAACTGTTATGGACCTTCCGGTTGCCGTGGCACTGGGCTCACCATGGGACGATGCTACCGCGCTGGATTTCCCAGTTTGCCTTTGGCTTTTACAGTTTAATGCTGACCTCTACCTTGCTTGGAATCATTACAATGGTGCTTTACAAGCCTCGGTCTTGGTGTGTCTATTGTCCTATGGGGACGACAACGCAGCTTATCTGCAAGTCCAAAGCAAAAAGTGGCGACTTAAATGCATAAAGAATGGACTACTGGATAAGTCTTGGAGATGGGAAGCGCGGAGAATCCATCTGTGATAATGTAATTATGTAAAACGTTGTTAAAATTTTGATGTGCTTCTCATTAAAGGCAGATTACTAGGTATATTAATATACAAATGAACTGCATTACGTAGGATTCTGAAATACTTTCACCCTTTCCAGTATACACCAATTTTTTACCAATTTCAACCAAAAGCGCCCTTGGGAATGATTTCCCCAAGGGCGCTTGCTTACCAAAGCGATGTTTAATGATCTTCCGCCGTGGCCATGACATGGATGCCACGCAGTAGTCTTTATGTTTGCATCAGTTGTTCATCGTTCTATAAAGAAATGTGATGGCTTGGGCCCTGGTGCAGAAATCGGCAGGCACAAACTTGCCGTTGCTGCGGCCAGCGGCAATGCCCTGATTCATCGCCCAAGTTACCGCCTGCGCGTAGTATGCATCCGCGCTCACATCGGGGAATCCGGCCCCAGAAACCGCCATATTTCCCTGTGCACGCCAGAGAAACGTTATCACCTGCGCCCGATTGCTTACTGCATTTGGAGCAAATGTGGTTGTACTGAAGCCGCTGGTAATCCCCTTTTCCACCGACCAGAGGACTGCATGATAGTAATAGGCGTCTTTTTGAACATCCGCAAACGGGTTTTCCATGGTGTCAGGGATGGGAGAGCCATTGGCCCTCCAGAGAAGTGTGACGATCTGCGCACGGGTGCAGCTCTGGCCGGGAGCAAATGTGTTTGCAGAGTTCCCGGAGGTAATCCCCTGCTCCACCGCCCACTGCACTGCATCATAATAATATGCTCCGCTGAAAACATCGGTAAACGAAGCTCCCGAACGATAGCCCACCATGAATTTGGAAAAATGCGGTGTGACAAATGTCACCATGCCGGACGTTCTGTCGTAGGAGGTCTTACATGCTGTCAAGCTGCCATTGTCAGCCAGATAGTAGACCGTCAGCGCCGCTGCCGTCTCGCCTTCCGCCAGAGTATATGGGATGCTTACGGACGCAGTCCCACCGCTCAAATCATGGATTGCGGCAGCACTGCCGCTGGCAATGGATATCTCAAACACCCGGTTGCCACCCGCCACTCTTTGCTGATCCGTGTTCAAATTGGAACTTGTGACGGGCTTCACGGAGACGGTCACGTTCGTCCCGGCCTGACGCGCAATTGCTTTTAGCGCATCGCTGTCTAGAGTCATATGTGCAACACTGGACGTAATCGTCAGTGCCGCATCCTTGTGGTTGGCTAGTGTTTCCAGTGGGTCTGCCGGAATTGTAACCGACAGGCCGTCGGCTTTGGGCGGAGTGTTTACCGCCACTTTCACCACAGGCGCGGTGGAATTTTTTCGGGCCGCCGCCAAAGCACTGCTCACCGCGTCGGTGGCTGTTGCACTGCTTACCACGACGTTAGCCGTTGTACCGGAGACGGTGGGCGTCACACTTGCAGTGACGGTGGTCGTATTTCCGCTGGTGGCCGTCTTCACGACCGGGACTCCGCTGCCTGAAGAACTGCCAGAGGAACCGCCGCCAGAACTGCCGCCGCTTGAAGAGTTTGTGGTGGCTGCGGAAAGCGTAAGTCTGTCACTTTGACCCACGGGACTAATTGCATTGCTCGTAATGGTGTATTCCGTTTGCGCGGAGAGCGCGTCAAAGGTTGCGGAGGTGACTGACGCTTCCGTCGTCAGCGTTTTCAGCAGCGACTTGCCTTGATAGAGCGAAATGACGTAGCAATTGGGCATCGGCCGGTTATTCTTGTTTTCGGGTGTTGCCCATCGAACTTCCAAGCTGGTGGGCCGGGGCTGAACCGTTGCCTGAGGCGCCTTGGGCACTTCCAGTTGGGCCTTGAGGGAGCCAAATTTTTGATCGGCGGTAATCTTCACCGTGGTACCAATCAGCTTATCCGGGGCAATGCCGGAAATCGACTGCGTGTCTGCTCCAGTGCTCCAAGCATAGCGATATTGCGTGTCCTTTTCTCCTCCTATCACCTGTGCCGTCATCACATAGGTATCATCTTCGGATTTCTCAATGGAAATGGCTGCTGTGCCGGTGAGAACCGTCTTCTCCGTAATCAGGAGATACTGCTCTTGCAGCGCGCAGTTGGCGTTTGTCAGAGCTTCCAGCGTCGGTTCATAACGTTTGAGAACCTCAATACCGGCGGTGATGGCTTCCTGCAGTGCCGCCCAGTTCTCTTTTACACCATACTCGGCTTCGCGCAACGCCTGCGCCTGGGCAACCATGGCATCCAGCGCCAGCAACGCCTGAAACACCTCATGCTCCTCGGCAATGTCGTCAATCAGCTCGTGATACTGCGTATCACGGTTGTATTCGGTCACCACAGCTTTGTGGTCGATGCGCAGTCCGTCCGCCTGCATCCCTGCCAAAAAGCGATCCAGCAGCGCATCCGACAAATTGCAAATCAGCATAAACTCTGTGTCCGCGCCACTGCCGGAATACGGCTTCTCAGCCGGTTCGTATCCATCCAGGCCCGCAAGGTATCCCACTGTCTGGTTCAGCTCGGTATCCGAAACATCCAGCACTTCAATGCCCAAGCCGGACAAAATGCTTCTCAGCCGCACTCCACGGGAAGTATCCTCGCCCAGATTATATAGCGCAACCTTTGGACCTGCCATCGAGGTACCCGCGCTGACAATCGGCGCGGAAACGGAAAAATAGTCAACTTCCTCTTCCGCCCATTCGGTATGCGGCAGACGAAGCTTGACGATCAGACGATTTCCGGGAATGAGCGTCGACCCCTCCCGCACCGGAATTTCCACCTTTCCCTTGGCAATGTCGCCAGAGCGGCTGCTGATTTGTCCAACCACCGTCGCTTTCGGGCCTTCCCACAGTTCCTCCTCTTCAAATTCCCTGTCCGTGTAGTTTGCAGGGAACTGATAGACTGTGGCTGTGCAATAAAAGTCATCGCCCATCTCCAAATAATGATCGGAATAATCAATCGTAACAGGAACGGTCTTTGCATCGGTGAGGATTGCGGCAGCCTCAAACGCCGCATAGGGCCTTCCCCAGTTTGGAGAGGGTTGCACCGTCACAATATTCGACAGAGTCTGCTGGCCGCCCGCTGAGACCATAAGCTGCAAATTAGCTCCGGCAGTTAAGCTTCCGGCTCTAACATAGAGCGTGCGGTTGGCGGCGCTGATGGGGAGCGTTCCGCTGACCAGCGCCGTGGCAGTCTTGAGGTCCAGTGCGCTTTCGGTAAACTGATAGAGCGTATAGGAAGCTGCGCCCACCGAAGCATCAAACATCATCTTGGCGCTCACATGTGTCATTCCGGCGGTTACTTTGGCATCAAGAATTTTCGCGGTGGGGGCCGGAACCACGACCTCTCCGGAAACAATCACCGGATCAGAGATGTAATCTGCCATTGGGTTGGCGCCACTGTCTCTCACCACGGCGCAGATTTTTTTTCCGGGCGCGGGCGCAGAAGAAAGTGCAAGCGTATTCACCCCCTCGGTCAAACTGCCCAGCACAGAGAAACACAGGCTTGTATAATCGTTGAGCTTACCGCTCACGTATGGTTCATTGGCATCCATTTGAATGATCCGCAAGATTCCCGAAGACGGAATGTTTTCCAGCAATACTTCAATACGCACTGTCTCCGCTGTAATTTCAGAATCTTGCAAGGCCACACCAGGAACCCCTGGCTGGGCCGCGGCTGCAACGGTATACGCGCCGCTGGTAAAAGTAATTACCTCACCGCTTACATATGTAATGACCAGGCACACCTGATCCCCTGCCGCCAGCGCGCCGGGGTTGATGTCAAAGGCAATTTGCCCCGGGCTTTGTCCTGTCTTTGTTTCCAGTGGTTCGTCCGTATTGGCCACGCCGTTAACCAGTTTGCAGAGCTTCACTACATTCAGGTTTGTGATGCCGCTATTGCGCGCGGTCACCTGAAACACAGCCTGCGTACTCTCCGCCGTCAGCTTGTTAACCAAAGCAAGCGTCAAATCCGGCGTGGCCTCCACCGTCACCGGCTGAGACCGCGCAGCAGCCGCCCCGCCATTTATAACAAATGCCACCAATTGGTTGCCCGGAATCAGGGAAACTCCGGTATTGGGAAGGACGGTATTTGCGCCTGTCACCGGGGCTGTGTTTATCCCATAGGGCTTTCCCGCGTCCTGCGCAAATTCCGTTGCGCTCGCCGGATAGGTTTTCAAAAGTAATATCGAGCCGTCTGGCACAGCGCCGCCAACAGTGACGGAAACACTTTCCGCATCACTCGCAACCGGCCCGTTAACTGCAACCGTCAGCGTATCCTGACTGGGCGCGGCAGAAACCAAAACCGAGTCGTCGGGGCGGTTAAAAACCGCTTCATAGTCGTTGCCCTTCGGCAAAAACAGGTCCTGATTTTGCATCCAATAAACCACAGCGCGCACGCGATAGCCCTCACGCAGCGGCTCGTTGAGCTGAAGTTCTTTTCCATGGAAAGCATCGGTCGACTGTAAATTATTTTTCAGGGGAATTTGCTTTCCGCTTTCAAAGTCAAAGGTGTCTCCATCGGGATACTGGGCCACCGCGCACGTGATGCTGGTTTTTCCGTCCCTCACTGCCTGAAACAACCGCTCATCACCAGTCAGGCTAATGTGTAACGAGGTCGCCCCCGCGTAAAGGATCGTCTCGTCAATTGCCACATCGGGATATGTATAATCTTCAAAGCTATTTCCGGAATGATCAACAACCTGCAGCGCCTGAGAGTTAATGGGACGATAGTAATCCTCCCCCACCGGCACGTTCAAGCAGGCAATGATTTTATATCCCACGTTCAGCGGCAGATTCCTTGCGTTAAAGTCGCAGGTGACTGCATCGCCATCCTTCACCGAGCCCGACCAAAGGCGCTTGTTATACGCCGCGTCCGGATTAAAAATCGTGTTGCCGGCATAGGCGTAAATCGTCAACGCACACGCCTCAATAGACTTGTCCAGAGAGACGTTCACGTCCACGGAAGTCTCATTCTCACGAAAAGGTTCCGTCCGTTCGATCCCCTCCATTTGCAGGCTGACCCGGCAATTTGCCAAAATGGCGCTGGGGTCTGTGACAACAGGACTTCCCGCAACAACGAGCGGCTCAGAAACGTAATCCACAGGACTGTCGCCAGTCCCATCCCGCAAAACGGCAACAATTGTTTTACCCGCAATAGGCGATGCGGATAGCGTCAGCTCATTGTCTCCGGCCTTGAGATTGGTGATAAACCCCTGCGCGAATAGATATGTGCCATTGTTAAACAGGTCGGAATTATATTCCGTACCACTGTTAAACTGAAAAACACGTAAAATTCCAGAAGCCGGGATTTGGGTTAAATTTACGGTTAATGTTCTTGTCTCTGTTGTGATCTCCGTATCCTTGATGGTAACCACCGTTTGAGCCGCAGACACCGGGAGTGCTGCCAGCAAAAGCAGCATCACCAGTGCCATCATCAAGCTTATTCCTCGCCTGCGCAACTTCTGTCCCATGAAATATCCTCCTTATTCTCTTTGGACCCATTGTCTCCTAGGTTGCGGTTAGATATGACTAACCATAGGTTTAACTTATACAATAGTTTTCATAATTTGTCAATTGGTGAATACGCCAAGGGCGGAGCGGTTAATAATGCGAACGATACGCAAACTCAGAATTTGCAGGCCCGTCGGGTACGATTCAGCTCGCTTTTTCTGTGAAATAGCAGGTCATTCCTCGCCTTCTCATTGCATCGATCGCCTGCCCGTGCTATGATAGCCATATCATTTCAGGAAATTTTTGTGGCCTTGCGGCAGAAGGGAGAACAACTTATGAACCTGTTTCACACGCTCAGCGTAAAAAACATGACACTGCGCAACCGAATCGTCATGCCTCCCATGTGTATGTACAGCACCGAAGGCGATGGCGTACCCACAGACTTTCACTTCACCCATTATACCTCCCGGGCCGTGGGCGGCGCGGGGCTGATCATCGTGGAGGCCACCGGCGTTCTGCCCCCGGGGCGCATTTCTGACCGATGCCTTGGCCTTTGGAACGACCGGCAGGCCGAGGCGATGAAGCCGCTTGTTGCCACATGCCAGAAATATGGGGCCAAGGTGGCCATTCAGCTCAACCACGCGGGGCGTAAGTGCGAGGCCAAGGAGAAGACGATTTTCGCCCCCAGTGCCATCCCCTTTGAAGAAACATCCCCCGTACCCAAAGAGATGACGGAGGAGGAGATTCGGGACGTGGTTCAGGCGTTTCGCAGCGCTGCCGCCCGGGCGGCAGCCATCGGCTTTGACGCTTTGGAAATCCACGGTGCCCATGGGTATCTGATGAATGAATTTCTTTCCCCCCTCACCAATCGCCGTACGGACGGCTACGGCGGCTCCACGGAAAACCGCTGCCGCTTCCTGCTGGAGGTGCTGCGGGCGGTGCATGAGGTCTGGCCAGCGGAAAAGCCCGTACTTCTGCGCGTCTCCGCCGAGGATTATGAGCCGGAGGGCATCCATCCGGAGGAAATGGTCAAAATCGTGGAACTGGTGAAGCCGTATATCGATGTGCTGGACGTAAGTTCCGGCGGCGTGATGCCCACGCCACCGACGGCAATCTATCCCGGCTATCAGGTAAGAGCCGCGGAGATTTTAAAGCAGTCCTCCGGTCTGCCCGTGATTACCGTGGGCCTGATTACCGAAGCCCATCAGGCGGAGCAGATTCTGGGTGA
The DNA here is from genome assembly GCF_032060045.1 of Oscillibacter sp. Classification (GTDB taxonomy): domain Bacteria; phylum Bacillota; class Clostridia; order Oscillospirales; family Oscillospiraceae; genus Oscillibacter. Next base: position 44,389 of record NZ_DAMBZJ010000003.1, read on the forward strand.
GGGCCGGGCGGACCTGATTGCTTTGGGCCGCGAGCTTTTGCGGGACCCCTATTGGGTCCTTCATACGGCGCGGGACCTGAACATAGAATACCCTTGGCCGGAGCAGTATGTCCGAGGCTTCAAGGCAAGAAAGTAAGGGCAGAGCCAGGCGGATTGTTCTTTAGTTCGCCTGTTGAAAGGCGCCTGTGCCACCGTCTTGGGAAGGCCATATACGAAGTCCACGCAACAAAAGCAGGACAGGGGCTAAAGCCTCTGTCCTGCTTTTGTTTGTATTTCGGTTAACGCTTCGTTCTTTAAAGATACACCCTCTTTATCGCGACCGCCAGTTGAGGTGCGGCAATGCCTGCCTGTGAGGGAATTACGGTCTCTCCCACGGCCATCTTGCCAAAAGAGACTATTGGGAACACACCTCAGATGCGGGCAACGCCCGTGCGCCGAGCCGCTTCCGCCACGGCCTTTGCAACCGCCGGGCCTACCCGGGGATCAAAGGCGGCGGGGATGATATAGTTCTCGTTCAGCTCATCTCCGGAAATCAACTCCGCCAGTGCCTGCGCAGCAGCCATTTTCATTTCCTCGTTGATGTCGCTGGCGCGCACGTCAAAGACACCCCGGAAAATACCCGGAAAAGCCAAAACATTATTGATCTGGTTGGGATAGTCGCTGCGCCCAGTTGCCACCACCCGCGCACCCGCCGCCTTCGCTTCGTCGGGGAAAATCTCCGGCGTGGGGTTGGCGCAGGCAAAAATAATGGGGTCCGCAGCCATGGAGCGCACCATGTCCGCCGTCACGGAGCCGGGAGCAGACACACCGATGCAAACGTCCACACCCACCATGGCCTCCTTCAGCCCGCCACGGAGATTCCGGGGGTTTGTGACTTGCGCCAGCTCCATTTTAATCCAGTTCATGCCGGTTTCCCGGCCCTGGTAGATGATTCCCGTGCGGTCGCACAGGACAATGTCCTTGGCTCCCGCGGCAAGCAACAGTTTGGTTACGGCCACGGCAGCAGCGCCGGCCCCGTTCACCGCGATTTTCACGTCCGCCAGATGCTTTCCAACCACCTTCAGCGCGTTTTGAAGCCCCGCCAGCGTGATGATGGCAGTGCCGTGCTGATCGTCGTGGAAGATGGGAATGTCGCACTTTTCCTTCAGCTTCCGCTCAATTTCAAAGCAGCGGGGCGCGGCGATATCCTCCAGATTCACGCCGCCAAAGCTGCCGGAAATATGATACACCGTGTTGACAAACTCGTCCACATCATGGCTTTTCACGCACAAGGGGAACGCATCCACCCCGCCGAAAGCCTTGAACAGCACACACTTGCCCTCCATCACGGGCATGCCCGCCTCCGGGCCGATGTCCCCCAGGCCCAACACGGCGCTACCGTCTGTGACCACCAGGCACAGGTTGTGCCGCCGGGTCAGCTCGTAGCTCTTGTCCGGATTCTTTTGAATCTCCAGACAGGGCTGGGCCACGCCGGGGGTATAGGCCAGCGACAAATCCTCCCGCGTGGCCACCGGAACGGCGGCCACCACCTCAATTTTTCCCTTCCACTCCCCGTGGAGCCGAAGGGATTCTTTCGCGTAATCCATTGCCTTCTCCTTCTCTGGTCCCTGTACCTTAAAGGGAGTCTCTGCCCGATTTGGCTTTCTCCAAAAAGTCCTTCACGAGGGCAAACGTCTCCTCGTGAAGATCGTGTTCCACTCTGCAGGCATCCTCCGCAGCAATCTCCGGGGGCACGCCCAAAAACGTAAACAGCTCCGTCAGCGTTCTGTGCCGCCGGTAAACCCGGGAGGCAACCTCCATGCCGGTGTCGCTCAACGTAATCGTTCCATCCTCGGCCATGGAGATATATCCGTTTTCCCGCAGTTTTTTCATGGCAATACTGACGCTGGGCTTGGAATAGCCCAAATCGTTCACAATGTCAATGGAGCGCACGGATCCCAATCTCTCCTGCACGACCAAAATGGACTCCAAATAGTCCTCCGCCGATTCATGAATCTCCATGGTCCCACCTCCTGATGACAGATTTATGCCGGCCCATCTCCGCAACCGGCAGTTTGTTCTGTCTATCTTATCATAAACGAAAAATTTTGCAAGTACGCACCTGTTAAGTTTTTGCGAATTTACCTCCGCTTATTACCAATAAAATGTTCCGTTTGAGGTTTTTAAAGAAAGACCGGTATACGCGCAAAAGTCCGGGACCGCCACGCATACGCGGCGGTCCCGGGCAAAGTCGTTTAATCTGCAAACAGCGGAGTGGAGAGATAGCGGTCGCCGGTATCCGGCAACAGGGCCACGATGGTCTTGCCCTTGTTCTCCGGCCGCTTGGCAAGCTGCACAGCGGCCCACACCGCGGCGCCGGAGGAAATGCCCACCAGAACGCCCTCGGCTCTGCCGATTCTTCTGCCCTCGGCAAAGGCATCATCGTTCTCCACAGCAATCACCTCGTCATAGACCGAGGTATTCAGCACGTCGGGGACAAAGCCCGCGCCGATGCCCTGAATCTTATGGCTTCCCGGCGCGCCACCGCCCAGCACGGCAGAGGCCGCAGGTTCCACCGCCACGATTTTCACATTGGGGTTCTTCTTGCGGAGATATTCGCCCACGCCTGTGACGGTGCCACCGGTGCCGACACCCGCCACGAAGATATCCACTTTCCCGTCTGTGTCCTCCCAGATTTCCGGGCCGGTGGTCGCCTTATGCACCGCCGGGTTGGCGGGGTTGACAAACTGACCGGGAATGAAGCTGTCCGGTGTTTCCGCCGCAAGCTCCTCCGCCTTGGCAATGGCGCCCTTCATGCCCTTTGCCCCTTCGGTAAGCACCATCTCAGCGCCATAGGCCTTCATCAGCTGGCGGCGCTCCACACTCATGGTTTCCGGCATGACGATGATAATGCGATAACCCCGGGCGGCCGCCACGGAGGCAAGGCCGATGCCTGTGTTCCCGGAGGTGGGCTCGATGATGACGGAGCCGGGCTTCAGCTTGCCGCTGGCTTCCGCGTCGTCGATCATGGCTTTTGCAATGCGATCCTTCACACTGCCTGCGGGATTGAAGTATTCCAGCTTGCCCAGGATCCGGGCCTCCAGACCTTCTTCCTTCTCAATGTGGCTCAGTTCCAGCAACGGAGTTTTTCCGATCAACTGATCGGCGGAAGTATAAATATTGCTCATTGTCTGTTCCTCCTATAATTCATTCGATGTTGTTCATCCGGTTTAGCGGGACGCTCCCCTCCGGGTGTGAAAAACGGGAGGACATCGAAATCCGGCGGGCAGAGACAGTCTGAAATTCATATATCATTACCAACCTTTCAAGTAGGTTAATATGGATTATACGCATTCTTTTTGGATTTGTCAATAGGCAAGGGGAAAAAATTTCCAAAGCTTTCAGTTGATTCCCCACTAACCGTATTATATAATAGGTTTATCACATGTGGAGGAATTTTAATATGCTGATTTCAACAAAGGGCCGCTATGCCCTGCGGGTGATGATTGATTTGGCCGAACACCGGACGGAGGGCTATGTCCCTTTGAAGGAGGTTGCAGAGCGGCAGGATATCTCAGAGAAATATCTGGAGAGCATTATCAAGCTTCTGGTCAAGGGAAAGCTTTTGGCCGGGCTGCGGGGCAAGGGCGGTGGTTATCGCCTGACAAGGTCTCCGGAGGAGTATTCCGTGGGGGCTATTTTGCGCCTGACGGAGGAATCTCTGGCCCCCGTCGCTTGTCTGGAGGGGGAGTCGGTCTCCTGTTCCAGAATGGCGGAATGTCGCACGCTTCCCATGTGGCGCGGGTTGGACAAGGTCATCCGAGACTATCTTGACAATATCACCGTGGCGGATTTGACAGCCTCCGATTCCGGCGGCAACTATATAATCTGAACAGCGACCCACCAAAAAAGGCCCGGCTTACGCCGGGCCTTTTGGGCGGAATACGACAAAGCGGACGGCCTGCCAGCCGTCCGCTTTGCCTGTATGGTATAGAGAAAGGAGAGGGAGAAATTGGAGAAATGTATCAAGTGTTTCGCTTGATGTGTTCATAATAGCGTCCGGCCTTAGAAATGTCAACGGACCCAAGGCACCTTTCATAGTTTGTTTACAAACATAGCCTTTATTCAAAATTTGTTCACAATACGTTCAAATAACATCCAAAATTGCATATTGACAACTTTTCGAAAGCGTGTTATTGTTTAGCACGCTAATAATTAGCCTGCTTAACATTTAGAGAAAGGAGCCAGCAATATGGAAGAAATGAAATCACTGGGGCGGTCCATCGGCTGCGCGGCCCATTTGTTTCGGGAGCGGGCGGACGCCCGCATGGCAAAATACGATGTAACCCCTCTTCAGGCCCATGTCATGGTATATCTTGCTCATCAGGGAAGTAAATCCACACAGCAGGCGCTGGGCGAGCATCTGCGTGTAAAGCCCTCCACTGTCAACGGCATTGTGGACCGCATGGTGGAGCGGGAGCTAATTGTGCGCAGCGCCGACCAGACGGACGCACGCCGCCGGCTTGTGGCCCTGACGGAATCAGGGAAGGCGCGGCTGGAGCATATGCATCAGGAAATGCGGGAAACAGAGCGCCTTCTGGAGTCCGCCTTCACGGCCGAGGAATTGTCCCAGTTTCACGATTTTGTCAATCGCATGATTCATTATTTAGAGGAGGATCGGAAAAGATGGTGAAAAAACTCCTGCCATATACCAAGGGCTATCGTCCATGGATTGCGCTGGGCATCGCCTGCTCTGCCATGGACGCCATTTTCCAGCTTCTCATCCCGCTGGTGATGGCTGACATCGTGGACATCGGCGTTGCTAACGCGGACGCAAGCTTCATTGTGCGCAAGGGCTTTCTCATGGTGATCATGGCGGCGGTAGCCATGGTCTTCGGCCTTGGCAGCGCCGCGTCCTCCGCCCGGGCGGGCATGGGCTTTGGCGCAAACCTTCGGACGGCTGAATATGCCCGTGTGCAGGACTTCTCGTTTTCCAACATCGAAAAGTTTTCCACCGCGTCTCTTGTGACCCGCCTGACCAGCGACGTGCGCGTTTTGGAGATGACGCTGATGATGAGCATGCGGTTGTTGGTGCGGGCCCCGGTGATGCTGGTGGCGGCGCTGGTGCTGGCCGTGCGGCTGAGCAGCCAGCTCTCCCGCGTGTTTTTGGTGGCGATTCCGTTGCTGATGATTTTTGTGGTGCTGGTGATAAAAAGGGTTGGCCCGCTGTTCCGCCAACTTCAGGAGAAGACCGACGATGTGAATTTGGTAGTACAGGAAAATCTCACCGGAATCCGCGTGGTGAAGTCCTTTGTCCGGGAGGCTTATGAAAAGGAGAAGTTCTCCAAACGAAACAACAGCCTCCGAGAAACCTCCGAAAAGGCATTTGGCGCGGTGGTGGTGAACATGCCCTTGATGATGTTGATTATCTATGGCACCATTATCGCCGTCATGTGGTTTGGCGGAAAAATGGTTTTCGCCGGGACCATGGAGGTGGGGGGCCTCACCGCCTTTTTTTCCTACATCACGGAAATATTGATTTCTCTGATGATGGTTTCCATGATTTTTATGATGATGTCCCGCTCCATCGCCTGCGCAAAGCGCATCTGCGAGGTGCTGGACGAGGTTCCCTCCGTCACCGATGCGCAGGCCCAGACCGGCGCGTCCGTGGAGTCCGGCTCCGTGGATTTTGAGAATGTAAGCTTCCGGTACAACGACGAAAGCGCCGGATGGGTGTTGGAGGATGTAAGCTTTCACATTCCCACCGGGTCTACTGTGGGCATTCTAGGGAGTACCGGCAGCGGAAAATCCACCCTCGTTTCCCTCATTCCCCGGCTGTACGAAGCCCAGCAAGGTACGGTTCTTGTGGGCGGGCGCCCCGTGGCGGACTACACTATGGAGCACCTGCGGGACGCGGTTTCCGTTGTCCTGCAAAAAAACACCCTTTTTTCCGGCACCATCCGGGAAAACCTCCTCTGGGGCAATCCCGATGCCACGGAAGACCAGCTTCTTGCCGCCTGCCGCTCCGCCTGTGCGGACGAATTTCTGGACCGGATGCCCGAAGGACTGGGCACCGACCTTGGCCAGGGCGGCGTGAACGTTTCCGGCGGGCAAAAGCAGCGGCTGTGCATTGCCCGGGCTATTTTGAAGCAGCCTAAGATATTGATTCTGGACGACTCCACCAGCGCGGTGGATACCGCCACAGATGCAAAAATCCGCGATGCATTTCGCCGGGACTTGCCGGGCACCACAAAGCTGATTATCGCCCAGCGGATTTCCTCCATCGCGGACGCGGATTTGATTCTGGTGCTGGATAAAGGCCGGGTTGTGGCGCAGGGCTCCCATGAGGAATTGATGAAAACCTGTGACATTTATCAGGAAGTATACCTGTCCCAGCAGGAAGGAGTGAGCATCGGTGGCTGAACAAAAAAACGGCGCGAATCATGCCCCCGTCCCCCGGCATGGGCCCAATCAGGGCGTCTATCAAAAACCCAAGAATCTGCGAGGTACCGTGGGTCGGCTAATGGGTTACCTTGGCCGCTATAAGCTCCGGCTGGTGCTGGTGGCGGTTTGCATTTTTCTCAATGCGGCGTGCAGTGTGGGCGGGTCCTATCTGATGCGCCCGTTGATTAACGACTATATTCTCCCGGGTAACTTTCCCGGCCTTGCAAAAATGCTGGTTTTGATGGGCGGAATCTATCTTCTCGGCGCAGGATTGAGCTTCACTTACGCCCGAATTATGGTACGGATTTCCCAAAGCACTGTGGCCGCTTTGCGGCGGGACTTGTTTGCAAAGCTGCAAACCCTACCCCTGAAGTATTTTGACGCCCACACCCACGGCGAACTGATGAGCCGCTTTACCAACGACATCGACAACGTGAGCGAGGCCATCAACAACTCCTTCGCTTCCCTGATTTCCTCCACCGCCACCTTTTTGGGAACGCTCGCCATGATGCTTTATATCAGTCCCCTGCTCACGTGCATCACCTTCTCCGTGCTGGCGTTGATGCTGGCAGCGGTGCGGGGCATCGGCGGAAGGAGCCGCAAAAGCTTCACCGCCCAGCAAAAGGCTATCGGCGCGGTAAACGGCTATATCGAAGAGATGACCGTGGGCCAGAAGGTTATTAAGGTTTTCAACTACGAGTCCGCCGCAATTGAGGGCTTCCAGGAGCGAAACGAAGCTTATCGGCAGGCGGCCACCAACGCCCAATCCTTTGCCGGCGCCATGATGCCCGTAATGGGCAACCTCAGCTATTTAAACTATGCCGTCACCTGCATGGCAGGAGCCCTTCTGGCCATCCGCAGCGGCGATTTGGGCGGCCTTGCGGCCTTTTTGCAGTATACCCGGCAGGTATCTCAGCCTGTCAGTCAAGTGTCTCAGCAGGTGAATGTTCTTCTGGGGGCAGTGGCGGGCGCGGAGCGCATTTTCGAGGTCATGGAAGCGGAGCCGGAGCAAGATTCCGGCAAGGTCACTCTGGTCCGGGCAAAATGCCTTTCCGGAGGATGTATTGAGGAAACCAACCTTGAAACCGGCGCATGGGCCTGGAAAAAAACCGACGGCGCGCTGATTCCTGTCCGGGGCGATGTGCGGTTTGACCACGTGGTGTTCAGCTATGACGGGAGCAAGACGATCTTGAACAGTATCTCCCTTTATGCCGAGCCGGGGCAGAAAATTGCGTTGGTGGGCTCCACCGGGGCAGGCAAAACCACCATTACGAACCTCATCAATCGGTTTTACGAGCTTGACGCAGGAATCATCACCTACGACGGCATCGACATCCGGGACATTGAAAAGGATTCTCTTCGTAAATCGCTCGGCGTTGTTTTGCAGGACACTCATCTGTTCAGCGGCACCGTGGCGGACAACATTCGGTACGGCAGGCTGGACGCCACGGATGAGGAGGTGGAGGCCGCGGCAAAGCTTGCCAACGCCGACGACTTTATTCGCCACCTGCCTCAGGGCTACGCAACCGTTCTCTCCGGGGACGGCGGCTGTCTCAGTCAGGGAGAGCGTCAGCTTTTGAACATTGCCCGGGCGGCACTGTCCAATCCTCCCGTGCTGATTCTGGACGAAGCCACCAGCTCCATCGACACCCGGACGGAAAAGCTTATCGAAAAGGGCATGGACCAGCTGATGGCGGGGCGCACCGTATTCGTCATTGCCCACCGCCTTTCCACCGTCCGCAACTCGCAGGCCATTTTGGTGCTGGAGCAGGGCGAAATCATTGAGCGGGGCGGACACGATGACCTGTTGGACCAGAAGGGCCGCTACTACCAACTCTACACCGGGCAGGCAGAACTGGCCTGAGGAGGCATTTGTAAAAAAGCAGAAGCGTCTCTCATATTGAGAGACGCTTCTGTTCTTTTTAAACACCCCGCACCATTATGCGCAGATTGTTCTGAGCAGCGTTTTGCCACTTCTTATTTCCATTTGTCGCTTTATGTCCGCTTTCGGTGCTTTCTCCATGCGCTTAACTTTGGGCACTCTGCATTTGCTTTTACCGTTTTGCGTTTTGCATTTGCGCCCCGCAGTTACTTTGCGCAAAGATATCCGAAAGCGTCTCCAAGGCAATGTAAGCTCCTCTAGCGGGGATCCTTTCCCAGACGGAACAGTTCCGTCATAGTGTGGGTCAAATCAATGGGGCCGTCGCTTTGGGGAATCTCTTCCCGGTCCAGCCAGACTGCCTCCATCACCTCCCGGGTGTCCAGCGTGACAGTTTCGTCTCCGTCCAGCTCCGCCCAGAAGCCTACCATCTGGTTGCCCGCAAAGCCCCAGGGCTGGTCGGCATGATACCGCACATTTTTTACTCGCAGGCCCACCTCTTCCATGACCTCCCGGCGGGCGGTCTGCTCCATGGTTTCCCCAATTTCGGTAAACCCGGCAATCAGGGCGTATTGCGACACCATGGGCCGGTCGGCATACCGGATCAGCAGCAGCTTTTCTCCGTTTCGCACGGCCACCACCACCGCGGGATTGATGCGAGGGTAAACCAGCGCGCCGCAGTCAGAGCAGCGCATAGCCCGCTCCTGATCGTCCCGGACCGTGGGCGCTCCGCAGCCGCCGCAGAAGCGATTGGAGCGGTACCAGTTTGCGAGGTGCATCGCCGTGGCCCCCACAAGGCGGAGAAACGGCGGCTCCATGCGGCGAAACGCAGCGGTAGGCGTCGTCCTCAGCTTAGAGCAGACGCTTTCGGGCGGCTCCTCCAGTAGGTAAAAGCGCTGCTCGTCCACAGAGAAGAGATAGATCAGCTCCTCCTCCCCCGCGCCCAGTGCCAGCACCTCCGCCACTGTGGGAAAGCTCCCCTCCCCCGTCATCAGCACAGATCCCTTGTAAAACAAAACCGCCAAATCGCCGCTCTCCGGCGGCGGGGGCGGAACCTTGAATTCATTGTGAAAGCTGTGGGGCGCGATATCCTGAAGCATAAAAACGCCCTCCTATCATAGCCCTCGATTGTATCCGAAGCTTACTCTCCCCACGTCACATCCACGATGGTCACTTCGCTAAACTCGATGTATTCGCTTTTCAAAACGTAGTCCGTCTTGCCCACCCGGACCTCCTGATCGCCCACCTTGGTGGTCTGGACCGCGGCGTCCGGTACGTTGATGCTGGCGGTGAAGTACAGGTTTTTGTGATAAGGATCTTCCACCCAGTTCCCGTTTTCATCCAGTGCATAATATGGTTCCTGCTCAACGGAATCAATCTGCCCGTCCAGCAGCTTTCCGGAGGCCATCAGTCTGGAGGGGATGTGCTCCAGAGAATTTTCATAGAGGGCGTTGTCCACTCCCTCGGCCTTGACCACGTAGGTCACATGGACTGTCTTTGCCTCGCCGCCGGCACTGCCGCTACCGCGATGAATCAGCTTGCTTCCCACAAACACTGCCACCGCCAAAAGCAAAAGGACCGCAATCACGTCGATTACGTTAAATTTCTTTTTAGACCGTTCCATCTGTCAACCTCCAAGTAAATTGAGTTTTTTGGCTCGGGCTGGTCCGCACCGGACCGCGCCTCAGCGCCGATTTTTTAATAATCGCTGGACTTTGGCGGGCCGATTTTGCAAAATCCATGGCCCGCCGTGGGGAAATTAAAGAAACGAAACGCCCGCCGGGTCAAAGGGTTTTACCGCGGGCTGGCCCGCCGTGTGGAGGCCAATGTGCTTTTCCATCCACACCGAGTCGTACCAACGACCAAACTTATAGCCGCATTGGGAAAAATGCCCCACCAGCTTGTATCCAAGACGCTCGTGAAATTCCACGCTGTCCCGGGTCAAATGCGGGTCCTCCCCGGCGGGATAGGCGATGGAGGCGTAGAGATTTAAAATATTTTGAGTTGCCAGCGCCTGCTCCAGTACGTCGTAAAGCCGCTTCCCAAGGCCCCGGCGCTTCGCCGTCTCTGCGATATACACCGTGGTTTCCACCGCCCAGCCAAAGGCCGCCCGCTCATGAAGCGCATGGGCGTAGGCATACCCCAAAATCTCGCCGTCCTCCTCCGCCACGAAGTAAGGATATCTCTTACGAATTTCTTCAATGCGCCCGGCAAACTCCTTGACGGTAGGCACGTCATATTCAAAGGTAATGGCCGTCTTTTCCACATAGGGCGCGTATATGCGCAAAAGCGCCTCGGCGTCCTCTGGGGTTGCTAATCTGATTTTACAGTTTTTGTAATCATTTTCCATCAATGCGCCTCCGTAAGCCTCTTGCTCCTTGCTTTCAGACTTTGGCTATTGTATAATATTTTTCGAGTTTGTACAAGAGGGATTTCACGCCCACGGGCGTTTATCAAAAGAGGGAGCGCTATGAAAGTCATCCATCTCATAAGCGGCGGCGACTCTGGCGGGGCCAAAACCCACGTGCTGAGTCTTCTGCGCCATCTGAACGAAACCATCACGGCCCAGCTTGTCTGCTTTCGGGACGGGCCTTTTGCCGAGGAGGCCCGAGAGCTTGGTATTCCCACGGAGATTATGTCGGGAAATCATATTCTGCGTATCCGCAACCGTCTGACGAAGTACATCCGGGAGGGGGGCTATCAGGTCATCCACTGCCATGGAGCCAGAGCCAATCTGATGGGGGCCATGCTCCGCAGAACCACCGGCCTTCCTGTTTGCTCCACGGTTCACAGCGACTATAAGCTTGACTATATGGGCAGGCCTTTCAGCCGTATCACCTTCGGCAATATCAACGCCCGGGCGCTGCGGACGCTGGACTATCGCATCGGCGTGTCAGACGCGATGGTGGACCTGCTGATTCGCCGGGGCTTCCCCCCCGACCGGTTCTTTACCATCTATAACGGCATTGACTTCACCCCTGCCCCTCCCCAGGGGGATCGGCTGCCCTATCTCCGGGAGCTTGGCCTTGCCGCGGAGGAGGACAGCGTGGTGGTGGGCATCGCCGCCCGCCTGAACCCGGTGAAGGACATTTCCACGCTGGTTCGGGGCTTTGCCAAGGCCCACGCGAAGTGTGGCCGACTGCGACTGCTGATTGCCGGAGACGGCGAGGAACGGCAAAAGCTGGAGGCTTTGGCCGACGAGCTGGGCGTTGGGGCGCAAGTGTGCTTTGCCGGTTGGATTTCCGGCGGCATGGACCGGTTTTACAGTGCCTTGGACGTCAACGCCCTGACTTCCGTGTCTGAAACGTTCCCTTACGCCCTGACGGAGGGGGCCCGGTTTCACCTTGCCACCGTGGCCACCGCTGTGGGCGGGATTCCTGCCCTCATCGACACGGATGTAAATGGTTATCTATTCACTCCCGGAGACGACGAGGCCCTTGGGGCCGCGCTGGCCTCACTGGCAGAGAACGACGACTTACGCCGGGACATGGGGGAACGGTTGTATGAAAAAGCATCCACCCAGTTTTCCATTCAGAAGACGGTGGATACCCAGCTCCATATTTACGGAGAGATTATCCGCCGCCACAACCGCCCCAAGGCGGGCCGAGACGGCGTGGTTATCTGCGGAGCCTACGGACGGGGCAACGCCGGAGACGACGCCATTTTGGAGGCCATCTTGCAGGAGATGCGGACCATCGACCCGGACATGCCGGTGCTGGTACTGAGCAAAAACCCTGCAGAAACCCGCCTCGCCTATCGGGTCCCGGCGGTGCAGCGGGTCAACTATCCCGCGTGGAGCCGCGCCATGCGCCGCGGCAAGCTCTATATCAACGGCGGAGGCAGCCTGATTCAGGATGTGACTTCCCGCCGGTCCCTGTGGTTTTATCTGCACAACATCGCCACTGCCAAGCATCTGGGCTGCAAGGTGCAGATGTATGGCTGCGGCATCGGCCCCGTCTCCCGCCCCAGCCACCGGAAAATGGCGGCGAAGGTCCTGAACGCCTCTGTAGACGTCATTACGCTGCGGGAGCCGGACTCTCAGGCGGAGCTTGCATCCATGGGCGTGACAAATCCTGTGATTCTTCTCACTGCCGACCCGGCCCTGACGCTGCGCTGCGCCCCTCCAGAGCGGACAGACAGCGTGCTTTTGCAGGCGGGGATTCCCACGGAAGGGCGGTATATCTGCTTTGCTCTGCGGCGATGGAAGGGCTTTGAGGAGAAGGCTCACGTTTTTGCCGCCGCCGCCGAATATGCCTACAACCGCCACGGGCTGACTCCTGTGTTTTTGGCGGTGGAAACCCATCAGGACCCTCTGGCCGCCGCGCTGGCCGCGCAGGGCCTTACGGTCCCCCACTATTTCCTCAACGACGCGGGCCGGGCCGACACCATCATCGGCGCCCTCTCCCGGATGCAGGTGGTGGTGTCCATGCGACTCCACGCGCTGATTTTTGCCGCCGGACAGGGGATTCCCCTTGTGGGCGTGGTGTACGATCCCAAAGTTTCCTCCTTCCTGCGCTATATCGGGCAGGACCTGTTTGTGGATTTGGAGGAAGCGTCCTCCGGACAGCTATGCGCCATGATCGACAAGGCCGTGGAGCGGGCGGAGCACCCGGGTGAGCAGGAGGCCGCCGTGGCCCGGCTGCGGGAGATGGAGCACCGGAACGTGCAGTCGGCAAAACGTCTGATGGACGTTTAAGCAGCAGCCAAATGCGTAAAAGGCGTGGTTTCCGGCCCGAAAAAGGTGTTTTCGGTGCTGGAAGCCGCGTTTTTTTCATACCCTGCATCAGGGTGATGTTATGAATCAAAACTGCTCCGACCCTCTGGCCTTGACCACAGCAATCAACTCTCTGGCGGTGTACATGGCCGGGTCCCTAAATGACGAGGAGCTGGCCTTCTGCGCCGCGGTGTTGACTCAGCTTGGGGATACCTTGAACACCATTGCCGCGCAGCGGGCGCTGTGCGACGATTCCTGACTTCGACGAAAAATAAGCACCCCCCGTGCAGGTTTGCACGGCGGGCGCTTTTCTCACGGTCAGGGCCCGTCGTCACCGGGACCTGCTTTTTAAAACTTTTCGTGGCAAAGATCGGTGATCGCGGCACGGACCTTCTTTTCCTGCCCCTGCGGATAAAGCACCACAAGGTAGTCTCCCGGAAGCAGGGTGGTTTCGCCTCGGGGGATAATATCCCCGTTGCCTCTTATCAGGCTGACAATCAGCGTACCCACAGGCCAGCCGATCTCGTCAATCCGCCGCCCCGCTGCGCAGCTTCCCAGCTCCACGGGAATCTCCATCAAATTCTTTCCCTCAGGAGTCTCAGGAGCCTCCGGCGCTTTGCGCTCCTTTTCCACAGAGCTGTTCAAAAGCGCTTCGTAAATCGGCTCCACCTTCATAAGGTCGGATACCAGCAGCGCAGCAAACGCGCAGGCCGCCACCGGCAGCATATGCACCAGCGTGCCGGTCATCTCCACCGTAAGTAAAATGGCTGTGATTGGGGCCTTCACCGCCGCAGCCAGCGCCGCCGTCATGGCACACACGGCAAAATCCGGGATGTACTGCGCGGGGAACAGTCCCATCTCCACGCAGGCGATGCCGAAGATGCTTCCCGTCAGGGTTCCCACCGCCAGAATGGGCATGAAAATGCCGCCGGGAACGCCGCTGCCAAAGCTGGCACAGGTAAATAAAAACTTCACCGCCAACAAAGCAAGCAGTAGCGATATGCCCCCGGTGGCGGTCTGGGCAAACTCAATCAAATCTCGGCCGCCGCCCAGCGTCAGCGGCAGAAACAGACCGCAGGGAATGGACAGCAGCATCACAGCGGCGGGCCTCCACCGCGCGGGCAGCAGTTTTCCCGAAAGAGGGCCTGCGGCCAGCAGCGCCCGGTTGAGAAGGCCGCCCACAAACCCTGTCAGCGCCCCCAGCGGAAGCATCCAAAAATACATGTAAATCGGCATTTGGGGAATCTGAGCGAAATGGAGTTCCGGCGTCAGCCCGAAGAAGTATTTTGACACAAAGTCCGCAACCAATGACGCGGCAGTGGCCGTGAGCATAATGGTGGGGGAAAAATTGCGATGTACCTCTTCCAGCGCGAAAATCACGCCGGACAAGGGCGCGTTGAATGCGGCGGCAAGGCCTGCGGCGGCGCCGCCGGTAATAAGATAATTCTCCTCCACCTTGCTCTTGCCCCAAAGGCCGGACACCGCCTTGGCGCTCGCCCCACCGATTTGGATAGAGGGCCCTTCCCGCCCCAGAGAAAGGCCAAAGAGTCCGCAAATTCCGCCGGCCACAAACCGCACCGCCAGAATAGAGCGCCACTTCAGCTCCATCCCCAGCAGCACCGCCCCCTCCACCTGGGGAATGCCGCTTCCGGCGGCAGACGGTTCCAGCTTTACGAGCCAGGCAACGAAAAGCCCGGCAATCAAGGCCCCCAGCGCCCACGGAATCAAAAACACGGGATGCGCTCGAAAATAGGCATAGCACGCCACGGCAAAAGAGGTTCCATGCTCAATCAATAGGCGGTACAGCACCGCAATCAGTCCCGCCACCGCGCCGGTGAGCAGCGCCTTGAGCGCGATGCCCCATTTAAGTCGATTAAAGTCAGATAAAAACCGATAAAATTTTGTTCTATGTTCACTCATTGTCAAAATCCCCTGTTTCGATTCTATTAAAAAACAACTATTTACAGTATAGCACATGTTAAGATATCTTAACAAGGCGCTTCCATCAAAAATCTGCCGAATGAAAATAGGACCTGTGGAAAAATATCGTGGCATCTGTTATTTTGTGATTTATGGACGAACCGGGCGAGCCGCGGGCAGTCTCCCGCCTCACGCGCCGGCCATAGGGCATATCTATCAAATACGTAATCGTTTTTGGGCTTTTTCCATAAAAACAGCTTGGTTTTTTAGCTTCCGCAATCTCCCCCTTTACGGTTGAATATTCCTCTGAAACATCGTATACTGTGTGTCAGATGTATGCCAGATTTAAAACGGCATATCCGGATTTGAACGCGCGATATTATTATTAACATGGAGGATCAGATGATGAAGTACGGACGTACCTATAATTTTTCCGCCGGCCCCGCTATGATGCCGGAAGCGGTTCTGGAGGAAATCGCCGCCGAAATGATGAACTACCGCGGTAGCGGCATGTGCGTCATGGAGATGAGCCACCGGTCCAAGGTTTTTGAAGAGATTCTGGCCGCTGCCAAGGAAGACCTGAAGAAGCTGATGAGCATTCCCGACAACTATAAGATTCTGTTTGTGCAGGGCGGCGGCACGCTACAGTTTGCCATGGTGGCCATGAACCTGCTCAAGGGCGGCGTGGGCTGCTATGTGGAAACCGGCGCCTGGTCCAAAAAGGCGATTTCTGAAGCCAAGAAATTCGGCGAGGTGAAGGTGGTTGCCTCCTCCGCCGACAAGAATTTCTCCTATGTGCCGGACTGCTCTGATCTGGACATTCCCGACAACGCGGACTATGTTTATATCTGCGAGAACGAAACCATCAACGGCCTGACTTATAGCAAGCTGCCCAACACCAAGGGCAAGGTTCTGGTGTCCGACCAGTCCTCCATGTTCCTTTCCCGTCCCTGCAATGTGGCGGATTACGGCATGATCTGGGCCGGTGTGCAGAAGAACGTGGGCCCCGCCGGCATGGCCGTGGTCATCATTCGTGAAGATCTGATCCGCGACGATCTGGATTCCAAGGTTCCCACCTATCTCAACTACAAGACTCACGCCGATAACGACTCTCTGTACAACACCCCCAACTGCTGGGCAATTTACTGCTGCGGCAAGGTTTTCAACTACCTGCTGAAAAACGGCGGGTTGGAGGCCATGGAGCAGCGCAATCAAGAGAAGGCCAAGGTGCTGTACGATTATCTGGACCAGAGCAAGCTGTTCACCGCTCCCGTGGAGAAGGCAGACCGTTCTCTCATGAACGTGCCCTTCGTCTCCCCCAGCAAGGAGCAGGATGCCGCCGTGGTTGCCGCCAGCAAGGCCGCAGGCTTTGACAACCTGAAGGGCCACAAGTCCGTGGGCGGTCTGCGTGCCTCCATCTACAACGCCATGCCCAAGGAAGGCGTTGAGGCGTTGGTGGACTTCCTGAAGAAGTACGAGCAGGAGAACGCCTAATTGCCAAAGCCGGATATCCATCCCCCAATGGATATGTGCTTTTCCGACGAAATGGCGCCCCTGGGGTGCGCCGGAA
Source organism: Oscillibacter sp. (assembly GCF_032060045.1). Classification (GTDB taxonomy): domain Bacteria; phylum Bacillota; class Clostridia; order Oscillospirales; family Oscillospiraceae; genus Oscillibacter. The sequence goes on from NZ_DAMBZJ010000003.1 coordinate 60,895, forward strand.
AATTGATGAAAAGGGGACTGTGAAAATATGAGAGTCTTAGTAACCGACGGCATGGACGCAGGCGCCATTGCGCAGCTGCGCGGCGACGGCTTTGAGGTTGTGGAGCAGTTTTATGAGCCCGATCAGTTGGGTACCGCCCTGCGGGAGTTTGACATTGTGGTGATCCGCAGCGCCACCAAAATTAAGGAGCCTCAGATTGACGCTGCCAAGGGCAGTCAGCTTAAGCTGATTATCCGCGCCGGTGTGGGCGTGGACAACATCGCCGTAAAATACGCCGAGGCGGCGGGCATCAAGGTGATGAACACGCCCCGCGCCTCCTCCAACGCCGTGGCAGAACTTGCGATTGCGTTGCTGTTCGCCTGCGCCCGCAACCTTTCCGTGGCGGGCCACACCATGCGGGAGCAGAAGTGGGAGAAAAAGGCCTATTCCAAGGGCTTTGAGCTTCAGGGCAAGACCATGGGCGTGGTGGGCTATGGCCGCATCGGCCGCATGATCGGCGAAAAGGCTCAGGCTCTGGGCATGAACGTGCTGTCCTCCGTCCACCGCAACAAGCCCGAGGGCTGCGAGTGCGAAACCATGCACTTTGTCTCTATGGAGGAGTTGATTTCCCAGTCCGACGTGATTGCCCTCAGCGCCCCCGCCGGCGACAAGCCGTTGGTGGACGCGGAGAGCATTGCCAAGATGAAGGACGGCGTGGTGATTATCAACACTTCCCGTGGCTCCAACATCGACGAAGCCGCTCTGCTGGATGCGCTGAACTCCGGCAAGGTGAAGGCCGCAGGCCTTGACGTGTGGATGGACGAAAAGAATCCCAATTGGGAGCTTGCGTCCCATCCCGCAGTGGCGTGCGCGCCCCACATCGGCGCGGGCACCAAGGAGGCTCAGAAGCGCATCGGCGCGGAGCTGGTCGACATTATCGAAAACTTCAAGTAAACAGAATGTTATTTTCCGCTTTGCGGATATGCGTTTATCAAGCTTGAAACAAAAAGGCGGGCGTCCGGTATCTACCGGACGCCCGCTCTCTTTTTTATGTAAAGGTTGCTGCCCCGTAAACTTGCCCCAAAGAGCGCGTTGCCCTGTGGGAATCGTCCGAAAGAGTATTGGACGCCATTGCAACAAGCTCCTGTCAAATTACAAGCGGCACTTATCCCTTTACGTGGCTTTTAAAATAAGACTCCAGCACAGCAAGGCTCTCCTCCCTCAAAACGCCGGAGGTCACCTGCGGGCCGTGAAATGAATTTTCAAAAACCATCTGGCTGCACGCGCAGCCGTTATTGCCCAAAATATGCTCAAGGTCATCGTTGCTCGCTCCGAAAACCAGTCGTCCAAGCTTCACCCACACCATGGCGCCGCTACACATGAAGCAGGGCTCGCAGCTTGAATACATGGTATAGTCCGTCAAATCCGTAATCCCGGTTTCTGCACAAAACCGCCGGATCAGCCCCGCTTCTCCGTGGAAGGTCGGGTCGTGCATCGTGTAAATCTGGTTTTCGTTTGTGCAAACAGTTTCTCCGTCCTTGACCAGCACCGCGCCAAACGGCTCGTTTCCGTGTTCCACCGCCAGCCGGGAAAGCTCGATTGCCTGCTTCATAAAAACTTCGTCCTTCACGCCGTTCGCCTCCCAATTTTCATTTTATCCATGATTTTGGTGTCGGGGGTGGCTCCAGATGCGCTTTCTATTCAGAGCCGAGTATCTTTTCATTTTCGTCCGATATTCTGGGTTATAGCCACCCGCCGATGGGCGGAAATGGCCTTTAAAGGGAATTCTTTCCGCGGGCCATATATTTTCCGTGAGGCTCCGCCACTAGAATTCTTCCAAGCTCCGCCATCAGTCTGCCTCGCAGATAGACCTGCGCGATGCCGCCAGAGGTGACAACCCCATCGTAGGGAGAATAGCCCGCGACGCTCAAACTGTCTTCCCCTCGAATGACATGGCTTGCGCCGGGGTCATACACCACGATGTCCGCATCGCTTCCCACGCGGATGGCGCCCTTGCGGGGATACAGGCCATACAGCTTGGCGGGGTTCTCGCTGAGCACCTGACACATGGTTGGCAGCGCAATTTTCTTCTTCTCCACGCCAAAGGAATACAGTAGTTCTCCTCTGGCCTCCACACCTGGAAGACCGCCGGGAATCTTCGTAAAGTCCCCCCGGCCCACATCTTTCTGTTCCAACGTGAACGCACAGTGATCGGTGGAGACGGTCTGAATCAGGCCCCGCTTCAGCCCCCGCCACAAATATGTCTGCTCCTCCTTCGCGCGGATGGGGGGCGCGCAGACATACCGCGCAGCGGCGGAGTAATCCTCATTAAAATAAACGCTTTCGTCCAGCACCAGATACTGAGGGCACGTCTCCACATAGACCTTCTGCCCCCGCTTCCGGGCGGCTTCCGCCTCCTCTAGCGCCTGTCGGTTGGTGAGATGCACAATAATCACGGGGCTGTCCGCCGCCTGCGCGATGCGCAAAAGACGGCTCACCGCCTCGGCCTCCAGATACGGGGGGCGGGTTTGAGGATGGGAAGCAGGAGACAGTTCTCCGGCTGCTTTTTTCTCGGCAATCATGGCGTCAATCACCCCGGCGTTTTCGCAGTGGAAGCCGCAGATGCCGCCCAGCCGCCGCAGGGCCTTCAGCGCGCTGTAAATCGCGCCGTCGCCAATCATCATGGCAGGATAGGTGAGATACATTTTAAAGGAGGAAATTCCCTGCTCAAACATGGCCGGAAGCTCCGCCTCCACAGAGGGATTCCAATCGTCGATGGTCATGTGGAAGCCGTAGTCGCAAAAGGCGCGGCCGTCGGCTTTTTTGTGCCACAAATCCAGCCCGTATTGTAAAGACTCCCCCTTGTTGGGACACGCAAAGTCGATTACAGTGGTAGTCCCACCTCGGATGGCGGCCCGACTGCCAGTGGTAAAATCATCAGCGGTGGTGGTATTAGCCACATCCAGATCAAAATGGGTATGCGCGTCGATAAATCCCGGAAACAGAAGCATCCCCGATACGTCCACCACATTTTCTCCCGTGGCGGATAGTCCTCTGCCAACCTGAACAATCTTTTCTCCATCGATCAGCACGTCCGCCCGGCGGACTCCACGTCCGGACACCACGCCGCCGCCTTTAAGTAATGTTCTCATCCAAAATCCTCCCTTGCGTTTTGTCTTGACACGCCCTCAGCATAGCATAATTTTCTCCGGATTTCCAGATGTCCGGAGCCTCTGCCGCAAAATATTTTTACGGCGGGATTCGACTTCTTTTTCCGCGCATTTATTTAACCAATATGGCAAATTTTACGCCAATTTTGCTTTTCCCTCTTTCTTTTTTCCCCTGTGCGGGTTATACTGATCTCAACATAAAGCACGGTTTACACCGCGCTTTTGAAATGAAGGAGGTAAAAGATGAGAAAGGCAATTTCCCTGTTGCTGGCTGTGATTACAGCCATGTCTTTGACCACGCTCGGCCTCGCGGCTGAAACTCCTGCCACGGTGGACAAGGGCGACATTGTGGTGCTGTACACCAACGACGTTCACTGCGGTGTGGACGACAAAATTGGTTATGCGGGCTTTGCGGCCTACGCCGCCGAGATGCGCAAGGCCACCGACAATGTGACCCTTGTGGACGTGGGCGACGCGGTGCAGGGCGCGGCTCTGGGCACCCTGTCCAAGGGCGAATACATCGTGGACATCATGAATCAGGTTGGCTACGATGTGGCTGTCCCCGGCAACCACGAGTTTGACTATGGTATGGACCAGTTTATGGATCTGGCCAAGGCCATGAAGAGCGGCTATGTCTGCGCCAACTTTATGGACCTGCGGACCAATAAGCCTGTGTTCGATGCGTATAAGATGGTTACCTACGGCGATACCAAAGTGGCCTATGTGGGCATCGACACGCCCGAGTCCATCACCAAGTCCACCCCTACCTATTTCCAAAACAACGCCGGCAAGTACATTTACGGCTTCTGCGCCGGCAATAACGGCAAAGATCTATACAACGCTGTGCAGTCCGCAGTTGACTCTGCCAAGACCGCAGGCGCCGACTATGTCATCGCCGTGGGCCACCTTGGCGACGACGCACAGAGCGCTCCCTGGCGCTCCGCCGACGTGATTGCCAACGTTTCCGGCCTGACCGCCTTCCTTGACGGCCATTCCCACAGCACCATCCCCTCTCAGAAGGTCTCGGATAAGGACGGCAAGACCGTTTTGCTGACCTCCACCGGCACGAAGCTTGCCGCCATTGGCAAGCTGGTGATTAAGTCCAGTGGGGCCGTTTCCACCGAGCTGGTGACGGACTATACCGCCAAGGACCCCACCGTTGACACCTTTGTCAAGGGCATTCAGTCCAAAAACGATGCGCTGCTGAATAAAGTAGTTGCCAAAACGTCCGTGAACCTGACCACGCTGGAGGCCGACGGCAAGACGCGCGCCATCCGCAATCAGGAAACCAATCTGGGCGATCTGGTTGCTGACGCTTACCGCGACGCGGCGGGCGCAGACGTGGCCATTGTCAACGGCGGCGGCATCCGCGCCGACATCAAGGCAGGCGACATCACCTATGGGCAGATCATCGCCGTGCATCCTTTCGGCAACGAGCTGCGGATGGTGGAGGCCACCGGTCAGCAGATTTTGGATGCTCTGGAAATGGCTTCCCGCACCGCCCCTGATGAAAATGGCGGCTTCCTTCAGGTTTCCGGCCTGACTTACACCATTGACACCCGCATTCCCTCCACCGTGAAAACCGACGACAACAAGATGTTTGTCTCCGTCACGGGCGCACGGCGGGTCAAGGACGTGAAGGTCGGCGGCGTAGACATCGTGACCACCAAGACCTATAAGCTGGCCTCACACAACTATATGCTGGAGAGCGCGGGCGACGGCCTGAATATGTTCCAGAAGTGCAAGACACTCCGCGTTCCCGCTATGCTGGACAATGAAATCCTGATTAACTACATCACCCGCACTTTGAAGGGCACTGTTCCCGCAGAGTATTCCAAGGAGCAGGGTCGTATCACTGTCACAGGCGCGGTCATGCCCTTTACCGACGTGGCATCCAATGCCTATTACTATGACGCGGTTCTCTTCTCCATTGAGAAGGGCCTGATTCCCGGCACCTCCGAAACCGCCTTCAGCCCCAACGTCACTATGACCCGTGGCGACGTGGTGTTGGCCCTGTGGAACCTTGCTGGAAGACCTTCCGCCAAGGCGAACCCTGCCTTCACCGATGTGGACTTTGCCACCGATTTGGGCAAGGCCGTGGCTTGGGCCAACGAGAACAGCATTGTCAACGGCAAGACGGAGACGACCTTTGTCTCCGGTGATTCCGTGAGCCGTCAGCAGTTTGCGGCGTTTATGTTCCGCTATGCGGAGGCTCTGGGTTACAGCGTCAGCGTCGGCGGCAGTTTGGGTGCCTTCACCGATGCCCAGCAGGTTTCCTCCTATGCCACCAAGGCGCTGGTCTGGGCCAACGGCAACAGCCTGATTAACGGATTTAACGACAACACGATCCGTCCCTTTGCCACTGCCACTCGCGGCCAGTCCGCAGCAATTATCTATCGCTTCGCCTCTACGCTCACCGTCGCAAAGACGGCCTGAGTTTCGCGGTTGATTCTTTAAAGATGCCCCGCCGATCCGGCTTTTCGGACCGGCGGGGCACTTCTATAAATAAAATGCGGCTCCCGGCAGATAAAACCGGGAGCCGCGTGTTTGTCTTAGGAGAAGTTACAGGGACTTCTCGTAGGACTCGATCATCTTCTTGACCATCTGGCCGCCGACAGAACCGGCCTCGCGGGAAGTGAGATCGCCGTTATAGCCTTCCTTCAGGTTGACGCCAACCTCGGAAGCAGCCTCCATCTTGAACTTATCCATGGCCGCGCGGGCCTCGGGCACGTTGATCTTGTTCGTATTCTTGCTAGCCATAATTGTTTCTCCTTTTCTCAATTCCGAATTTATTGAATTCGTGTTTGTGGGTTTCTGGGTATCGCAAGAGTAGTTTGACTCGAAAAAATAAGAATATGCCGAAATTTTGGCGGTAAATTTTTGAAACGCTGCAAATTCTCGCCGTCTGAAAAATTAGATAACTCAGCGCGCGGGAATTTCAAAAGTCTGCGCAGTTAAAACGAAACCGCTTGCGAGGTTAACGTCATCCTGAAGAAAGGCTATATCGGCAGCATTATTTTTTTGGTGGCCGGATGACCAATTTAGATGATTGAATTTCAGAAGTAACCTGCGGCTGCTTCAATCTCCAATCGTTATTTTGGATATGTGTTTATCTATGATTTTATCCACCGATTGAACGGTTTTGAAATTCATATTAAGATGATTATAAAAACACGTACGGAGGAACGCTATGGACACAATTTATTTTGACAATGCGGCCACCTCGTTTCCCAAGGCCCCAGGCGTGGGCCGGGCAATGGCAGAACTAATTGACAGCGGAGCCTTTAACATCAGTCGGGGCGGTTATGAGCGTTCCTATGAACTGCTGGGGCAGGTGCTGGACACACGGGAGCGGTTGAAGCGCCTGTTCTCCGCCCCCAAGGATGCCTGCGTCTGCTTTACCGGCGGAGTGACCGCCTCAGTAAATCAGTTTTTAAAGGGCCTGCTGGTTCCCGGCGACCATGTGATTGTCTCCTCCGTGGAGCACAACGCGGTGATGCGCCCGCTACACACGCTGGCCCAGACGGGCGTAGAGGTCAGCGCCGCCCCATGCGCCCCGGACGGGACGCTGGAGCCAGAGTCGGTCCGCGCACTCTTTCAAAAAAACACACGGGCGGTGCTGTGCACCCATGCCTCCAACGTCTGCGGCACCGTCTTACCCATAGGCGAACTTGGCGCGATGTGCAGAGAGCGGGGCGTGTGGTTCGCGGTGGACGCAGCCCAAACCGCAGGCGTTCTCCCCATCCATATGAAAGACATGTGCATCGACTTTCTGGCTTTTCCGGGACACAAAGGGCTGCGAGGCCCGCAGGGCGTGGGCGGCTTTCTCGTTCTGCCGCTTCTTGCAAAAGTCATGCGTCCGGTAATTGAGGGCGGCACCGGCTCCCGTTCGGACTCCGAGGAACAGCCGGAATTTCTTCCCGACAAGTTTGAAAGCGGCACCCTTCCCATTCCCGCCATCCTCGGGCTGCGGCAGGCGCTGCTGGCCCTTGAAAATGGTCCGGAAGCAGTCCTTGAAAAAGAAATGAAACTGACAGCCCAGTTTTTAGAGGGACTTTCCAAAATTCCCGGCGCAAAGGTGGCGGGAATTTCCGATCCGGCTTGGTTTTTCCGGCGGCTTGGCGTGGTCAGCGTGGATTTCTCCCCGGTCGACAACGCGGCCGTGGCCTACGCGCTTGAGCAGGAGGCCGGAATTATGACCCGGGTGGGACTGCACTGCGCACCGCGCGCCCACCAGACTCTCGGTACCTTTCCACAGGGCACGGTCCGTTTTTCTTTCGGGCCCGAAAACACCGCCGATGAGGTGACCCTGTGTCTTGCGGCGATTCAGGCGATTTTAAAATAACGGAGCACCGGATTATTTTTGCGCGTTATCCACAATTGTTTCCCGTAAATTGCAAAAAAGAGCGTGGGACGAAAAAATTCGTCCCGCGCCCTTTCTCAGATGCCCTTAAATCACTGCGGACCTCTGGTCCAAAGCGGGCTGGCGAAGCAGCGTCTCCACAAATTCAGCGTCCCTCAGCCCATAAAAAACCAAACCTTCGGCTCGGTCCTGTCCCTCCGCGCTCTGGAAGTCCGTCTTGGGATTGCACGCCCTGAAACGGGGCCGGCGGTCCGCGTCCTCAAAAATGGCGCTACCCATCACCAGTGCGTCTGCCTCCGGCTGAATGCGAACTCGCTTCACGTCGTCCACCTCGTCTAGTTTCATATAATATACACTCTTGTCCCGGGTAAGCAGAATGGCTCTGCGGTCCGTGACATAATACTTCATCCCCATCACGCTCCACCGTTCCAACCACGGCGCAGCAATCACCAGCGTGGCCGCCAGCGTCACCAGCGCGGCAAATTTCCCGCTGAGCGCGCCACTTCCCGTGCTGTAAATTCCCAAAATTACGGAAATACACACCAGTGTGATTGCCCACCTGACAAGAATCTTTCCTCTTTCCTGCTGACTCAGCAGAGGAACCGGCGCGGACCGTCCACTCCAGCGGATCATCTCGCCGTCCCATAGATATTCTTTCAGTTCCTTGTTCATCTCGCTTTCCTCCCATTCCCTTTTGTTAAGCAGACGCGCCTTTCTTCCTCGCACCGCCTGACGTGTTTGTCTGCTTTATTATAGATTCAATCGGCGTTCAATGACTGCAAAGGCCCTGTCTGCTCCTGCTAATTTCTCGTGAAGTTCCGCGGTCTGGTCGGCGGCTGTCCTCAAAGCTTTGCCGGGGTTCTTTTGTGTCTTCTCGCGTCCCTCCGTGCTTTCCCTCTCTTCTCTCACTTTTTAAACCATCTGATTTTTATCCCAGAGCAATTTCCGTCGGATATGTCGATTATTCCGAAATCTTCTTCAAAAAAACCTTGCAATCCTCCAAAAACTGTGTTAGACTTACTTGTGCCTTTGTAAGGGGCATTAGCGATTGGATCGAAAGAGGTGAACGAGAGCAATGAAGGAAGGAATCCATCCCGATTATCAGCAGACTACTATTTCTTGCGCCTGCGGTAATGTGATTGAGACAGGTTCTACCAAGAAGAATATCAAGGTGGAAGTCTGCTCTAAGTGTCACCCCTTCTTTACGGGCAAGCAGAAGCTGGTTGATACCGGTGGACGCGTGGCCAAGTTCAACAAGAAGTTCGGCCTGCACAACTAAGACCGACGACACGTTCACAAAGTCCCGTATCCGTGAGGATACGGGGCTTTTGCGCCTTTATCCGCTTTACAGGTTCAGACAAAGCGGATATAATATAATCACAATTAATACGATAAAGGAGAAGATTGTCATGCGCTTAAAATCTGTGAGTCCCAGGGAACTTTCCATGGAGGCCATGCGCCTGTTCCCCGGGCGAACCCCTCTTCTGACAGCGGGAGACAAAACCGCCTGCAACACCATGACCATCGGCTGGGGCGGCTTGGGCACCCTTTGGAGAAAGCCCGTCTGCACGGTGTACGTGCGTCCTTCCCGTCATACCTTTCAATTTATGGAGAACCACGACTATTTCACCGTGTCCGTCTTGCCCGAGGACCGCAAGGACGCGCTGACTCTTTGCGGCACCAAAAGCGGTCGTGATACAGACAAAATTGCGGCCTGCGGCCTCACGCTCTGCTACGGTGCGGGCGACGCCCCGTTTTTCGACGAGGCGGAACTGGTTTTCGTGTGCCATAAGCTGTACGCTCAGGACATATTGCCCGAGTTTGTCATCGACGCCGATGCGATTATGCCCCTCTATCCGGAGGGCGACTGGCACCGTGCGTATGTCGGCGAGGTCGTGGAGGCCTATCAGGCATAACCGCCACAGGCGGAAAAAGGAGATTTATGCAACAAACAAACGAAATTAGAGATAAAGTGGTGCTGGTGGGGCTAAACTCCCCGGTACTGCGCAAAGAGGAAACCGCCGATGAAACCACCATGGAGGAGCTGTCCGCTCTGGTGGATACCGCCGGCGGCGTAACGGAGGGAATTATCCTCCAAAACCGTGAAAAGCCCGACCCTCGGACCTTTATCGGCGAAGGGAAAGTGGCGGAGGTGCAGCTCTATTGTGAAAACGTGGGGGCTACCATGGTCATTTTTGATAATGACCTCTCCCCTTCCCAGCAGCGAGTGCTGACCGAACTATTGGGCATTCAGGTGCTGGACCGTTGCGGATTGATTCTGGATATTTTTGCCCAGCGGGCCAAAACCAAGGAGGGCCGCCTTCAGGTGGAGTTGGCGGAATATCAGTACCTTCTGCCCCGTCTGACGGGCATGTGGACCCACTTAGAGCGTCAGGGCGGCACCAGCGGAAAGGGAGCCATCGGCTCCAAGGGCCCCGGCGAAACCCAGCTTGAAACAGATCGGCGCTTGATTCACAAGAAAATCGACAAGCTTCGTGCGGATCTAGAAGACGTACGCCGGGTGCGGAGCACCCAGCGCCAGCAGCGTAGGAAAAACGAGATCCCCGTGGTGGCCATCGTGGGCTATACCAACGCGGGCAAGTCCACACTTTTAAACCGGCTTACCGGTGCGGCGATTCCCGCCAACAACCGCCTGTTTGACACGCTGGACACCACCAGCCGCCTTTTGACCATCAGCGACACCCAGGACGTAATTCTCAGCGACACCGTGGGCTTCATCCGGAAGCTGCCACATCAGCTTGTGGAGGCGTTTAAAGCCACGCTGGAGGAGCTGGAATATGCGGACCTTCTGCTTCACGTCATCGATGTGTCCAATCCAGAATGGCAGCAGCAGGCCCAGGTTGTGGAGGAGCTGGTCGGGGAGCTAGGCGCCAGCGATTTGCCCCAAATTGAAGTATTTAACAAAAGCGATCTCTCCGGAGGGGAAATTCTGCCCCGGGGAGAGGACATGGTCACCATTTCCGCCAAAACCGGGGCGGGCGTTGAAGAGCTATTGCACCTTATCGACCTGAGACTGGACAAAGGTGCCCGACGGGTGGTCATTCACCTGCCCTACGACAAGGGTGGAATGCTTGACATGCTGTATCGGGAGGCGAAGGTGGAGCTGGTAGAATATAACGACACCATCGACGTGACCGCCGTGTGCGCCCCACGGGTTTTAGGGCAGTTGGCCCCCTATGTGCAGGAGGCGGCGGACACGGACGGCGAATAACGCCGGAACAAAACGCCGAAATGGCATCTCGAAAAATTGTGGTGGCGCCCAAACAGGAGGAACGGTATGGACGAGTATCTGGTCCCCTTTGCGGACGGGTTAAGCGAATTTACGGAAAAGCGATCCCGGTTTATCAGCCACCTCTGGCGAACAGAAAGCGAGGACGAAGCCCGCGCCCGCATTGAGGAAACGAAAAAGCAGCATTACGACGCCCGCCACAACTGCTGGTGCTATTCCATCCGTGGAGGCGGGATTGTGCGCTACTCTGACGATGGCGAACCGCAGGGCACAGCGGGGCAGCCAATGCTGAACGTGTTTCAGCGGGAGGGCATTACCGATTTTTGCTGCGTGGTGACGCGGTATTTCGGCGGTGTGCTGCTTGGAGCCGGAGGATTGACCCGCGCCTACTCCAAGGGCGCCAAGGACGCGCTGGACGACGGCGGTGTCAGCCGTGTAAGCCTTTGGACGCTGTGGGATATCCCCTGTCCCTATCCTCTGCTGGAGCGAGTCAAGCTCGAGTTGGGGACCGCAGGCGCCGCGATTGAACACGCGGACTACGGCGAAACCGTCACGTTACATGCCGCATTTCCTCAAAACGGCGCGGAAGAGTTTGCTCTTCGACTGACGGAGCTGTCTGCTGGGGCGCTGGTCATGACAAAACAGGGCGAAGAATTTCGCCCGGGACCAAGGGAGCCACGGTAAATCACCGGATTCGCAAAAGAGCGGGCCGCTTATGCGGCCTGCTCTTTTCAGCTTATAAAAGGCTCGCCGCATACGCTTGCGAAAATCTATCCCACGCTGTGCGCGCCCCGCCGCCCGCTTATAGCGGGGCGCATTCTTTTTAAAATTCAGCCATAGGGATTTTTTTAAGGGTTTAGATGTCGCTCTCTCTGGTGCGCCATGCAACTTCCATCTCCAGATCCCGTTTCAGCTTCGCGTTCTCCGCCAGAAGCTCGTCATAGTGGCGGCTCTGCACGTAATACTTCACAAAGCTGAAGGTGGCCTCCTGAAATTCTTTCTCGGTATATTCGGGCAAGAGAGAGCCGTTTTCCCGCTTCAGCCCCTGAACGGAGATCACCACAAGACGACGGTTTTTCTCCGAAAGGTGGATGATGCGCAAATTTTCCGGAATTTCCAGCTGGAGATCGTAGCTCTCGTTAACCTCTTCCAGCAGCCTGCGCTGCTCTGGTTTGGCCGAGACAATCACGCCGTATTTCTCAAACAGTTCTTTTAAGTAATCAACGGAGACTTCCTCTCTGGTGATGGTCCCTTTTCCAATGCCGGAAAACATGGTGTTGGAAATGGAAAAGCTGATAAACACTTCTTTGCCGGTCTGCGGATAGCTCATATTTAAATACCTCCCCACATATGATCCATGATGACGGAACCCTTTCCGCACCGCACGCTTGCCCCCACGAACGCGGAATTCTTCTGTAAAGCATCCTTCTGTGAACAGTATATCATAGTTCTCGCAAAAAGAAAACACCAAATTGCGCAACATTGCGCAATTTACCGAAAAATATTGCCCAAGCGGCTGCAACGACGCCCTATAAACAGCAAAGCCGTCCGCCGTAAATTTCATTCTCTTATGTAAACCACGCTCAGACGCGCATACCGCCCACAAAGTAGGTATTGTAATACCCGCTGGTCAGCGTACTGACAACCACGCCGCCGCTGTTGGCGGAGGAGGCGTGAATAAACTGTCCGCCGCCCGTATAAATGCCTGCGTGGGAACACGCCTTGCCCTTGGAGCGACTGGGATCACAGAAAAACACCAGATCGCCGGACTGCAACTCCGATGCGGAGTAGAGCTTCTGGCCCTTCCCACTTTGCCACTGGCTGGTGGCACTGTGGGGCAGACTCACGCCCATCTGCTTAAACACATACATGGTGAAACCCGAACAGTCAAACCCCTTCGGAGACGAGCCGCCATAGACATATCGAGTGCCCAGATACTGCTTTGCAATATCGGCCGCACCACTGGCGGAAGTGCCATCGTCTGAGGTCAAATCCACAAAATCACTGCGGATATAGCCGGTGGTCCCATACTGGCAGGTCACGGCGTACCAGCCATCGGCAAAACCGTCCACCGTGACGGCAGTATCCTTATTTACCGTGGCAACGGCCTCTGCATCAGGATTGGCGGAGGCGCGGACATTCACCCCATCGCCGTTTACACAGCCGGGCGCGGTGAAAACGCCGTCTTGATCCTCAACGACATATTCGGCGGAAACATAGCCGGATTTACCGTCAATGCCCACATAGTACCACCCGTCCTGCTTGCCCAGAATGGAGACGGCAACACTTTTGTCCAATTGGGTGACAACGGAAGAGGATGTGGATGCCTCGGCCCGAAGCCGCAGGCTGGAGCCGGTGGTACAGCCGACGCCGATTGCAATTTGATCGGCGGCGGAAACGGAGGCCGTGGCGGCCAGGAGCATCGTCATTGCGGCGGAAAGAGCAAACATCCCTGCCGCTTTGCCTGCACGGTGTTTCATAAGTGTACGCTTCCTTTCGAATTTTCGTTTGTCGGGAAGTGGGAGAGCGGTCTGCCTTACAGCTTGCCGGCCAACGCGCGCTCCAGCCAGACGGCGGAGATGTCCATTGCCTCGTACAGGCTCTCTCTTTCACTTTTCTTCACCACGCGATCCCGGGATTTCAGGTCCGGGTCCGTTAACTGTAATTGGACGGAAACCTTGGTGGCCACATTCATGTCCTGAACCTTTTTGCTGTCCATTACCTGCATCATAATGATATATTTCTCAGCCATCGTGCCGTAGTAAATCAGATTATCCACTCGGCGGAGCGGGTGCCCCTTATAGGTCAGGCCCGAGGTCTTCTCCATACTTTCAGCCATCAATATGCTCCTTTGAAATTATTTTGTAACCAAATTGTAACAGAATTTTTCCGCTTTGTCAATTCTAAACAAACCCATTTTTTCAGGAAATTTTATCCTGTCCCTTTATTTGCTAAAAGCCTATAATCCTTGTCCTTAAAACGCTTTTTCCGCTTTTCCAGTGGCTGGGCGCAATTTCCAGGGCTTACACTCATATACTTTTTTTATCTGAGGAGGGATTTTATGAAAATTATTATTTGGAAAAAAAAAGCCGCCGCTCTGTTGGCAGCGGCACTGGCGGTGTCCCTTGGCGGCTACGCGGTCTCCTACCCCACAGAGGCCCACGCTGCGGAGCGCCAACTTCCCATCTATTGCGTGGACAGGGGGCAGCAAAAGATTTGCTCCATCAGCTTCGATGCTGCCTGGGGTGATGTTCGATTGCGGTCATTGTGGCGGCAGGGTTTCTCCGTGTTAAAACACATCTCGATGAGGCCAGAACACGCAGAGGCGGCTGTCCGCGGACAGCCGCCTCTGCGTTTCCAAAACGTCTTTTCTAAGCAACGAACCGTGCTTTGATTTTTTCCGTGTTTTGGCGGTCAACGGATCAGGCATTCCGTTCAAGTTTCCCCTCCGAGGCAAACTGTCGGAGCAGAGTTTTGCGCTCATAGCGGTTGCAGTATTTGCTTAGATTTTTCAGCGCCAGCGCGTAATACTGCACAGCGCTCTCTTTCAGATCCTGCGCAAAAACCACGCCGATTTCCTCGTTCCGGTCCGCCATCCGGCGGATGAGCGCCTCGACAAACAAAACGGTCCCAAGCTCGCTGGGGTCTTTGATCTTTCCGGCGCTGTTCTGGGCGGAACGCAGACACCATTTTGCATTCTCATACTGTCCTTCCTGCATCAGCACAAGCGCCATATAGGCGTCCAAAACCGGGCGGCGCCAGAAGGAATCGAATTGCCCATACAGGGCGTAAGCCTGCTCAAAATACGACTTTGCCGCAGAAAAAGACTCCATAAAGTACGCGGTTTTCCCCGCGTTGATATAAAAATAAGAAAGACTGGAGGATACGTTCTGCCCCGTACACAGGGAGATCGCCTTTTGAAACAGCGCCAGCGCTCCGGTATAGTCCTCCTCCGCCTGGCGAATCTCTCCGATGTAACAATACGCGGCGGCAACATTGGTGGCGTAGCGCTTGGCCACCGTTTCCGTGATGGTGAGGGCACTGATGGACTCGGTCAACAGCTTTTCCGCCAGATAGTAATTTCCCACCATCAGGTTGTACAAGCCCTTCAGTCGGAGAATAATCCCGATTTCTTTATGATAGTTGCACCTCACCGCCAAATCCAGCGACAGCTTAATATATTCGGCCATTTCTTCCAGATTGTAGACCTGCAGATGGTAGATGATCAGCTGCTTGCAGCCCTCCAGCTCATAGTCTAAATTTCCAATCTGCCGGGCCTTTTCAATGACATGCGTAATGCTATCAACGCCACCCGCGTATTCGCCCTCGCGGATAAGGTAGCGTCCCTTCAAATAGTAAAATTCCGTCTCCAGCAGGTTCAGCTCGTCGGAGTCGCTAGGAGGATTCAGCGCCTCTATCAACCCCGTCTCCAAATTACCGAATAACTCCCCGATCTGGTCCCGGGACATGTAGACGTGAGGCTCCTGCCCCATTTCCAGATTGTTCAGGATGGGGAACATCTCGTGGTTGAAATTCAGGCAGCCTTTTAGCGTATCCATCTGATATTGCAGTGCCTTGAGCCGGCCGCCGGCGGCGGAAAAGTGATAGACCAGCTTTGCGTTGAGTCTGGTGTCCCGCTTTTTTACATTTACACACGCTTCCAGCAACTGACCGATTTTTCGGTGAATTAACTTTTTCCGGGAGCTGGGCTGAGACAGATAGATGTATTGCCGCAGCTTGACGTGAGAAAACAGCACCGCGGTTTCCCCTTCCTGTTCTTTCTCCCGCAGGATGTCCCGGTCCTCCAGTGTTTCCAGCAGGGTGAGCATCCGCTCATCCTCCCGCTCCATCAGCCGCGCGAGAAACCGGAGCGGAGTGGCGTCGTAGAAAAAGGATAGCAGCTCCACCAGCGTGCGCTCATCCGGCTGAAGATAGAGCAGACGACTCCGTACCGTCTCCAGCGCGGTCGGCGTCATGGTACTCAGTTCATGGCCCTTTTGCAGCAATCCTACGCACTCGTTGAGGAAAAATGGGTTTCCCTCCGTCTCATTGTAGACTTGCTCCAGCATCTCGCCTTTCAGTTCCTTTTTTGGCAGTGCCTCTTCAATAAAACAGTGGCATTGCTCAATATCCAGCCGCTCCAGTGAAACAGTGGTCAGGTGGCCGCTCTGGCGCAGTGCGGTCAGCGCATCCTCCAGCGCCCGGTTGCGCTCCCGACCGCAGGTTGCCACCAGCATCACCCGCAGGGGGTCTGTTTCCAGCAAAAGCGCAGTCAGCAGGGCCAAGCTCTCATCGTCCATCCACTGGATGTCTTCGATGGCTAATAGAACCTGCTTTTCCGAAGAGATTTTCTCCAGTCCCTCCCGCAGAATCTGCACCATGGACGCCATGGACCACCTCTCCGGCGTTCGCACATAATCACTGCCAGGCAGATTTTGGTTGAAATCCGGAAAAACGCCTGACATCAGTTCTTTCCACAGATTTGGAGGGATCAGTCTGTTTTGCTGAATCAACCGGGAAATGGTCCGCACCACCGCGCTCCAAATCCGCAGAGGCCAGTCTTTCTCCACCTGAAAGCAACTCACCTCCAGAATCACAAAATCCGACGCGGCCTTTTCCAGAAGCCTGCGCTTCAGGGTGGATTTTCCTATGCCCGTCTCGCCGGTGATTAAAAGAGTGGTTCCCCCGCGCTTTTGATGAAACTCCTTCAGCGTCTTTTCCATTGCGGCCAGTTCCTGATAACGGCCATAAATCGAGGCCGTATCCCGGGCGCGTCTCTTTTCCCCGCCGAAGTCAATCTGCTCCAACGCACGCTCGTAAATTTCCTTGGTCTTTTTATCGGGATCGATGCCAAGCTCCCGGTGCAACAGCTTAGACAGATCGTAATAGGTCTCCACCGCCTTTCCGCTTCGCCCCGTGTCCTGATAAAGGCGCATCAGCAGGCGAAAGTTCCGCTCATCGAACTCGTCCAGTTCAATGAGGCGGCGGATCAGATTTTCCACGCCGTCATAGTTGCACTCCTGAAGGCGCCTCTCAATTTTCAGGCAGCATTCCGCAGCGAACTTCTCCTGAAACCCGTTGCGCACTTTCGTGACCCAAAACTCGAAGGCATCCGCCTCCTTCAGGAAAAAGCCCTGCAGAAAATCGCCCTGATAACACTCCAGATTCTCCTGCGGTGCCCGGGAAAACAGGTCCGTGTCAGATTCGATGTCCAGCGCCTCGTTCATGAGCAGAATTGATTTTTGGGGAGAAATGATGATATCCTCCCCCAGCGATTTTTTTGCTTGGTAGATCGCATTTCGGATGTTTTTCCGCGCCACCGCGCCATCCTCTTCGGGCCACAGCAGTCCCCCCAGCTCATCGCGACTGGCCATTTTGTTGACCGCCAAATAATAAAGCAGCGCGTTGATTTTTGCATAGGGAAAAAAAACGCTTCGTCCATCTACGGTGATCTGAGGGGCCCCAAACAGTTTGTATACAATTTTACTCATTCCGGTCTCCTCTCAAAGCCATGCTCTTTGAATCGGGACGGAGGTCCCGTCCCCTCCACTGGAATTTGTATTATTATACAATTAATGCAGTCTTGTTTCAATTTAAATTAGATTTTTGTTTAACTTACCGTTCTTTTTATTTTCATCGCGATTAAAAGAAAAAGGGACCCTGATGCAGGGCCCCTTTTGGGTGGATTTGTTCGTGATGGTTACTTGCTCTCCGCGCTTTTCAGCGCCTTGTCAATCAGCTGTTCGTCGTTTTCCGCCATGTAGGGCAGGGTGATATGGTCTTGCCCCTCATACATCTTATTGTATTCGGCTGCGGTGGAGACCGCATGCTCATTCCGCGCCCAAGACCGACGGGCTACGCCCACCATCACGTCCCAAGGCATGGACATACGCAGGATCGCGTCCACATTCTCGCTGCCATCCAGCACCATACCGAAGCCGCCGTTGATTGATTTGCTAACGCCCACGCCGCCGCCGTTGTGCAGCGCGACAAGGCTCATTCCGCGGGCGGCGTTGCCCGCGTAACACTGGGTGGCCATATCGGCCATGATGTTGGAGCCGTCCTTGATGTTGGAAGTCTCGCGGAAGGGGGAATCCGTTCCGCCGGTGTCGTGGTGGTCACGGCCCAGCATCACAGGGCCGATCTCACCGTTGCGAACCATCTCGTTGAACTTCAGCGCGATGTTCATGCGGCCCATAGCGTCCGAGTACAGGATGCGGCACTGGGTTCCAACTACCATTTTGTTCTTCTTGGCATCCCGCAGCCAAATGTAGTTGTCGTGATCCTGATAGCGGCGATTGTGGGCCTGAATATAATCCGCGGCGGCCGCGTCGGTCTTATCCAGATCCTCGGGATTGCGGCTCAGGCAACACCAGCGGAAGGGCCCATAGCCATAGTCAAACAGGAAGGGCCCCAGAATGTCCTCGACATAGGATGGGAAT
>NZ_DAMBZJ010000003.1:79180-92853 GCF_032060045.1 Oscillibacter sp.
AGATCGTTTTCGCCGTTTTTGCACACGGCGGTAACGCCCGCATCAAACACGGACTTCAGGAACGCGTTGCCGTAATCGAAGAAGTAGGTGCCCTTCTCGTGGAATTTGCAGATCATCTCGTAGTGGCGCTTCAAGGACTTATCCACCAACTTGGCAAACTGCTCCGGGTCCTTATCCAGCATCTCGGTGCGTTCGGCAAAGGTCAGTCCCTGCGGGCAGTAGCCGCCGTCATAGGCCATGTGGCAGGAAGTCTGGTCGCTCATCAGATCCACATGAACGTTCTTTTCATACAAATACTCCAGCAGATCCACCACGTTGCCGTGATAGGCGATGGCACAGGGTTCCCTGGCCGCCATCTTCTTCTGGGCGATGGACAGCGCCTGCTCCAAACTGTCGGTCTTTTCGCTGACCCAACCCTGCGTATAGCGGGTTACGATCCGGGACTCATCCACTTCGGCGATAATGGACACAGCGCCGGCAATCTCCGCCGCCTTGCCCTGTGCGCCGGCTTAGGCGGTATGTCCGCCTTGCCCTGTGCGCCGGACATACCGCCTAAGCCGGCGGAGATAAACAGGCGTCCCGCCAGATTCCCATCCTCGAAAATGCCCAGCTTCAGACGGCCCGCGCCCAAAAGCGTGTTGAACGTACCGTGGACAATGCCCTGCGGCCCGATGTACATCCAGCCGCCGGCGGTCATCTGCCCGTAGTTGGCAACGCCCAGCGCCGCCGCGCGGTTGAAGTTCTTCTGGTCGTCAAACGCACCAATCATCAAGCCGTTGGAGATGACGCACCGAGGCGCGCCCTTGTGGCTGTGGAACAGGCCCAGAGGGTGGCCGCTCATGACCACCAGCGTCTGCTCATCCGTCAAGATCTCCAGATACTTTTTAATCAGACGGTACTGCATCCAGTTTTGGCAGACCTGGCCCGCTTCGCCATAAGTCACAAGCTCATAGGGATACAGCGCTACGTCGAAATCGAGGTTATTCTCGATCATGACCTGGAACGCCTTACCCTCGGTGCAGTTGCCCTTGTACTCGTCAATGGGCTTGCCGTACAGCTTGCCCTGCGGGCGGAAGCGGTACCCGTAAATCCGTCCGTGTTCCTCCAGTTCCTTGGCAAACTCCTCAGCCATCCGGGCGTGGTGATCCGGGTGAATGTAACGCAGGGCGTTTTTGATCGCCAGTCGCTTGTCTGCCTCGGAGAGATGGGATTCCCGGCGGGGAGCCCGGCGGATTCCATCCGCGAAGACGGGATGCTCCGGAAGCTCGTAATCCAGCTTCACCGTCATTGCCTTGTCAACATCAAACATTGCCATAATTATTCCTCCTTATTTATATGAGTCCACTGTGTTTAAGTACAAATCGCAGGGAGAGATCCGCTCCTTCGTGGGCACCCGGCCTCAGCGGGACGCAAACACCCCTTTACACTCTTCGATCATGATGGGCAGCACTTTATAAAGATCACCTACGACTCCATAGTTCGCCAAGCCGAAAATGGGTGCTTCATCGTCCTTGTTGACGGCCACGATCACATCAGATGTCTTCATACCCGCCAGATGCTGCAACGCGCCGGAAATGCCGCAGGCGATGTACAGCTTGGGTCCCACCGTCTTGCCGGTCTGGCCCACCTGATGCTCATAGGGAATCCATCCCGCGTCCACCGCAGCGCGGGACGCGCCCACTGCGGCATGCAGGGTGTCGGCCAGTTCTCGAATCAGGTCGAATCCGCTGGCGTCGCCCAGTCCACGACCGCCGGAAACAATGATTTGCGCGTCGGTCAGGCTGATTTCCCCGCCTGCCTTGGCCAGAACCTCCTTTACCTGTGTACGCAGTTCCGAATCCTCCATATTCAGAGAAACGGAGACGACCTCCCCGGTTCTGGACGTATCCGGCTCAGCCTTGGAAAAGGCGTTGGGTCGAATGGTACACATGGCGGTTTTCTCAGGAACAAAGATCACATCGGCCATGATGTTGCCGCCGTAAGTGGGGCGAGTGGAAACCAGCTGCCCTTCCACAATTTTCAGCTCCGTACAGTCGGCGGCAAGGCCCAGCTCCAAACGGCTGGACAACCGGGCGGACAAATCCCGACCGCAGGTGGTCGCAGCCAAAAGGAGAATTCCCGGCGTGTGCTTCCGCACAAGCTGCTCCAGCGCCTTGCAGTAGCTCTCAGTCCGGTAGACCTTCAGCCGCTGGTCGTTGCAGACAAAGACCTGATCCGCGCCATAGGCAAACGCCTCTCCGGCCTGTTCCTTGACCTGCGCCCCCAGCAAAACAGCCGACACCTTGCCCGACAGCTGATCCGCCAGTTCTCTTGCCGCGCCGAGCATCTCATAGGAGACGCCTGCGATCTTCCCGCCCACGCACTCCATGCAGACCCATATGGTTTGATTTGACATATCTTGTTCTCCCTTCTCAGATGACCTTCTGTTCCACGAGCTTTAAAACGGCGAGTTTTCCAATTTCCTCCGCGTCCCCGCGAAGCAACTCGCCGCTCTGACGCGGAGCAGGCAAATAGCGCTTTTGAACAGTGGAGGGGGAATTCTTTCCACCCTTGGCCGCATCTGCACCGATAGCCGCGCAGTCCAGAACGGGAATTTCCATGCGGTTGGCCATTCTAGTCCGTTTCAGCGTTGGATAGCGGGGCTCGTTCAGAGATTTTTCACAGGTGAGTAGCACCGGCAGTGCGGCCTGCACCACCTCCTCGCCATTGGGAGCGACCCGTTTGGCGGTCAGACTGTCGGCTGTGACCTCGCGAATCTCGTTCACGTAGGAGATCTGCGAGATGCCCAGCTGCTCGGCAATGCCCGCGCCCACCTGACCTGCGTCATCGTCGATGGCTTGTTTCCCGCACAGGATGACATCAAAGGTTCCAATGGATCGAATCGCCTTGGCCAATATGTAGGCAGTGGCCCACGGATCAGAATCCTCCAGTGCCGGATCACTGACCAGATACGCCTTTTCCGCCCCCATGGACAGGCCGATACGCAGGGTGATCTTGCTCTCCTCGTCTCCCATCGCCAGCACAGAGACCTCTCCACCATGTTCCTCCATCAGCTTCAAGCCCGCTTCCAATGCGTTCAGGTCAAAGGGGTTCACCATAGTCTCAACCCCCTGCGTAACAACCCGCCCGGTGGCAGGGTCCAGCTTGGGCGCCACCGCGTTGTCTTGTACCTGCTTCATACATACCAGTATATTCATATATTGTCCTCCTTTATGGCGGGCGCCGGAGCGCCGCAGTTAAACCGAAATCATATGCTTTGAAACGCGCCACGCATCAGCGCAGAAGCTGACCGGCAATGACAATCCGCTGCACCTGAGAGGTTCCTTCGAACAACTCGGTAATGCGCTGATCACGGTAGATCCGCTCAATCGCATATTCCTTCATGTAACCGTAGCCGCCGTGTACCTGCAGCGCGGTATCCACTACCTTGTGGGACGCCTCGGCTGCAAACAGCTTGGCCATGGCGGCCTGCTTGGTAAAGGGCACGCCCTGCTCTTTCAGGCTGGCGGCGTAATAGGTCAGCATCCGGGCGGCTTCCACCTGCGTGGCGGCATCAGCCAGCATCCACTGGATGCCTTGGAACTTTGCAATGGGGCGCTTGAAAACCTCACGCTCCTTGGCGTATTTAACCGCCAGATCCAGCGCGGACTGGGCGATGCCTACGGACATGGCGGCGATGCCGATGCGGCCGCGGTCCACCACGTCCAGCGCCAGACGATAGCCGCTGTTCAACCGCCCCACCAGATTCTCTTTGGGAACGCGGCAGTTTTCAAACACGATCTCGGCCGTGCGGGCACCGCGGATACCCATCTTGTCGTCTTCGGAGGCGATGGTCATGCCGGGAGTCCCCTTTTCCACCACAAAACAGCTCATGCCGTGGCGCACGTCCTCTTTATTGGTGATGGCAAAGCAGCACAGGTAGTCACAGTGTGCGCCGCCGGTAATGAAGTGTTTTACGCCGTTGATGACGTAGCTGTCCCCCTCTTCCACAGCTGTGGTCTTGTTGGAGGTCATATCGGACCCGCCTGCAGGTTCGGTGAGGCAGAACGCCGCATATTTTGCGCCTTCCAGCGCGGGGCGCAGCCACTTTTCCTTTTGCTCAGCATTGCCCGCCAGATACAGCGCGTCAAAGCCCAGATAATGTCCGGTGATGATGGAGCCGGTGGAGGCGCAGGCCGCGGAGATCTCCTCCATGGCAATCGCCTCGGAGATGGCGTCATAGCCCGCGCCGCCCAGCTCCTCTGGATAGGCCAGACCCATCAGATCCTGTTCGCCCAAAGCGACAATCGTCTCAGTGGGAAAACGGTTGTTCACGTCGATCTCTTCCGCCTTGGGGGCAAGATAGCTCTGTGCCCATTCGCGGACCGCCCGGCGCAGGGCGATTTGGTCGTCAGTATATTTGAATTCCATAGAGAGATTCCTCCTTAAAATTTTGATCTGTATTGTTGTCGGTGGATCAGAAGACTTTCTCCGCCTCCCACGCGTCGATCTGTTCCTTGCTGTACCCGAATTCCTCCAGAACGGCACGTGTGTTTTGTCCCAGCAAAGGGGCGGCATGCCGTGGATCGGGCGGTGTCTTGGACAGCTTGACAGGATTTCCGGTGATGGTCAGCTTGCCCACACCGGGCTGGTCGATCTCCACCAGCATATTTCGCTTCAGTATGCTGGGGTTTTTACACGCATCGTCCACGGTACACAGCGGGCCGCACGGTATCGAGCGGCTTTCCATCATTTCTCGGGCCCCGCTCACTGTGTGATTCTTTAAAAACTGTTCCAGAATGCCCTTCAGTTCCACATCGTTTTCAGAACGGTGAGGGTCGGAGTCAAACTTCGGGTCTTTGATCAAATCTGGCTGACCGATCATTTCGCACAGTTTGGCAAAATGAGCGTCGCTGGCCACGGCAATGATAACCATGCCGTCGCTGCACTGATAGATGTCAAAGGGTGCGCTGAGGGGATGCCGGGCTCCTACGCGGGTGGGATGGACGCCGCCGATGGTGTGGCGCACGATATTTGTCTCAATAAAGGCAAACACACTGTCCAGCATGGCGATATCCACATACTGTCCTTCGCCGGTTCGTTCTCGGTTATACAGAGCCGTCAGGATGCCAAACACGGCATATAGCCCTGCGCTGACGTCTCCCAGTGAGCTGCCCACTCGGGCGGGAGGCGTATCGGGATATCCTGTGATGCTCATCATGCCGGACATTCCCTGCGCCACGATGTCATAGGCGGGCAGATCCCGCAGCGGGCTGTCCTGTCCAAAGCCAGAGATAGAGCAGTAGATGATTTTGGGATTGATCTCTTTCAGGTGGTCATAGGAGAGGCCCAGCTTTTCCATCACACCCGGCTTGAAGTTTTCCACCACGACGTCGCAGGTCTTTACCATGTCGTAAATGATCTGCCGACCACGCTTCAAATCCAGCGTGATGCTCTTTTTCCCTCGGTTGACCAGTGTGTAATAGCCGCTCTGGCCGTTGACAAACGGCCCAAAGATCCGACTGCCGTCGCCAGAGCCGGGACGCTCAATCTTGATGACTTCCGCGCCGAAGTCGGCCAAATTCATGGTGCAGAAGGGCCCCGCGAGCACCTGAGAAAAGTCCAGCACCCGAACCCCGCTTAACGCTTGCTGCAATATCAACACCTCCTGAGAAAATAAATGGTTGTGGTCTTACGCGGTTTTTAAAAGAGCAAATGGGCAAACAGCGCCACAATGGGGATGGCGATTACCGTCCGAAGCAGGAAGATTAGAACCAGTTCGCCGAATTTGAGCCCCATGTCGGCCTGCAACATGGCGTTGGCGCTCTCGGTGAAGAAGATAATCTGCACGGTGGACAGCACGATCACAAAGAACACACTCATCGGGGCAAGGGCCTGCCCGGCGATGGTCATGACAGGCAGCGCAATCTCGGCAATACCCACCAACGTGGCGGGGGCGATGGCCGCAGCATCGGGCAGCTGGCACAGCTGAAGATAGGGCGTCATGGGGACCCCGATCCACTGGAACAACGGGGTGTAGGTGCTGATGAACAGTGCGATGACCGCGATGGCCTGCACAAAGGAGACGATCTTCACCGCAAAGGACAGCACGTCGGGAATCGAGGTGAGAAACACGGAATACGGCGTGCTGGTGGCCTTGGTGGTCGCAGCCCCCACAGCTTTTTTCAGAATTGTGCGGTCGTAGCGGCCGGATTTCCGCATGGTGTCCGTCTGCTCCGTGCCGTTGGCGTAGCGGTCTTTTCTTCTGGACAGCGGCGGTATGCGGATAACAATGAACGCCAGAATGAACACCACGACCAGCGAGGTCAGAACAACTTTTCCGTACATATAAACCGTGTCGGTGATGGAAACCAGCAGGGCAAAAAAGCCCAGAGAGACCACACTAAAATTAGTGGCAACACAGCACGCCTCTTTCTCGGTATACACGTTCTCGTTGTACAACTTGTTTGTCATGAATACGCCCACGGCGGGCGCTGCCACAAACGCGGAGACGGCTGTGACCGCGGACTGGCCGGGTAGCTTGAACGCCTTTCGCATGATTGGCTCCATCAATGTGCCGACAAATTCCAGTACACCGAACTCAATAAGAAATGTGACCAGCCAGCCGGCGATGGTAACGGTAAACAGGGTGGAACCCGCCAGACTGATCGCCTGCCCACCGACCCCGGAGTCTAGAATCTGCTTTGGACCCATGTTGAACACGATCATCACCGCGAAGAGCAGAGACAGATAGTACAGGATTCCGGTCCCCCAGCCGTCTTTGGTGTGGAACCGCTGGAAAAAGCCCTCTTTTTGGATACGGGACAGTGTAAAAGTGACGGACAGCACAAGGCAGACAAGTAGAACCAGCCAATTCATGACTGCGGGCCCAAGTAGGGCCTTGACTGCGTCGATCAAAAGCACCATGGGAACAGAGTTTGCCCCGCCAATCGTCACGGGAATGAAGAACGCCCAGATTCCGATTCCCGAAAAAATCATGAATTTCAGCAAGTTGCGGCGATTGAGTGTGCGGTAATCCACTGCAACACCGACGCTCTCCTCCAGCGCTTTTTCCACGCGGTCATCTTCCGCGCTTGAAGATGCTTTCGCTTTGGCAAAGGTCTCGTTCTTGTTCATAAGCAAGTTCCTCTCTTTCAGACAAAATGGTGAAAGTACAGAAGCCCCGTTCGGTTGTATCCCATCGTTCCTTACCGGCAGGGCCGGAGGGTGGGTTTGCCTTGTGTGCAGCCAGTTTGTTTATTGCAGCGCGGCGCGGGAGATGACCATGCGCTGGACCTCGCTGGTGCCCTCGTAAATCTGGGTAATCTTCGCGTCGCGCATCATACGCTCCACAGGATACTCGCGGGTATAGCCGTAGCCACCCATCAGCTGGACACACTCGGTGGTAACGCGCATGGCAGTCTCAGCGGCATAGAGTTTAGCGTGAGCCGACTCCACAGAATAGGGCCGGTGATTATCCTTGCACCATGCGGCGCGGTAGACCAGCAGCTTGGCGGCCTCAATCTGGTTGGCTAGATTGGCGATGACAAACTGCGTATTCTGGAAGGCGGACAAGGGCTTTCCAAACTGCTCGCGGAGCTTTACATATGCAATCGTCTCTTTCAACGCGCCCTCGGCAATCCCCAGCGCCTGTGCGGCGATGCCGATCCGCCCGCCGTCCAGCGTATGCATGGCAATCTTAAAGCCCTCGCCCTCTTTGCCCAGCATGTTCTCCACAGGAACAATGCAGTCTTCAAAGATCAGGCTGGCGGTAGCAGAGCCACGAATCCCCATTTTTTTCTCGTGCTTTCCAATGGAAAAACCCGGGCAGTCCTTTTCCACAATGAAGGCGGATATGCCATGGTTTCCCTTTTCCTTGTCGGTCATCGCCATGACGATGTAAATTCCCGCCTCGCCCGCGTTGGTAATAAAGCACTTAGAGCCGTTAAGTACATAATGATCTCCCTGCTTGACGGCGGTGGCCTTCTGGCGGGAGGCATCGGTTCCGGCGTTCGGCTCAGTCAGACCGAAAGCACCCAGACATTCGCCGCTGGACAGCGGAATCAAGAACTTTTGCTTCTGTTCGGCGGTGCCCCATTCATAAATGGGGGCGGCCCCCAGAGAGGTGTGGGCGGACAGGGTGACGCCGGTGGACGCGCAGACCTTGGATAATTCCTCTACCGCGAGAACATAAGAGAGGTAGTCCCCCTCTTCTCCGCCATACTCCTCGGGAAAAGGAATGCCCAACATCCCGTTGTCGGCCATTTTCTGCACGCTTTCCTTGGGGAACCGCTCGTTTTCGTCGATCTCCTCTGCCAGAGGCTTGATCTCCTTTTCTGCAAACTCCCGGTACATCTTCTGGATCATTTTGTATTCGTCATTAAACCCGAAATCCATACTCTCTTTTCCTTTCTGAGACGCGGCTTGCGTCGAATCGTTTTCCAGCATCGGGCCGAGCGCTCAACAAAGCCTTTTACTGTCTGGATTGTAGCGCGCCTCTGTCTTTGAAACGTCTGCACGCATCGTCAGACGCCCCTTTTCTCCTCCGATGTGGACGATTTGGCGCTAGAACAGTCCAGGCTGCCGCCACCGGTGAAATTCACAGTTTTTCGACCTTTGCCTTTTGAAATCTTACATTTGCATCCGGAATAAGCGTCAAATTTCCGTCTACTGAGGAAAAGCCTTTGGGCTAAAACTGCCGTCTAACAATAAATTAAATTTTTTATAACTTCCATTTTTTGGGTATGATTGCCAAAGATCAATGCAAAACACATTGCGTTTTTAACCATTTTGCGGAATTGGCAGCCCGTAAGCGCGCCCCACTTGCATGACCTCGCCGGTTTGGCATACTTACTTTGCGCGCCTGGCGATTTTCACGAAGGTGGGTGAGGGTGCCGCCCACGATACCGTCTTGTTTTGCCTCTTCGATACGATTTATTGAGATTGGTCCCTTTCCGCATCTGACGCACAGCTCCTTTTATGACCGCTTTTATCGCGGCGTGGCAAAAAAAAGTGACGTTGCCGCTGATGCGGCAACGTCACTTTTTATCATTTTTAAGATTTGGAGCGTTTTTAAGCACAATGATCCCGTTCGTAGATCACGCCGTCATTCAGAGAGTGCTCACGCAAGAACGCGAATTCTGCGACACCTCCGACAGAGGAGGTTATACTTCAGCTAGATGGCTTTGTCCCGACAAAAACTTGAAAAATCCAACTTGCTTGAGTCCTGACAGCGTTGCTGATAGGACGCTTTTTTGCACATTCGTCTCGGAACCCACCTCGTCAGCCAGGTGCCTCGCGTTCCTCTTCCAGCAAAAACCGGAGGCTGTCTGAAAACCGGTACGTGATCTCTATGCGCTTGTCCTCAAAGATGCGAATCACTTCAACCGTCTGGGACAGCGTTGCCCGGTCCAACTCAGTCAGCCTGCCCAGACGCAGCAGGTTTTCAATCCACGGCTGCATCCGTGGGTTTTCTTCAGGCGAGGACTCGACCTGCGCCAGCTGACGCGCTAAAATCTCCTCCTGCTGATCGTAATCCCTCTTATAGCGTAGAAATTCCTCACGATTCAGCAGTTTGTCCCGATAGTCCTCATAGGCCCCCTGTTTCAGACGGCGCACCCTGTCCAGCGCGGTTTCCAGACGATTTTGTTCCTTGCTTTTGTGCTGCGCCGTATCTGAAACCGTTCGGTTTCGCTCGGCAAGCTGCTCCAAATCACTGACGGCGGCAATCAAACGGTTCAGATCCCCCAGAATGATCTTCTCTATGTCCTGTTGCGGAATAGAATGCTTCGTACACACATTGGCCCCATAGCGGCGATACGACCCGCAGGTGTAGTAGATGCGTCCGCCCCGAACCGTTTTGACCATTGCTCGGCCACAGTCTCCGCACTTAAAGAATCCGGCGAGCAGACCCACATTCTGCTCAAAAGCCGGGGCACGCGTGTTTTGCTTAATCTGCACCTGAACCGCATCCCACAGCTCCTGTGGGATGATCGCCTCATGGGTATCCGGAACCACGATCCACTGGCTTTTGTCTGCGGCCTTGGTTCTTCCATGCATAGTTGGCCGAATCGACCTCCGCTGCACCATATTTCCCCGGTACATTTCGTTTTGCAGCATTCGGTGGATGGTGGCATAGGTCCAATAGTGGGTGGATTCCAACCGCTTGCAGTTGGTATATCGCTCACCCATCAGCCGCTTATACTCGCTGGGGCAGGGAATCTTTTCCTCGTTAAGCTGCTGGGCAATCCGAATCTGTCCCGCTCCGCCCCCAGCCATCTCAAAAACGCGCCGAACAACCTTGGCGGCAACCGGATCAACGATCAGCTTGTTATGGTCGGCCGGATCTTTCACGTATCCGTAGGAGGTGAAGGCCCCTACAAATTCACCTCTGCGCTGTTTTACTTCAAAGGAACTGCGCACCTTCTCCGAGATGTCCTTTGCATACTGCGCGTTAAAAACATTTTTCAGCGGCAGAAGCATATTGTAGGGACCAGCCTGGCTGTCCACCCCATCGTTGATCGCAATAAATCTGACCTCGCGGCTTGGAAAGTACCGCTCCAAATAGTAGCCCATGTCGATGTAGTCCCGTCCAAAACGGGAGAGATCTTTCACGACAACACAGTTTACCCTGCCATCTTCAATGTCGGTCACCATTCTCTGGAAGGCGGGGCGGTCAAAGTTGGTACCGGTATATCCGTCATCGGAGTAGTGGCCTACTGCTTGAAGCTCCGGATTGCGGGCACAGTAGTCCTCAATGAGTCTCTGCTGGTTGAGGATACTGTCGCTCTCCATCCGGTCACCGTCCTCCCGTGACAGACGTTCGTATTGAGCGGTCAAGTACTTTGTTTTCTTCTGGGGCATCGGCGTGTCATCTGTGAATCTTCACCAGTGCCGCCACTACATCTTCGGCAGTGCGCTGGCCGGTGAAGTGGCGGTCAATGCTATATTCGGACGTCCGCGCAGACGGAGTCATCGTCTGAGACATGAATATTCCCTCCTATTCAAACCAGATGGTTCAGGTTATGAGGGCTTGTCGGCAAACATGCCACGCGCGTCAGCTTCGGTATCTACCTCTATACGATGAAACCGGTGGTTAATTAAGCGTAAATGCCCCGATTTGCACATATTGGGACACAAATAGGTAGAATAAAAAGCGGCAATTGCAATTGATTTTGGGACTGCCGCATTATAATGTTACCCTGGGGAAACGAGGACACTCAGACGCTCATTAACATTCTCGAACAATACAATGTAAAAACCACTTTTTTCGTGGTGGGTGATTGGGTGGACAAATACCCGGAGTCTGTCAAGGCACTCTCCGACGCGGGCCATGAGATTATGAGCCACTCCTCTCACCACGATCACTACAATTCTCTTTCCACGGAAAAAATTACCGCCGACCTGAAAGAAAGCAGTGACAAAATTGAGGCCATCTCCGGCGTGCGCCCCGCGCTAATTCGGTGTCCCTACGGGGAATATGACGACCACGTGGTCAAGGCCATTCGCGATTATGGCATGGAGCCAATTCAATGGGACGTTGACAGTCTAGATTGGAAGGGCCTGTCGGCGGATGAGATTACCAGACGGGTCACTTCCAGAGTCCAGCCCGGGTCCATCGTCCTGTTTCACAACGCGGCAGAGAACACACCCGCCGCTCTGCCTGGTATTCTGGAATACCTGATTGGACAGGGTTATTCCGTGGTCCCAATTTCACACATCATTATCAATGGCGCGTACAATCAGGACTACACCATTGACCACACCGGCCGCCAAAAAGCCAGCAAGAGCGTTACGGAAGGCAGCGCTGCCCCCAGCGGAAGCAGCGGCGCCGTAAATCCCCCGGCCTCCTCCACAGGAGCCGCCTGACGCGGGATCGTTCCAAAATGATTCAGCCTGATCCGCCACGCGTTTCACACCCGGCGTACCGGAGGGTACACCTTCTTGGGATGCCCCCCCTGCTCCCGCAAAAAAGGATCCCGGCGCGTAATTTTTCGCGCCGGGGTCCTTTTTTGCATTCTTACCAGCCCCGGGAGACAATTGACTGGGTTCTCAAGACACACTCCGGTGGACCCTATCCCCTTCTTTCGTCGCATCACACAACCGAGGCAGTATGCACGGAGACTCAGTGATACCCTGTGGGGAGAAACAAAAATTCTTTTGCAATTATTTGACATTTTTCGAAAATACGGATATAATATAACCTCTGGCAAACAGATGATTTGCCCCGCACTTTTCGGTTTTGTGCCCTAATGCGGAGGATGCGAACCGATCTTCTTTCAGCCCTGACAGCCGGGCCGCGAAACGGCCGTATCTCCGATGGGACGGGGAATATCGTGTGCAGAACATATGTTGAAAGGGTATCGCGATGAGATTCGTAGCTGCAAATTGTTTACGCGAGGGCATGCAGCTTGCAAAGCCTTTGTACCGCGGACCAAACACCATGCTCTCCACCGGAATTGTGCTGAATAACGCATATATCGGCGGCATTTTGCGGGCCGGCTATGCGGGCGCTTACATCGAAGACGACCTTTCCCGGGACATCGAGGTCATCGACGCCATCAGCGGCGAGCTACGCTCGGAGACGATGCGTGGCATTCAGAAAATCATCTCCACCGCCCGCCAGGGCGGAAGAAAACCGCACCCCGTCAATGTCTCCGCCCAGATTGAATGCATTGTGCGGGAGCTTTCCGGGAACCGGAACGTGATGGTAAACATGCTGGATTTAAGCAGCTATGACAGCTACACGTATTCCCACTCTCTCAATGTGGCCGTTCTGTCCATCGTTTTGGGAATGGCCATGAATTTTCCAGTGAACGACCTGATTGCCTTGGGCAGCGGCGCGCTGCTGCACGACATTGGGAAGGTTTTTATCAACAAACAGATCGTTCAAAAAAATGGACCTTTGACGCCAGAGGAATTTGAACTGATGAAAACCCATTCTCAGATGGGTTACGATTATATTATGTCGGAATATCGGCTTCCGCCCAGAAGTTGTCGGCCCATCTTAGAGCACCATGAGCGGTACGACGGCTCCGGTTATCCCTTGCAAAAGAAGGGCACCGGCATCTCCCTCTACGGGCGGATTACCGCCCTTGCCGACGTGTACGACGCGCTTACCTCCGAGCGGCCCTATCGAAAGGCCCTGCCTCCCAACGAAGGGGTTGAATATGTGATGGCCAGCGCAGAAACCCTGTTCGATCCGGAGGCGGTCAACGCCTTTACAAAGAGAATTGCCCCCTACCCCGTGGGCACTTCCGTGGCGCTGAGCAACGGATGGACCGGGCTGGTCATCCGAAATTACGCTTCTTACTGTCTGCGGCCCATGGTCCGGGTTTACCGGCAAGACGGCAGGGCAGTAAAGCCCTTTGAAATTTCCTTGAAGGACGATTTCAGTTACTTAAACGTCACCATCAAGGGCGTTGCATAGCACGGCATTCCCCTTTTCCCTGTTCTTATGATAACATCCCCGGGGCGGAAAATTCCGCTCCGGGGATGTTTTATGTCGTTTATTCAAGGCCCAAAGGAAGGATTTTGCAGTAATCCTCCACGGTGCCGCCGGCAGCAAAGCACTCCAGAATCTGACGGCCCACCGGATGCAGCTCCGGCGTGTCGTAAACCTGCAGCTCCTTGGCAAAGAAGTCGGTGAGAATTTTCGCGCCCACCCGATAACCCTCTTCACCGAGAAGCTCCTG
>NZ_DAMBZJ010000003.1:92863-113018 GCF_032060045.1 Oscillibacter sp.
GTAATTCCGGACGGAGGAACTTGGGGGGAATGTGCTGTCCGTCCACCTTCATGTCCTTCAGGCAATAGCCCAAAATCGGGCAGGGTGCGGGCGTCAATCGGTCCATGCGCATATTCACACCGCCGCGCCGGGCCAGATATTCGCGAGCAATCCACTCCGGAGCAAACCCCACCTGATAAATGCCGATATTCTGATTAGGCGTCAGCACATACCGGGTGGCCGTGCAACGGAGAATCTGCTCCAGCAGAAGATTTGCCTGCTTGACACGCAGGCCTGTGGCAAAGGGCCAATATGACCCCACGCCCTCCGCCGCCAGCGCCGAATCCCCGTTGACAGAGGGGTTGTTGTAGCCCCGAGGCGCCACCAGCCGCCACAGCCACGCCAGCGCCGGAGGCAGAATGTGCAGCAGTCCCACAATGCCATAGCTGGGACGCTGCGCCGTTGACGGGGGCATCCGCACGCCAAAGCTACGCACGTTCACCTCCACCGGCCCGGTGACGATGTTGTCCACCAGCCGCCGGGGAATGATGACTCGGGGGTTGGAGCAGGGCCGTCCCGTGGAATCCAGCGTATGCTCCCACAGAAGGCAGGTGGAATTGGGTACGCCGTCCAGATTAAAGAAAATCAGTGGCTCCTTCGTGTGGATGGTGATGCGCTCATACAGCCGATCACAGCCATATTCCGTAATGCCGTCCACTCGGACAAACCAGCCGTCTTCTCCGTCCGCCAGAGCCAGCTTTCCGTTTGTCGGCTGGAAATCCGGCGGGCAGATGGCCATGTCGTCCGTCACAGGCTGAATGGTACAGGTGTCACTCATGCTAATATAGTGGCGGGTCCCGCTGATGGAGTTCACGCCCACCAGCACCCGTCCGTCGGAGTCCCGATGCACATCTTCCAGCAGCTCGCTCTTTCCGCCGCCGGACGCGCCTTCGTGCATCATTACCATCTCGTTTTCATAGGGGGTAATGATTCGGGCGGCGGAAGCGTGAGCCGTGACCCAGCCCTCCTGCTCGCCAATGTCCAGCAGCACGCTGTACACGCCTTTTTTCGCCGAGGGGCCGGGATAGAGGTTATAGGAAAAAATCTCATGGAGCTTTTCTCCCCGGCTGTGCACCACCACCTGCCGCCCGCCGAAGCGGGTGTGGCGCAGGGGCGGGGCCACATAAACGATGGCCCGGGGCTCAAACTTCTCCAGTTCTCGGACATTGACAAAGGCCTGAAGTTGGGAGAGCGCAAACGCAAAAAACGCCGCGTTTCGGGGACACACCAGCACCGCTTCGTAGCCATAGTCGTATCCTCCGGCCTTGAAGGGCACCACAATCAACTCCTGCCCAGAGAGCCAGCGGAACGTCTCCTCCCGCACCTCGTCAAAGCCGTAGCCATATGTGTCTTCAAACCGGGGCTTGTCTGTGGGCTGATCGTCAGCAATGCGCATGCAATCCGGGTCCCGGCGGCGCATATAGTCCTCCGTGTAATTCACCACAGCTCCGTTTTTGCAGCGGACCACGTCCGCCTCGTGGACGGGCCGCCCATCCACGTCGTACACCACGTCAATTCGGGTGGTGTGCTCGTTGCCGAAAATCAGCTCGTATAGCGTTTCCTTGCTCTCCGGAACGATGACGCTGGGACTGCAGTCCACGACTGCGGCCAGTTCCTCCGGCAATACAAAGCGTTTTAATATCTCATTCAAATCCGGTCCCTCGCTTCCAGTGCACATATCGAATAATTTTTAATCATTTGGTTAAAAAAATTCATCCATTAAATCGATTAACTATAACATATTTTTCGGTGTGATTCAAGTCCGTTCCACGCTTTTCGCAGGTCTTTCACAAGGTCGCCCGCACTAAATACTCTCCCCGCATTGCACGGCGCGATAGCGGTTGGCCGCGTCCTTCAGACAGGCGATCAAAGGCTTTTGCGTCAGCGCGAAATAGCGGGTGCGGATCTCCGTCTCCATTGTCGCCAAATCCTCGCTGAGGCGGCGGCCCACCAGCATCTCCCGGACAAACACCGCCGTCACGTCCAGAATTGTGTTGCAGGCGGCGTCCACAATTAGCCCCGTGTCCCGCTCCAATACCAAACTGATATAAAACTCCCCATGGGTCTGACAGATGGCGTCGCCCCGGCTGGGCTTGGCCTGTCCCACCACCAAAATCGTGTTTTCCGGATATTCCATAGCCGCCCCTTTCCATTTCCTTTCAGGGAGACACCGCTCCGATTTCATCTCAATCCGGCACGGCATCATGAAGTCGTTATACCACAATTTTCGCCGAAAATCCAGCGTGAAATTTGCCGCCCGTGCCTTGACGGCGCGGCGCTTCCCTGCTATACTGTGCCCAGAGCAAAGCGGTCCGCTTTGGCTTTTTGATTCGTTTTTGCCCGCGTGGAACGTCTCTCCGGCGTTTCCTCCCGCGGCCAAGATCCACGAATTTTGTGTTACACAAAATCAGTGGGTCTTTTTTTGTTGAAAAGGCCCTCTCTCGGGAGGTATTTCATGGATTTTTACGAACAGCTCTGGGCGCTTCTGCGCCGTGACGAAACAGGCCGGGGCCTTGCCCGGTGGCTGCCCGCCCCGGATTTCGACGCGTTGACTGACACACTGCTCTCGGCAGAGCGGGCAGTAATTCTCACCGGCTTTCCGGTGGACTGCGGCGGCGTGTTCCATGGCGAGACGGACGGCCCCTCCGGCGCGGCGAATCTGGCCCGTGCATTGATGACGGCGGGCTGCAATGCAATCCTGCTATGCGGAAGCGCCCCCCTTCCGCAGGTACAGGCCGCAGCCGATGTTCTTGCTCCGGGGACCGAGATTGTCTGTCTTCCCGACAGAGTCACGGCGGCCTTTGCCCAAGGTCTTTTGAACCGGATCCGTCCCACTCACTTTTTTACCATCGAGCACCCCGGCAAAAGCGCGGACGACCATTTTTACAATATGCACGGATGCGTAATCGACGACATGGTGACGGACGCGGAGATCTTTCTGCCCCTTGCTCGCCGGATGGGGGCCGTCACCGTTGCCGTGGGCGACGGGGGAAACGAGCTGGGGCTGGGCGCGCTGCGCCCGGTGGTGGAGGCCCATGTCCCCCACGGCAAGCGCCTTGCCGCCGTGGAGCGGGCAGATTTTACGATGGTATCCGGTGTGTCCAATTGGTGGGGCTGGGCGGCGGCCGCGCTCTTGTCCGCTGCGATCGGACAGCGTCTGCTCCCCACCCCAGAGGAGGAGCGAATGGCGCTTGAAGCCGTCGTGGCCTCCGGCGGTGTGGACGGCTGCACGGGAAAGTCCACCCTCTCGGTGGACGCGCTTCCGTTGTCCTTCCATCTGGAGCAGCTTCGCCACATGGAGGACACGCTGTGCACCGCTCCGTCCCGCACGCTCCGCGTCATATAGTCTCCTTCTCTCCGGGAGAAGACAACAACCGGAGGATCTTTTCCAGCGCTGTTTCCTCAGGATCAAGCTGACTCTCAGGGAGACACTCTGGAAGGCGCGGCATAAAATGGGCATTCATACGGCGAGATTTTTGTCGGCCATGGAACACACCTGCAATGAGATATGCGCGGCGGGGGCGAACGGGGATTTCCCGTCCGCCCCCGCCCATTGTCAGTTCCCTAAGAAAAATCCGGTGTTTTGCCACTCTCTATTGATGCGCTTTTCTTTTGCGCTTCAAAGAAGTTTATCTGTTAATCAGAAACAGCCCCAGCATGCACACCAAAATCCCCACAATTTTTGTGGGGCTGATCGTCTCGTGATAGGCGAACACACCCACAAAAATCAAGCAAACAGCCAAAATACTGCTGTAAACCAGTTGCCCGCTGCTGACGTTCCAGCCCGCCTTATACATATAAATAGACCCAGCCTCCAGGCCCACCACCGCAAGGCCCAATATAAAACTGCTCCAGTTGATGTTCTGGTATTCCCGGAATAAAGAGCCGCCCCGATTCAGGGCAAAATACATCAACGCAGAAAATGCCGCGCCGATGACATACGTCACGGTCAGAGCCGCAAAGGGATTGATTTCCGCCGGCGTCTCCTTGGAGCACACGTTGTAAAACACGTTTGAAAGCACCACCAGTGCAATCGGCCAAATCATTGAAAACGACATTATTCTTCCTCCACGGCAAAACAAGACAGCCGAACCAGCCGGACTGTCGAAAAATACATTTTTGGGCTATACTATATGGTATCATACCGAATTTCTGATTGCAAGGCGAATCCGCTCCATATATAAATGTCGAAATTTTCCTTGAAAGGCTTGACGAAGGGGAGGTTTTCGTTAAAATAAGAAGCATGAGAGACAAGCATGGGAAGACGCTCACTTCGGTGGCCGCGCGACATACCGTTGATGAGGAATGGCCCCCCAGGCCCGGGATAGGATATAAAGGAGGCATTGCAGGTTGACGCATTTTGATTTGGTCATTGTAGGAAGCGGCGCGGGACTGATGGTGATGGAGGCCGCCTTGGAAAAGGGTCTTCAGTGCGCGCTGATTGAAAAGGCGAAGCTGGGCGGAACCTGCCTGACAAAGGGTTGCATTCCGTCAAAAATGTTGGTTTATCCGGCGGATTTCATCCGGGAGGCAGAGCGATCCTCCCGCATCGGCGTCAATGTGGGGCAGCACACCATTGACTGGGAGGTCATTTCCCGCAGAATGTGGGCACAGATCGACTTCCATAAAACTATTGAAAAAAATTTACAGGAGCTTCCGAATCTGACGCTGTATAAGGGCACCGGCGCTTTTACCGGTCCGCGCAGCATGACCGTCCTGCGTGAGGACGGGACGGAGGAGGAGATCACGGGAGACAAATTTCTGCTGGCAGTGGGGGCCAGGACCTCCGTTCCCTCGGTGGAGGGATTGGAGGAAGCCGGATATGTCACCTCAGAGACGTTTTTCGGAGAAAAGTATCCAAAAAATCCATGGAAAAGTCTTGTCATCATCGGTGGCGGATCCATCAGCACGGAATTTGCCCATATTTTTTCTGCATTTGGCACAAAGGTGACAATCCTTGTCCGCTCCGGTGGGATTTTGAACAAGGAGGAACCGGAGGTCGCAGAATTTGTCAGCCGACAGTTTACTGAAAATGGAATCGAAATTCTGACCCACAGCACCCCCGTCGCTGTTCGGGCGGAGGGCGGAAAGAAATACGTCACCGTGGAAAACAGCGCCACGAAAGAGCAATCCGTTTTAGAGTGTGAGGAAATTTTCATGGCCTCCGGCACTCGCTCCAATGCCGACACGCTGAACCTGCCTAAGGCTGGTGTGGAGACGGACAAGCACGGCTGGATTGTAACAAACAGCTATCTGGAAACCTCGCAGCCCGGTATCTGGGCGCTGGGGGACGTGAATGGAAAATACCAGCTTCGGCACAAGGCCAATTTCGAGGCACAGATTCTCAGCCAAAACCTGTTCTCCGGCGAAGGTAAGCGAGGGGTGCGCTATGACGCCGTCCCCTGGGCCGTTTTCACCCATCCGCAGGTGGCGCATCTGGGCCTGACGGAACGGGAGGTGCAGGAGAAGGGAATCTTGTATCAGACGGCGTACAACCACTTTTCCGAGGTGGTGGGCGGCCGGGCCATGGGCTATCACAAGCGGGACGGGGACGACGGGTTTGTAAAGGTCATTATTGGGTACGATAAAAAGCTGCTGGGCGTCCACATCGTGGGTCCGCAGGCGGCAGTGCTGCTTCAGCCCTTCGTGTATCTCATGAACGCCGGCTATCAATGCCAGAAAGTCCGGCGCGCCATGGCCGCCCGGGAGATGGACGACCTAAGAATCCTGTATCCCAATCTGGGGACTTATGCCCCCATCAACAACTCCATGGTCATTCATCCCTCTCTTAACGAGCTGACCGCATGGGTTTTCGAAAAAATTCATATTCCAGACTGAGTCTCCGGCCCATCCCGGTTTCATCCGCAAACCATAGAGACACCATTGCTTCCCCGGAAAGCTGTTGGATAACCGCGAAACACCCCAACCACAGGAGCATGACCATCCGGGCCGGGTCCGCTCCCTACACATTATTTGTAAAGAGGAGGATTCAGCATGAACGCAATTCAAGTGGGCGCAAAAGCCCCCGACTTCACCCTGTCCGACGGATTCGGCAAGGAAATCAAGCTCTCCGATTACCGGGGCAAACAGGTGCTGCTGTCCTGGCATCCCCTGGCGTGGACCAGCGTGTGCACCGATCAGATGCGGGCGCTGGAAACGCACTTCGACGCTTTCGCAGAAAAGAACACGGTGGCCATCGGGCTGAGTGTGGACCCCGCGCCCGGCAAAAAGGCATGGGCAACCGTTCTGGCCATTGAAAAAACGCCCCTTGTCAGCGACTTCTGGCCTCAGGGCAAAGTTTCGCAGGACTACGGCGTGTATATGGTTCACCACGGCATGTCCGGTCGGGCCAACGTGCTGGTGGATGCGGAAGGCAATGTGAAATGGGTCAAGGTCTATCCCATTGGGGAGCTGCCCGACATTGACGAGGTGCTCTCCGCCCTGTAAGGCAGCGGTTTGCCTGCAAAGGGTTTTCCTGTGTGAGGCGGCAGAGCAACGCCTCTCCCATTGATTAAAACGAGCGCGGGCTGCATATGCGGTCCGCGCCCGTTTGCTTTTCTCTTAGTATTCTGCGATACCCTCATATACCATCGTCGCATCGGCAGCGAGGGTCGTCTCTTCCTTGGAATAATGGACAACCATGTCCCCTCCGGAGGCTTTTACCGTGATATCCCGGTTTTTCGGGCAAAGGCCCAACTCCACTGCTGCCGCCACTGCGGCGCAGGCTCCGTCTCCGCAGGCTGACGTCTCGCCGCTGCCTCGCTCCCACACCCGCATTTTCAAAGTGCTCTCATTTACCACTCGGGCAAACTCCGTATTGGTCCGCTCCGGCGCAAGCACGCCCCGTTCAAACCGGGGGCCCAGCGCTGCCACGTCGACTTCGTCCACACGGGGGCAGAACACCACGCAGTGGGGGCTTCCCATGTCCACACAGGTGACGCGCCACTCCGTTCCCCCAATTTCCATTGGCGCATTCACAAGCTGCCGATCCACATCCAGCGAGGCCCGCCCCATGGACACACAGGCGGAGGAGACCTGTCCGTTCATGACGGAAAGCGCCACGGCACGAACTCCGCTAACTGTTTCAATTTGCAGTTTTTCCCTCTTTGTAAGACCCTTGTCGTGGAGATATTTTCCCATGCACAGCAGGGCGCTGCCCGACATGCGCCCCTCGGATCCGTCGGCGTTGAACAGGCGCATTTTCGCGTCGGCCGTCTCGGAGCGCTGCATCAGGACGATGCCGTCTGCCCCCACGCCGGTGTGCCGGTCACACAGGGTAATGCAGAGGGATTCCGGGCAGGTGATGGCCCCGTCGAAATCCTCCAGAAACACAAAGTCGTTGCCACAGGTCTGAAGCTTAGCAAAGGGAAGCTTTTGCCGCTTTGTCCGCAGGCGGCAGATATCCACCAGTTCCGTGTTCTCCTGCGTATAGCGGCTGGCGAGAATATCCGCCAGCGCTGCGGCGGTGTCCAGACTGGTGAGGCACGGAATCCCAAGCTGGACGCAGCGGTGGTTCAGATGAATAAAATCCCGGATATACTCCGGTTCCGTTGAGCCGGTGAGAATGACGAAGTCAATTTCCCCCGCCTCCAGCAACTTAAACACCCGGTTATCCTGCCCCAGCTTACCCACCACCTCCACATCCGCGCCAAGGCGGGAGATTTCATAAGCTGTACGCTCGGTACCGTAGAGCTTATAGCCCAAGTCCACCAGCTTGCGGGCGATATGGACCACCTCCGGTTGGTCCCGTCGGTTGACGGAGATGAGAATGCCGCCCCGACGTTCCCGCTCCACCTGATAACCTGCGGACACCAGCCCTTTAAACAAAGCTTCCTGCAAGTTTTTCCCAAGACCCAGCACTTCTCCGGTGGACTTCATCTCCGGGGAAAGGGTGGCGTTTGCGTCGGTGAGCTTTTCAAAGGAGAAGACAGGAACCTTAACGGCTACATAAGGCGGTGTTTTATAAAGTCCCGTGCCGTAGCCAAGGGTGCGCAGAGGCTGTCCCGTCATCACCCGGGCAGCCAAATCCACCATGGGCACCCCCGTCACCTTGGAGAGATAGGGAACCGTGCGGCTGGCCCGGGGGTTCACCTCGATGACATACAGCTCCCCCTGATAGATTAAATACTGGATATTGACAAGGCCTCTTGTTTTCAGGCTGAGGGCCAGCTTTTCAGAACCGTCCACAATGGTTTTCAGCAGCCGGTCGTTGATATTAAAAGGCGGATAAACCGCGATGGAGTCCCCGGAGTGAACGCCGGTGCGCTCGATATGCTGCATCACGCCGGGAATCAGCACGTCCGTCCCGTCGGAGATCACGTCCACCTCAAGCTCTCGCCCCTGAAGATACTGGTCCACCAGAATCGGTTGGCCGTTTCCGTTGGTCAGAATCGGTTCCATATAGCGTCGGACCTCCGCCTCGTTGTGGGCGATGACCATATTCTGCCCGCCGATGACGTAGGAGGGCCGCAGCAGCACGGGATAGCCCAGCTCCTCTGCGGCGGAAAGGGCCTGATGCAGGCTCAGCACCGCCCGGCCCTGCGGACGCTTGATGGAAAACCGCTCCAACAGCGCGTCAAATTGTTCCCGATCTTCGGCCATATCGATGGATTCGGCGGAGGTACCCAGGATTTTCACGCCCTGCGTGTCCAAGAACTTGGTCAGCTTGATGGCGGTCTGCCCGCCGAAGGCCACCACCACCCCCACCGGGCGTTCCACCTCAATGATGTGCAATACATCTTCGGGGCACAGTGGCTCAAAATACAGCCGGTCAGCGGTGTCATAGTCCGTGGAGACGGTTTCGGGGTTGTTGTTGACAATGACCACTTCATAGCCCAGTTTTTTCAGCGTCCATATGCAGTGGACAGAGGAATAGTCAAACTCAATGCCCTGCCCGATGCGGATGGGACCGGAGCCCAGCACCAGCACCACAGGCTTCCCGCTGCGTGGGAAAGAGCGGGACTCACAGGCTTTGTCAAAGCAGGAGTAAAAATAGGGTGTCTGCGCATCGAACTCCGCCGCGCAGGTGTCCACCATTTTATAAACCGCAGGCTTGGCCCCGCCGGGAAGCGCCACTCCACCGGACAGCCGCAGCAGTGCCCCGTTGGGATAGCCATACCGCTTGCCGGTTTCGTAATGCTCCGCAGTCAGCCCGTCCCTTGTCAGGGAGTTTTCAAATGCCGCAAGATTCTGGAGTTTGCCCAGAAACCAGCGGTCAATTTTAGTAATCTCGTGAATTTCCTCCACGTCCACGTCCGCTTTCAGCGCCTCAAACACCGTGAAAAGCCGTCGGTCGTCCACCCGGGCCAGCCGCTCCCGCACCGGCACGTTATCTCCGTCTTCCACAGGACGGTTCAGGGTGTCCACCCCGATTTCCGCACCCCGGACGGCTTTCATGATGGCCATTTCAAAGCCGGGCGCAATCGCCATCACCTCGCCGGTTGCTTTCATCTGGGTACTCAGCTTCCGGCTTGCGTCGACAAATTTGTCGAAGGGCCACTTGGGGATTTTCGCCACAATGTAATCCAGCGCCGGTTCAAAGCAGGCGCAGGTTTTGCCCGTCACGTCGTTCTTGATTTCGTCCAGCGTAAAGCCAAGGGCAATTTTCGCCGTGACTTTCGCAATGGGATAGCCCGTGGCCTTGGAGGCCAGCGCGGAGGAACGGGAAACTCGGGGGTTCACCTCAATCACCGCATACCGAAAGCTCTTAGGGTCCAGCGCCAATTGGCAGTTGCACCCGCCCACAATGCCAAGCTGGGAGATGATGTCCAGCGACGCGGTGCGCAGCATTTGAAACTCTCGGTCCGAAAGGGTCTGGGCGGGGGCCACCACGATGGAATCTCCCGTGTGGACGCCCACCGGGTCCAGATTTTCCATGGAGCACACCGCAATCACGTTGCCGGCGGCATCGCGAATTGTCTCAAACTCAATCTCCTTCCAGCCGAAGATGGCCCGTTCCACCAGGATCTGAGAAATGGGCGACGCGTCCAACCCTGTGGCAGCAATGATTTGCAGCTCCTCTCGGTTGGCCGCCGCGCCGCCGCCCGCACCGCCCAACGTAAACGCCGGGCGGACAATGACGGGATACCCGATTTGTTCTGCCACGGCCAATGCCTCGTCCACGGTGTTGGCAATGTCCGAAGGGATCACGGGCTGGTCAATGGCCTCCATCGCTTCCTTAAACAGCTCCCGATCCTCTGCCTTGGAAATGGCCGTCGCGTCGGTTCCCAGCAGACGAACTCCCTCCCGCTCCAAAAAGCCCTCCTTGGCAAGCTGCATGGCAAGTGTCAGCCCCGTCTGCCCGCCGAGTGTGGCCAAAAGACTGTCGGGCCGTTCTTTTTTTATAATGCGCTTCACTGTGGTCACGGTGAGAGGCTCTAAGTAAATCTCGTCCGCCATGGCCTGATCCGTCATGATGGTGGCGGGATTGGAGTTGCACAAAACCACCTCCACTCCCGCCTCCTTTAAAACGCGGCAGGCCTGGGCCCCCGCGTAGTCAAACTCAGCGGCCTGCCCGATGACGATGGGGCCGGAACCGATCACCAGTGTTTTCTTAATTGATGTATCCAAAGGCATTAGAGGCACTCTCCCTTCATCAGCGCGGCAAAGCGGTCAAATAAAAACGCAGTGTCCTCCGGCCCGGAATGGGCCTCTGGGTGAAACTGGACGGTGAAGGCCCTCAACGCTGGATAGTCAATGCCCTCACAGGTTCCGTCGTTGGCATTGACATAGCGGACGCGCCCGGAGGGCATAGAATCCGAATCCACCGCGTAGCCATGGTTTTGGCTGGTGATGTAGGTCCGCGGACCGCTCAGATCCCGGACGGGCTGATTCACGCCGCGGTGTCCGTACTTCAATTTATAGGTCCGTCCGCCCAGCGCCAGAGCCAGAAGCTGGTGTCCAAGGCAGATTCCGAACAGGGGCAGCTTCCCCGCAAGCTCCCGGAGCTGGTGAATCTGAAACTCCGCCTCTGCCGGATCCCCGGGACCGTTGGAGAGCATGAGGCCATCCGGTTTCCGGTCCAGCACCTCCGCCGCCGTGGTGATCGCAGGTAAAACCGTCACCTCGCAGCCACGCTTTTGAAGCTCCCGGATAATGTTGCGCTTGGCGCCGTAATCCAGCAGAGCCACGGAGTGCTTCTTCTCTCCCACCGGCGGATAGACCCGCGTCTCCCGGCAGGTGACGGCCGCCACCGCCCCCGTGACGGCATACGCTTCCACCTGCCCCAGCCTGGCGGGCGGCGCAGCGCAAATTGTGGCATTCATCACGCCATGTTCCCGGATGATCCGAGTCAGCTCCCGAGTGTCCACCCCGCAGATGCCCGGAACG
Source organism: Oscillibacter sp. (assembly GCF_032060045.1). Taxonomy (GTDB): domain Bacteria; phylum Bacillota; class Clostridia; order Oscillospirales; family Oscillospiraceae; genus Oscillibacter. The sequence continues at coordinate 104,231 of NZ_DAMBZJ010000003.1, forward strand.
TTTTCTTGTTTCAGGTACGCATCCAAATCCATGTCACAGCGAAAATTGGACGGAGTGGTGCACCACTCCCGGGCAATATAGCCTCGCACGGCGCAGTTCCCCTCGAAATCCTCAGGAATCACGCCGTAGTTTCCCATCAGGGGATAGGTCTGCAATACAATCTGCCCGTGATAGCTGGGGTCCGTCAGCGTTTCAAGATAGCCGCACATGCCGGTGGTAAACACCAACTCCCCCACCGTGTCCCCACTTGCGCCGAAGCGAATCCCTTCAAATACCTGCCCGTCCCGCAAAACCAGATATGCCTTTTCCATGCCTTCCAACCATCCCTTTCCCGTTTGCAAGCCCATTTTGGCGACTCCTGTTCAGTTAAAAATATTATCTGCTTTTTCGGTTCTTTCGTCAATTGATTTACGGGAAATTATTCATTAATATATGTATAATATCCTACGATTCACACCATTTCTTTTTGTCTGTTTTGTTGCAACGCTTCATGGACATCGCATTTACTTCACTGGTATTTTCTTATATATAAAACTTTCTCGCACTATCAGCGGATATGTGTATTTTTATAATGCACGGTTGCACAAGCTCGAAGAAAGGAGTATCCATATAGGTTCCATTTTCTGCTGCATACGGATGCTCATCTGCTCCACGGGAAAGTCCAGCTCCACCTGCACCTTCCTCCTTCGCCGCAGGAATCTATCCGGGTGTGACCAGAAAAAAACCGTGGGTAATGCCATAATTGGTCATGACCACGGTTTTCTGATCCAGAAATGCCTGCTCACGCAGCGTTTCCAAATTATTATCGGAGGTGATGAAGATAGCCTCCACGTTTTTGTACGTCTCCGTCACGCTCAGCAATGCAGTCCCCTGTTCGCTTCCTTTGTAATCACAAATAAGCTCCGAAAACGCCCAGCTAAACTTGCAGTCCGGTTTTGCTACCTTCAAAAAGTCCTCCCAGATTTTGACCTGCTCGGTTTTCGCATCCATCTTTGCTTCCATCCCGTCTCCTTCTCCTCTGTCTTTGATTTTCAAAGTCAGAAGAAACAAAGGTAATACCTTAATAATTTGCTATCTGATATCATAGCATCGAATTGTCACCTGTCAAGATGCCACAAAATAATTCGGATTTTCCCACAAAGTGCACAGAACCATCCCTCTGAAATTTTGACGAAACCGGATAGGACGACTTATCCTTGCAAAAAGCTTTCGCACTAAATAAAAAACACAGAGCGCAAAACGATTTTCGCTTTGCGCTCTGTTTTACGCTTACGGCACTCCGGTGTTATCCATGACCTTTCGTGCAAGCCCGCCTGGTTTTAATGGGGAACACCTTCCCGTCCAGTTCTTTACCGATTTAAGTCGGCGGCAGAAAGCAAACTTCCGCTGCGCAGCTTGTGCCGCGCGTGCTGGACCACAGCGTCCATTTTTTCAAGCTCTTCCAGAAGCGCCTTCTCTTCGGGACTGGTTTCAATCACCGCGCTCACACCCCCGTTTTTTATGACGATGCGCTTGTCTGCAATCAGCGCCAGCAGCGGATCATGGGTCGCCATCAGCACAATTTTATCCTCGGCCACCAGTAATTCCAGTGCCTTCTTCCGGTCAATGCCCGCATTTTCAATCTCGTCAATCAGTACGATGGGCGAGGAGCTTAAAATTGCAGTGTCCGCAATCATCAGCGCCCGGGACTGTCCCCCGGAAAGGCTGGTCACGGGGGTATCCATGCGGAACTGCTCCCCTGCAAGGTTGTTGGCCTCCTCAATAATGCGGTCAATCACCGCGTCGGGGTCCTCCCGCAGGCGGCTTTGGGCGTGAAGCTCCAAAAATTCCCGCACAGTCAAATCCATCACGAAATTCATGTTCTGGGAGAGCTGGGCCACCAGCTTGTTGTTGGAGGAAAACCGCCACTTATTGTCGGGAATCTCTTCGTTAATTAGAATACTGCGCCCGGTGGGCGTGTCGTTCTGGGCGGCCCACTCAATATCCGCCAGCAGGCGGCTTTTGCCCGACCCGGTGGGGCCCACAATGGAGACGATTTCGGAGGCGTGAATTGTGAACCGCTCAAAGCCCTCTGCCCCGCCGGACTTGTCATGCCCGGGAAGAATGGTCAGCGAGCGCACCTGATTGAACGCGTCCAGACCCAAGAACTCCTGCATCTGGGCTATGAACACCTCAAGGTCAGACAGGAGCTTTTCCCGGTCAATGGCCAGATCCTCCAGCTCGTCCTGCGTAAAATGCTCTAAATACTGGGGAAACGTCAGCTCCCCATAGCCGGAGACGTCCAGCTTGTTTTGCTCGAAATACGACGCCGCGTAGGGATACTCCGCCAACAGGCGGGCAATGCTTAACTCCATCATTGTTTGTCCACCCCCAGGTCCATTTTCTTCACGTTGCCCATCTGGAACGCCTCCCCGATGCGGGTTTCTCCCAGACAGTAGGAGCAAAGCGCCGCAGGCATCGGGAAGCGCAGCTGCATTCCCTGCACCGAGTCCACCTTCTGGGACGCGTCGTAAATCAGGGTTCCCAGCTCGTAGGCCCCTTGGCCTGTCAGCCCGTTGACGTGCATGGTGACCGCCTTTGGATTCACCGAGCTGACCCGAGAGGCAAACACCTCCCGTTCCGCCTGCGAAACGATGTCTCCCTTGGTGATGACTACCAGATCGGCGGACTTCAGCATGGGCCCAATTTTCTTTGGGGTGTTGATGCCGGAAAGATTGTCGATCACGCACACGCCCTTGATGTCCTTAATATAGGGCGAGCAGCGGTTGCACAGTCCGGCAGATTCGCTGATGAGTAAATCCAGCCCCGCGTGGTTTCCCCAGCGGACAATTTCCTCAATGTTAGAAGCAAAGAAATGGTCGGGGCACAGCGCACCGGAAAGCCCTTTTTTCACAGGCACGCCCGCCTTTTCATAGGCCACGTCGTCGTCGGTATACAGACAGTCAAATTTCACAACGCCTACCCGGATGTCCCGGCTTTGCAGGGTGGCGATGGTTTTCAGAATCACTGAGGTCTTCCCCGACGAGGGAGGGCCCGAAAAAATCGTCAGATTCATATTTATTCCTCCTTATATGCCCGGTAAAACAGCTCCTCTGTGGTTTTGATCAACTGCCCGATGTCATGCTGGTGAATATAGTCCCACCCCAGCCACATAAAGCCCTGATCCGGCCGCAGACCGTTTTCCACCAGCGGATTGGTGGAGGGGAATTTCCCGCTGGAGGTGAAGACCTGGCCCACCTCCTTTGAGAACAGGAAGTCCACGAAGGGCTTGACCTTTTCCTTAGATGCACTCTTTGCCAACAGGAAAATCGGGCTCACAATTGCACCGTCCTTGGGCCACACGGGAATCATGGGGCCCTTGGCGTCCAGCATCTGGGTGAAGAAATAAGGAGCGATGGTCACGGCGGGAACAGCGTTCTCTCCCCTTTTCATGTGGGATTTCACCATCTGGGCGGGATGCATGCTGCGCAGCATGGCACGGCCCAACTTGGAGACGCCCTCTTCGCCATAATAGCGGTAAATGTGCAGAAGCAGCGCGTTGAACAAATCCAAGTCCCGGGTAGGAAGAGACACGCTGTTTTCAAACTCCGGGCGAAGAAGGTCCGACCAGCTCTCCGGACAGGGCCGGTCCCCCAGCGCGTCGGTGTTCACCATGAAAATGGCGGGAACCACCCCGATGATGGCGTATTGCCCTTTGGGGTCCTTCAAGCTCAGGTGCTCGTTTTCAAAATCCGGGTTCAAATGCTTCACGCCGGAAATCTCCTCAAATACCCCCGCGTCCCGATACTGCCCCATCAGCGTCTGGTCGAAAAAGAGATCAAAGCCTGCGGACAGGTAGAGATCGGACAGCCCTTCAGGGTTACCACCCGCCTCCAGCACCCGCTCCTTGATGTGGTCGAGCCCCATACTGGCGGCCTGTAAGCTATAATCCACTTCAAAGCCAAAGCTGTCTTTCTTCTCGTTGAACCAGCCTTCAAACCGCTCCAGCAGAGGAATGCGGATGGGGCAAGGTAAAACGCCCTCAATGCGCACATTGGCCCCGGTTTCCTTTTTCATATGGGCAAGACCCGTGGAAGCGCTGTACTGGCTTTGCTCAATTGCGTCCTCCAGCTTTTTTACAAACAGCTCCACATTGATTTTTTTGCTGCGCAGGGCTGTCTCCAGTGAAATGGTCTTGCCCATCGTTTTTCTCATCATCTCATTTTTCAGCGTCTCAAAGCCGTTGGCTGCCAAAAAAGCAATCAATTCGGGGTAATTTTCCGTAATATCGTAAATGCTGTCCGTCACCTTAAAATAATTTGCCATAATAGCCTCCCTTTTAGGTCAGTTCGGTTTTGTCCGTTCTTGGTTTCTATCTGTTCTTTATAGCTGAAGTATACCACAATCGCGACGTTAACCGCGTTGTAATTCCAACGTTTTTAAAAGTTCCGCTTAAAATGCACGGTGGTTTAGGAAATACTGGACCATCTTTAGACAAGCGGGGTAATGAAATTGGGAAGCCTGTTCGCATGTGGAGGCAGGCTCCTATGAAGGTCCTCTTCCCCTTGCGCTTGAAGGCAAGCGCGTTTGGATCGGCTGAAAAGTTGCCTGTCAAATTTTTGTGGATCAGGCAATTGAACAATCATCTCACGCTTTTTAAAAGTAATATTTTTCAAACACCGCATAAAATATCCTTCTCCCCCGCGAAGCAGGTCGTAACGCAAAAAGGTCCTCCCCTTTCGGGGAGAACCTTTTATCTCAATCAATGCTACGGTAAACGCATTTACACGCCATAAGAGCGGTGCTTCGCCTTTTTTGCCCAGGGCTTTGCGGCGCCGTGATGCGCAGGTTTCTTTCGGACCTGCTGCTCCGGAACCGGCATAACATGGACGGGCTTGCCGCAGATTTTGCATCCCCGCATAGCCCGCATAACCTCCTCCAGCAGATCGGAGGGAACCTGAACGGTGGAAAAGGATTCAGAAATCTGCACCTTGCCGACATCGTGAGAGCTGATGCCCGCCCGCTCTGTGACGGCGCCGATGATATGCCTCTCCGTGGTTCTGTTGGCCGAGCCAACGCTGACCACAAAGGCGGACATGGGGCGACGCTCCTGCACTCTGGCCTTTTTCCCCAAAGCTGCGGGGACGCTCAAATCCTTCAGCGCCTTGGTGTCATGAACATGCGAAAGGCCCATCAGCGTGACAGCGATTCGCTCCGGCGCATGCCCGCGCCGAATCAGCTCCTCCACCACTTCCGTGTGGAAAGGAAGCGGCTCGGACTTCATGGCCTGTTCCAGCTCCTTGAGGGTCCGTTCGCGATTAACCTGTTCAATGTCAGACACTCTGGGCAGCGAAATCGCCTCGATGCCGGAACGGGTGCGCGCCGCCAGCCGCTGAAGCTGGATCACCTGCATCCGTCCGCAGCAGAGAGTCACTGCCGTACCGGCCCGGCCGGCCCGGCCGGTACGGCCGATACGGTGGACATAGGAATCGGGTTCTTTCGGAATATCAAAATTGATCACATAATCAAGGTCGCTGACGTCAATTCCCCGGGCTGCCACGTCGGTGGCTACCAAAATGGAGACGCGGCCCTGACGGAAGCTGTTCATCACCGTGGTGCGCTGAAGCTGCTTCATATCCCCGTGCAGACCCTCCACCGAAAATCCGGCGGCACTGAGCTGCTCGGTCAGCTCGTCCACCATGGTTTTGGTATTGGAGAAAATGATGGCCCGGCAGGGCTGATAGTAATGAAGCAACAGTGTCAGCGCTTCAGGCTTCTTCTTCGGGGGAATTTCCACGTAGACCTGCCGGATATTTTCCAGCGTAATCTGCTCGCGGTTAATCTCAATGCGAACCGGATCCCGCTGAAACTGCTGGGCTATGGTCAAAATCTCCTCTGGAATGGTGGCGGAGAACAACACGATCTGTCTGGTTTCCGGCACATCCTGCAAAATGACCTCGATATCCTCCCGAAAGCCCATGTTCAGCATTTCGTCGGCCTCGTCCAGAATGACCATTTTCAAATGGCGCAGATTCAGAGTGCCCCGGCGCATATGGTCCATAATCCGGCCCGGAGTGCCGATGACCACGTTGGCAGACTGCAATTCCCGGAACTGCCCTCGATAATCTCCGCCGCCAAAGATATCGGCAACGTTTACATAGGGAAGATGGCTGGCCAGCTTGCGGATTTCCCCTCCGCACTGGCGCGCCAGCTCCCGTGTGGGAGAAAGCACCAGAACCTGTACATTCCGTGAATCCGGCGAGATGCACTCCACAGCGGGAATGCCGAAGGCCACCGTCTTTCCGGTTCCGGTTTGGGAACGAGCCAAAATATCGGCACCGGTGCGGATCAGAGGGATGGACTCTGCTTGAATGTCAGTGGCTTCCGTAAAGCCCATCTCGGTCACTGCTTCCATCAGTTCCGCAGAGAGAGCCAATTGGGAAAAGGGTTGGTTTGTCATGAATTTCCTCGTTTCAATCAATTTTCAATCTACTAAGCATCCTGCTAAAGGCCTTTTCGTCGAGTTAAAGACTCTTGGCACTCTTCTTCGCAGGGGTTCTTTTCTTTAAGGCGGCCTTCTGTTCCAGTAGGGCCCGCTTTTTTTCTTCTTCCTCCGCAAGGCGGTTATTCAGTTCTATTTCCGCAAAGGCCTGCGTCATCTTCATTTCATTGCTCATACGGTCCTTTGCAGCGGGGTTGCACAGACTGAGAAATGATTTAAATACGGCAGGACAGAAGAACTTTTTTTCTCCGTATTCTTCTGAAAACAGGACCGTGATTGTTGCCGAATCCTGAGAAATAATCGTCCCGGTTCCAAATTTCAAATGATTCACCTGTTCGTGTACAAGATTGATTTTAACTCACCCATTCATTCCGTTTTATTATACGGCAAACTATCGGCCGCTTCGCTTTTTATGCCATGATATGCAGCAGTTTATGCTCCTATAAAAACAAAACTCACATACTTTGCGGAACATCAAAACAATGTCCTACAAAATATGCGAATACAAAGAAATTATATTGACTGCTTTTATAATAACACATTTAGTTATAGTTGTCAACCGCCGATTCCATCAAGCGTTCAGGAAGCGGCATTTTAACCGCCGGAACGCAGGAATCGGCAAACCTGATTGGGAACACACAAACCGCCGCGTTGTCACCCTTCATGTTGTGTTTTGCATAATTATTTTTAAATGTACGCCCAATAATTATTGCAGTATTGCCATTGACTCCGCGCATTAATTTTTGCTATTCTTAAGAACAACAAAGGCAATGACGAAGAACGCCGACGAAAGATGGTTCACAGAGAGCCTGCGTATGCTGAAAGCAGGTAACCGGGTATCGTCCAAGCAATCCCTTCTGAGCCGGCGACCGAACACTTTGGTAAGTAGAGTCGCACGCGTAGGCTGCGTTAGTGCCATGGGCTTGTTGGAGCCTGTAAAGTGGCATGGTTTAACCGCCGTGCAATTTGAGTGGTACCGCGGAGTTGATTTACAGCTTCGTCTCAAAGTAAAACTTTGGGACGAAGCTGTTTTTGTTTTGTCCCACAAAATTGGGAGGATAAACACGATGAGTTACACCAACTGCCTGCCCGCCTGGAGCGTGGGACCCGACTGCTATAAGGACGTTTATGGCATCGTTCGCCGCTTCGGCAAAACCGCTGCCGTGATTGGCGGCAAAACCGCACTTTCCAAGGCCTACGAGCCTCTGAAAGAAGCCCTCAGCGGTACGCCCCTCACGTTGTCCGAGCCGGTCTGGTATGGCGACAACGCCACCTACGAAAACGCCGCCGCGCTGGAAGCGGTGGACGCCGTCAAATCCGCCGACATGATTTTCGCCGTGGGCGGGGGACGGGCGGTAGACACCTGCAAGGCCGTGGCCGAACATCTGGACAAACCTCTGTTCACCTTCCCCACCATCGCCTCCAACTGCGCGGCCTGCACAGCCATCGGTGTGTTTTACAATCCTGACGACACTTTCCGGGATTACTTTTACCCCACCCGCTGCCCGGAGCATACCTTTCTGAACACAAAAATTGTCGCGGAAGCGCCGGAAGCCCTCCTGTGGGCCGGGATTGGCGACGGACTTTCCAAGGAGTGCGAGGTGGAGCTGGCCTCTCGCGGACAAAAGCTGTTCCACACCACGCTGCTAGGCGCCCAGCTGGCCCACTCCTGCACGAGCCCGATGGTGGAATATGGCGCCACCGCCATGGAACAGTGCCGCCAAAACACCCCCGGCTATGAGCTGGAGCAGGTTGCCCTTGCCATCGTGATGTCCACAGGCATCGTCTCCAACCTGACCACAGATGCCACAAAGTATTATTTCAACAGCAGTCTGGCCCACTGCGTTTATTACGGCGCCACCATGGTGCCCGCCTCCGGCGGGAAACACCTGCACGGGGAAATTGTGGCTTTCGGCGTGCTGACGCTGCTGACCTATGACAAGCAGTTTGAAGAGCGGGACCGGGTGATGCGCTTCAACCACTCCATCGGTCTGCCCGTCACGCTGGGCGAAATTGATCTGGTGGAAGAAAACCTGCAGACTATCGCAGACAAGGCCGCCACCGTTTTGGAGTGGACCAAGGCCCCCTATCCTGTTACAAAAGAGGCGTTCATGCAGGCCATGCGGGACGCGGACGCCGCAGGCAAGGCCCTGCTGGCAAGCCAGCGGTAAGGCCGTATATAAAAGGAGAGAGTAGAATGAAAGCGATGAACCGTACTGCCGATCTTCTCAATAAAAATCTGGCGCTTCTGGCTGTCGTCGTGGCGGCATTTGCGCTGGTCGTTCCCTCCGTGTGGGTAAAGCTGGC
>NZ_DAMBZJ010000003.1:113028-129062 GCF_032060045.1 Oscillibacter sp.
CTTCAATCTGGCATGGGTTCCGTTTATGGGTACCTATTTCCCCAAGCTCAGTCTTGTGAATTTGCTGCTGGGCGTGATCATGTTCGGCATGGGAATGACCCTCCGGGCAGAGGATTTTGCCCTGATTCTACGTCGTCCCCGGGATGTGCTGATCGGAATTTGCAGTCAGTACGTGTGCATGGCCGGTTTCGGCTGGCTGGTAGCGAAGCTGCTGACCATGACCGGCGTGGGCGGGCCGGAGGTCTGCTCCCAATTGGCAGTCGGTCTGGTGCTTCTGGGCTGCGTCCCGGGCGGAACCGCCTCCAACGTCATGACCTTTCTGGCCCGGGGCGACGTCCCGCTGTCCATCACAATCACCATGTGCACCACGCTGCTGGCTCCGGCGCTGACACCCGCGCTGACGCTGGCTCTGGCCGGACAGTGGGTGGAAGTTAATTTCTGGAGCATGTTTTTCTCCATTGTTGTAATCGTCCTTTTGCCCATCTTTCTGGGGCTGGCTGTACACGCCGCCATCGGCAAGCTGGTGGAACAGTTCAAAAAGCTGTTGGTGCTGGTTTCCACCGTCTGCATTCTGCTGGTGATCGGCATGTGTGTCGGCCCGAACCAAAGCAGCTTTACCCAGAACGGCTTAGCCGTGGTGGGGGTGAGCGTCATTGCCGTGCTGCTTCACCACGTTCTTGGACTGCTGACCGGCTACGGGATTGCAAAGGTCTTTCATTTCACTGAGACCAAGGTTCGTGCTCTTTCTCTGGAGGTGGGTCTGCAAAACAGCGGTCTGGCCTGCACGCTGGCCAACTCCTCCTTCCCCGGAACCATGGCAATCCTTCCCTGCGTGCTTGCCACCGTGGTTCACCAGGTGGTGGGCCCCATTGTGGCCAATATGTTTGCAGCGCGGGACACACAGGATGCACCGGCGCCGATGGGCGCTGCCACTCCCTCGGAGTCGTAATCGTATCACGTCGCCGTGCACCATCCTACCGGGCAGGATCCCTCGCATACGAAAGTTAACATTACCGCAGACCTACGAGACGGCCCTCGGGAAAATGATTTCCCGAGGGCCGTTCTGCAGCGCCGCGATATTTGAATCGATTTTATTCTATGCGCCTCTCCCATGAACTTCATTTGCATTTAGACCACGTGTTTATTATATGTACAGCGCACAAAGTTCACAAGATAAATCATTTGCAATATGCATTTTTTAATGCATGTATAACAAAGTGGGTTTTGTTGTGATTGACGCGAAATACGCTCTATGATATATTATTACGGCAAATGCAGCCCGCAGTCACGAGCGCTTTGACGCGGGATTGTTCACTTTGTCAAATTTATGAAATACGCAGAGTTACTTTAAACATAAAGCGCTGTTTATGGTCATGTCGTTCTTGCTTGAAAAACTAATTTAAAAGGGGATTTTTATGCAAACCAAGTCATTAAGAGAAATTATATTATCGGGGCTTTTTATTGCCAGCGGTATCATACTGCCGGGCATATTTCATATGTACGGAATGGGAACTTCCTTTTCTCCCATGCATATCCCTGTGCTGCTTGCAGGTTTTTTTATAAGCATCCCATACGCAATTGCAGTAGGCGCTTTGACGCCATTTTTAAGCTCTATTTTTACAGGAATGCCTCCTATTTTTCCAATTATGCCCTATATGGTTCTTGAGCTTGCTACTTACGGTGCAATCGCAAGCCTTTTGTACAGAAAGCTCAATGCAAATGTGTACGTAGCACTGATTGGCAGTATGATTGCCGGACGAATTGTGGCGGGATTTGCTGTTTGGGTGCTTGCAACTTTCTTCGCTGCGAGTCTGCCCGGTCCCATCATTTTTATAGCGGGCACAGTAACGAACGCTATTCCGGGAATTGCCATACAGCTTGTTTTTATTCCTGCATTGGTAGTGATCCTTAATCGATACAATTTGGTGCAGCGAGATGGAATCCGTCATAAATAATACGGATTTTAAGATGAGATAGCATTTGCCACCACAGCACGGGAAAACTGAATGCATAGCAGGAATGAAACTAATAAAGACGAAAAATTGACATTACTATCTAAAAGCACTGAACTCTTCCCAAGAGTCAGTGCTTTTTGCTTTTACAATAATTTTAAAAAGATGTCTTGTAACCTTTTAGTGTTTTCATTTGTATTATTGGTGAAAAGCTTTTCAAACAGATCGGAGCATGCTTATGATGAAATCATCCGTAGAGACATTGGTCGAAAAATATCGGAATAACCTTTATGCGGCGGCGTTTAATATGTGTAACCAGGCGCAGGATGCCGAGGATGTTGTTCAGGATACCTTCATCCAGTATCTATCGTGCAAAAAAGACTTTGAATCAGAGCAGCAAATCCGCGCTTGGCTCCTCCGGGTGGCCATTAACAAGGCTAAAAACAAAAACAATACTTTTTTCAGGCGTAACTCGCTGCCATTGGAGGATTCCATAGAACCCTTGACTTTTGCGTCGGAAGAAGCTTCGGAGTTGTTTGAAGCTGTGATGAACCTCCCGGAAAAATATCGCATCGTCATTCACCTGTTTTACTACGAGGATTATTCTGTGAATGAAATCGCGGATATTTTGAAGTTGACGCCGGGCAATGTAAAAGTAAGACTGTCGCGTGGAAGAATGTCGCTTCGCAACGCACTAAAGGAGGTATGGGACGATGACGAATAAAGAAAAATACAAACAGGCATTTTCTGCACTTCATACCTCTGACAATTTTTCTTTGGAGGTAGAAAAAATGGAACGAACAAATAAACAGCGTAAACTTAAAACCATGATTGCCGCTGTTGCTGCCTGCGTGATGCTTGTGGGCTGCGCCACGGCTGCATATGCCGCAGATTTAGGCGGAATTCAGCGCACGATTCAGCTTTGGATCCACGGCGACCAAACGGCCGCAACCATTCAGTTCGATGGTGATGGAAATTACAGCTTGGACTATGTTGACGGCGATGAAACTATGCAGCATCAAGGCGGTGGCGGGGTTGCTTTCGCACCTGACGGAACCGAAGTACCCGTGTCGGAAGAAGACCTTATGAAACACTTGACAGCCCCGGACGTGCGATATGAAAACGACGGCTCTGTTTGGATTTACTGGTTCGACCAAAAGGTTGACATCACCGACAAGTTTGAAAACGACATTTGCTATGTCAAGCTTGAAAACAATGAAGAGACGTTATATATGACTGTGAAGTATCAAAACGGATATGCCACCAGCCCCAATAAATACCTAAGTCCTTCTACGTTTAACTGATGCCCTATAAGGCGCAGCGCAAACCTGAGCTTGCCACGAATTAAATGTGTGCGCATGTGACGAGCAAGAGCGAACTCTTTAAAATCGTGGATTTTGCGGGATGCTTATAAGCGCAATTTGCGATCAAAATAAAAACAGGCTTATATAAGCAGAACAGAGGGCCTCCGGGAACAATCCCGGAGGTCCTCGCGCTTGTGTTGTGGTGTGGATGGCGGGGATAAGAAAGAAGTCTATCGACAAGCCAATAGCTCCTGTCTCTCGCGGCAGGATTACAACAAGAAGAACGTTGCAATCGCAACAGATGCTAATCCGCAGATTACCGGGACAAAGTTTTTACGCACCAGTTCCGCCGGACTTACATCACAAATTGCTGCAACCGGAACAACCGCCCATGGAATCAGGGTTCCACCACCAACCCAGATGGTGATGATCTGCCCCAATGAAGCCAGAATTTCTTTGTTCAACGGTAGGGCATCTGCAAAGGTTTTGGCCGTTGCACCTACAATTGGCAGTCCTGAAAATCCAGAACCGTCCAACCCTGTAATAACCGCCACCGTAGCTTGCGTGGCAATTGCGGAGAATCGATTTACAGGAACATTTTCTGCAATATACCTGCCGATATCGCTTAAAATACCTGTCATCTGACTGCCAAACACCGCCTGGCTTCCGCCTTCTCCTCCGAGGAAAAAGAAGCCGCCAATGACTATAACCGGGGCAAAGATTTTTATGCTAAAGCCAAAGCCCTCTTTTAAATAATCTCCCACATCGTCAAGCGCATGGGAAACTCCTTTATCAAGGCATGCGCACAGCACCAGCAAAAGCAATGCGGAGCCGCCGACCAATGCCGTTGCATCTCCGCCCTGAAGTTTAAATACCAACATGGCGACAATATTTGCCAGATATATGACCGGCGTCAGCACCGCCATAAACGGCGCAAACCGCCCCACCGCTTTTATTTGAACGGTATCTGTATCAACTGTCTGCCTAGGCAGGGTTCGCATATCCCGGCAGTAACAGAAAAAAGCCACCGCCGCCGTTACCACACACATAACGGCCCACAGCAGCACCGACTGGGACATCATAATTCCAACATCCGCACCGGCCGCTTTGGCCGTAATTGTGGGCGCACCCTGAATGAAAAAGTCTCCCGACAGAGCCATTCCGTGTCCGAATATATTCATAACAACCGCGGCCCAAAGAACCGGCATTCCGGTTTTTACAGCCATTGGCAGCAGCAGTGTGCCCACCAGCGCCACTGCGGGGGATGGCCATACGCAGATGGATACAACAAACATTACAAACCCAAGAATAAAGAAGGCCGACTTGGGGCTTCCCATCCGACGCTTAAGCGAAAAAATCAGCATGCGATCCGCTCCAATGGAGATAAGAGATCGGCTCATGGCCACCACCAGGGCTATGACGACAATAATTCCCAAGAACTCAGAACCCGCCCAGACCAACGCATTAAACAGGGTTTGAATTGCACCAATCGGACTTTTGGTTACGATTGCGCCAAGTAGCACGATGCCAAGAGCACATGGAATCACAATGCTTTTTTTACAAGCCATGACGATCAGAAATAGAACAATCAACGCCAGATATGAAACATGTATCAAAGAAAGATTGATCATAAGCAACTCCTTACCTTTTCCGTCTGTAAGAATAGTTTATACTATGTGCATACGCCCCATCTTGTGTGGATGCCTCACTGCAAGGGGGAATACGCCTACGGAAACTCCGCGGGGGGGCGCAGATTTCGGCTGGAACGGACAACACCGCAGCCGAATTTCTCGCCTCCGTGCTGTTGCTGTTTTACATGATTTTTTATTACGGCGTACCTCTCAAATTGGAAAAATAGATGGAAATTTAAAAAATTTTTTTGGAAAAAACACAGCGCGTTACGTCCGAAAAAAGCCGATTCTCACCAAGATAAGAAGTCCCGCTTTTTCCAAAAAAGCTTGTAATTTCCAGCAAAAATGAGGAAAACGGCAATTTAATTAGAATCACAAATGCAATTATTTTTTTATCTTGTCAGTTTATCTAAAGCAGAGTTTTACAAAAATCAACATTTTGTGAACTGTTGACAATCTATGAACACATGATAAAATATAAAAGTATTCGTATCCCTTGCTAATTAAGATTTTGGAGGTTAGAAATGAAGAAGAAGCTAGTCAGTATCTTGCTTGCGACCACTATGCTCCTTGCGCTCACCGGCTGCGGCACTACTCCCAGCAGCTCCCAATCTTCCGCCCCACAGTCCTCTGGATCTCAGGGCTCTGAAGCCCAGAACATCCAAATCGGTATCGTCACCGGTTCCGTCTCTCAGGCTGAGGACGACCGCCGCGGTGCCGAGGCTTTCCGTGATATGTATGGCGAGGATATGGTTAAGCTGGCCATCTATCCCGACAACTTCACCGAAGAGCTGGAGACCACCATTCAGACCATCGTTAATCTGTCTGACAATCCTGACATGAAGGCCATCATTGTCAACCAGTCTGTCCCCGGTACCACTGAGGCCTTCCGCAAGATCAAGGAGAGCCGCCCCGACATTCTCTGCATCGCTGGCGAGTCCCACGAGGACCTGCCTGAGATTGGCAGCGCCGCCGACCTGGTCTGCAACAATGACTTTGTCGCACGTGGCTACCTGATCATCCGCACCGCCCACGAGCTGGGCTGCGATACCTTCGTACATATCTCCTTCCCGCGCCATCTGGCTTATGAGACCATGAGCCGCCGTGTGGCCGTCATGAAGGAAGCCTGCAAGGAATTCGGCATGGAGTTCGTCATGGAAACCGCTCCCGACCCCACCTCCGATGTCGGCGTCGCCGGCGCGCAGGCTTACATTCTGGAGAAGGTTCCCGAGTGGGTCGAAAAGTACGGTGAGAACGCCGCTTACTTCTGCACAAATGACGCCCATACTGAGCCTCTGCTCAAGCAGCTGATGGAATACGGCGGCTACTTCATCGAAGCTGACCTGCCCTCTCCCCTCCTGGGCTATCCCGGCGCTCTGGGCATCGACCTGACCGCTGAGGCGGGCGACTTTGAGAAGATTCTGGCGAAGGTGGAATCCACCATTAACGACAAGGGCGGCGCTGGTCACTTCGGTACCTGGGCCTACTCCTATGGTTACACCACCACTGCGGGCCTTGCACAGCACGCTTTGAACGTCATCAATGGCGAGAGTGAGCTTTGCGATATCGACGATATTGCCAAGGCCTATCAGTCCTTCTCTCCCAAGGCGGAATGGAGCGGCTCCAGCTATACCAACGTGGAAACCGGCGCCAAAGCCGAAAACGTGTTCCTGGTGTATCAGGATACCTATATTATGGGTGATCCCGGCCACTTCATGGGCAACGCACAGGTTGAAGTTCCGGAGAAATACTTTACCGTTAAATAATTTTCCCATTCAAAATAACGAGTTCGGATAGCGGGGGGCGGGTACATCCCTCCCCCCGCTATTTTAGACGAGGTAAGACTATGATGAATAATAACACCCCCCTGCTGGAGGTGCGGAATATCAAGAAGGACTTTTTCGGCAATCAAGTCCTGACGGACATCAATTTTAAATTGCAAGCCGGCGAAGTCATGGGCCTCGTGGGCGAAAACGGCGCCGGCAAGAGCACCCTGATGAAGATTCTCTTCGGCATGGATGTCATCCGGGAGACCGGCGGCTACGGCGGCGACGTGGTGGTCAACGGCGAAAAGGTCAGCTTTTCCACGCCCTTTGACGCTCTGGCGGCTGGCATTGGCATGGTGCATCAAGAGTTCTCTCTGATCCCCGGCTTTTCTGCCTCCGAAAACATTCTGCTCAACCGTGAACCCAAGAAAAAAAATGTAATCTCCGAGATTTTTGGCGACCGTCTGGACACTCTGGATTATAAACAGATGGCCGTTCTTTCTAGAGAGGCCATTGAAAAAATGGGCGTCGACATTGATGCCGATATGTCCATCAGCGACATGCCCGTGGGCCACAAACAGTTTACCGAAATCGCCCGTGAGCTGAGCAAGGGACATCTGAAACTGCTGATTTTGGACGAGCCTACCGCTGTTCTGACGGAAAAGGAGGCGGAGGCTTTGCTGACGTCCATCCGCAACATGGCCGCCAGCGGCATCGCCGTCATTTTCATCACCCACCGGCTTCACGAGATTTTGAATGTCTGTGACAAGGTGATCATCATGCGGGATGGCTATGTGGTCAAAGATGTTCCCTCCAAGGAAACCGACATCCCCGATATCACCAAGTGGATGGTGGGCCGCAACGTTCAGGCCTCCGTCAGGGATGACGTCCGCATCGATCCCAACGCCAAAACCATCATGTCCATTCGCAACCTGTGGGTCGATATGTCCGGTGAAACCGTGCGCAACGTCAATCTGGACATTCGTGAGGGCGAGATTTTAGGCATCGGCGGCTTGGCAGGACAGGGAAAACTGGGCATTCCCAACGGAATTATGGGACTTTATGAAGCGGGTGGCTCCGTGGAATTTGACGGCAAACCCATTCCTCTTAACAATCCCCGGAAGTGTCTGGACGCGTCCTTGGCCTTTGTCTCCGAGGATCGGCGGGACGTGGGATTGCTGCTGGACGAATCCCTTGAATGGAACGTGGCGTTTTCTGCCATGCAAATTCAGGATAAGTTTCTCAAGAAATATCTGGGCGGCCTCGTCTCTTGGCGGAACGAACGGGCCATCCATATGGTGACGAAGAAATATATCGATGAGCTGGCCATCAAGTGCACCAGCTCCACCCAGAAGGCAAAGGAACTCTCCGGCGGCAATCAGCAAAAGATTTGTTTGGCCAAGGCCTTTGCTCTCAATCCCAAATTTCTGTTTGTATCCGAACCTACCCGCGGCATCGACGTAGGCGCGAAATCTCTGGTGCTGGACGCCTTGAAAAACTTTAACCGCGAGCACGGCGTTACTGTTGTTATGATCTCCTCCGAGCTGGAGGAGCTGCGCATGGCCTGCGACCGCATTGCCATCGTTTCAGGCGGCAAAATTGCTGGAATCCTGCCGGCGACCGAATCCTCCGAGGAATTCGGTCTTCTGATGGTCAGCCAGGTTAAATAGGGAGGAAGGCAATATGGGCAAAACTGCAAACGAAGCGATTACCCTTGGAAACAAAACAAGATTCCGGGAACTGGTTGACAACTTCGGCCTGCCGAGATTGATTATTGCGGGATTTCTCCTGTTTCTGTTTATCATGGCACCCATCGTTGGCGCTGATCTCCCCACGCAGCTTACCAATACCATTAACCGCTTCAGTTGGAACGCGGTGCTGGTGCTGGCCATGGTGCCGATGGTGCACTCCGGCTGCGGACTAAACTTCGGCCTGCCTCTGGGCATTATTTCCGGCCTTCTGGGCGCCACGATGTCCATCCAGTTCGGCTTTACCGGTGGCATGAGCTTTGTCATGGCCATCGTCATCGCCACGCCCTTCGCGCTAGCTTTCGGCGGCGGATATGGCTGGCTTCTCAACCGCATCAAAGGCGGGGAAATGATGATTGCCACTTACGTCGGCTTCTCTTCAGTATCCTTTATGTGCATGATGTGGCTTCTGCTTCCCTACACCAGCCCCACCATGGTTTGGGGCCTGTCCGGCAAGGGACTTCGCACCACCATCTCTCTGGAGGGATTTTACGACAAGGTGCTGGCCAATTTCCTGCAAATCAACATCGGGCACCTCTCCATCCCCGTGGGTTCATTGATGTTTTTTGGCGTGCTGGCCTTTTTGATGTGGGCCTTTTTGCACACCAAAGCCGGCACCGCCATGACAGCCGTTGGTTCCAATCCCTTCTTCGCCAAAGCCTCAGGCATTAACATTGACAGGGCAAGAATGCTTTCCGTCATCATGTCCACATGGCTGGCCGCGGTAGGTATTTTGGTCTATCAGCAGGGCTTTGGTTTCATCCAGCTCTATATGGCCCCGTTCTATATGGCGTTGCCTGCGGTATCCGCTATTCTCATCGGCGGCGCATCGGTGAACAAGGCAAGCATTGCCAACGTTGTCATTGGTACATTCCTGTTTCAGGGCCTTCTTACCATGACCCCAACGGTCATGAACGCTGCCATCCATATGGACATGAGCGAGGTTATCCGTATCATCGTCTCCAACGGAATGATCCTGTATGCTCTGACCAGAAAGACGGAGGGATCGAAATGAGTTTGAAACCAAAGAAGCAAGGTGGCGGCTTTCTTGAGCAGCTTCAAGATAACAGCGTGCCGATCATGTTCATTCTGATTTGCGCTATCTGCATTCCCATTTCCGGCTTTTCCCCCGGATATCTGGTCAACGAGATCATGACCCGGCTGGGCCGAAACGCGTTTTTGATCCTCTGTCTCATCTTCCCCATCATGGCGGGCATGGGCTTGAACTTTGCCATGACATTAGGCGCCATGGCCGCGGAGATCGCGCTGATTTTCACGGCCGACTGGCAGGTCTGGGGCATCCCCGGTATTATTCTGGCCATGATCCTCTCTATCCCCATTTCCATTCTTCTGGGCGCCTTCTGCGGACAGATTCTCAACCGGGCCAGGGGCAGGGAAATGATCACCAGCTATATGATTGCCTTCTTTATGGATGGCTTGTATCAACTTCTGGTACTGTTTATGATGGGACCTGTCATTCCCATCCTCCACTTCTCCCTGAGGCTTCCCCGGGGATACGGCATTCGCAATACTGTGAGCCTGCTGCACATGCGGCAATCTCTGGATAATCTGGGCGCCATTCATATCGGTGGCGTTAAAATCCCCGTGCTGACCCTTGCGGTCATTGCTGTTTTCTGCCTGTTCATCGTCTGGTTCCGCAAAACGAAACTAGGCCAGGACATGCGCGCCGTGGGCCAGAATATAGACGTGGCCCGGGACGCCGGCATTAAGGTGGAGCGCACTCGCATCATTGCCATCGTCATGTCCACTGTGTTTGCGGGTCTGGGCATGGTCATCTATTTGCAAAACATGGGCAATATTTCTACATATAGCTCCCACAAGCAGATTGGTATGTTTTGCATCGCGGCACTGCTGGTGGGTGGCGCGTCCGTGGACAGGGCATCCATCGGAAATGTGTTTTTGGGCGTGATTTTGTTCCATACCATGTTCATCGTGGCTCCGGCCACGGGTGCCAAAATCACGGGCGACTCCATGATCGGTGAATATTTCCGTGTATTTGCCTCCTATGGTGTCATCACCATTGCCCTTGTGATGTATGAGACGAAAAAGCGCATGGCCAAAGGAAAAATCGGGCAACGGCTCCAGCTTGCGCAAGGGAAGGAGGAGCGCCAGTGAAAAAGATTTCAATGCGTGCTCTCCTGATCCGTGTAGGCGCGGTGCTGCTTTTGGCCGTCTTAGCGTACAGCATGACCATCGTCGGTCGCGGGCACACCGTGTATATGGACAGCAAACGTCTGGAATACAATGGTCAAACCTATGAACCGCCCTATAAAGTTGTGGTCTATGTGAACGACAAGCAAGTGGCTAAGCTCTATGACAAGGAAAGAGGCTTGTCTACCTGGATTGGACAGAAGTTTTCCATGACTCTGGAAATCACCCAGAACAAAGGCGGCACGGCAGAGACGCAAGAAGTGTCTCTGGACCTCCCCCGTAATATGGACGGCATCATCCTCAACCTGCCGGCCCTTCTGGCGGGACTGCCTGAGGAGGCCTATCTCTCCGAGTTCGTAGCCGCTCCCGCCGAGGATGAGGAGACTGGCGACGAAGGAATCACGGACGAATTTGGCGTGACCACCACGGAGGAAGTCCCCGCAGAATAATTGACTGTGCAGCCCATGCTTTCGCATGGGCTGCCTTACTAGAAAGAAGGATTGACATGTCTGTTTTATCGGATTGCAAGCCCCGGGACGTATTCAGCTACTTTGAAAAGCTCTGCTCCGTCCCCCACGGCAGCGGCAACACAAAGCACATCAGCGATCTTTGCGCGGGCTTTGCCCGGGATTTGGGCCTACGCTATCGACAGGAGCCCTGCAACAATCTGATCATCTGGAAGGATGCTTCTCCGGGCTACGAGCACGCCGCGCCCATTATTTTGCAGGGCCACATGGATATGGTCTGCGCCTTGGCCGAGGGCTGCACCAAAGACATGTCCGTGGAGGGGCTGGATTTAGAAACCGACGGTGAATTTCTGTGGGCGAAGGGCACCTCATTGGGCGGAGACAACTGCATCGCCGTGGCCATGATTCTGGCCATTCTGGCGGACGAAACCTTGGCGCATCCTCCTTTGGAGGCACTCTTCACTGTGGACGAGGAAACGGGCATGGATGGCGCGTTTGCTCTGGACTGCTCTGATTTGAAGGGGCGGAAGCTGTTGAATCTGGATTCCGAGGAGGAGGGTGCGTTTTGCGTGTCCTGCGCCGGAGGCGTTCGGGCCGACTGCTTTTTACCCGCCAACATGGAGAAGACGGACGGCGAGACGGGCTATCACATAATCCTCTCGGGCCTTCAGGGCGGACACTCCGGCGGCGAAATTCACACAGGCCGTGGCTCCGCCAACCAGCTCATGGGCCGGGTTCTCTACTCCGCCATGGAGCGCGTCCCCGGTCTGCGTTTGGCGGACATCCGGGGGGGCCGCTTTGAAAATGTCATCTGCCCCAAGAACGACGCTCTGGTGACCGTTCCGGCGGACCGGGAGGCAGACTTCGAATCCTTCCTCGCCGAATTTGACGCCATCCTCAAAAATGAGTACGCCGGCTGCGATGACGGCGTGTCCCTCAGCTGTTCCAAAGAGGCGGTTCCCGCCGCTTTGAGCGCCGACGCCACCTCCTCCCTGCTCCACGTCCTCTTACCCCTGCCTCAGGGCGTTCAGGCCATGAGCGCCGATTTCCCCGGTTTGGTGCAGACCTCCTTAAACTTGGGCGTGATGGGGATGCAGGCGGACGGCCTCCACTTCACCGTCTCCATCCGCTCTTCCATCGCCACCCAGAAGGCCATGCTGCTTCAGCGGGTCCGGGCCATCGTGGAATACGCCGGGGGCACCGTGACGGAGCGCAGCTCCTACCCCGGTTGGCAATACAACCGGGCTTCCTCCCTTCGAGAGCTGGCTCTTACAGCCTACAAAGACATCAGCGGCAAGGATGGCGTCATCGCCGCCACCCATGGCGGTCTAGAGTGCGGCCTGTTCATCGAAAAGCTGCCCGGGTTGGATGCCATCTCTATGGGGCCGGAGCTTCACGATGTGCACTCCGCCCGAGAGCGGCTGAGCATTCCTTCCACTGCGCGGGTGTACCAGCTGGTCTGTGAGATTCTAAAGCGCAGCAAATAAAAAGTAACTTGAATATTTGAAGCAAGCCATACGTTATTGATATTGAATGTTCAAATAGTTAAAAAACCGGAAATCTCTTAAAGTCTTAGGACTTTAAGAGATTTCCTTGTATTATTCGGTCAAAATATACGCAGCGTTTAGAACCAAATTGATTGAAATGAAACATTCACATTCATTTCTTATTGTGCTGAAGTTGCCAATGATTCCTTTTTAATTTTATTAAATATCTCATGGTTGATGAATTTCCGATTTACAGGGCATTTCTTAATACTACTGCAACAGAGCGCACATTCTGCAGGATCAATCTCTTTAAAATTAATCAGCCTGATAGCTCCCATGATGCCGAAGCGCCCAACTCTCATGTTCTTAAAATCTTCCATTGTATATTTAAAAGGCCGTCTGCAATTTGCAAACGGCCTAAAAATCAGATTAGCAAATACAAGGACGCACTCTTATCTTTTGGTGTTCGGACCAAGAGCAACCTTCTTGGTGTTGTGGTTTTGGTTTGGATTCTGATTTTTCAGTTTTTCCTGCCCCTCTGCTTTTTGCACCATGTCCACACTTTGCTTAGGGGCGGTTTCTTGCTGTTGTTTCTGCATAGCACTTCCTCCTACATAATATGATTTTCGAAGCGGGTGTCAATAATGCCGTACCCCAGCTTTTCAATGCGCTTTTGTAACTGCTCTTGCTCCACGCCGGTCGTATCATAGTCTACCGCAATGGATTCGGTCGTATCATTTACACTGACAGAAATTACCCCCGGAAAGGTATCCAATTCCCGCTTAAGCTCCTTTACGTCATGCTTTCCGTTGACTTTATCCACAGTAAAATAAATACTCGCTTTTGACATAAGAATCACCTCTGTGTTAGTATGGACCGTGTGTCCACAAAAAAACCGGTATACTTACCTGTTTTTTTAACAACACAGAATTACCCGTTATAATAAAATATAGCGGTGATGGTTATGCGAAGAAGAATTTCTAAACGCTTACGTTTTAATGAATTCATCATAAATCCGTTGCTTTTATGCAGGCCAACTGCTGGTCATTTCCCGGTGAAGTGAACGAAATCATGAGCGGAATCTACATCAATCAAAATACGTTTCAGATCAATCTTAGGAGATATAATTTATGGACCATTACAAATCATGGGCAGGCCTCAAAAAACTATTAAATGAGTCTCTATGTGACACATTAAAAAAGAGGGTAACATACTTTCTCACGCGGTATCATGATGTGCATAACTCCTATGGCAGAGCCGCCATTCTGTTTGAGGGGAAAGAACTTGTCTGCTTTTCATGGATAGAAATGTATTATCAGGAGAGAGACCTGACCCCTTTATACCAAGAGATGCCTGATGCTTCTTATAGCGAACTTAAAGAAAAAATGAAACCCACCTGGGATGCCAACTGCACTTACTATGAAATGGACTTTTTAAAGGCGGTTCTGCAATTTCGCAATCTGCCAATTCAAGAAGCTCTTGAATCCGAAAACTATATCATAAAAGTGTTGGCGATTATGGATAGACGTGTGGGAAAAAGGACGCTATCGACAATCCTTGAAAATGAAGCATATAAGGATTTTCCCGCGTGGGTACGTCAGTTTTACGAGCTGCGTTTATCCCAAGCAAATATGATATAAGCAACGAAAAAGCCAGGAAGTATACCTGGCTTTTTCGTTGCTATCAGGGGTCTTTGAACTTGGAAGAAGCATCATGACGCCATTATCCCGCTGTGGGAATATACAAGTTCAAAGAGATAAGAAGCTGGACAGGGTATGCCGAAAGCCATGGGGGATGAGATCCAGAGCGTGGAGCGCCAGCGTTGCGTGGCGTTAGAAAACAATGAGTGCGACAATTCCTGCCAGCAAAATTGAGAAGATCAAACGCTCGATCCAAATGACAATCAGATCTCTAACTTTAACAGGAATCTTGGTGGACAGAATGCAGGGGATCACAGCCGAGAAAAACAGCAGTTCAGAGATACAGCATACTGCAACAACATAGCGCGTCGCCAGCGCTGCACCGGTCACAAACGCTGCCGGCAGGAACATTTCAGCAATCGTTGTGGCCAAAGACTGGGCAGCCAGCAATGCATCGGGAACGCGAACAAGCAGTGCAAAGGGATAAAAGATATAGCCGATGATGTCAAAGATGGGAGTATACAGGGCCAGCAGCATACCCAGCAGACCGATGGAGAGAATCGTCGGCAGAATATTTGAGATCATCCGCAGACCGTCTTTCGTGTTTCTTAAAACGTTCGTTCCGATATTGCCGGAACGGCCGCTTGCTTCCAGAGCCTCCTGCCAGGCAATCCGCAAGTGATCTTTGGCAACGTTGGCTTCCGGGTTGGGCGTAACACCCTCCATGTAATCATCGGGAACCTTTGCGGTGGGGTAGATGCGTGCAACGATGGCAGTTACAGTAAAGGTGATTAGCAGTGTTGTCCAGAAGTAGAAGTTCCAGTGATCCATCAAGTCCAGCGTCTTGGCTACAACAACCATAAACGTGGTAGATACGGTGGAAAAGCCGGTGGCGATAATATACGCTTCTTTCTTCGTGTAACGTCCCTTGTGATACATATCGTCGGTAATAATGAGCGCCAGAGAATAGCTTCCCACAAAAGAGGCGACGGCATCAATTGCAGACCGACCAGGCGTCTTCCAGATTTTACGCATAATGGGCTGCAAAAACACAGCGACAAATTCCATCAGACCATAGTCTGTCAGGAACGAAAGGAATACAGCTCCGATAGGAATCAGGAAGCAGAGGCTGCAGCAGAGTGTGACAAAGAGGTAGGGCAGAAGATCCGGATTTGACAGCAGTTCTTCCGGTCCCAGATGAAATAGGAACATAATTGCACAGATCAGTCCAATGATTTTGAAGATCGAGAATATAAGATCTTTTGCACTCTTGTTCCATGTCTTTTGAACAAAGGGAAGAATGGCGCCAATTGCCACGACGATCAAAACGATGTACCCCTGAACCGTGATGCCGAGTGCGTTTCGAAGCAGAGTGGTGACATGATCCACAGGGATCGTGGTTTTTCCGTTGAACGGAATGCTGACGAAGAACATGAAGAATCCTAAGAGACTGCACAAAATGAATTTTGCTGCGTTGCTTGAATTTTTCTTGGTGGTTTCTGCCATAATTTCTCCTCCTCTTAAACAATCTTTTAGTCGAGTCTTGCAAGAAGATCATATCACAGCAAGGGTCACACTTAAATCACACTGTTTTGCCAGCTATAAGCCCCCGCTTGAAGACGTACCCGTACCATCGCTCCTATCCACAGAGGACGTGCTGAGCATCCCGCCGGTCGCCTCCGCCCAGCTGTATTGCGTCATATACTCCCCACGGTATAAATCTTTGCAGGGCGCATTGCGATCTCTCCACTGGTAATAGTCGCAATCTACCAGTTCCGTTTTAATTGCCAGTTTTCCTCGCTGTTTGTCAAGAATCTCCTCACAACCCACACGACGCAGAGTATCCTGCAAATCTTTCCGCAGATTT
>NZ_DAMBZJ010000003.1:129072-138859 GCF_032060045.1 Oscillibacter sp.
CAGATTTTTAAAATACGATGGGTGTATCTCATCCTCCCAGAGAATGGACATGATCTCGTCTACGACGCAACTGGCGCCGCAGCGATCCACCAGATACGCCAGTAGCTCCCGGGTACGCTTGTACTTGAAATTCAGCCGCTGCCCGTCCACCGATACCTCAAAATTACCAAAGCAGTGAAAGGTAATCCGCTTTTTCTGCGGAATCGGATAACGTAGATGCTGCATCTGTTTGCGCATCTCCTGAGGATCTATCGGCTTCAGCAGATAACCGCTGGCATTGAGCTGATAGGCGTCAAACGCGTGCTCTGCATAGGCGGTAATATAAATGATGTTGAGTTTCGGCAGAAGAACTTGCAGCTTTCTTCCAAGCGTAATTCCATCCATTCCACGCATCTGTATATCCAAAAATGCGATATCCACCGGGGTTTCCTCGACAAAGGCCAGCGCCTCCGAAGGGCGGCGAAAACCATGGACTTCAGCATTGGGAAGTACCTCGCCGATGCACCCTTCCAGCCGCTCCAGCATAATTGCTTCGTCATCCACAGCAAGAATTTTCATAGAATCCACCTCCGCACGTCACTTATTCTTCGGAATGCGAATCGTTACGACGGTGCCTTTGTTCGCGCTGCTTGCAATGCTTAAACTGCCGCTGCACATGAATTGTAACCGCCGACGCACATTTTCAATACCAATGTGGATACGACTATCCTCCAGCACGGTTTTTTCGTCAAACCCAATGCCGTCATCCTCAATTTGCACCAGCCAGACGCTTTCCAGTTCCCTGCTTCGAACGGTCACGGTGCCACCTTCTTCTTTGTGTCCCAGCCCGTGCTTCACTGCGTTTTCCACGATTGGCTGTACCGTTAGGGGCGGCAAATAGAAATTCTCGCACACCACATCGTATACCACCTTCAGATCTTCCCCGAAGCGCATTGTTTCCAGCCACAAGTACGTTTTAATATGCTGCAGCTCTTGGGTAAATGGAACCATCTTAGTATTTTCTACCGATTCCAAATTGGTCCGCAGATACCGGGCAAAGGTGTCAATGGCGATCGCAGCCTGTTCGGAATCTTTACGGCAGAGCTGCCCAATCGTTCCAAGGGCATTAAATAGGAAGTGGGGCTGAATCTGAGACAGAATAATTCTGGATCGTCCGTCTGCCAGTTCGGCCTCTTTGATCGCCAACGCCGCTTGACTCAGGGCAAGTTCCTGCTCTGCCAGTGCTTCTCGGGCAGAAGCCCGCTCTTTCTGGATGAGGGCACCAATTCCCGCCGCACTCAAAAGGATCACACAGGTGGTAACCAGATAAAATGTGCTGTTTTCTTGAAGAACCTCCGGGAGAGAACGGGTAAACACATAGGTGGTAAGCCACTTCCTTTGAAGGGAGGACAGCGTTCCGTCCAACTGCATTTCCCGGATCGCTTGGTCAAGCTCTGCCGCCAATTCCTTTTCGCCCTCCCGGACGCCCAAGCCCAAGCCGCTGTCCATCATTGCGAAAACTTGAAGCAGATCTGCGTAGCCCTGCTGCTGAATCAGCATCTTGGCCACGGATGCGCGCATAACGGCGTAGTCAATTTCTCCCGCTTCCAGCGCTTCCAGTTCTTCGGAATAGGTATCATAACGAACCGCGTTTTCCTCAATGCCATAGATATCGACCTCGGTGTTCCCGTTGAGGATCGCAATACGTCCCTGCTTCAGATCATCCACACCGCTGATCGGTGCCTTTCCGTATACAACAAACGCATCATCGGCCACGATGGAGGTGATCATCAGCCCGTCATTTCGATTGGATATACTCTCCAGTCCCATGATGATATCCGCGTTTCCGTTCTTCACCGCTTTGGTGGCTTTTGTCCAAGTTGTCAGGTAAATGTCAACATTTACGCCAAGCCGGTTGGCCACCTCATTGATGCACTCGATGTCGTGGCCGGTATAAGAGCCGTTGACTGTAACGGAGGAATACGGCGCAAAATCAATGTCTCCCACCACGCGTAATGTCCGCTCATAGGAGTTATCCGCTACGATCCTTACTTCTGGAACACCGGCAAACCAGCCGCCTTGGACGACCGCATTGGCAATCTGAGCCGTCAGCAGAACCACAATCAAGATACTGAGCAGATAGAGCTGCAAAAAGTGTCTTTTTGAGAAAGCCGAGCTATGCATATCGGGTCATCGTCCTCTCTTTTTACTCAGTTACACACAGTTTCGGTTTTCATGGGGCGGATGACAGAAAATTTCCCTTCTCGCACAGTGACCCAGCGCTTGCTGTAAGTTATCCGGGAAATTGGCACATGATAGCACGTAGTGGCTCGCCATACGATTGTTATCTTAAAATATTACTATTTATGTTATACTTTTTTATGTTATATTGCAAGAACCATTAAGTTGCTAAAGAAATTATACAAGCGTCTTGGCCGTCAAAATGGGAGAGCAGCTTTCATCCGCGCACACGCTTCACCATTCTTTATACAAAAATAATACCGCTATAAAAAAAGAGGATACCATCCTTATGTTCTTTCTGTTATCGTAATACGGAAAGGAGGCGGGTTCATGACAATTTTGCTGGCTGCCACCACTGTCAGACTCCTTGTGCTTGGCTTTTTTGTCATACAACGCTTGAATAATTTTATCGAAAGGGGCGGATTCCTCGACAGCCCGCAGGGGCGAGCGAATCAAGGCATACTCATCTATGGCGCGCCAGAAATCGAGGAGAACATACATAAACGCGGAATGAAGTGCAGAATTCTTACAGATCCCATATTTCCGGAGGACAGTCTGTATTCAGCCTTGTTTGCCTTATCGCAGGACGACTGCGCTAATCTGGCGTTATGTCATACGGCCAGACAGGCAGATCCCGGAATTACAATGATTGCGCGGTGCAGCGCGCCAAATTTGCAAGATGTATTTGAGGCGTTGGGAGTAATCAGGCTTCTTAGAGCGGAGGAATCTGTTAGCCTCCTGTTGGCGGAATTAGGAGGTGTTGAACAATGAATACCAAAAGATGGAGTTCCACGCAAATCCTTTCTCTTGGATTTGCAATGCTTATACTGATTGGCGGGCTGCTTCTAAGTTTGCCAATCGCCAGCCGCAGCGGTTCGGGAATTCCTTTTTTGAAGGCCCTTTTTACTTCCACATCCGCCACTTGTGTCACCGGCCTTGTAGTTTATGACACTTGGACGCAGTTTTCCTATTTTGGTCAGGCGGTCATCCTGCTGCTGATTCAAATTGGGGGACTTGGATTTATGGCAGCTGCCATCCTGTTTTCCCTTGCCGTAGGCAGACGCATTAGTCTGCGGGAGCGTTCTCTGTTGGCAGAGGCTGTCAGCTCCATGCAGGTGGGCGGCGTGGTCCGACTGGTGCGGCGGATGCTGATCGGGACAGCGCTTTTTGAAGGAATCGGCTCATTGCTTTTGTCGATTCGCTTTGTTCCGATGTTTGGGCTCGGCCAGGGATTATGGTTCTCTGTGTTTCATTCCGTGTCTGCATTTTGCAATGCGGGTTTTGATCTGATGGGGGCCCGTTCACCATTTTCCTCCCTCACGAGTTTTTATGACGACCCCCTTGTTATCCTCACCATTGCCGTGCTGATTATGGCAGGCGGCATCGGGTTTGTCGTATGGAACGATTTGATTGAGAGCCGATTCCAGTTTAAAAATCTGCATCTGCATACCCGCGTTGTGCTCTTTTCCACCATGGCGCTCTTGCTGATTGGAACAGCCGCATTTTCCAGTCTGGAAAGCAACGGAACAATGCAATCCATGAATGCGGGTTCGCGAATACTGCCGGCTTTTTTTCAAGCGGTTACACCGAGAACAGCGGGCTTTAACAGTCTTGACATTGCTTCCCTCACAGACGGGAGTAAATTTATCACCATGTTGCTGATGTTTATCGGAGCGGCGCCCGGTGGTACCGGTGGCGGTATCAAGGTGACAACCTTAGCCGTAATGGCCGCCTCCGTACTGGCAGAGCTCAGAGCGCGAGAGGATGTGAACCTGTTTCACTTCCGGCTGGAAACGGAGGCCATCCGCCGCGCTTTCTGCGGGACGGCTGTCTATCTGACAATGACCGCAGGCGGGATTTTGGTTTTGTGCGGGCAGGGGCAGCCGCTGATCGAAGCTGCCTTTGAATCGCTGTCCGCCATCGGCACGGTGGGCCTCACCATGGGGATTACAACCACGCTCCCAGCCTTGTCCCAAATTGCTATTATTCTTTTAATGTATGCGGGACGTGTGGGAAGCCTGACCGTCTTTATGGCAGTGGCTCGGTCGAATCATATTGGCAAGCTGAAGAACCCTGTGGGCAAAATTATAGTTGGCTGACAAAGAAAGGACCCATTTGTAATGAGATCTATGCTGGTAATTGGAGCAGGGCGCTTTGGAAAAAACCTTGCTGTTAAGCTCGCCGAGTTGCATAATGAAGTTATGCTTGTGGACGTAAATGAGGAAGCCGTGCAGAAGCTGGAACCTTTTGTTACCCGCGTTCAGATTGGAGACTGTATGGACCGGGATGTGCTTGCGGAATTGGGTGTGCGTAATTTTGACGTATGCTTCGTATGCATCAGCGAAAATTTTCAGTCCTCCATGGAGATAACCTCCCTTTTGAAGGAACTGGGGGCACCCTATGTGGTCTCCAAGTCGGACCGTGAAATCCACGCCGATTTACTCAAAAAAATCGGCGCTGACGACGTGGTATACCCAGAAAGAGACATGGCGCAGAGAACTGCCGTCCGATATTCGGCAAAAGGTGCGTTCGACTATATCGAGCTGTCTCCCGAATACGCCATCATGGAAATGGAACCGCCGGAGAACTGGATTGGATGCAACATTCGGGAACTGGACGTGCGCACCAAGCATCGCGTCAATGTAATCGGTGTGCGACGCGGGAAGCACATTTTGCCCCTCATTAGCGCCGATCACGTATTTCAAAAGCAGGAACACATTATTGCTGCGGGCGAGCAAAAGGATATACTAAAAATGATCAATAAATCGAATTGACAAAGGAGGGAGCAACCACGGTCAAAAACGCAGGAAAAACCGCTGTAACAATCGGCGTAGCAACGGCATTGGCTCTTTTTGCCGCGTGGCTAAGCGTCGCCAGCGAGAGCATTATCATGATGTTTTTGCTCGGCGTCCTGTTTACGGCGGTATTCACCAGCAGCCTTGGTTGGGCGATTGGTTCAGCGCTTGCGTGCGCTCTGCTTTTTAATTTCCTGTTTACCGAACCGCATTATTCGTTTTTCGTATACAGTCCCAGTGATTTGATGCTTTTAGTATTTTTCATTGCCACAGGAATCGTTTCCGGGATGATTACGTCCCGTTTGCAGCGTGAAATGAAGTTGGCAAGCGAAAATGAGCACACGGCTAAAATTCTGTATCGCATCGCGTCAGATTTCCTTTCTGCCAGCGGGACAGAGAGCGTCATCCGAAAAGCCAAAGATCTGGTTTGGGAATATGCCGGACTTAAGAGTACCATTTCACTCGGGGAGCAACCAACTGCTTCTACGGCCTTTGAAATCAACGGGGCTGCTGGGCTGCTGGGCAGACTGGAACTTTCCCAAGGACAGCCCAGCGGACAGATGCTTTTAATTGTGCAGGCAATTTGCGCACAGCTCGGGATTGCGCTGGAGCGAGAAATGCTGGTGGCTGAACGGGAGAAAATTCGAATGGCCATGGAGCGGGAACAACAGCGTGGAACGCTCCTTCGGTCCGTGGCCCACGACTTGCGCAGCCCGCTGACGGCAATTTCTGGTGCCGGCAACTTGTTGGCGGACAACTATTCCAAACTTTCCGATGCTGAACGCAGAAAACTTGCATCTGACATTAGCGAAGAAATTGTCTGGCTCAGCGATCTTGTGGAAAACATTCTCGGTATGACCCGAATCAGCGAGCAGAAGATTGTGCTGCATAAACAGGACGAAGTCATCGACGACGTAATCGGTGAGGCAGTCAAACATACCGAGCGGCTCCTGCGCGACCGGCATTTCCATGTGAAATTGCCGGATAATGTAGTAACGGCTCCTATGGACGGCAAGCTGATTGCTCAGGTCGTGATCAACCTCTTAGAAAATGCGGTAAGGCATACGCCGTCCGACAGTGAAATTTTTTTGACGGTACATGCGGGAAGTGACTTGACCGTATCGGTGGCAGACACAGGGAATGGCATTCCAGGTGTGATCCGAAGCCGCCTTTTTGAACGGTTTGTTACCCAGGAGTCGGATATTGTAGACGGACGTCAGGGACTGGGACTGGGGCTTTCAATTTGTAAGGCAATTGTTGAGGCACATGGCGGTACGATTTCTGTGTCGGACAACGCGCCAAAGGGCTCCGTCTTTACGTTTACCCTGCCCATGGAGGAAGCTGATGAGTGAAAAACGAATTATTCTTGTGATAGAGGATGACAAATATATTTCTCATTTTATTGACCTCTCTCTTTCCAAAGAGAATTATGCAGTCCTAACCGCAGAAACCGCAGCGGAGGGTTTGTTCCTGTTTACCTCTCACCGTCCGGATATTGTCCTGCTGGATCTGGGCCTGCCCGACCGTGACGGCGTGGAGCTGCTCCGCGAGCTACGGACATTTTCCGAAACACCCGTTCTGATTGTCTCGGCGAGAGGTCAGGAGACGGAGAAAATTGCCGCACTGGATCTTGGCGCCAACGACTATATCACGAAGCCCTTCCACATGGGGGAATTAATGGCGCGTATCCGGGTGGTGGAGCGACTGCTGGAGAAAAACGGGGCGACCGACGGAGAATCCGTGTTCTCCTGCGACTGGCTGACGGTGGACTATGAAAAACGCCGGGTGCTCGTGTCTGGCAATGAAATTCACTTAACACCGACGGAATATAAAACCCTCCTTTTGCTCATATCTAACCGGGGCAAGGTACTGACGCACAATTATATCATCCGGCAAATATGGGGTTACGAAGGAGGGGACAGCAAGAGTGTGAGGGTCTTTATGGCCAATCTCCGCCGGAAACTTGAAAAGGACACAACCCATCCACGCTTTATTCTGACGGAAGTTGGCATTGGTTATCGCTTCGCGGATGAATAGCAATGCATCGCTTTGGTTAACGAGCGCCCACGGGAAGATACGTTCAATGGGTACATTAAATTAATATTGGCAAGAATAAGTGATACGTTTTTCTGAATTTTCGTTGATTAAAAAGTAGGGAGGTCAAGTATGTCCGAGATTTATCTTGCTGGCGGATGCTTTTGGGGGCTTGAAAAGTATCTCGCCTCCATCAACGGAGTTACAGCGACACAGGTGGGGTATGCCAACGGAAATACCGAATCTCCCACCTATGAAGAGGTTTGCCATTGCAATACGGGACACGCAGAGACGGTAAAGGTAAGCTATGATCCCGCCGTGCTTCCGCTGGAATTTCTTCTGGATTTATATTATGAAGCAATTGATCCGCTCTCGCGCAATCGACAGGGCGGCGATGTGGGTGAGCAATACCGAACCGGCGTCTATTATGTGAGGCAGGAAGACGTTCCGGTCATTAAAAATTCTATTGACCGATTGCAATTTCGATACAACAGGCCCGTTGCAATTGAAGTACTTCCACTTCGCAATTTTAGCGCAGCGGAAGAATACCATCAAGAATATCTGAATAAGAATCCCGGAGGATATTGTCATATCGGGAAAGCTCAATTTGAAAAGGCAGCAAACGCCGTTGTAAATCCTGCCGCGTACTCAGCACCCGACATGGCCGCCCTACGTCAAAAGCTGACGCCCGAGCAATATGAGGTGACACAGCGCAGTGCCACGGAGGCACCATTTCAAAACGAGTTCTTCCAGACGTTTACACCCGGCATTTATGTGGACATTACCACGGGCGAACCCCTGTTTTCATCGAGCGATAAATTTGAATCAGGGTGTGGCTGGCCGAGTTTTTCAAAGCCCATCGATCCTCATGTCATCCACGAGAAAGCAGACTCCTCCCATGGGATGATGCGCACGGAGATACGAAGCAGGGTTGGAAATGCCCATTTAGGCCATGTGTTTCCTGACGGCCCCAAGGAATCAGGCGGTTTGCGCTACTGTATCAACAGCGCCTCACTGCGTTTTATTCCCAAGATGGACATGGAGCGCGAAGGATACGGCTTCCTGCTCAGTCTGATCGATTAAACGCAAAGGGCTCACTCTCCATGCGATTTTTTTCATTTGCCAAGCTTTTACGATCAGCAATTTACTAAATCATTGTACCGCTAAGAAATATATAAGATTGGCATAGTTCCTAATCGACGTGACAGCTTTTCCCGTAAAAAGGTCTCGGCCACAAGGCGCGTATCTGTTCGGTAGCAGTATTTTCCACGTCCGCGTCCAGTCATAGTTTCCCGGTTTAAAAGTTGTACGGCTTGAGGAAACGCAGCGGTATTGATCGCATTCTGCACAAAGCTATAGGTCATCAATATAATCTCAATAAATCCGGTTTTCTTGACCGTTTCACTGAGTTCATCAGCAAGCTGGTCGATTAATTCACTATATAGCCGTTCCCAATCGGGAAGCAAAATTACGGGGGCAATCAGCAGTCCCACAGGATATCCCGCATTTGCCACATTGTTAAGCGCCTGAATGCGCGCATGCAATGGTGCGGTGCCAAGTTCTACGCGGCGTATGATATCCTGCGGATTCACACTCATGCGAAAGATTGTTTTGCCCCTGTGGTCAAGATTCAGCAGCGGATTGACCATATCAAATTTTGTTGGAAACGTTAAATGCCCGCGGCCTTCCCGCCCAAAGCGTTCAATTGTATAGCATAAATTATCGGTTATCGTGTTTTCCAGCACTAAGTCGCTGTTGCTCCCAATTTCGAAGGTCTGTGGAATGGGAGCGGCGTTGGCTTTTTTAATGAGCCGGTCCAGCATTTGCTCGCGGTTGACAAACAGGCGGAGATACGCGCATTTGTTGTAATTGCATACCAGATAACAGTAAAGGCACATCGCTTTGCAGCCTGAAGATGTATAAGGTACCAACCAGTCGGAGACTTTATGGTTTGGCACGTATTTGTGCGTCTTTCTGAGTCCAATAATGATATGATTCTTTAGTTTTGGAAAATCCCGGTTATCCGCCGCTGCCAATTCTGGAATAAAGTTGTGATTTTCAATCTCCACCCAAGGCAAGTTTGCATATTTGGTCTGAAGCAATTTTCCCAGTTCGTAATTCAGCGCATCCAGTTCGTAATAAACGGCATCGAATTCCATATTCATTTTGAATCTCCTAACGGACTGTAATTAAATCAAACGGGTGCATTAATAGTATGGATGTGCAACGGAACATTATCCATAGGATAAGTCCCCCTGCATTTTGTACTCGAGATTTTCTAAGGACGCTTTGAATGACTTTTTGGCGGTAATAGCAACGTGGAATTTTATGACGCCGCCAAGGATGCGGGCCTTAATTACTTCCTCATTAAACTGTACAATGCTCTCAGACATGGTTTTCTGTTTTCTTTTAGAATGGTGTGTCGCGACTTCATTCTATCTAAGACTGCAAACCATGTCTCTTTTATCCCTTTTGCAATTTGCGCAGTTGATTGCACCTTATCCGAAGTTATCCGTCAGCGCTTATATAGAACCACAGCTATCAAAAAACAGACGCGGGAGGCTCCGAAGGCCTCCCGCGTCTGTTTCACAATTCCATTATTTCATATGTTTTTGTACATCGCTTACGGTAATGGATGCAATGTTGGTGCGTCCGGTTTCCGAAGCGGGCAGCGAAATAGTTCCGTTATTGATGAGCTCCACCGCTTTTTGGTAGATATCGGAGGTCTTGTCAACACC
>NZ_DAMBZJ010000003.1:138869-147895 GCF_032060045.1 Oscillibacter sp.
ATCAAAGGAGTTAAAGGTAGACTTCACAGTTTGTCCCTCAAGGCAGCCGCCCTGGGCGACCCACTGATCCATATAATAGCTATTGGTACCCAGATTAACGGTGGTAGTATCTGTGATGGGAGTCGTCTTAAGGGTGTCGTCCTCGTTATAGAGCGGGTTTCCATCCGAATCCTTGGCAATAAGCGCCAAATTCTTGATGCGATTGCCGGAGGGGCGGGTCAGGTCAATCGTATAGCTGATCCCACCACCGACAAAGTTGGAACTGTACTTGGAAGCCCGGCGAGTGGGGTTGTAGCTGATGGTCAGATCGCCATCTTCAATCTGGTTGAAATAGTCCACGCTCCACTCCAGAATGGTTTTGAGCTGGGCACCACTGACAGGATAGACACTGACTTCGCCTCCAGTGAAGGAATAGCTGGAAGCAATGTTCTTGATGCTGATATCACCCACGGGAAAGCCGGGATTTTCATAGTCCGTATTGAGCAGCGTGCAATCCGCGCCAGAGTAGAAGGTGCCCGCTACGCTCATGAGGTTCAGAATGCCCACGGAGCCGATATTGGCGGCGGAGATACCCTTGATCTCATCCGTTCCGGAAAGATTGGAATTGATCAGTTTGCCGATGGGTGTGTTCACATATTTTTGCAGCTGCGCCTTGTAGGGCGCCATCAGAGTGACAAGGCCGCTGTCTTCCTTGGAGCCACAATTCTCCAGCGTGGCGTTCTTGCTGTTGAGCGTATAGCCGCCATTGGCATTCTTCGTGAATCCCAGATCCACTACAGACAAGCTGCGACCATAATAGTAGGGCTCACACAGCAGCACACCGTTAACCGTCTCACTGGGAACGGACTTATGCGCATGACCGCTGATGATGACATCCAGTTCAGGGTATGCTTTTGCAAGATCCACGGTGGACGAACCGTACACATCGTTCTCCTGGTCCAGACCTTCGTGGATGACACCGATGATGCAATCCACATTTTGTGCTTCCAGTGATTTGATTGCACCGCCAATGACATCCACTGGATTCTTCACATCCACTTCGTTGAGAGAGGTCTTGCCCTTTTCAAATTCGGTGATGAGCGGGGTAGTCATTCCGATCACACCAATCTTCACGCCTCCCCGCTCTACCACGGTGGTAGCGGGTAAATACTCCTTGTCGGTTCCCTTTAGGTACACATTTCCAGAGAGTGCCACACCTTTGAATTGCTTCACCAGTTTCGCCCGGTTGGCAAAGCTGAAATTATACTCGTGGTTGCCGAAGGTCCACACGTCATATCCCAAATAATTCATGGCATCAATCATGGGATTAGAGTCCTGTCCAATAAAGTATTCCACATAGTTGGACTGCACCGCGTCGCCGCAATCCACCAGAACAGAATTTTTGTTGGCAGCCTGACGCTGGCGGATAATGCTTGCAAGATATGTAAGGCTACCGCGGGTAGACGAGGTATCCGTTGAAAAATCCCATGGCACGAACCAGCCATGGATATCCGAGGTTGCCATAATCTCCACTTTTACGTTCTCAGCGGTCTGTGCACCAGTGAGGAAGCGCATGAGGATAACGGCCGCCTGCTCGCGGGTGGTATTGCCGCCCGGCGTGAGCATAGTAGCCGCCGTACCGTTGACGATGCCCATGGCCAAGGCCCACTTCATGGCGTCAACGGCGTATTTAGAGACGGTACTGCTGTCTGCGTAATACGTCATGCCCGTGGTCGCTGACACATCCCAGCCCCGGAAACCGGCATAGCGATAGAGGATAGCTGCCATCTGCTGACGAGTCACGATGGAATTGGGCGCGAGTGTGGTGTTGGTGTTTCCCTTTACAATGGCATTGTCCTGTGCCCAAGCAGCCGCCTTCGCACAATAGCTGTCAGAAGAGACATCCGTGAAGGTGGAAAGCTCTTTTACTTCAGGACTCCCGGACACCCGATAGAGAATCGCGGCCAACATTCCTCTGGTGAGTGACCGTGTGGGGGAAAATATTTGCTCGTTTGTACCGTTCATCAGGTTGTTTTCATAGACATATTGGATGCCTTCATAAGACCATCTATCCGCCTTCACGTCCGCAAACGGAAGTGGCTCTGTATCCACGGCCAGCACCCCTGTGGGCAGCATTGCCACAGCCATCAGCATAGCTAACGCTGCTGCAAAAATTTTCCTTTTCATTTTTCTTCCTCCTACTAATTATAGACGACAAAGTGAATAATTCCCATTTTAGTATACATCTGAAAAGGCTTTAAATCAAACAGTATTTTTTATACATTCCAATATAAAGCATGCTTCAAATTAGTACACGTTTCTTATTGAAGATCATTGCACAGAAAGACAGCATCTCGTTTTACAGCGATCGTCTAAGTAGATAAATCCTTGCATCTATTGAAACAACGGACTGGCTTTGTTATACTTATTTTCAGTTGCCAATGATATCGTATATTCTTCAAAATTTTACTTGCCGTATAAACATAACACGAAACTCGTTTTATTGGGATAATGCTTATTTTCGCCAAAGATTTCTTCAAACCGGATTAAGATCCATGTCACCTTGACTCGTGTGGCATTGTCATTCAGGTCGCGATTGTATGTGTCCTTGCCTTTGATGAGGCCGATGAATGTCTATTGTCAGGCAGTACAGTAAAATAAAATTTGCAATAAAAAACAGAGGAAGTGACCACATGGAGATCGGAAGTGCGAGTGGGCATCGTTATCATAAATTCGGGACAGGGAAAGTGGATTTGGTCATTGAAATGGGGCTTGGTTCTGCGCTTGGCGAATGGTGGCACGTTGCAGAAATTCTCTCAAATAAATATACGGTTTTGCTGTATGAGCGTCTCCGTTCCATGACAAAGCCAGATCTTTATGACGCCGCGATAGAGGAATACTGTCTGGCACATACCGAACGTTGCGTTCTACCTCTCAGGATAAAGGAGTCTTTTCCGCAACTTCCTCTTGTACTGGTCACCCACACGAGCGAATATTCCATTAAAGAAATAATGGAATTTGGGCGGACCACAAGAGTGCTTGCCGAAAAAGTGGAACAGATCTGGCAGGAACTGATGCAGAAATACCTCGCTTTTTCTAAAGTTTCTAAACTGATCCGAGCGCGTGACAGTGGTCATTATCTGCATTTGAGTGAGCCCGAATTGATAAACGAGGCGCTTGACTGGGTCAGTGCCCAAAAGTGATTTGTTGTTTACTACAGGCTCAAAGGTATCTCCTTCCACCGATTCTGTAAAAGAAACCGTCGATCGGATTGTCGGCTTCGTAGAGATGAAATACGCATTGTCTCCGACATCGAGATTACACCGTTCCATCCAGCAGGGGGCGAAGCTCCTCCAATGCATATATTTCATAATCTGGCAGGATACCCGAATCGTTGGGCAGCCGTGCCGGATTGAACCACACTGTTTGGATCCCCGCATTTATGCCACCCTGAATGTCCGAGGAAAGGCTGTCTCCGACGATCATTGCGGCACTTCTGCGGACGTGTGGAATTTGCGCAAAGCAGTAATCGAAAAAGGCGCTACCGGGCTTGTTGAACCCAACTTCCTCCGAAATAAAAATACCCTCCATGTACTTTTCCAGGTCGGCGCTTTTGATGCGGCTTCTCTGGACGCTTGCCGTTCCGTTTGTGACGATGTACAGGTGATAATGGGGGAAAAGATCCCGCAGCAACTCCTCCGCACCCTCTATAAAATAATGTCCAACTTCCAGTAGGGATTCATAAATCTCCGCCGCCCTCTCAGCCGAGCACGCCACGCCAAGCTCGTGGAACAAAAGCCGATACCGCCGCGTTTTCACTTCACTTCGGCTCAGTTTCCCCTGCTCCAGCAGCTTCCACTGCGCCAGATTCAATTCGCTGTATCTGCGGATGACGGCCTCATTCGGATGAATCCCCAGTTGGAGCAGGGTTTGTGTCAGCGCAATGCTCTCCGCCTGATTAAAATCCAGCAAGGTATTGTCCAAATCAAATAGAATTGTATTCACCATTCTGTTTTTACAACCTTTCTTTCCTATTAGTCATTTTAAAACAGGCGCCGTGAAGCCGCGCAGAACGGTCGTTTTGGCCAGAACTGAACCTGATCGCAGGTAAGTCCGCAGCGATTCTCACATCGAATCCGCCCGCCGCTATAAAACCGCCCACATCTCCTATGATAAAGTCATGTCGCCGTCTTTGACCCATCCGATCTTTTTTAAAGCGAGGTTGATCAGCGGGCATATGACAGCCGGAAGGAGAAACGAAATCAGAAGCAATCCCATCCAATCCCCTGAGGTTACGGCAACCTTGGCACCCCGCGCGATATCGTCTATCCAGCCGGTATACACGCCGATTTGGCCCACAAGGCCGGAGGTCCCCATCCCGGAGGATACGGGGGCGCCGTTCATCTCCAGATGAAACAAGCAGGTAGCCAGTGGGCCGGTAATGGCGGACGTGAGAATCGGTGCAATCCATATCCTCGGGTTTTTCACGATATTTCCCATTTGCAGCATAGAAGTCCCCAGCCCTTGCGCCACCAGTCCGCTCCATCGGTTTTCCGGGAAGGACATCACCGCAAACCCCACCATCTGTGCGCAGCACCCTGCGACGGCCGCGCCCCCTGCAATTCCCGTGAGGCCCAGCGCCGCGCAGATTGCCGCGGAAGAAATGGGAAGCGTCAGCGCAATGCCGATGACGACGGATACCAAAACCCCCATCCAAAACGGTTGCAGGTTTGTCGCCCACATGACAATGCCGCCCACCTTCATGGCGGCGCTTCCCAGCGCGGGGGCCCACCACGCAGAAAGGGCCACGCCGGTTCCGATTGTGACAAGCGGCGTTACCAAAATGTCCACCTTTGTTTCCTTTGCCACGGCTTTCCCGATTTCGGCGGAGAAGATCGCAACAAACAGCACGGCCAGAGGACCGCCCGCGCCGCCCAGCGCGTTGGAAGCGAAGCCAACGGTAATCAGCGAGAACAAGACCAACGGGGGACAGCGCAGCGCATATCCGATGGCAACGGCCATTGCAGGGCCGCTCATAATCGTGGCCAAAGAACCGACTGTATAAGAGACGTCATTGACCGTAACAACCGGCGCGATCAAAAACGAGATATGAAGCTGGGCCCCCAGTGCATTGATAATCGTACCGATCAGGAGAGAACAAAACAGGCCCTGCGCCATCGCGCCCATTGCGTCAATCCCGTATCTTCTGAGCGAAATCACGATGTCTTTCCGTGCTAAAAACGCCTTTAAGTTTTCCATTTATCATTCCTCCGTACAAAAAAGGATTTGAAGCCCGGGCTTCAAATTTACCCGAAGCCTCCGGCCCGAACATAGTTCAGGCAACGCATTGGCCGCTTGAAATCATTCACGCCCCTTTTTTATATCTGATACCAAGGCCGTTGTCAACCAACCCCCGATCAAACGGGCCGCCAACAGCCCCGCAGCAAAAAAAACTGCCCTGCAAGCCCATCTTATCATCTTTCAGCGGCTGAAATGCGGCGGCAGCGGATTTCTTCAAATGTTTATGCAAACGCATAAAAAGCCGGCAGATTCAGTTTAGAATCCGCCGCCCCCTTATTCGTATGCCACCGAGCCCCGGAATTTAGAAAAGACAGGATGTTTGATTGCCAACAGGACGTGCGCAATTATTCTGCTTACCACCGTTGGTGTTCCCCTGCTGGTCACAGGCCCCAGCGCCTCTGCCCAGTTCGAGAGATATGATATGATCAAAACTACAAGTTTTGATAGAATTACCGACACCACCTTCGTTTCAGATTATGCTATAGAACCCATAAAGTGGGCGGTTACAACTGGACTCATTAAAGGCAAGCATACAAACAATCTCGACCTAAATGATAATGCCACACAAGTCCAGGTGACATGGATCTTAATCCGATTTGAAGAAATCTCTGGAGAAAAATAAGCATCAACCCAATAAAATGAGTTTCGTGTTATGTTTATGCACTGAGTAGATAGAGGCTGATTATTTGTAGACCCCACAATAGGAAGCGAAAGAGTAGTTTATTGGTAAAATATATTGTAAATGCAACAGATCGCAGAGTGGGTGAAGAATAATTTTAAGCGCATTGTAAATGCCTACCCTGAAGAGGCAAAAGAAAACTTGATTGGGATTATCACACCGTTTAAATCACAGGTCGAATGCATCAATTCAGAGTTGAAGAAGCAGATGCCAACCAATTATTCGAAGATAAGTGTTGGCACGGTACATACTTTTCAAGGGGCAGAAAGAAAACTCATTATACTGTCTACGGTATATGGAAAGAATGATGGGTGTTTTTTCATTGATGCAAACAAGAGCTTGATGAATGTTGCTGTCTCCCGGGCCAAGGATAACTTTTTTGTGTTCGGGGATATCAATTGCTTGAAAGATACAAAAGACAGTGCAAGTTGGTTACTTAAGACGCATATCTTAAATTATAGAGTTGAAGATACCGTGTAGTCCGAAAACAACCATCTAAGAAAAGTAGATTATTATTAGAGGAGCGTCAACATGGTAGAAAATAGACATTTTAATCCTGTGAAATCTATTATCGTCATTTATTTAATATGCTTCGCATTTAGAGCAATTGAGTACATGGCTATCCGTACAGATCAAAGTATATTTGGCGAGGCGTTTATACATAAAGTGGCGGGAATTGTCGTTCTCGCGTTGGCACTTCGGTATTTTTCATTTAAGTGGTCGGAAGTGGGATTCTCGGGTAAGTCGGCAGTAAGAAATGCACTCTATGGATTACTTCTCGGCGCAACCGCGTTTTTGATTGCCTACGGAACTGAATGGTTTCTGCAATTGTTAAGAGCCAACAACCCTTCATTACATATCTATGTGACCAGCTATGCGATTGTCGGCAATGAACGTATGCAAACAGGCTTATTGTTTTTCGCTTTTTGTGTGGTTGGAAATATAATCAATGTGGTTATGGAGGAAGGGATATTTCGAGGGTTGTTTATAAAGCTATTGGAAACAAGGTATTCATTTATTAAAGCGGTCCTTTTTTCTTCTGTTCTCTTTGGCGTGTGGCATATTGCAGCGCCTGTACGTAGTTTGGTGGACGGAGAAATTAGTATGAATGGAGCGATAATATCTACTCTTATGCTTTTTATGACAACGGGAATTACGGGAGCAAAATTCTGTTTGTTGACCAAAATTACCGGTTCGCTTTGGATGCCGATGGCGGATCATTTTTTTAATAATACCATTTTAAATCTTTTACACGTCACTACATTTTCTGGTGCAGATGAATTGCAAGTAATCCGTATTTCAATTGCCCAAGCGCTATCGTTCCTAATTGTTCTTGTTATTTATTTTAAAAGCAGAGCACATCAAAAATCCACATTTCGTACATCGACAAGCCATCAACAGAGATTGGGCATCTAAAATATGAAATTTTCATTATGTTTATGATATACCAAAGCTCTAGGATCATTTTATACACATAATTGGCACATAAATAAGAATTATTTCACACATAGGAGACATTTATGGAAAATAAAAAAGTTGTTGTTACAGGCGGCAGCTCAGGAATGGGGCTTGCTATCTCAAAAAAGCTTCAGAAGTTGGGTATGCATGTCATTGTTTTTGATATTCAAAGCCCTCCAGAAGATTTTGAGTTCTATCGGGTTGATATCCGTGAAGATAGCCAGATCAAGTTGGCGTTATCAAATATCCCTCAATTGGATATTTTAGTAAATAATGCAGGTGTCTATTTTGAAAAATATCTGGAAGACACTACAAATGAAGAAATCGACAGAATGGTGGATATTAACATTAAAGGCACTTACCTTATGACACGCAATGCACTTACAAAAATCAAAGCTGCAAAGGGCTCAATTGTTATGATTGCTTCTTGTCTGGGGCTTGTCCCGGAATTAACATCACCATTGTACTGCACAACAAAAGCAGGACTTGTTATGCTGACAAAGTGCCTTGCGCAGCAGTATGCAGAGTATGGGATTCGGGTTAATTGCGTATTACCAGGACCAATTAACACCCCTCTTTTACAAAAAAGTTTTCAGGATGAAGCATCCCCTATCCGATGTGCAGAACGCATACCGCTAAAGCGGATTGGAGAACCCACAGACATTGCGAACATGGTGGCTTTTCTTGTAAGTGAGGATGCCGGTTATATAACAGGGGGTGCTTTTCCTGTTGATGGAGGAGTTTCATCCTCAAGCATGTATTCGAAATGATTTTCAGCTTATCAATGAAGACAAATGCCAATATTACAGGGCATTCTGCTAGAACAGTAAGCTTCGCATAATGTTTAAGATTGACCGTCGGGCTGTTGATCTTAGCTTCGCAGTATGTTGATGATCGCGGTGGCCGGCATTGTGGGAAACGGCGGTGCCTCCTATATTGCAAAAGGAATCGCCAAGCAGCTGCTGTGACATTAACAGCTTTATTTGTCTGCAAAAATACAAGGAGGGGTTATCGTGACGCATGAGGAATTTGAAAAGGCTGCGGGGTATTGGAAAAAGAAAGATGCCGCAGGGAAAAAGATGGACCGTGGAACGCTCACTGCGGCAATGGAGACGTACATCCAGGCCCACAACACCTGCGCACTGGCCACCGGAGCCGGCACGTTTGTGCGGTGTACCCCCATTGAGTATTCTTGGCATGACGGTGCGTTCTGGATATTTTCCGAAGGGGGCTTAAAATTTTTTGCATTGGAAAGAAACAAAAATGTCTGTTTGGCAATTTATGATCCATATGAAGGCTTTGGAAAACTAAACGGTATGCAGGTGACCGGCACGGTGGAGATTGTGGAGCCGTTCTGCAATGAATATCTTAAGGCTGCGACTTTTAAAAAGATACCGTTGGAAGCACTCATGAAACTACCTTCCCCCATACATCTCATCAAGATGACGCCGAAGCATATCGACTTTTTGAGTTCCGCTTTTCAGAAGCAGGGCTTTGACTGCCGGCAATCGATGGAGTTTTAGCATCTGTTTTCATGTTTCTAATTTCGCAGTTTGAGTAGAGAATTATCCGAGCATGGGCACAAAAAAGAACGACACAGCAGGAACTG
>NZ_DAMBZJ010000004.1:0-7400 GCF_032060045.1 Oscillibacter sp.
GCAGCAGAGCGCGGCCCTCGGACATGATCTCCTGAGGAAGAAGAATTTTCCATGCCATGATAATTTACTCCTATCGTTATTGTATGTGCGCGTTTTGCAACGAAACATCAGGAGAGGATTCTCCTGGGATTTTGGCACATGATTTGCCGCAGTTCATCCGGCGTAAAGCCATTCTCTAGCAGCAGGTGAGCGTATTGGGCCATACCCTCATCAAAAAACGGTGACTTGGGCTGGCCAAAATCGGTGGTTAGAATCACGTTTTCGCAGCCGACTACGCGAATTTGCCGTGCAATCTCTTCTATTGGTGTGCGGCCATAGTAAGTGGTAAAAAAGCTGTGTTCCACCACAGCACCCAGCCGGACCGCCTCAATCTGCTGCGCGGTGCTGTATTGGTCGGCAGGATTATCGGCATGGGTCAGCACTATGGTACAGCCTTTGCGCTGACCCTCGCGAACCAATGCCATGCCCTCCGATGGGCCGATGTGGCCGGTACAAACCACCATCTGATACTGCGCGGCAGCGTCCAGTATGTCCAGCGCCGCCGGAAGAAGGCGACCGTTTTCATCGCAGACCGGAATATAGCTGGAAAGATTTGCAGTTGGGTCGTCGCGATGCTGGAAGCGCTGATATTCGCGGGATTCCAAGGTTGGGAACCAGAGCAATTTCCCGCCTGCCTGTGCGGTGCGTTCCACCGCACTGGGATTCAGCCCGCCAACTGAGCGGTTCAGAACAACTCCACCGACAATATTGAGTTGGGGGAACTGCTCTCGCAAAAGCGCGGCGCGGGCGGCAGTGTCCAGATAGTGGCACTTGATTGCGCCACCGCCCATGCCGGCTGCCAGCATTCGCCGAGCTGCTTCCAGATCCGTGCATTTCCGAGGTACCACATCGGGTGCCGTATGGATATGAAGATCATAGGCTCCGCGCAACAAATCGTTCATGCGGGCACCTTCCGATCAGTAGGGGAGGAAGACGGGCATCAGTGCTATGACCACGATGTAGGTGACCAGAAGCATTGGAAGGCCGATCTTCATGAAATCCGTAAATTTGTAGTGCGTCCAGCCCACGGTCATCATGTTCTGGGGAGCGGCGAAAGGCGTTGCATAAGAGGCGGCACCCGCCAGAGTGATGGTCATGGCGATGGGATAGGGGCTCACGCCGATCTGCTGTGCAATGG
The DNA here is from genome assembly GCF_032060045.1 of Oscillibacter sp. Taxonomy (GTDB): domain Bacteria; phylum Bacillota; class Clostridia; order Oscillospirales; family Oscillospiraceae; genus Oscillibacter. The sequence goes on from NZ_DAMBZJ010000004.1 coordinate 1,178, forward strand.
AAACACCGATGGGCAGGAAGAGCATGATGGTGGGGATGTTGGACATGACCTGCGTCAGCAAGGAGGCGGCAAAGAAAATAACCGTTGTGATCATAAAGGCACTGGGATGCTCGCCCAGAATTTTCAGGATCAGATTTGCCACGGCGTCACCGGTACCGCTGTTTTTGACGCCTGTGGAGATGGCGGTCAGGGATCCGACAAGCAGCATGCAGTTCCAGTCAATGGCGCGGATAGCCTCTTGAACGCTCATGCATCTGGTGGCCACGATGACCAGCGCGCCCATCACGGCCGCAATATGCATGGGAATGACTTTTGTACCGGTGGCAATGACCACCAGAACACACAACAAAGTGGCAACGGAAATGGATGCCTTCCTGGTGTCCAGTTTTTTCTTTTCCGTTTTGGCAAACTCGGGAACATAGCCGGTGTCAGGGAGGAATTTATAGCCCACAAACGTGAAGTACAGGATTCCGATGATACCCACCCCTATGCCGAAAGGAGTGATGCTGAAAAACCCAAAAGGCTCGATACCCAGCTCCGACATTACATTGTTGGCGGTGGCGTTGGAGCCAACGCCTACGAGCGTAACAAATCCACCGAACTGTGCGCCGAACAGCAGGGCAAGCAATGCCCTGGAAGGCCCGAAGCCCGCAGCCAGACACATAGCGGTGACCAGCGGCGCCATGGCCGTCATCACGCCGATGTTGCTGCACACAGAACTGAGCAGGCAAGACACGATCAGCGTGACTAAAATGATGTTCCGCTCATTTTTACCGGTAATTTTAACCATTTTCTCGCCGATCAGGTCGGTAATACCGGCATGAAACAGCGAGGAACCAACCACCATCATACCGCACAGAAGGACAATAGTATTGCTGTTGTATCCGGTAAAGATGTCGCCTACCTCAATGATGCCGGTGTAAGCGAATGCAATGGACGCGCCAACGGCGGTGACGATAATGGGGATAGGTTCCCAAATAAAGAGGACAATCGTAATTGCGAGAATAATCAGTGTGATTGCTATTTGGCTCATCGCAGTTTTCTCCTTGCTTTTCTATCTTAGAAATCAGGGCTGATAAATGTCGTCAACGATCTCAAAGCCTTTTTCTTCCAACAGCTTGTCAACCCAGCCGCGCTTGGCCGTGCCGTCTTTGGCGGCCTGCAGCTTGACCTCGTCCACCGCTTGGAACGCCTTGGCGTCCTCTAGTACCTGCGCGGCGTCCTTGCGGGGAATGATAATTACGCCGTCGGGATCGGCCAAGACGATGTCCCCAGGATTAACGCTTACGTTGCCGCAGGCAATGGGGACGTTGATCTCGCCGGGACCCTCTTTATAGGGGCCTCCGGGGGTTGTACCGGTACAATAAACAGGAAAATCCCACTTGCCAATCTCGTCAATGTCGCGGATAGGGCCATCAAGCACAATGCCCGCCACTTTTTTGGTGCATTTCAGATAGGCCATCATCACCTCACCCATCAGGGCACGGCTGTCATCGCCCTCGTTGGACACTACCAGCACATCGCCTTCCTGGCAGAAGTTCAGTGCCGCGTGAAGGGCCAGGTTATCCCCGGCGCGCGCCTTAACGGTGTAGGCAGGCCCCACCATCATCTGAGCCGCAGGGCTGCTGACCAGACGAATGCGGGGATGCATGGCACAGCTGCGCCCCATGACATCCGCGGTATTAGACGCGGGGATGGATTTAAATTGGTTCATAATCGCGGGATCAGGCATTTCGCGCTTCATAAAAATACGTTTGCCAACGGACATGAGAATTTCCTCCTCCAAATTGTGATGCAGAATAGTTCGTGTTCTTTGTTTCAGTAATTATAGTAATTTATGTTCCTTATTTCATAATACACTTTTTTTAAAAACATGCAAGTGCCTTACAATATATTTTATATTTTGGAAGGAGCCCATCGCCTATGAAAACGAGCAGGACTTCAGCCTGTTTAAGCCGAAGTCCTGCTCATTCAGGATGAAAAGCTTTTGTTTACAGTAAGTTCATATTGAAGCTAACCATTAGTAAGCGAAAACCATGATCAGGCCTTGGCGCTTTTCTTCTTGATAACTCCAGCTAAGCTCTTCACAATAGGAAGCCCCACACTGATAAAAATCAGAATTAGCAGTATCAGGCTCGCCGGACGCTGAAGATAATACATCAGGACAGGCTCACCCTTAGACATCAGTATGGCATTTTTAAATCCAGACTCACCAGTTGCTTCCAGTAACATGCCCAGAATAATGGGAGCCGTAGGCAGATCCAATTTTCTAAACAGGTAGCCGATGATGCCAAATATCAACATCATGTACACATCGCTGATCCGGTTGTTGATGGAAAAAGAGCCGATGGTGGACAAAACCACGATGATAGGAATCAGCAGTGCATCAGAAACCTTTGTAATCTTAATCACCTGACGGCATATGCACATACCAATTAGGCCCATCAAAATATTTGCCAAAATGAAGCCAATGATGATGGTATAGGTTGTGGTGACGTTCTTGGTAAACATGGACTGCCCGGGAGTCAAGCCGTGCAGAATCAAAGCCCCCAGCAAAACAGCAGCCACGGTGGAACCCGGAATACCCAGCGTAATCAGAGGAATGATACTGCCGCCGGTAACGGCGTTGTTTGCCGTCTCGGAAGCGCAGATGGCATCCATAGAACCTTTGCCAAACTCCTCGGGATGCTTGGAAGTTTTTTTTGCCTGACTATAGGCAAACCATGCGCCGATGTCGCCGCCGGCGCCAGGCAGAACACCAACTATAACGCCAATGATGGCGGATCGAATGAAGTTGGGCAGATAATGCACAATTTCATTGCGGGCAGGCAAAAACTTTCCGTGCAGGGACTTTTCATCCACAGTGCGGTGCAGGCCCTTTTTGAAATTGTTGTGCTGTTCACACAAAACCAGAGCTTGCGAAATGGAAAATAGACCAATGAGAGCCGGTACAGGAGAGATTCCAGAATACAAGCCGTTAATTCCAAAAGTAAAACGCAACTGTCCGGTAATGCCATCGGTGCCCATGGTACCCAGGATCAGGCCGAAACAACCCATCAAAAAGCCTTTGATCGCAGATCCGCCGCCAAGGCCACCGATAACGGACAGGCCCATTATGACGATCAGAAAATACTCCGGTGCGCTGAACATCAAGGAGACCTTACCAAGCAATGGAGCCAACGTCAGCAAGGCAATGCCGCTGATGGTACCGCCAACCATGGATGCAACCGTGGACATACCCATAGCCTCCAGGCCACGGCCCTGTTGCGTGAGCGCATAGCCATCGCCTGCAGTTGCGGCAGAAGAAGGCGTACCAGGGGTATGGATCAGAATGGCTGTCAGAGAGCCGCCATAAAATGCGGAGGTGTACACAGCCATCATCATGATAAACGCTGCATAGGGAGACATAGTGTAGGTAATGGGAATCAACAGAGAAATTGCCATGGTAGCATTCAGGCCAGGCAGTGCGCCGATAACCATACCGCCCACAACACCAGCAATCAGTGCCAGCAAGCTTTCAACACTTAAGAGGTTTATTAATACTTCGTGCCACATTTTTTCTTCCTCCTGTTTTACGGCAACCGGGATGCCAGAACAAAGGTGAACAGGACATACAGAAAGCCCACCAGTCCAACAGGCACCAAAATGAGAGCAAATTTATTGCGAGCATAGTTGAACCACATCATACCGACTGTAAACAGCAGAGAGGGGATAATAAAACCAATCATATCCACGGCTATTACATAGACGGTAATGAACACAAACGCTAGCAGCGGGAACTTGATTTGCTCAAACACTAGCCGCTCCGAATTCACTTCCTTGCCAGCGGCGGCATCCCGGGTATCCTTGATGCCCTTGATCAGCAGCGCAACCGAGAGAACGATAAACAACGCCAGAATCAAAACCGGGAACTGTCTTGCCTCGGCAGACATGGTCGACATGGCATTTAACAGCATGATACCGCTGAGAATCAGCAAAATCAGTGCCACAGCAATGTCCTGGCTCCATTCTTTTAATTTCATAGGGTGTCTTCCTTTCCTTCAAAGATGCCGCTGTGCGACTATGACACACAGCGGCATCCAATGGCAGAATCCGTCAGGTTGTCCGGGTTAGTTCCAGCCCAGTTCAGGCTTCAGATCAATAATCTGCTGCTCCTGACCCTTCAACATATCAACGTAATCCTGTCCGCCCAAATAGTTTATATTGAGACCCAGATAGTTCATATCAGCTTGATGCTTGGTATCAGCAATAGCAGATGCAAAGACCTCCTCGATCTTGGCCTTGGTGTCAGCGTCAACACCCTGAGGTAGCATATAGCCGCGGGAAGGTGCAGAGACAATATCACCGTAACCGGCATCAGAGCACGTGGGAACATCCGGCAGTTGCTCCAGACGATTATCAGCAAACACGCACAGGACCTGCAGATCACCGTCGCCCAGAACAGAAGCAATATCACCGTATGTGCAGCTCACAGCGTCCAGAGTACCGCCTAACAAAGCGGCATAATTGTCACTCCAGCCAGACTGGTGAACAGCTGTCAGAGTAGTTTTGGGATTGGCATTGCCCAGCTGAATGGTAGCAATATGCTTATTGCCGTTGGCTCCAACATCGCCCACGGTCACACCACCGCTGCCTTCAGCAGCCTTCATAAAGTCTCCCATGTCAGAATAGGTGCCAGTCTTGCAGACCAGCATACCGTAGTCAGTGACGTGGTTACAAATAAAATCAAAGTTATCCATGGTCTCAGTGTGTCCCTGCTGGGGATCCAGATAATCGGTAAATAGAGAGGGCGTGTAAACCAGAGCAATTGTGTAGCCGTCAGCATCGGATTGCAACAGCTGTGCCCAGGCCATCCAGCCGTTGGCACCAGTCACGTTCTGCACAATGAAAGAAGCACCGGTCTGCTTCTCGAGCGCGGTAGCCAGTGACCGGACACCCAGGTCGGAGCTGCCGCCTGCACCAAAACCGCACAGCAGAGTAACGGTCTTGTTGGGCCAGTCAGCTCCAGCTGTTGCAGCGGAAGATCCTGCGCCGGAGGAAACTGCGGGAGTAGAGGTGTTGCTAGAGTTGCCGCATCCAGCCAAAAGGCTGAGGCACATAGCGGATGCAATTGCAAAAGTTGCGATTTTTTTTATGTTGTTTCTCCTTCAGATATATATTTGACCCCTTGTGGATTCTGCTAACAATTCAAAAGCACGGACCGTCTTGTTCAACGTTTTTCCAGACCCTGCACGGAGCACTTAAAGACAAACATATCAATTGCCCGTACAAAAGAGGATTCCTGTGTCTGATAGGACTTGTCCCCTTCAAAAGAATGAGTAGCAATTAAATGTATGATATTATCGGGTAGACCTGCCTTTGCAGCCAGCAGTGCGCCGGACAGCGGATGCCGGACCAGTTCAAAACTCTCTCCGTGGACGGCCTTGCCGTCCCTGTATATAAACTCTGTCAGCTTACCGATGTCGTGGAGCAACGCTCCTGTAATCACTACATCCCGACTAAAAGGAACGTGGTGGCGGGAGTAAAACTTTTCCAGCTTGTCAAACTCCATTATGCAAATATCCGTCACATCCGCCACATGCTCAACCCAGGAAACATCGCAATCTTTCCAGTTCATCGTCACCGGACAGGCTGAGATGTTCTCCATACTCCAGCCGCCCGCTTCCATGGCTGTCTGCATGGCCCTGATGGCGCTTTCACGGAGGTTCGAATTCTGAATCTCCTGAAATTCCGGAAACAGAGAGATAATTTGTTCTTTATTCATAAGTCCTCCCGTTAAAATTCAATCACTGGATTCCTGATATACAATCTCGCCGCAGCGAAAAACCGTTGTAGGAACAATTCCCCGTGGGCCAATGAGGGTATTTCCGTCCGAATCCCGGAACTCCACTGTGTCATTATCCATGCGGCAGAGCACTACGTCGGCATCCCGGCCCTCCACCAGCACACCCAATCGTCCCGAAAGGCCCAGCTGCTTCGCCGGGGTCACGGTCACGGCTCGCAGTACATCGGTTAACGGCATACCAAGACTCATGAACTTCGACATGACGAAAGTTAAATCCCACATGGCTCTATCTTTGTGATAGGTAGAAAGGGTTGCATCACTGCTGATGATATTCGGAAAGAGGCCACATTGCATAGCCGCCTTCGCCACGGAGAAATTGAAGTTTACCCGCCCATTGCCTACTTCCATCAGAACTCCGCGCCTTTGTGCAGCCAGAAT
>NZ_DAMBZJ010000004.1:7410-27981 GCF_032060045.1 Oscillibacter sp.
ATTTCCTCCTGCACTCTTCCAAATTCATTCAGCACAGTGTTGCCTTTGCCGTGGTACATGTGGCTGTAAACATCGCCGGGTCGCAATATGGAAACAATTTTCGCTGCGCTTGTCGGAGGATCTGTGGTATGGACACATACCGGGACCCCCAGCATATCTCCAATTTCCACCGCTCGACGCAGTGGCTGCAACCCAAGTTCACCCACAATGGAGCGGCTGATACGAATCTTGATTCCAAGAATCTCTCCGGGATACTCTTGCATCAGGGACTTCATCCGCTCTACGTCAATGACCGCCTCATTCAGCGGCTCACTGATACCCCGCCCGGGCTGTCCCACTGGAGAAAGATTCAGGTAGCTTTTGATCACCAGTTTTTTGCCTGTAATATCACAGCAGTGAAATGCCGGATAGTTGGCGCAGCCTGCCGAGCCCATATCGCCGGCACAGACCACACCGGATGAAAGCAACTGATCTGCATCCATCCCGAAAGCACTGCCATGGCGAAAGAGATGCGTGTGGAAATCCACAAAGCCAGGAAACGCATACTGCCCGTTCGCCTGAATCACTTCAATGCCGGAATCGTATGAAACACTCCCTGATGGAGTAATTCGCGTAACTTTGCCACCTTCCATGTGGATATCTTTTCTGAGCTCCTCGCCATTTGACAGGTTCAGCAGCTGGGCATTCAGAATCACTCGCTTCATTAAAAAAACGTCCCCCAAAATGTCAAACTGACTATCAAAGTAGAAATGATTTTTATTTCAAATATATATTGCTTTTTTGTGCCACGTTACATAATACGTTATTTTTTACAGAATGCAAGTTCCTTTTTTATCTTTGGAGAGGCTCACAATGTGGGATGGTTTTACCTGTGCAAATTTACCGATGCTGTCCGCACAAATTAATATCCATGGTCTTTTCTAACGAAGGTGGAAATCATTTACGAATAGTCAGCTAAACTTTATGTTCCGGCTTCTTACAAAAACTTGCGATTAACCACATGCTGGCAGTCACCAGTGGATACAAAATCCAGAATGTCCTTTGCCAGCATTGGCATGATGATGTCTCCGATGTCGGCAGTACCACCACCCACATGCGGCGTGACGATGATGTTGGAATCCTTCAGCAGCTCATCGCCTTTTTGTAGGGGCTCGTTTTCCACTCCGTCCAGACCGGCACCAGCCAGTTTCCCATTGCGCACAGCCTCAGCCAGAGCGTGATCGTCTATCAGGCCTCCCCGGGCAGTATTGATGACAATAGCGCCGTCTTTCATGGCTGCGATCTGCTCAGTGCCGATCATGTGGAGAGTGGAGTCCAGTAGAGGCACATGAAGCGTGATGATGTCAGAGGTGGCAATCAGCTCATCCATTGCCACATAGGTCATATGAAAGGTTTTCTCCATCTCCGGAGAAAGGCGGAATGCATCGTTGTATTGTACGCTTGCGCCGAAGGCCTGAACCTTGGTAGCCACCTGACGGCCGATATTGCCGCCGCCAATAACGCCCACCAACTTGTTATGTAGGCTGAAGGAGCTGTTTAGAAAGGTGTTCTTGCTCCACTCTCCCCTTCGCAGGCTATCAGTGTGGCAGAGCAACTTGCGACCCACAGCCAGCATCAGCATGACGGCCAGTTCGGACACGGCATTTGCATTGGCACCGGGCGTGTTGGTGACCAGAATACCGCGTGTACCGGCGGCATTAATATCCACGGAGTCGAAACCCGCACCCCATCGCAAGATCATCTTCAGGTTTGGATTCCGCTCAATGACCTCCTTCGGTGCTTTAAAAATACGCAGGATCATGATTTCCGCATCGGTCATGGCGTCGTACGCCTCAGGGGTATCTACCACCACCAAATCAAACTGGTTTTCGGGCAGCAGGGCACGCAATTTTTCATATGTATGGGCAGGATAAGTACCTGCCAAAACAACTTTTATCACAATCATTTACTCCTCTTAGTTTAAGCTATCCGCTATCTGAGCAATCAGTGTTTCAGACGGTGCTTTTTGGTCGATAGCGGAAACGGCAACGATAAGCTTGTAAAGATTCACATTTCTTTCAGTCGCTATCTTCTTGAACTTCTTGACAAAGCTAGAGTGACAGCCACACAAACCCAGCGAAAGATCCAGAGGAGAGACGGGGTTATGATAGTTGTAAGGTTCCATGGCGGGTTGCAAACGTTTTTCAATAAAATCCAGCATTCCATATAGGTCGATTTCCCGCATTTCGCCGCAACGGTTCATCATGGCAACGCAGATCTCAGTGGCTAGATTTCCGGCGCTGCGGGCCATGCCCATCAGACCGCAATCTAGAACATCGGCACCGCTTTTGTATGCAGCCATGGCGTTTGCGGCGGACAGGCCCAGATTATTGTGACAATGGAAAGCTACAGGTATTTTAACAGCAGCTTTCAGCTTAGTGGTGTATTCCGCCGCCTGATCAGGTAGCATAGTACCGGCCGAATCCATGATGGTAAACTCGTCTAGACCAGCAGCCTCCAACTTTTTCCCCTCTTCTACCAGCTGATCCGGAGTTAACAGATAGGCCTTCATGGCGGAATAATAGGCCTTCATGCCGGATTTCTTAATGTCAGTGATGGCCGAAAGGGCGATGTCACCGTCACCGGCATCTGCACCTATCCGCAGGAAGGACAGACCACCTTCTTTGGCTAAAGCCACGCTTTTTTCCCGATAACGCTTGGCATTCATGAACATGCCCAGCTCACTGCCCTTGTCCAGATATTTTTTAACAATGTCCAGATAGGTCTGATCCGTTTCAGCAGCAGTAAAACCAGCCACCTCATAGGCACCGATGCCGCCGGCATTACCAAATTCAATAATTGGCACATGGCAGGCAGTCAGCCCATCCAGAACCATATCTGTGATCTCCGCCGAAAAGCCCTTCCCAACCACATTTGCACCGTCACGCAACGTACAATCCATCAGAATAACGCCCATAAATTCCCTCTCTATCTTTTGAGTATTTTGCACAGAAATTTTCTTGATTTTTTTATAAAATATGGTATCATTATAATGTAACAATGTCTAACACTATTATTTTTGGATTTTAACAAGATAAATCTTGTCTTGCGGAAAGGCAGTATGAATATTAAGAGCATAGAATATTTCCTTATTACCGTGGAAGAAATGAACTTTACACGTGCCGCCGAGCGGCTGTACATCAGCCAGCAAGCTCTCAGTAGTCATATGCAGCGTCTAGAAGATGCGTACAATGTAAAGCTTTTCGAGCGGCGTCCTTCTCTGCACCTTACTCTGGAGGGCCAGCAGATGGTGTTTTATGGTCAGCAGATGCTAGAGGCAGAAAAGAAAATGCGTGTTGCATTTTCAGATATCAGTGAAAATTGTCGTGGAGTTTTGCGAATCGGTATCTCGCGACTGCGTGGCAGTCTATTAATCCCCCCTATATGGAGTTTTTACCACAAAACTCATTCCAATATCTCGGTGGAGTTGGTGGACGGAAATACCAACTCTTTGGATATGCTTCTTCAAAACGGCAAGGTAGATTTGTATTTCGGTATTGATATTCCTGCAACCCCCCATTTGCAGCGCGTGGAGCTAGCCCGGGAAAAAATGCAGTGCTGTATGTCACAGGAACTGTTAGAACATTTTCATCCCGATGACTGGCAGGAATGTTTATCTTCTTTTAAAAAAAGTATTACTTTGCGGCAAATTGCGGATATGCCGCTGATTACCATGCGGCAGGGCAACCGTTTGCGGAACATAGTGGATTCTGCATTCGCTTGTGATTTAAAGCCACAGATTGTCTTCGAGTGTGATCAGCAGGACCTAATTTACTCGTTGGCGAATCAGAACGCCGGAGTAGGCTTATTATCTCCAGTGGTGCTTTATCAAAATTTAGATGAGATCAAACAGCAGAGAGACACCTTCCATTGCTTTCCGTTGTCCGATGTGCCAGAGGTCGTTTTATATCTGGTATACCACAAGGACCTTCCACTGCCCCGTTATACCATGGACTTTGTGCAGACTGCTTGTTTGATGTTCCGAAATTACAGCCGAACTATCGACAAGCACTTCTCCTGAATTCTGCCTATAATCACAGAGTAACAGAAGCCCCTACCAGTGCAAGATGTGCTATCGCAGGTGCAATCTTACCGACATATATGATGCGGACGGTGTCACATCCGGCCTTTCATTTGTGTGCGTACATATATTATAAATAGGAACAAGCCCGTGGGATTTTGTCCCACGGGCAATCTTTTATCTTCCATTATGGCGCAGGCTGAAAAAGAGATGCTAATACCACATATCCATCCACATGCGTTCCGACATTCAGCTGCTTCTACCATGATTGCTAATGGAGTTGATCTGGTCACAGCTGCCAACGAACTTGGTCACGCCAATGCTACAACAACTGCGACAATATATGCACATCAAATTGAAATAGCAAAGCAAAGGCAGCAGATATTCGATCTGCGGCCTTCAGCCATCGAAAGAAGGAACATCAAGAAAATGAAACCGACAGCTGAAACCAGCTGCCGGTTTTGCGTATGTTCAAAAAACAGGTTGCTACTCCCAAATTACACCCAAAAGCTTCAAAGCAAATTTCAAAATACTTAAATAATTATAAAAACACCTGATTTCAAAAGAAATCAGGTGTTTTTCTGGTTGCGGGGGCAGGACTCGAACCTACGACCTCCGGGTTATGAGCCCGACGAGCTACCAACTGCTCTACCCCGCGATATAAATTGGCGCTGCAAATACCAATGGTGCCGGTGACCGGACTCGAACCGGTATAGCATCGCTGCCGGGGGATTTTAAATCCCCTGTGTCTACCAATTCCACCACACCGGCAGATATCGGCAGAAATTAGAATACCACACGAGGCATCGGTTTGTCAACCCCAGTTTTAAAAAATCTTTTTTGGCAGGTACAAAATTCCGCGCAATTTTTTATTCCGCTTTGCATATACTGGTCAGGATATGGATTTGAAAAGAGGTGGGTTATGCGTATGAACGGCTCCCAAACCAGCGATGTGGATGATCTTATTTACCAGGATGTCTGGTTGACCAGCGACCGATAACAGGCGGGACGCAGACGCGCCCCGCCTGTTCCTTTGAAAATTTTAGTGCACGATGGTCCCGCCGCCCACAACGGTCTCTCCATCGTAGAGAACCACGGCCTGTCCCGGCGTAACAGCCCGCTGAGGCTCGTCAAAGGTAAGCTGCAGGCCGCCTTCGTCAAGCGGTTCCGCTGTGGCGGTGGCTTCTCGCTGGCTATATCGGGTTTTGGCGGTGACGCGCATGGGCCCGGTAAGCGCGGAGACGGATACCCAATTCATATTCTCTGCCGTCAGCACCCGCGTCCACAGAGCCGAATCCGGCCCCAGACGGATGGTTCCTGTGGCGGGGTCCTTGTCCAGTACATACAAGGGCGGCTCAATCGACAGACCCAGACCCTTGTGCTGCCCCCGCGTATAACGGACAAAACCCTTGTGGCGCCCCAAAAGTGCTCCGTTCTGATCCACAAAATCACCGCTGGGGGAGGGGTGACCGGTGGTCCGCTGAATGAAGGAGACGTAATCTCCGTCGGGAGCAAAGCAAATATCCTGGCTGTCTCGCTTTTTCGCGTTCACCAGTCCATTTTGCTCGGCAATTTCGCGAACCTCCGTTTTGTGCAGTCCCCCCAGCGGGAATAAGGTGTGGCTTAACTGGTCCTGTGTCAGCATGTAAAGAAAATAGCTCTGGTCCTTGCTTCGGTCCACACCCCGTTTTAAAAGCCAGCGGCCCGTTGTCTCGTCCCGCTCCACCCGTGCGTAGTGCCCGGTGGCAAGAAACTCGCCATGGAGCGCCAGCGCCCGTTCCAGCAGCGCGCCGAACTTCACGGAGCGGTTGCACTCGGCGCAGGGGTTGGGCGTCCGTCCCGCCTCGTATTCCGAAATAAAGTCTGCGATGACCGTGCTGCGGAACACCTGCGAAAAATCAAATACATAAAAGGGGATGCCCAGCCGTGCAGCCACGGCCCGGGCGTCCTCTGCGTCTGCCAGAGAGCAGCAGGTCTTCTCCTGACATTCGCCCAAATCCTCGTTGTGAAACAGACGCAGATTCACGCCGGACACGTCGTATCCCGCCTGCTGCAACAGCAGCGCAGACACGGAGCTGTCTACCCCGCCGCTCATTCCGAGAAATACACTCTGACCCATGTAAAAATATCCTCCTTCGGCCCGGAGTTGCGGGCCGTAAACGTATAAAAGGGGACCGATTCGGTCCCCTTTTACGCCGATAAACAAAGCTTTGTCAGCGGTTGCGAATGACAAACGCCTCTGTGGGCAGGGCGTCCGCCAGTCCCAAAAGGGCCTGGTTAAAGCCTCCGGTGTAGTCAAACCGCGCATCGGACAAACCGCTGCGGTTTGCCCGCCGAATGGGGAGCCGGGCCGTAAACCGTGAACCCGATCCAAGCCGCGACTCTGCCACCATTCTTCCGCCGTGATCCTCCACAATCCGAAGGCACAGAGGCAGACCCAGACCCAGCCCGTGGGGCGGGGGGTCCCGGGGATCCCGGCGGGAATAGTGGTCAAAAAGAGCCTTCATATGCAGGTCGTTGATGCCGCAGCCGGTGTCTTCCACATCCAAAATCGCATGGTTCTCCGTGCGCCGCAGCTTCACAGTGACCGAGCCGCCGGCGGGCGTAAATTTGAAAGCGTTGGACAAGAGCTGGAACAGCAACTGCCGGATGGAATCCGGGTCTGCCGCGCAGATTAGCTGAGGAAGTAGGCAATCAAATGTCAGTTCCAGATTCATCAGAATCGCCAGCCCCTCTGCCTCGTCGCAGACATCCCGAAGCAGGCCAACCAGATCACAGTCCTGCATGGATAAGGGGGTGCGTCCGTCCAGTCGGGCGGCGGCCGACAGGCAGTTTACCAACCGTAGCATCTGGTAATATTGCTGGTCCAGCCGGGCGGCTTTTCGATCCAGCTCAGAATCCTGTTCTCGGGCTTCGGCGGGAGCTAATGCCGTGGCCGCGAGGTAAAGCCCGCTGAGCATGCCGCGCAATTGTGTTGCAATGGAGGGAAAAAGACTGGTTAACAGATGTGCTTCTTCACACTCATAATTCTCCACAGCGTTCCTCCTTTCGGTGCCTGCTTTTGTAGTTTATAGGATTTGCAGACAGCCGGACCGTAACCCCGGAAAACTCTGGGTTTTGCAATACGGCGGGCATTTTCTTTCTGTATTTCCCCAGAATATCAAAAAAAAGGTGCAAAAACAAGAGGTTTCGCCTTTTTTATCGAAAATTTCGTTTATTCATGCGGGTTTGATGAAATTTAAGGAAAAATAGAGAACAAAATCTTGTAGAAACCGCCAAGAAAACACTGAAAAAATACTACGTAATTTTGCGTATATTGAGGTTCACATTTTGGAAAAGCATGCTATAATAACTATAAAGAATCATTGACGCTGTTTCGTATAATCAGCGTGGAAGATTTCGCATCTGCGCCGGCATGACCGCAGAGCCGTGGACGAATCGGCTTCATGGCTTTTGGCCTTTTCCTCAAGGACGGATGCATGGGGCTGTATTTTCCCGATGGCGTTACCTGGGTGAAAAGCTGGCACCAGACCGGCGCGGGGGCAGCGCCGCGAAAAATATGAGATCGGACGGTAAGGAACATGGCGATTAAGGTTGGAATCAACGGCTTCGGACGCATCGGGCGGGTGGCGCTGCGAATTATGCTGGAGCGGGGCTGCAGCAGCTATCAGCTCTGCGGAATCAATCTGCGGAACGCGGATTTGGATTACATGGTCTATCAGGTGAAATACGATTCGGTGTTCCGCACTTATCACGGGACGGTGGAGCATGACGACAGGCACCTGCTGATCAACGGCAAAAAAATCCGGGTTTATTCGGAGAGCGACGCCAACCTCATTCCATGGGATGATTGCGGCGCAGAGTACATCATCGAGTCCACCGGCGTGTATAACTCCACAGAGAAGGCCTCCGCCCACTTTAAGGGCGGTGCAAAAAAGGTGATTCTCAGCGCACCGCCGAAAGACGATCTTACGCCTACCTTCGTCATGGGCGTGAATCATAAGAGCTATAACCCCGAAGTGAATGTCGTGTCCAACGCCTCCTGTACCACGAACTGCCTTGCCCCCATGACCAAGGTGATTAACGACACATTTGGCATCGAGCAGGCGCTGATGAGCACTATCCACGCCGCCACCGCAAAGCAGAAGGCGGTGGACTCCCGGGCAGGCCGGGACTGGCGGACCGGGCGCAGCGTCATCGGCAACATTATCCCCTCCTCCACTGGCGCGGCCAAGGCGGTGGGTCTGGTTATCCCGGAGCTGCAGGGGAAGATGACGGGCATGAGCTTCCGTGTGCCCACCAATGATGTGTCCGTGGTGGATCTGACTGCGCGGCTGAAACAACCTGCCAGCTATCACGATGTATGCGTGGCGATTGAAAACGCATCCCGCAACAGCATGAAGGGAATTATCTGCTATACCACGGATCAGGTGGTTTCCTCCGATCTGACCGGATTTTCCGAAACCTGCATCTTCGACGAGACGGCGGGAATCATGCTGGACGATAATTTTGTCAAGCTCATTGCATGGTACGACAACGAATGGGGCTATTCCAGCAAGCTGCTGGACCTGATGGCCCATATGTACGAAGAAGATCATCGCTGAAAAACAGCTGGGGGATGGAGCTATGCTCCATCCCCCGGTATTTATGCCTCTCCCGCCGGTTTTTCTGCGGCGGGCTTTTTCTTGCGGCGTCCGCCTCGGTGAGCAGTGCGGACCAGCTTCACGGCCGATTTTTCCTCCAACAAAGGCGCGGA
Source organism: Oscillibacter sp. (assembly GCF_032060045.1). Taxonomy (GTDB): domain Bacteria; phylum Bacillota; class Clostridia; order Oscillospirales; family Oscillospiraceae; genus Oscillibacter. Next base: position 16,227 of record NZ_DAMBZJ010000004.1, read on the forward strand.
AGACTTGGGCGCGGGCGCAGCGGAAGCGGAAGACTTGGCGGCGGGTGTGGGCATTGCCGTGGAAGGGGAGGCTGTGGGCACACTGGACTTTGCAGTGGGCTGGACCACCCCTTTCGCAGAAGGTTGCGCCGCCGGTTTTTCCGAGCTTCCCCCAACAGGCTTGGCTTCGGCGGGTTTCACTCCGGAGGACTTCCCATCCGTGGACTCTGCCTCGGCGGGTTTCACTCCAGAGGACTTCCCATCCGTGGACTTTGCCTCGGCGGGTTTGGCATCCGCGCTTTTGGCGGAGCGCCGCCGTCCGTTCCGGCTTTTTTTCACCGCTTTCTCTCCCGCAGAAGCCGCCGAAAGCTTGTCCTCCGGAGCGGGAACCGCTGACTTCGCCGTTGCAGACGTTTCCTGTGAGACAGGCTTGGCGGGCTGAAACAGCCCCTGCAAATGGTCGTAAGCGGCCAAACCCTGAACATCGCCAAATTCTTGCTGTAAAGAGGCACGCAGCTCCTCGGCGCTGGCAGCCCGCAGAAGATAAAATGCCTTCAGGCACGCAGCAATGGAGGGACGCAGGGCCACTTCCCGAAACGCGCCGGCATACCGCAATCGCAAAGCGCTCATGGCGGCCTCGTATCCCTTGTCCTGACTGATGACGTAGGCGCAGTCGGCCTCGCCCCGGCCCACCAGCACACCCAACTCTGTGATAATCTGGAAGTCAATGGAGTTTTTTCCACCCTTCACGCTTTCCAGATATTGAATGCTGGCCTTGCTGCCCTTGCAAAGCTCTTTGATTTTGCTGAGGGCAAGACCGGTCTTCTGATAAAAAATCAGAATAGAGTCCTCGGCTTTCAACTGGTCCGCGCCCTGAAGGCCGGTGCCAATGTTGTTGTCGCCGTCCACTAAAAAAATCATTTTCATAAAAATTATGAAACCTTTCTATTCACCCCTGCCGGGGAAAAACTTTAAAATGATGAAAATCACTCAATCAGTGTATACCGAAAAATAAAAAAAAGCAACCGGGCTGTCTAGCGGCCCGGTTGCATATTAAAAAATTTACAAATTACAGTACTTTTACTTCTCGCCGGTCTCGATCATGCCGTAACCCCCGTTTTTGCGCCTGTATACGATGGACAGGGAGTCGTCCTCCTCGCTGCGGAAGATAAAGAAGGAGTGATCCAGCAGGTTCATCTGCAAAATGGCTTCTTCCGGACTCATGGGCTTGACGGCAAAGCGCTTGGTGCGGACAATGTTGAATTCCTTCTCTTCTGCGACGTCAAACTCGTCGGGTGTCTCTGGGGAGAACCCCTCGTTGCGAAGGCGCTTGGAAAGACGGGTCTTATTTTTCAGAATCTGGCGCTCAATATAGTTAGTGGCGGCGTCAATGGCGCTTCGCATGTCCCCGTCCGTCTCTTGCTTCTGGGCTCGGAATAGGGTGTTGCCGCCACGAATCGTAATTTCCGCGGTACACAGGTGTTCCTTCTCCACGGAAAACGTCACAAAGGCCGTGGCTTCCTCTTGAAAATACCGGTCGAGCTTGGACAATTTTTTCTCGGTATAATCTTTGATGGAACTGTTTAGAGTAACCTTCTTAAACGCAAACGTACACTTCATGGATATCGCTCCTTTCGTATGGTGAAAAGAGAGACTCTCTCTTTGTCCTAGTATAACACGTCCCACTTAATTTGAAAAGTAAATTTTCCGTGACTAAAAATGTCCGATTTCAGGATGGACCGACAAAAAGTCCGGCGCGTCAGAAGACGCGCCGGACCTTTTTTAAGGCAGGTAGTTCAGCGGGTTGCGGGCCACGCCGTTGTATCGGACCTCAAAGTGACAGTGGTTTCCGGTGGAGTTTCCCGTGGAGCCCATGCGGGCAATCTGCTGGCCCTTGTATACATGCTGGCCGACGGAAACGATCAAACTGGAATTGTGGCCATAATAGGTCACATAGCCGTTGCCGTGGTTGATCTGTACCAAATAGCCATAGCCGCTCATCCAGCCGGCATAGCTCACCGTGCCGCCGTCGGCGGCATAGATGGCCGTGCCCCGTCGGTTGGCAATGTCGATGCCCTTGTGGTTTGTGGAGGCATAGCTGTAACTCAGATTCCGATAGCCGAAGCGAGAGGTGATATTTCCGGAGCAGGGCCAGCGGAAGGAGCCGGTGGGCAGCCATGTGGGCCGGTCTTTGGTTCCCTGAAGCCTCTGCTCTGTGACAGGGTCCTTCAGGGTGACGGAGGAGAGAACCATCCTCTCCATTTCCTCGCCGTTGACATAGGTGACGTTGGCCACCACATCGGCAGATCCGTTTTCACCCGGGGAGGTGACCTTATAGTCGCCCTTATAAAGGTCGGCACTGTCGGTATATTCCACATCAAAGGGGATGGCGTCCATATACCGCTCCTGCTCCACCACCGTCATGGTGAGGTAGGGAACAGAGGCCGACAGGGTCAGCACCTCGCCGATGGACAGACGGTTGATGTCGTAGCCGGGGTTCAGAGCCAGCAGCTCAGCGGAGGTAAGATTGTGGCTGTTGGCAATCTGGGACCAGGTGTCTCCGCTTTTGACCTCGTAGGTCACCTCAGCGGTTTTGGTGCTATACAGCGTCTCGGCCAGATATCCCAGATTCATGATGCTGTCGGTGGGCACGTAGCCTGGTTTGATTTCCACCGTCTCCCCAAATTCGCAGGAGATGGTGTTCTCATCGCTGATGCCCTCCTTAAGCTGATTTAAAAGCTCATCAAGAGCGCCCTTGTAGGAGGTCGCCCCAATCAGCTCTCCGTCCACATACAGGGAATAGCCGTAGGTTACAAGGCCAATTTCCTCGGACAATCCCTCCTCAAGCTCCTCAGAGTCCATCACCTCGGACCGGGGCAGCAGGGAAGAGGAATATTTCAGCAGGCTTTCGTCAATGGCATAGTTAGAGCCGATGGCACGGGAGGTGACCTGCTCCAACTGGGCCTTGGCAAGGTTGGCGGCGGAAGCGGATTTTACCGCGCAGATCTGTTCGCCGTTGTAAATCACCGTGGTGCCCACGGTATAGAGAGAGAAGAATATAAAGACCAGCGCCACCGCGCCGGTGACTGCCAAAAAGGGCAAAGGACGAATTTTCTTCTGCCCAAACAGCCGCTTAAACAAAGACCGAATAGGGTCGAACCGTCCTGCCAGAAGCTGGCGCTGGCCCTTTTTGTGCTCGGTGAACCGGGTGGTCAGCAGCGGAGCCATGTTTCGGACGAACAGCAAAAGCTGCACCGCCGCCAAGTCGGACTCCGGGAATTGGCGGGCCTGTTCCGCACGCACCAGATGGCGAGCCCGCCGGCGGAGCCGACGGACATTTCTGAAAAAGGCGGTTTTTTTCTCTGAGAGAAGCTCCAAAAGCATCGCCGGAAGGGATTTTTCCTGTGCCGCTTCCCGCCGGCCGCTTGTCCGCTCTCCCGGAGCGGCGGCCACCGCCGCCACCATAGGCGCCGAGGAGCGCCGCTGCCGTCTGGACTTGTCAGGGTTCGCCTGCGCCTCTTTCTGAACCGGCGCGCTTTCCGGCGCCGCCCCGGCGAGAACAGGCTCTGCCTGCGCAGCCGAGTCGCTCACCCGCCGCAGGACTGGCGCGGCCTGGGGCTCCTCCACCTGGCGGCGAGAACCGGACTGAGTCGATTTGGCACGCCGGGCAGCGTGGTTGTGGGATTTTTGGGAATGTTTACTCATGCAGACCTCACAGTCGATATTAAAAAGCAAAACAAAAAAGTTACAGGAGGGTTACAGATTGTAACCGATGACATCATAACCTGTTTCCCTTCATTCGTCAAGCATTTTTTTGGCAAAACTGCTGGAAAATAGACCCAAAATTGCACTGCTAGTCTGCCCAAAAATACATTAATTATATAGTCGACACAAATTGCGCTTTAAAATATGGAGAAGAAAGGCGGATTTTGAGTAAAACGGCCGGATACTTGTGCACACCTTTAAAATATTTTTTAGGATGCCTAAAGATAATTGCATTCACCGAAAAATATGGTATGATATGCACATAGTAAACGATGCGGACCGCTTGCGGTTGCCTCCCTGAGGGAGGTGCATAGTCGCGGTATTGGGATTGCTTTGCGGCGGCTCAGTTTTCCCCTTTCCAGCTTCTGCCGCAATGCGAAACATGGGCAAAGGGCTTGTGCCACGCAGGATGCGGGCGACATTTCAAGGCAATACCAAAAAGAAGGTACGGCGGGCGCCGTAAATTGAAAGAAACGTGGTGAGGCTGCCGGGAAATGAATTCCGATGGCGTCCGAAAGGAGCGACTGTGATGGAGAAAAGAACCCCGAGCCGGGAGGCGCTGTTTCAGCTTCGCGGCCCCGTGCCCACAGGGGCGGCCGTGTCTTTGGCGCTGCAGCATCTGGTGGCCATGATTGTAGGCTGCGTAACGCCTGCCATTATTGTGGCGGGTGTTGCGGGGCTGAGCCAGACAGATGGCGTGCTGCTGATTCAGGCGTCGCTGGTGATGTCTGCTGTATCTACTTTTTTCCAGCTCTATCCCATTGGCGGACGATTTGGTTCGGGGCTTCCGGTGATTCTGGGCGTCAGCTTTGCCTATGTGCCAAGCATGCAGGCTATTGCCGCCGATGGCGGCGGGGTGGCTGCCATCGCGGGAGCTATGTTGGTGGGCGGCGTGGTGGCCATGCTGGCAGGTTTCGGTATGCGACACATCCGCCGCCTGTTTCCACCGGTGATTACCGGCACGGTGGTGTTTACCATCGGCTTGTCCCTCTATCCCACAGCCATTAACTATATGGCCGGTGGCGTGGGCAACACGGCGGATTCCATTGCCGCCAAAGGTCTGCCCGAGACGCTGATTTACGGCTCCTGGGAAAACTGGTTGGTCGCGTCGCTGACGCTGGTGGCCGTGATGCTGTTGAACCACCACGGAAGGGGGATTAGCAAGCTGGCCTCCATTTTGTTGGGCATGCTGGCGGGGTATGTGATCTCCATTCCCTTTCACATGGTGAATTTTTCCGGTGTGGCGGACGCGGCGTGGTTTTCCCTGCCCAGATTGCTGCACTTCGGGATAAAGTTTGACCCCGCCTCCTGCATTGCTATCGGGCTTTTGTTTGCCATCAACTCAATTCAGGCCATTGGCGATTTTACAGCCACCACCATCGGCGGGCTGGACCGGGAGCCTACGGACAGGGAGTTAAAGGGGGGCGTCATTGCCTATGGCGCCGCAAATATTTTAACGGCTCTGTTCGGCGGACTTCCCACCGCAACCTATTCCCAGAACGTGGGCATTGTCAGCACCAACAAGGTGGTAAACCGGCGGGTGTTCGCCATCGCGGGCGGGTTTTTGCTGCTGGCGGGCCTTTGCCCCAAATTTGCCGCGGTTTTGACCACGATTCCCCAGTGCGTGCTGGGCGGCGCCACGGTGACGGTGTTCTCTACCATTGCAATGACCGGCATGAAGCTGATCGCGTCGCAGGACCTTACTGCGCGGAACACCACCATTGTCGGCCTTTCTGCCGCGCTGGGCGTGGGGATTTCACAGGCGTCCACCGCTCTGAGCCAGTTTCCCGAAGCAGTGACGATGATTTTCGGAAAGTCCCCGGTGGTGATTGCCACGATTATGGCGGTGGTGCTGAATCTGCTGCTGCCCAAAGACGAAGCATAATGAAGCGGGTGAGCAGGGGCGAACGCACTCCAGTCTGTCCGTTAATCGTGTCCTGTTCTGCCGCGTTGCGCTGAGGAGGAGAAGCCTCTTTCAAAAAAACGGGCGGGCGATCATGCAAACTGCCCATGCGAAGAGCAAATGCAAGGTTTTGATTGACAATTCAAGACAAATGATGTAATGTAGTATTGAAAATCATATTATGAGAAGGCATCGGACAAATGACGGTTTGCCGGAAGCCTTCAAAGGAGTTTTTATGGCCTGGAATATTGTGTGCGACAGCAGTGCCGACATGGCAGACCAGAAGTGGGAAAATGGTCTTGTCCGTTTTATTTCCGTGCCTCTGCGGCTTTTGGTGGGGGAGCGGGAGTTTGTGGATGACGAACACATTCGCGTTCCCCAGCTTTTAGAGGCCATGCGGGAAGAGAAGACGGCGTCTTCCACGGCCTGCCCCTCGCCTTACGCGTTTGCTCAGGCGTTTTCCTCAGCGGACTGCACGATCTGTTTTACCATTTCCGGAAACCTTTCCGGCACTCTGGCCGCCGCCACGACGGGCCGGGAGCTGACGCTGGAGGAGTATCCGGAGAAAAAGGTTTGCGTCATTGACTCCAAAAGCGCCTCCGGGTGCTTGGTCTTGCTGGCACGCCGGGCGAAGGCGTTGATTGAAGAAGCCGTAAACCCGGATTTTGAGAAGATCTGCGCGGAGTTACGCATTTATCAGGCGGCCCTGCGTACCGTGTTTACTTTGGAGAATTTTGACAACCTCATTAAAAATGGCCGTATGCGTCCTCTGGTGGGAAACCTGCTTCATTCTCTGGGGATTCATGTCATTGCAGACACCACGCCGCAAGGCTCTATTCGTGTGGCGGACAAGGCCCGGGGCGAAACAAAGACTTATCAGGCCATCACAAAACAAATGGCCGCCAGCAAAGACTGCACTGGAGCTGAGGTGATTATTTCCCACTGCCAGAACCTGCCCGGTGCTGTCAAGCTGAAGGAGCAGATTCTGCGGGATCTTCCAGTGAAGGGCGTGGAAATAATAGCGTGCCGAGGCCTGACCAGCTTTTATGCCATGGAAAAGGGCCTGATTTTAGGCTATTGAGAATATGATTAGGCGCGCCCGCGGAAGCTTTCTGCGGGCGCGCTTTGTATATTATAAGATTGCCACCGTTTTTTTGGATATTTCCCGCAGACAAATATTAGCGGAAATTTGGCACGAACTGTGATATAATAAACGCAAAGTCGGGATGATCCCTTGGCAAAAGACTTATTTCAAACTGTTTCCACAGAAAAGACAGGGGGCGAGGCAATGCGAGATCAAAAAGCTCTTTTAAAGATTATTTTTTCTTTTCGGCCGAAAGATTTGCTGATATGCACGGTGATTTTGATCAGCGCGTGGGCGGCTTGTATGCTATTGCTGCACGCCAACACCAGCGAGGGCTTTGCTGCCCCTGTTTTTGTGCTGGCGGTGCTACTGATCTCGCGCCTGACCGATGGGTACCTATTCGGGCTGTTGGCCGCCGTGGTGGGAGTCATGTCCGTAAACTATATGTTTACCTATCCGTTTGGTGCGATTGATTTTACCCTTTCCGGCTATCCGCTGACTTTTTTGACACTTCTCATGGTCTCTATCGTCACCAGCGCCCTAACCACGCAGATTAAACAGCAGGAGAAGCTCCATACCGACAACGAGATGGAGAAAATGCGGGCGAACCTGCTCCGCTCCGTGGCCCATGATATCCGCACGCCCCTGACCTCCATTGTGGGGTCCACTTCCGCGATTTTGGAAAATCCCTCGATTTCAAGTCAAGAGCAGGGGGAACTGCTGCGGGACGTGCGAGAGGAAGCGCAGTGGCTTATCCGGGTGGTGGAGAACCTTTTGTCCATCACGCGGATTGGAGAAAACGGACAGGCCCACATTGTCAAGAAAAATGAAGCGGCGGAAGAGATTTTAGGAGAGACGGCACGGAAATTCCGCAAGCGGTTTCCCAATGTATATGTTACCGTAGAGGCGCCCCACGAGCTTCTATTGGTGCCCATGGATGCCATTTTAATTACGCAGGTGTTGGTAAATCTGCTGGAAAACGCCGTGCGTCACGGCGAGACAACGACTCGGGTGGCTCTGTCTGTGAGACGAGACGGCAAGATGGCCAAATTTTCCGTTCAGGACAACGGACAGGGTATTCCCAGAGATCAAATGCCCCGCCTGTTTGATGGGACGCTTAAGCGCAACGAAACCGCTGCTGGCGACGGAAAACGGGATATGGGTTTGGGACTGATGGTGTGCCTCACCATTGTGAAAGCCCATAATGGATTTATGGAAGCGCGGAATATAGAGGGCGGGGGCGCGGAATTTGCATTTTTCCTGCCCACGACAGAGGAGGAAGAACAGTGAACATCCGGGAAAAGGTATTGGTGGTGGAGGATGAAAAAAGCATCTCCCGGTTTATCTCCGCCATACTGGACAACAACGGCTATGAGTCCATGCAGGCCCGAACGGGGACGGAGGCGTTGTCCATGATTTCATCTCACTGTCCGGACCTGGTGATTTTGGATCTGGGCCTGCCGGACATGGATGGGTTGGAGATTTTGCGAAACCTGCGCTCCTGGTCCAGCCTGCCGGTCGTAGTCGTCTCCGCACGGGACCACGAGCAGGACAAGGTGGCAGCGCTGGATTTGGGAGCCGACGACTATCTGACGAAGCCCTTTGGGACCGCCGAGCTGCTGGCGCGGGTCCGGGCCGCCATCCGTCACACCCGCACGACCTCTGCCAACGACGGGGTTGCCCGTGAGGGAACCTATACCGTGGGGCGACTAACCATTGATTACAACAAGCATCAGGTGCTGGTGGACGGGGAAAACGCAAAGCTGACGCTCAGCGAATTTCGCATTGTGGCATTGCTTGGAAAATACGCGGGCAAGGTGCTCACCTATGATTTTATCATCAAAGAGCTGTGGGGTCCCCGGGCGGGAGACGACAACCAGATTCTCCGGGTCAATATGGCGAACATTCGCCGGAAGGTGGAAAAAAATCCGGCGGAGCCGGAATATTTCTTTACGGAGGTAGGCGTGGGCTACCGTCTTGCTGAGGGAAGTTGAGCTTTAAACGACCTGTTTTCGGGCGGACCAGATACAATTGCAGACAAGCGGGAAGCGGGTTTTATAACCCGCTTCCCGCTTTTATATAAGGCTGAATTAAAAAACGGCACCCAGTTTTGTTCGCATAAAATAATGACTTGTGATGTTATTTTAACGGAAATTTAACAATAAGTGTACTGATCTTGATAACATCGAAATAATTCTTAACAAACTCTGAACGCTTTTTAATGGTAAAATCTGCTATTATCTTAACAAGGACCCTAACAGGGTCCGTTAAGAGCCGTGTGGGAGCGGCAGAAACAAAGGAGTGTGTGTATCTATGGCAACCTTTTTTATTGGCCTCGTAATTCTCATAGGCGGAGGAGCGCTTTATGGCACCTTCTGCGAGAAAGTCTTCGGGCCGGATGACCGGGAGACACCAGCCTATTCCAAGCAGGACGGCGTTGACTATGTTCCCATGAAGGAATGGAAGAACAGCCTCATCAACCTGCTGAACATTGCCGGAACCGGCCCCATCATCGGGCCCATTCAGGGTATTTTGTTCGGGCCCATCGCGTTTTTGACGATTCCCATCGGAAATGTGATCGGCGGCGCCATGCACGATTATTTCTCCGGCATGATCTGCTTGCGCGACGGCGGCACCCAGATGCCCGAAATGGTGCGCAGATACAGCAACAAGGGTGTCTATGCAATTTATCAGGTCATCCTCTGCGTGCTGCTGCTGCTGGTAGGTGCTGTGTTCATTTACACCCCTGGCGATATTGCCGCCACGCAAGTGCTCGGATTCTCCGGTGCCCCCACCGCTGTTTCCACATGGGTGATTTACGGTGCGATTTTTGCCTACTACCTGATTGCTACCATTTTCCCCATTGATAAGATTATCGGCAGAATTTACCCTATTTTTGGCGCGATTCTGCTCTTTTCCGCCGTGGGCGTGCTTATCGGTTTGCTGGTGCAGGGTTATCCTCTGTTGAACGTGTGGGACGACTGGAACGGTGGCCTGATTAAGTACGGCGATTATTTTGGCACAAATCACTTTTTCCCCATCTTCTTCATCACTGTGGCCTGCGGCATTCTTTCCGGCTTCCACTCCACGCAGACCGCGATTATTGCTCGCACCATGAAGAGCGAAAAGCAGGGCCACACCACATTCTACCGTATGATGACCCTGGAGGGCTTTATCGCCATGATCTGGGCTGCGGGTGCCATGGGCGTTTACAATCTGGGTCTGCAGGAGGCCAAGGCTGGGCTGGCTACCGGCACCATTGGCGTTGTCTGCAAGAGCCTGCTGGGCAATGCGGGCGGCCTGATTGCACTGATTGGCGTAATCGTTCTGCCCATCACCTCCGGAGACACGGCTCTTCGCGCCCTGCGCCTGAGCATTGCGGAGTCTTTTCACATTGACCAGAGCAGCAACGGTAAGCGTTTGTCCCTCTCCGCTGTTATTTATGCGCTTGTGGCCGTGATTTTGGTGTTTGCAAAAATGAATCCTGAAGGCTTCAAGATTCTGTGGCGCTATTTCGCGTGGACGAACCAGACGCTGGCCTTGTTTGCGTTCCTTGCCATTTCCATCTGGATGTTTGAAAACGGCAAGGCAAAATACGTCTGGGTACCCCTGATTCCCGGCACGTTTTATGCGTTCGTCACTATTACGTTTATTATGAACGCCAAGATCGGCCTCAATATTCCTTGGGGCGGTGCCTATATCATTGGCGGTGTGGCGGCCATTGCGTATGCCGCTGTGATCCTCTGGTATGGTCGCCGCAGAGCGGCTGCCCTGCCCTTGAGTGCAAAGCAGTAATCTTTAATAGTGCTTGCCGCAAAAAATGTGGCAAACCGGTACATACAGACAGAGCTGCGGCAAAAGCCGCGGCTCTGTCTGTGCCTTTTAATTCGCGGAAAATCTTCACTTCGATGTCAACACAAGGCCCCAACCTTTGGAAATACTGTGTATTGCAATCCCTCTTTGTAAACCGTATAATTGCAGATAGAAATACAATTTAATGCCTATTTGTTTTCTCGGGAAGAACAAACGGCTTGATTATAGAGACAATAAAAGATGCAAACCTAAACACCGACATCAGCGGAAAACGGCCGTATACGATTGGGCATAAGGAACTGCAGGTGTGCAGGGCATTGCGCTTGTCGTCATTTAAGAGAGATTCTGTGCTTGTGGTTGCGAGATCTTTGTATGATGTAGGAGGGGACGACCATGCTGACTCTGGAAATGATTCAGGCCGCGCAGACTGTGCTGCGGGGTGTAGCCCGCATAACGCCACTGAATCCCGCCAAAAAGCTGGGGAAAAACGTGTATATTAAGTCAGAAAACCTTCAGCTTACAGGTGCATTTAAACTCAGGGGTGCCTATAATAAGATTCGTTCCTTGACGGAAGAGGAGGCGAAAAGGGGCGTTATTGCCTGCTCCGCCGGGAATCATGCGCAGGGAATTGCGCTGTCCGCCGCGAAGCTGGGGATTAAGTCTATCATTTGTATGCCTGCCGGTGCGCCTATCAGCAAGGTGGAAGCCACAAGAAACTATGGCGCGGAAGTGGTTCTGGTTCCCGGGGTGTATGACGACGCGGCCGCGGAGGCGGCGCGCCTGACGCGAGAGAAGGGCTATACCTTTGCCCATCCTTTTAACGACGAGCTGGTGATGGCAGGGCAGGGGACCATCGGGCTTGAAATTCTGGAACAACTACCCGAGGCGGATCAGGTGGTGGTTCCCATCGGCGGTGGGGGACTGATCTCCGGTGTGGCCTGTGCCATCAAAAGTCTGAAGCCTTCCTGCCGTGTGGTGGGTGTGCAGGCCGCAGGCGCGGCGGGAATGTATGTTTCGCAGCGGGCGGGCCGCCCGCTAAAGCTGCCCAACGTTTCCACCATTGCGGATGGCATTGCCGTGAAGGAGCCGGGGGATTTGACTTTTGCCCTGTGCGCGAAATATGTGGACGAAATTGTCACTGTTAAAGATGATGAAATTTCCACCGCAATTTTGGCGCTGATGGAGGACCAGAAGACCGTGGCTGAAGGGGC
>NZ_DAMBZJ010000004.1:27991-40491 GCF_032060045.1 Oscillibacter sp.
GTCCCGGTGGCCGCCGTTATGTTCGGGAAGGTGGACGTGACGGACCGCAAGACAGTGTGTCTGGTCTCCGGAGGAAATGTGGATGTCACCACGCTGTCCCGTATTATTACGAAGGGCCTTTCCAAGTCAGGACGGCTGGCGGAGTTTTCCGCAAAAATTGCAGATAAGCCGGGAAGCCTTTTGGGCCTTCTTCAGGTGGTGTCGGACACCGGCGCAAATATTCTCAGCATAAACCACTCCCGTGAGGATAAGCACGCCGATGTGGGGGCGTGCATCCTGTCCATGGTGCTGGAGACGCGAAACGCTCAGCATGTGGACGACATCGAGCGGGAGCTGCATGACAACGGCTATGAGGTGCTGAGCAGATAGCGGGTGGATTTACTCGCATTGCAATGATAATAAAAGGGAGACGGCGCGATTCAATCGCGCCGTCTCCCTTTATTATTATATGATACAGCAAACCAGCTGTCGCTAAAAACACGTAGGAAGTATTTTGCCGAAACGTCACTTGTTGGACCGCCGCCAGATTTTCTGATCCTGTGCAGCAGAAATCAGTGCATCCTGAAAATCCGGGTGAGCAATGGAAATCAACATCTCGGCGCGCTCCCATGTGGAACGGCCCGCCAGATTTACCGCGCCATTTTCTGTCACAAGGAAATAGGCCTGACTGCGGGGGTCCGTAACAATGTCTCCGCCAAAGTGGGGGAGAATCCGGGAATGCCGGACGCCGGATTTATCCATGTAGGAGGAGGTCATGCAAATAAATGCCTTGCCGCCCCGGGACATGGCCGCGCCGGTCAGATAGTCCAGCTGTCCGCCCGTGCCGCTGATATGGCGCAGCCCGGCACTTTCGGCACACACCTGCCCATAGAGGTCTGCGGCTATGCAGCTATTAATGGAAATCATGTCGTCAATTCGGGCGATGGTCTCTGGTGCGTTGACGTATTCCAGTGGAGCGGCGGCAATGCCTGGATTTTCGTCCACCCAGTCGTACAGAGTCTGAGAGCCGAAGACGATGCCCAGCATTCCCTTGTTGCGGTGGATGGCGCAGCGGGCGCCGGTGAGCTTACCGGCGCGATGCAGTTCGTAGTATGCGTCGCCGCATAGCTCCGTGTGCATCCCCAAATCCTTCAGATCGGATTGAGCCAGTAAGGTGCCAACCACGTTTGGCATACCGCCGATGCCAAGCTGGAGCGTTGCGCCGGAGGGGATTCGGGGTACAATCAGCTCCGCTATTTTTAAGTCCTCCTCCGTGGGCTTGGGAACGGGAAATTGAGGCAGGGGCGGATGCGTGCCTTCTACCACGAAGTTAACTTCCGAGATGTGGATCGACTCGTCAAATCCGCCCAAGATGCGGGGTAGGTGTTCGTTTATCTCCAGAATAACCACGTCCGCCTTCTCTAAAATCCCTCGTGCCACGCCGGCCGCGCAGGAGAGATTAAAGTAGCCGTGCTTATCCATCGGGGGCACGCACATCATGGCCACGTTCACGGTGAGAAAATGACGGTAATAAGCGGTTATGTTCCGAAAAATCATAGGAATGTAATTGCAAAGACCACGGTCACAGAGTGTACGCTCGTAGGCGGAGCAGTGCCACGAATTGTAAAGAAAGTGCTCGCGGCTGGGATCGCACTCCACCGTTTGAAGAGGGGAAAAAATCAGGTTTCCACGAATTTTAACATCCGTCAGCTCGTCGCGGCGCTTCGCCAGTGCCCCGTCCAGAAGCGCGGGAAAGCAGAGGCTGGTGGTGTAATCCACCCAGTCGCCGGATTTCACCGCCCGGACTGCCTCCTCCGGTGTGCGCAGCTTTGCGCGATAATCCGCAAGGATCTCCATATTGGTAGCGTCCTTTCCCGATCGGGTCTGTCTGTTCAGAGGACCGATGCTGCGTTAAGTATAGCATTTACACCTTGTACTCTCAAGAATTTTTTCCCGAAAGCGGGGGCAACTACGACCCATCCGCGTCCGCCAGAAACAAAAAAGTAAGCAAACATTTACATTTGCGGTCTTTTGAAAATTTTGTTTAAAAACACAAAAGAACTTAGGTCACATTGCAGGATATTAAAAAACAAGTTAATTTTGAAAATGGAAGGTAATAAAAACTAAAAATGGAAATGAATACATATTCACGGAATAAAGGGATAATCGTATAAAAAACACTTAAATCTTAAAGTTACAGAATAAGTAGTTACTTTCAAAAACAATAAAATGTTAAAACTTACGAAAATGCGGGTTTATAACGTGCGTAATTGAAATACGCAAGAACAAAAAAGGAAAAAACCTTCAAAAACGGCTAAACACAAATATTCAAATGAGAATGCGTATTATATGCCTCATAAATCACGGGAAAATGCTTTAATATCGCAAAAATTTGTATAATTCGAGTAAAAAATGTAATTTTCGACAAATTATGAAGATTTTTGTTGCTTTTTATACTAAAACACCTTATAATATGGCATTGACAAATCAGCCGCGCTAAGGGTTGGGAGCCGAAAAATTGAAAAAGTTGCCTCCTGTGCGAAACAAGGCCGAAAGGAGCGGAAAGAATGGACTATGTAACAAGTAACTCGGAATTGATGATGGAACGTTCCATGCGTTTCCTCTGGACGAAGCAAACTGCAATTTTGGATAATATTTCAAATGCAGAGACGCCGGGCTATAAAACAAAATATGTTACCTTTGAGGAATCCCTAAAAAGAAGCCTGAAATCGGCCTCGGGCGCATCGGCCCCTGCCGCGGCGTTTCGCAGCGTGCTGGATAATGCTCGGCCTGCGGTTCGCACTGCAAGCAGCGAAAGCACCCGGATGGATGAAAACGGTGTAAACATGACTGAGCAGGGCGTAGAGCTGGCGCGAAATACCTATCAGCTCCGCTATGCGATGAATTCCATCAACAGCAACCTGAATATCCTACGCACCGCCATCAAGGGCCAATGACCCGGGGACGGATTTGTGAGGAGGAAATAACATGGCTTTTTTGAGTACTATGAACATCATCGGCTCCGGACTGACGGCGCAGCAGCTTCGGCTGGACGTGGTGTCGGAGAATATCACCAACATGAACACTACTCGCACGGAGGCCGGCGGCGCTTACCGGCGCAAGATGGTGGTGCTTGAGGCGCAGGATGGGCGGGACAGCTTTCGCAATGTGCTGGCTCGCAGCTCTCTTTCGTCCAACGCAAGGTACAACACCGCTGGGGGCGTCCGGGTGACAGAGATCGCCGAGGACCCGTCTGACCTGAAGCTGCTGTACGATCCCACCCATCCCGACGCCAATGAAAACGGCTATGTGGAGCTGCCCAACGTGACACTGGTGAAAGAGGTTACGGATGCCATGGCCGCTACGCAGGTGTACTCTGCTGGAGTTACGGCGTTGAACACACTGAAGACCGTAATCAATCAGGCGCTGGAAATCGGCAAATAAAAATAAAACACGCACCTCGCGTACGGGGATGCAACCCGGAGGCGCTTGAGACGCCGGGAGAGAAGAGGGTTTAATGAGCACGGAATTTACGGGAATTCAATCCACGATCCGTCCGATTTCCGACTTGTCCGCGTTGGGTGGGGCGCAGAAAACAAATGGCGGTAAAACTGAGGATACCGGCGGAGTTTTCGCGGATATTTTTCAGACGGCCATTGACAATGTGAAGTCCACTGACAAGGAATTGGTGGAAGCGCAGTACCTTCTGGCTACGGGCCAGTTGGACAATCCTGCGGAGGCGACGATTGCCGCCACGAAGGCAACTGCCGCCGTGGAGCTGCTGATTCAGCTACGAAATAAGGCACTGGACGCCTATGGTGAGCTGAATCGTATCAGCCTGTAACAGGCGGTTTTTAAAGTTTAGGTGGGGGTAAAGCAAATTGCAGGAGACGCTGAGGGGCTTTGGCGGAAAACTGAAAGAGTTTTTTGCCAAGATGAGTAAAAGGGCACGGATCGTTTTAGGCTGCGCGCTGGGTGCGGTGATTTTGGCCAGCGTCATTTTTGCCGTTGTCATGAGTCATCGGCCTTACGCAGTTTTATTTACGGACCTGAGCCCGGAGGAGATCACCTCCATTTCCGCTTATTTGCGGGATAACGGGGCGACGGATTTTCAAGTACAGGGCACAGACACCGTTTTGGTGCCGGAGGCACAGGAAGAGCAGTTAAAGGCAGATTTGCTGTTGGCGGGCTATCCCACCTCCGGCTTTGCTTATGAGACATATCGCAAAGGCGTGGGCGCGATGTCGACGGATTCTGACCGGCAAATGGCGTATTTGCAGGATTTGCAGGACAGGATGGCGGGCGTTATCCGGCGCTTTGACGGCGTGAAATCCGCGGTGGTCAACATTACGCAGGGAGAGGACCGGCGCTACGTGCTGGACAGCAGCAATATGGTAAACGCCTCCGCCTCGGTCTTTGTGACCATGCAGGGGAACGGGGCGCTTCCCGACAAAGTGGCATCCGCTATCCGCTATTTGGTGGCCCATTCGGTAAAGGGGCTGGTAATTGACAATATTGCCATTTCCGACTCTCTGGGCAACGTCTATTCCAGCGCCGGTGGCACAGCCGGGGCAACGGACGCGTCCGAACTGAAGCTTCGTCTGGAAGAGCAGGTGGACAACAAGGTTCGCTCTCAGATCATGATGGCGCTCTCTCCGTTTTATGGCGCGGATAATGTCCGCGTGGCGGTGAGCAGCAACGTGGACGTGGATCACACCGTGGGCGAGAGCACGAAATATACGCTTCCCGACTGGGCGGGCGACGGCTCCACCGGCGGGGAAGGGATTATCGGTTCCAAGGTCTACGATCAGGAGGTTGTTCGCGGAAACGGCGACACGGCCGGCGGTGTGGCAGGGAACCAGACCAATGCGGACATCAATACCTATGTAGAAAACCAAACCGGCGTGGACGACGAGAAAACCTACATAAAAAATCAGGGCGAAACCAATTACAACGTGGATACTAACAAGCAGCAGACGGAGCGGATGGCAGGCGTTGTTGCCGACTTGATGGTGTCAGTCAGTATTAACAGCGCTGTTTCCAGCAGCATGACCCCGGCTGAGCTGCTTAGCCATGTGGGCCATGCCGCAGGCATTGCGCCCAACGAACAGACGGATAAAATCTCCATTTTACTGGCTCCGTTCTATGATCCCGACGGGGGGATTGTCCCCGGAGGAAACGAGCTGAACCTGCCCCCGTGGGTACTTCCGGCCGCCATAGGCGGCGGTGCGCTGCTGCTTTTGCTGCTGCTCCTGTTGGCTATTTTGGGAGGCAGGCGTAAAAAACGGAAGGCGTTGGCCGCAGCGCCCATGGTGGCGCAGATCGCCTCGCCTCAGGTGGCGGAAGTTGACGTGCCCCTAAATGGTGCCGATATTATGACCGTCAAAACGGAAAAGAGCATTCAGCTCCGCCAGGGCATCCGCAAGTTTGCGGAGGAGAATCCCGAAATGGCCGCGCACATGCTGAAAAATTGGCTGAGGGGAGGCGAGGAGGATGAGTAACTCCCGAAAGACCAGGGGTGTTGCAAGCGGCGCAGCCGAAAAGACACAGGCTGCCGCCGCAAACTTTGCCGGCGAAAATCGCGATGAGCTGCCCCGCCCCCAGCAGGCTGCGAGGGAAAAGCCGTTGCCCGTCCTCACCGGGCCTCAGAAAGCCGCGGCGGTGATTGTCTCGCTGGGCGCGGACAAGGCCTCTCAGATTTACAAGTACATGGACTCCGACGATGTGGAAACCTTGACGCTGGAGGTTGCGAAGCTTGGGTATCTGGATTCCCGCCAAACGGAGGATATCTTAGGCGATTTTTATGAGCTGTGCCTCACCAACAAAGCCATTACCGAAGGCGGCTTGGAATATGCAAGAACGGTTTTGGAAAAGGCGTTTGGAGAGCAGACGGCAAATCAGCTGCTGGAAAAAGTGGAAAAGTCCATGAAAAACCGGCAGTTTGCATTTTTGGACAAGGCGGATGCAAAAGCTTTGTTCTCCGCCTTGCAGTATGAGCGGCCCCAGACCATCGCACTGGTGCTGTCTTACGTCAACCCTGGCAAATCCGCCAACGTGGTGGAGCAGTTAGACCCCGCCAAGCAGATCAAGGTTGTGGAGAACATGGCAAAAATGGAAAGCCCTTCTCCCAACACCATGAAAATTATCGAGGCGGAGATGGGCCGCAGGTTCTCCACCATTATCAGCAGCAAGCATGTGAAGGTGGGCGGCGTTGACTTTGTGGCCGATATGATGAACAATATCGATCGTTCCAGCGAGAAAAGTATTTTCGATGGGCTGTCCATTTATAATCAGGAACTGGCGGACGAAATCCGCAAGCGGATGTTTGTCTTCGAAGATTTGGTCAGCATGGACGACCGCTCGGTTCAGCGTTTCCTGCGGGACTGCGACCCCAAGGACATCGTGCTTTCGCTCAAGGCGGCCACCGACGACGTGTCCAACAAGCTGCTTACCAATATGTCCACCCGTATGGCGCAGAACATCCGAGATGATTTGGAAATTACCACCAATGTCCGCATGAAAGACGTGGAGGAAGCGCAGCAGCGCATTGTGGATATCATCCGCAAGCTGGAAGAGCAGAACGAAATTATCATCATAAAGAGCGGAAAGGACGACATCATTGCGTAACGGGAGTGTCCTGAAAAACTTTATAAGACCCAAGGCCGAGCCCTATCTGTTTCCGGACAATCTTCAGGATGAAACACCATTGGCGGCGGGAAAAGACGCAGAGGAAGATCTGCGGGAGGGCTTTTTAGACGAGCTGTTTGTAGACGGCGCGCCCCGTTCGGACGCTTCTCCGGCCAAGGAAAGGGACGATTTTCGGGGACTAGAACAAACGGAAGAACCCCTTGCTGCGGCTGGACGGATTCAATTTGCAAATGTACAGGCCGAGGCCATTCTGGCGGCGGCAAAGGAGGAAGCGGAGCGAATCAAATCCTCTGCCGGGGCCGAAGCACGAACTATGGCGGAAAAAATTCGGGAGGATGCCCGCCGGGAGGGCTATCGCGAAGGCTATGCCGAGGGCATGTCCGGGGCGGAGCAGGACTTGGCGGAGCGGCGGGAGGCACAGGCCGCCAAGCTGGAGCAACAGCTTCAAACTTTTTTGGAAAATGTCGCTTTGGCGCAAGATGAGCTAATGGACGATGCCAAAAACGACATGCGGGATCTTGCGGTGGCGGTTGCGGAAAAGGTGGTGCGCATCAGCCTGAAAAGCTCCAGCGGCGTGATCGCCAAGATGATTCAGGACGCCACAGAGAAAATGAAAAACCGGGAATGGGTCCACATTTACGTCTCCGGATGCGACGCAAAGGGCCTTGCCCAGATTACCCCCCGGCTGACCCGGGCGCTTTCCGGCTTGTCCGACCATATCCGCATCATTCCTGTGGCGGAGGAGGAGGGCGGCACCTGCATTATCGAAACGCCGGACGCGATCATTGACGCCAGCGCCCCCACCCAGATGGCCAATATCCGCGCGATGTTGGAAAACATTTCGCCGGACGATGGTCCATCCCAAAATTTTGGACGACGCCCGGGCGACCGGTGAAAAAGGAGCAGCCGTGTTTGGCCAAATGATCCAACAGCTTCAAAACGCCGATACCTTCAGCCTGACGGGAAGGATCGAGAATATTGTCGGCATGTCGATCGAAGCCTCGGGGAAAAACGCCGCCGTGGGCGACATTTGCCGCATATACAACGGCGACACCGGAGATCAGGTGACGGCCGAGGTGGTGGGGTTTAAAAACGACCGCATTCTCCTGATGCCTTACTCCGACATGAGCGGTATTTCCGCCGGCAACTTTGTCCGCAATACAGGAAAGCAGCTCGTTCTCCCCATGGGCCCGTTTCTCAGAGGACGCATTATCAACGCACTGGGCCAACCCATTGATGGCGGCCCCGCCTTTGAGGCCGGGACATCTCACTGCGTGGAGGGCAAATACATCAATCCTCTCTCTCGCCCCGCCATTACGGAGCGAATGGAGTTCGGCGTGAAAGCCATTGATGGACTTCTTACTATCGGAAAAGGCCAGCGCATCGGCATTTTTGCCGGCTCTGGCGTGGGCAAGAGTACCCTGATGGGCATGATTGCAAGAAACGTAAAGGCCGACATCAACGTCATCGCGCTGGTGGGCGAGCGTGGACGGGAAGTTTTGGACTTCGTCCGCAAGGATTTGGGGGAGGAGGGCATGGCCCGCTCCATTCTGGTGGTGGCCACCTCCGACCAGCCTGCCATGCTCCGCAAAAAATGCCCGTCCGTGGCAACCGGTATCGCGGAATATTTCCGAGATCAGGGCTATGACGTGCTGTTGATGATGGATTCCCTCACCCGGTTTGCAATGGCCCAGCGGGAGATCGGCCTTGCCGTGGGCGAGCCGCCTGTGGCCAGGGGATATACCCCCTCCATCTACGCGGAGCTTCCAAAGCTTTTGGAGCGCAGCGGAAATTTCGAGCGCGGCTCCATCACCGGGGTTTACACCGTTCTGGTGGAGGGAGACGACACAAACGAGCCCATTGCCGATACTGTCCGAGGCATTCTGGACGGGCATATTGTTCTCTCCCGGCGGCTGGCCGCCGCCAACCACTATCCCGCTATCGACGTGGGAGCCAGTATTTCCCGTCTGATGACGGATATCGTGCCCCTGGAAAATCGCAGGACGGCGGGCCGCGTCCGGGACATCATGAGCGTCTATGAAAAAAGTTCGGATTTGGTGTCCATCGGTGCGTACAAAGCCGGGACGAACCCAAAGCTCGACTATGCGCTGGGCAAAATTGACGCCATCGACGCATTTTTAAAGCAGGGCGTGGACGAGGCATTTTCCTATGAGGAAACCGTGGAAGAGATGGAACGCATTCTCCAGTAAAGGCAATTGCCGGAAAGAGGTGCCAAGGCGTGAAAAAGTTTTGTTTTTCGCTGGATACCGTGCTGGATTATCGCCGACAAATTCAGGACTCCATTCAGGTGGAACTGGGTGCGCTTGCGGCGGAGGTCCGGCGGCAGGAAGCTGCGTTGGAGGCCGCGCGGGAGAAATACGGGAAGATCAACGGGGAGTACCGGGAGAAAAAGGCAGATGGCATGCGGATTGCAGAGCTTCGGGCCTATGAAACCGCACTGCAGGTGGAGGAGGCCGTGTGCGTTCGGGAGGCGGGAAAGCTGAACGCTCTCCGAAGGCAGGAAGAGGCCAAGCGGCGGGAATTGGTAATCGCCAAGCAAGACGCATCTTCCGTAGAAAAGCTGCGGGAGAAAAAGTTTTTAGCCTATACAAAAGAGCAGGAAAAAAGCGAGGAACAGTTTATTGATGATTTGGTGTGCGCCCGCAGTGGATTTGCGCGGAGCGTGTCGCCTTAATCATAAATCGTGACCCCAATTCACTGAAAGGAGGTGAGAAGATGATGATGACGAACGAATTGTTGCAAATGGCTCAGATTTATGCGCAGACCCGGACGCAGAAAATCAACGTGACTGACGGCACCCAAATATCCAAAGACAGTGGGTCCGACTTTGAAAAGCTGATGCGAAACCGCACCGATGCGGGGAGGACGAACACAGCTGCACAGCCCGGATCCGGAAAATCGGAGGAAAAACAGACGCAGGACCCGCAGGACAAAACCCTTCAGGACGTGACGGCGGCCATGGCGATGCTGATGTCGCAGGCTCAGCTGCCGCAGGTGCAGACAGAGGCGCTTTTGCCAGAGGAAGTTCAGACGCAGGTGGTTGCACCCGCAGTTTTACAGATGGGTGAAGAAACGGCTCTGGAAAACGGCCCTGTGCAAACCGGGCTTTTGAACGAGGGAGGCCTTACCTCAAAGCAAGAGAACTCGTTGGGACAGGAGACAGCCGCCCTTCACACAGCCCGAACCCCTGATGCGGGGCAGGACGGGAACCTGTTCCAAGGTACCCAGAGCACGCAAGCAGCCCAGACTTCCCAAACCACACAAACTCTGTCTTCGGAGAATACTGGAGCACGATCAGGCGCACAGACGCAGAGTGAATACGCCGACCTGCTTCGCAGTTCTCAAAGCAATGAAGCCCTTCAACCCGAAAATGTCGGCGTGGGAGCCCCCCAACCTTTGTTCCGCGAGATGGATGCCATTCCCGTGAAGGTGGGCGAGCCCGTGGTGGACACTATCCGGACGGACGTGGACGAGCAGCTCGCAGCGCAGGTGGGTAAGGCACTGAAGGACGGCGCACAGCAGGTGAAGCTTCGCCTGACCCCCGACCGCCTGGGTACCCTGACCATTGACCTGACCCGAACGCAGGACGGCGCGTTGCAGGTGGTGTTCCACACGACCACAGAAAAGGCAGCGGATCTGTTGAGCCGCCACGCGGACAGCCTGAGCGCACTGCTCCAAAGCAACAACCAGAGCACGGTGCAGGTGCAGGTCCGGCAGCAGGAAGAGGCCCAGCAGTATCAGCAGCAAAGCCAGCAGCAGGGCCGGCAGCAGGAGCACAGTCGCCGCCAGCAGGACCAACGCCGCCAGAGTGGCGAGGACTTTCTCCAACAGCTTCGGCTGGGTCTGGTCACGCTGGACGGGCAGGTGAGCTGAACGATTCGGTTTCTCTTAAAGAAAGGAGCGACTTAATGAGCGACTTTATCGGCGATATCGCAAACGTAGGCAAGATCGGCGCGGCGGGAAGCAGCAAGTCCAACGCAATGAGTCTGCAAATGGAGGGCTTTTTGCAACTGATGATTGCCCAGTTCCAGAATCAGGACCCGGAAAACACCGCTTCTACCACCGATATGCTGAATCAGATGGTGCAGATGTCCATGGTGCAAGCCATTACCAACATCACGGATGCCGTCACGCTGAACTATTCCGCCTCTTTGGTGGGAAAAGAAGTGACCATCGGATCCTACGACTCGGACGGGAAGATGCAGGAGCTTGTGGGAACGGTCACCGGCACGGGTACATATAACGGCAACCCCGTGGTATTTGTGAATGGAAAGAGTTACAGCATGAGCAGCATCATGGCGGTGGGCCGCTTACCTGACCACGAATAGAAAAGAATTGGGACTATACCCCTCTGAACCCAAGTACACCGACTCTGTGTTTTGATGACCAAGAGGACGGTTTTACTCCATCAGTCAGACCGTCAAAGGAGTGAGAGCAATGATTGACAGGATATCTCTCCTGCAAAACGGCGGATTTTCCACAAAGACTTCTGCCACCAAGGTAAAACAGACCTCCTTCGGAGAGGAGCTTTTGCAGCGCCAGCGGGAAAGCCAGTCCGTCGCATTTTCCAAGCACGCCCGGGAGCGGGCGGAACAGCGCGGCATTTCCGTGGATGAACAGTTAATGGACCGGCTGAGCGACACGGTGGAAAAAGCACAGGCCAAGGGTGCAAATAACATTCTGGCGTTTGACACCACCCGGGCATTTATCATCAACGTTCCCAACGGGCGGGTAATCACCGCCATGTCTCCCGAGGAGATGAAAGAAAACATTTTTACAAACATTGATGGCGCCGTGATCCTGTAAAACAGAGAGCAGGACCGGAAGGATGCTCTGGGGAAGGTCCGATTGACCAGTCCCCGGCGGCGCCGACCGAAAGGAGTTATTTTCCATGACAGGTGCAATGTATTCCGCGATTGCGGGCCTGAAGGCCCATATGAACAAGCTCAGCGTCATCAGCAACAATATTGCCAACATCAATACTCCGGCCTATAAGAGGTCCCAAACCCTTTTCAGCGAGGCGATCTACACCACGCTTTCCGCCGGTTCCAACGGAACAACGCAGATGGGCGGCGTGAACCCCTCTCAGGTGGGCTACGGTGTGAACATTGGCTCCATTTCTATGGACATGAGCACCGCCAACTTTAATTTTGACGGCGACTCCATGCACTGCATGATTACGGGCGACGGGTTTTTCCTCACAGGTCAAAAACCCCGCGCGGGTGAAGTTGCCAACACGCTGAAGGCGACCGATGCCCAGAATCTAGAGCTGAGCCGCGTGGGCGACTTTAAGTTTGACTCTCAGGGTTATCTGGTGGATGGCCGTGGTCAGGTAATTTACGGCTGGGTTACATACTCCGGGAGCGCCACCGCCGGAGCGATTGCAGACCCGGAAAATCCCCAGACCAGCGGACAGCTGGTGCCCATCCGTCTGCCTCTGGCGGCAAACGGAACCAATCCCTCTGGCGTTGCCTCCGGGACGGCGATCTTTCCGGGAATGGACTCGGGAGCAGGCGGAATGAATGTGTATCCCGATTCGGCCTGGGAATTGTCCCCCGCTTCCATTGACAGCATCGCCATCGACAAGGCCACCGGCAAAATCACCGGCAATATGAAAGACGGCGGCGCGCCCGTGGTGGTTGGCTATATCGCGCTGGCAAACGTGGCAAACCCCTCTGGCGTCACACGTCTGGACAACGGCTATTACAAGGCTGGAGAGGGCGCCGGAAAGTGCACGGCTGTTTCCATTGGTGGTGCAGTGAAGGCCAAGGTCAATAACAGCACCGAAGCGGATGCTCCGTCCATTGGCAGCGCGGGTAAAACCACACTGCAAGACGGCGGTTTGGAATCCT
>NZ_DAMBZJ010000004.1:40527-54134 GCF_032060045.1 Oscillibacter sp.
GCCACCGAAATTGCTGATATGATTACCACCCAGCGCGGCTATCAGGCCAATACCCGTATTATTACCGTCACCGACTCCATGCTGGAGGAACTGGTAAACATGAAGCGTTAATTTCCCGAGACTGAACCTTATGGAACCGATCGGCAGGACGCCGGACACGGGGATTTCCCCGTGTCCGGAGGATGCCAGCGTTTGGAAGGAGAAGCGTATGATTGTCTTGACAAAGATGAACAGCGACAGGTTTTTGGTGAACCACATGCAGATCGAGTGCATCGAGCTGATCCCCGAGACAAAAATTGTGATGATGAACCGCAGTTACTATTTGGTGCGGGAGACGGCGGAGGAAATTGTGCGCAAAATTGCAGAGTACAACGCCAAGGTGCAGGATATCTCCCGCGCGGTGAAAGTAATCAGTCAGCGCTGAGGAGGAGAACTGCAGCGTTTTCAGGGTTCTGCGGGGCCGGCCTGATCCGTGCGCACGGAAGCCGCGCGTCTTTGGTGCGCGGGGATCAGGCAGGCGCTTATAAAAATTGGGCGGCGGCGCAGTTGCGCTCTTTGCCCGGCAGGGGTGAGAGACAGATGAATATAACCTATATTATCGGCACGGTAGCGGCCATGGGCGTTATGATCACGGGCATGATGTTTACAACCAACGCTGCCGGTCATTTTACCATGAGCGTTCAGCAGCTCATGAACTTTATGGACCCGGCCAGTATCTTTATTACCATCGGCTGTACATTTGCGGTTGTGGTGGCCAGCTTCCCGCCAAAAATGCTGAAAAATTTGCCCCGGCATTTCCGAATTATGCTCAATACCAGAAAGTACGACCCGATGTACTACATCGACCAACTGGTGGAATTGGCACAGGTGGCCCGGAAAAACGGACTTTTGGCGCTGGAGGAAAAGGCCAACGCACAGGACGACCCATTTTTCAAACAAGCAATTATGCTGATTGTGGACGCCAATGACGCCGACAAAGTGCGGGGCATCCTCAATAACGACATTGAATGTATGTCCGCCCGCCACGACGGCGTGGCGGGAATGTATGAGCGAGGTTCTTCCGTGGCGCCTGCCTTTGGTATGGTGGGCACGCTGGTGGGCCTCATAAACATGCTGAAAAATATGAATCTCTCCGGCGACGGCGGCTCTTCCAGCATTGGTACCGATATGGGAACCGCCTTGATTACCACGCTGTACGGCTGCGTACTGGCCCATATGATTTTTAATCCCATTGCCTCCAACCTGCGCACGCGGGATGAGGAAGAGGTGCTCTGCAAGATGATTATTGTGGAGGGCATCATGTCGATTCAGTCCGGTGAAAATCCCAAGTCTCTGCGGGAAAAACTGCTGACCTTCGTGGACCAGAATCAACGCGGAGAGGGCGGGGCCAAGGGCGAGAAAAAGAGCCGGGGCAAGAAGAAAAACGCGGAATGATTTGGAGAAACACGAGAGGGGGGAATGGTAGATGAAAAAGCGGAAAAGCGAGGGCGGCGCAAGCTGGATGGACACCTATGGCGATATGGTGACGCTGCTGCTGTGCTTTTTTGTGCTGCTGTACTCCATGTCCACCATCGACCAGCAGAAGTGGGTGCAGTTGGTGCAAAGCTTCAACCCCGACGCGGTTAAGGAGATTACGGAAAACAGTGGCAACAACGGCCAACTTGCAGACCCCGCCACTCCGGTGGACGGGGAGCAGTCCGAAAACAGCCTGACCCAGGCGCAAGTTGTGGCTTCCATTGAGCAGCTTTATCAGGATTTAAAGTCCTATGTCGCACAACAGGGGGCCGCGGAAAATATCTCCGTGACCAAGGGCGATGGGTATGTGTTTATCTCCTTTAATGACGCCGTGTTTTTTGACGGAGATAGCTATGTTCTGCGGCAGGACGGCGAGGTGGTTCTGGAGGATGTGGGCGTGATCATCGGCAAGGCCAGCCTTGCCATCGACGAGCTGCGGGTTTTAGGACATACGGCGCAGGGCGACCCCGGAAAACCCAACAATCCGACGGTAGATCGCTTTTTGTCCTCTGACCGGGCAGCGGTGGTCCTGATTTACCTGCAGGAAATGGATATTTTGGATCCTGCCCGGATGATTAGTATGGGCTATGGACAGTTTCGTCCCGTAGCGGATAATGCCACCCGGGAGGGCCGGGCCAAAAACCGCCGGGTGGAACTGATTGTCACCGGCAAGGATTTGACCAACACGCTGGGCGATCAGATCGAGCAATATTATACCGAGCGGGGGACGCCTCCGCCTGTTTCTGCCGAGGTGCAGGGAGATGTTTCCACCGCGGAATAATCCGCGATGAGATATGGCTGCCTCGGGGCGGCAGACGAGAATACGTGGGAGAGGGGGATGCCGATGTCGGAGGTGCTTTCACAAAGCCAAATCGACGCGCTGCTCAGCGCGGCGCGAAGCGGGGAGAAGATTGAAACCGAGGAAGACACGTCGAAAGATAAAAAATACAGGAAATACGACTTTCGTAGCCCCCGCAAATTTACGAAGGATCGGCTGAAAATGCTGGACAGCATTTTTGAAAATTATTCCAGAAATTTAAATTCCCGCATCAATGGTCTGATGCACACGAGCTGTGAAATCAGCGTGGAATCCGCTGAAGAACAGCGCTATTACGAGTTCTCCAATGCCCTAATTGAGGGCGATGTTCTGGTACTGGCCTATATCAAATATGGAGAGGTGCTGGAAGATACTCCGGCGCTGCTGCACATCAGCAAGCCGCTGTTGCTGAGCATGATCGACAGGATGATGGGCGGCGAGGGCGAGGTGGACGACGAGCTGGACCCGGAGTATACGTTTACCGATTTGGAGCTGAAGATTTTGGAGGGCCTGGGCCAGTATTTTGTGGAGAACATGGGCGAGAGCTGGCAGAACTACATTCAACTTGACTTTCAGTATGGGCGCGTAGAACCGAATCCCACCATGATTCAGCCTCTAGGACTGGATGAAATCGTGGTCATCATGGACCTGACGGCAAAATTCCCCAACTGCGACGGGCATATAAGCGTGTGCCTTCCTGGTATGGTGCTGACCAACGTCTTCAGTGAAATCAGTCGCCTGAACACAGCCCATAAAAGTCAGGATGAGGCGGCGGGTAAAGAGATTTTCGAGTCTTTGAAAACCACGGAAATCGATCTGGTCGCGGAAATCTGCCGCACAAAGCTCCGGCTCAGTGACATCTACCACCTGAACGTGGGAGACGTAATTGATTTGAAACGCCCCAAAAGCTCGGCGGTTCATATCAACATTGGTGGGCGGCGCTGGTTTGACGGCGTGATGGGAATACACAACAAAAACATGGCGGTCAAAATAGGAAGGACCTATTACGGGCCGGAGGGAAGGAACGTCGAACAGGATGGCAGATAACATTTTTAACTCCATGGAGCTGGACGCAATCGGGGAAGTGATGAACATCAGCCTCGGTTCCTCCGCCACGGCGGTGTCCAATCTGCTGGATCATCGGGTGGAGATTACCACCCCCAGAGTCAGCGTATCCGATGTGGCAGATTTTGATATTGCCGATCTGGAGCCTGCCGTGGGCGTGGAAATTCGCTACATATCCGGCTTAGTGGGCAGCAATATTATGCTGCTGCGCCGCAGCGATGTGAAAGTAATCGTGGACATTCTAATGGGCTCGGAAACCCCGGACGAAGAGTTCGAGATGAACGAGCTTACCATCAGCGCGGTGTGTGAGGTCATGAACCAGATGATGGGCGCGGCTTCCACGGCGCTATCTGATTTTCTGGGAATTCCGGTAAATATTTCTACGCCTGAGTCCTTTGAGCTTCAGGACTTTGAGCAGTTTAAAAAAGACCACTTTCCCATGCAGGACGGCAAATGCGTGGTTGTGCGCTTTATGCTCAAAATTGACAATGTGCTGCAAAGCGAATTTATCAATGTCATGTCGGTGGATTTGACAAGGGAGCTGCTCTCCGGTCTGGGACTGGGAGAGGACGAGGACGCCGCACCTCCGGAATCTACTTCCTCGGACCAACTTGCTGCCCCGTTGGAAGGCGGCCCGAAGCTGAGCCAGTCGGAAATTGAACGGCTGATGAGCAGCGCACAAAACGAAGCGCCCCCCACCCCGACTCCTGCCGCCTCCGGCGGCATGCTGAGTCAGGAAGAGATTGAAAAGCTGATGAGCGGTGCGCAGGCGGCTCCGGCCCCCACCCCGACTCCTGCCGCCTCGGGCGGCATGCTGAATCAGGCGGAGATTGAAAAGCTGATGAGCGGTATGCAGCCCCCGGCGCAGCCAATTCCCACGCCCCAGCCAGCAATGCCTTCCCAACCCGCGGCCCCTACCTATCCCGCGCCGGAGCCGCAGGCCGTTCCCGGCGGGGCACCGCCCATGCCGCCTTACGGACAGTATCCGGGTTATTATCCGCCCCAGCCCTATTACCCAACTCCTGGCCCCACCCCTGCGGTGCATGCGCCCAGAGTGATTCAATCTATCCCAGCAGAAATGCCGCACTTTGCAAACGGCGAGCCGCTGGAAGAGCAGCAGGCGGAAAATTTGGATTTGCTGATGTCGGTTCCGCTGGAGGTTTCCGTGGAGATCGGACGGGCCCGCCGGAAGGTGCAGGACGTGCTGGCCTTCACCAAGGGATCGCTGGTGATGCTGAACAAGCTGGCCGGCGACCAAGTGGACTTGTTTGTAAATGGACAGTGCATCGCCAAGGGCGATGTGGTTGTCGTGGATGATAATTTTGGAATCCGCATCACCGAGGTTTTAAAAGCCCCCGATCCCAACGAGCTGGTTAAGGAATAAGCCCTATGCCCCGCCCAGGAAAACTGAAATTAAAAAACAGATTCAGAAAAAGGAAGGTTTAACATGGCTAAGATTTTAGTGGTTGACGACGCGGCATTTATGCGCAAGGTGATTAAGGACACCCTTTCCAAGAACGGATATACCGAGCTGTTTGAAGCGGTGGACGGTGCGGATGCCGTGGAGAAATATGGGGAAATCCACCCCGATCTGGTCATCATGGATATTACCATGCCCAACATGGATGGGCTGGAAGCCCTGAAAACGATTCGCAGCAAGGACGGAAACGCAAACGTAGTCATGTGCTCCGCCATGGGACAGGAGAGCATGGTCATCGACGCGGTGCGCTCCGGCGCAAAGGACTTTATTGTCAAGCCCTTTAAGGCTGACCGCGTGCTTAAAACGGTGAATTCCATCATCGGAAATCCCTGATTTATGCCGTGGGAGGAAATCGGCGCCCTTTTGGGAATGCTGGCGGCTGTTCTGGGCGTGTTGCTTCTTGCATGGCTGTTTACTCGGTATCTGGCCGGGCGTGCCCCGGGGCTTGGCGGCTTTTTGCCCGGTCGGAGCGGAAAGCTCCAGCTGCTGGAGCGAATGCCTCTGGGGCGGGAGCAGGCTCTTGTGGTGGTCCGGACGGGAGAAAAGATTCTCCTTCTGGGCGTCACCGCCAGCGAAATTTCGCTTTTGCGGGAGCTGAGCGCCGAGGAAGCGGCTGCGTGGGATAGTGAGACGCAGGCTGCGTCACCCACGGCTGGGGCGGAGACTCCGATCCCCTTTCGGGATGCGCTGCGAGAAGTTTTGAAACAGAGAAAGAAGTAGGAGGAGCATAACGTGACAGACGCACTGGTCAATGTCAACGGGGACAACGTACAGGCCCTCCAAATTTTATTCCTGACCACCATGATTACCCTGCTGCCTTCGCTGCTGGTGATGATGACGTCCTTTACCCGGTACATCATCACGTTCTCGTTTCTGCGTACGGCGCTGGGAACGCAGCAGACCCCGCCCAACGTGGTGCTTATCGGCGTAGCCCTGTTTTTGACGATGTTTACCATGAACCCCGTATTTTCTACCATTAAGACCGAGGCCTACGATCCCTATGTGGCGGAGGAAATCGGGCAGGAGGAGTTCCTTGACCGGGCGCAGGTCCCGCTGAAGGAGTTTATGCTGAGAAATACCGAGACCTCTTCCCTGAATCTGTTCTGTGATTTAGACGGAACGGCAGACCGACCTGCCGATGAGACGGCGGCAAAGGCTCTTCCCATGCACATTGTGGTGCCCTCTTTTATGACTAGTGAGCTGAAGCGGGCCTTTGAGATTGGATTTCTGGTCTATATTCCCTTTATGCTAATCGACGTGGTGGTTGCCTCCGCGCTGATGTCCATGGGTATGATCATGCTGCCCCCGTCTATGATTTCAACGCCCTTCAAGCTGCTTTTGTTTATCGTGCTCAACGGCTGGGAACTGGTGTTCTCAACGCTGGTGCAAGGATTCCATTAGAAAGGGGCCATGGAATGGAATTAAACGCGGGCGAGGTGCTTCGACAGGGCATTTTCGTGGTGATCCGTCTGGCGGGTCCCATGCTCATCCTGAGCATGGTGGTGGGCGTACTGGTGGCCATTTTTCAGGCGGTCACGCAGATTCATGACCAGACGCTGGGCTTTGTTTTGAAACTGGTGGTCATCGGGCTGGTGCTGTTTATCGGCGGTGGCTGGATGATGAACACGCTGGTGGATTACAGCCGGTATCTGTTCACGCTGATGCTGTAAGGAGCGCGGGATGATTGACTGGGGAAGGCTTACGCTGCTTTTTTACATTTTGATGCGGATGAGCGGTTTTGTAATGTTCAACCCGCTGTTGGGGCGGCGAAACCTCCCCGGCATTTTCCGGGCGGGACTTATACTGGTTCTGACATGGTTTGTGGCCTCATTTACCAAGGGGACCGCGCCCGTGCCGGTGCATTTCATTGAGTTTGCCGTCAGGCTGCTGCTGGAACTGGGCGTTGGATTTATGGTGGGAATGGCGGTACAGTTTTTCATTTACCTCATTCCCCAGCAGGCAGGCGAAATCATTGATAACCAGATGGGCATGTCCATGTCCAAGGAATACGACCCTGCCTCCAACATCTCCATGTCCGTCAGCAGCACGCTGTTTACCATTTTAATGACGCTGCTGTTTTTTACGGCAAATGGGCACAACACTCTTTTGCGCATTTTGCTGACCTCCGGAGAAATTATTCCCTTTGGACAGGCGGCGCTGGGACAGGCCGCGATGCAGGCGGCAATAGAGCTGTTTATCGAGTGCTTTGTGCTGGGTGTGAAGCTGGCAGTGCCAATTTTGGCGGCGGAGCTGCTGGGACAGATTGGAATGGGAGTTCTAATGAAAGTCATTCCGCAGATCAACGTGTTTTCCATCAACATTGAGCTGAAGGTCATTATCGGACTGGTACTGCTGATGTTGTTTATGTCGCCTATCAGTGAATTTATGCTGCGGGTAGAAAATCAGATGCTGGTTGCCGTACGGGAAACGCTGACGGTGCTGGCCACCTAAAAAGGGGGCTGGCAAAAGGGGGGAATGTCTGTGCCGGAGGGCAACAAAACAGAAAAGGCAACCCCCAAAAAGCGACGGGACCAACGAAAAAAAGGCAACGTCTTTCTCAGTAAAGACGCGGTGTCCGTGGCCACATTGCTGGTGGGCTATATGACGCTGCGCGTCACCATGCGGGGCGCAGTGGAACAGCTCAATTCTTTTTTCCGGGTATGTATGACCCTGGCGGAGAATCTCTCCTCAGTTTCTCTGGAGAGGCAGCTTCCCGACCTTCTCAAGGAGGGGGCCTACACGCTGTTTATGGCGGTGGGTCCCACCATTCTGGCTGTGGCGGTGACGGCTATTGCCGCCACCTTCGCCCAGACCCGGCTTCTGGTGTCCGGGCAGTCCATCCAGCCCAAGTTCAGCCGGCTCAATCCGCTGGAGGGTTTTAAAAAGCTGTTTTCCCTGCGCAGTGTGGTGGAGGCAGGGAAGGGCATCATCAAAATCACCATTCTTTTGATTATTATTTATCGATTCATCAACGGATGTGTGGTTGCCTTTGCCAATTATTTAAATACGGATTTAACCGCCGTTTGCGGCGATATTCTCAGCCGCCTCAGCGGCATGATTCTCCAGATTATTATTGCATTTGTTGCTCTGGCAGCCTTTGATTTCTACTATCAGTGGTGGGATTACGAGCGCCAGATGCGCATGACAAAGCAGGAGATCAAGGAGGAATATAAACAAACCGAGGGCGACCCTCAGATCAAGGGCAAAATCAAAGAGGCTCAGCGCAAAATGGCACAGTCTCGTATGATGCAGCAGGTGCCTCAGGCGGATGTGGTCATCAGAAACCCCACCCACGTGGCGGTGGCCTTGCGCTATAAGCCGGAAACGGACGCGGCTCCCCTGGTCCTTGCAAAGGGACTGGATGAAGTGGCCCTGCGCATCGTGAAAACGGCGGAGGAGCATGGGATTCCCACAGTGGAAGACGTGCCTCTGGCCCGGTCCATCTACGCCTCCGCTGAGCTGAACCAGCAAATTCCGGCAGAGCTGTACGGCGCGGTGGCGGATGTTCTGGTATACGTCTTTAAGATGAGCAACCGGGACTTGAACAAGGAAATGGCTCTGGACGAAGAAGGCAGATAATTTCTTTAAAGCCAGAGCATTTTCCCAAAAACAAGATACAAAATGAAACTTGAAATAAACCAAGGAAAGGCGGTGCGGCGATGAGAAGACTTGCAAACAACATCATATCGCTCCTCGTGGTCGTCATCGTCCTGTTTTTGCTGCTGCCGCTTCACCCGGTGATGATGGACATTCTTCTGATTGTCAACATTTCGCTGTCCATCGTGATTCTGCTGATTACTATGAACATCTCGGACGCGTTGGAATTTTCCATCTTCCCCTCACTTTTGCTGGTGACCACGCTGTTTCGATTGGGACTGAATGTGTCCTCCACCCGGCTGATTCTTTCCAACGGGGGCTATGCGGGCGCGGTAATTAAGGCCTTCGGACAATTGATTAGCAACGGGAATATTGTCATCGGCATCATTATCTTTCTGATTATTGTGCTGATGCAGTTTATTGTCATCACAAAGGGCGCGGAACGTGTGGCCGAGGTGGCCGCTCGCTTCACGCTGGACGCCATGCCCGGTAAGCAGATGGCCATTGACGCGGATCTCTCCTCCGGCCTGATAAATGAGCAGGACGCCCGGCTTCGCCGGGATAAAGTGCAGCGTCAGGCGGATTTTTACGGCGCAATGGACGGCGCCACCAAAATTGTCAAGGGCGACGCCATTATGAGCCTGATTATCACCGCCATCAATTTTGTGGCGGGACTGGTGATCGGGATTGTGCAAGGCGGCGGAGACTTTGCAGGTGTTTTGCAGGTATATTCCATTGCCACCATTGGCGACGGGTTAGTGTCCCAGCTTCCTGCGCTGATGATTTCCACCGCCACGGGTATGATTGTCACCCGCAGCGTTTCTGAGGACAGCCTGAACAACGACGTGCTCCGGCAGTTTAAGGCCCAGCCACGGGCCATTATGGTAGCGGGCATTGTGCTTGTATTTCTGGCGCTCATGCCCAACACACCACATATGGCGTTGCTGGTAGTGGGCGCGGCACTTGCGATTCTGGGCTGGCGTGGTCTGCAAAATGTGGAAGCGGAAAAAACGCAGCGCGCTGCGCAGGAGGAAAAAGAGGCCGTTGAGGCCGCGCAAGCCGCCAAGCCCCCCGGAGAAAACGAGTATTATAAGGACATCAACAACATTTATTCTCTGCTGGATGTGGAGCCCATTGAGATGGAATTCGGATACAGTCTGATTCCGCTGGTGGACGAGGCGCGGGGCGGGCGGCTGATCAGCCGCATCGTGATTTTCCGCCGCCAATATGCGCAGGACATGGGTTTTGTGGTTCCCTCAGTGCGGCTGCACGACTCAGCAACTCTTGGCACCAACCAGTATGTGATTAAGATTAAGGGCGAGCAGGTTGCCAAGGGTGAAATCCTTGTGGACTATTATCTGGCGCTGGAGCCAACGGCCCCCAGCGGCGAGATCGACGGCATCGAAACCATCGAGCCAGCATACGGCATACCCTCCCGTTGGATTTTGCCGGAAAGCCGGGAAATGGCGGAGATTTACGGGTATACCGTCATCGACCCTCTATCCGTCATGCTGACGCATCTTTCAGAAACCATTAAAAAGCACGTGTATGAGCTGCTGGATCGGGAGGAGACGATCCGGCTGGTGGAAAACCTGAAAAAGGCCGCACCTCAGTTGGTGGAGGAAACCATTCCCTCTCTCATCTCCTATGCGCTGCTGGAGCGGATCCTGCGAAGTCTTTTAAAGGAAGGCGTTCCCATCAAAAACTTAGGCACCATTGTGGAGGCCGCTTCCGACGCCATGAACACGACGCGGGACCCGGATTTAATTACCGAGGCGGTTCGCGCCGCGCTGACACGGACCATTACCCGCCGCTTCTGCGAGCATGGACAGCTCCGGGTGGTGACGCTGGACGCGGAGGTGGAAAAACAGATTGTCTCCTCTCTTACCAAAAACGATCAGGGCGTGTATTTGGCGATGGGTGCGGACATGATGCAGCAAATTGTTTCCCAACTGGGAGAATCCGTGAAAAAGTTTGCGGAGCTGGGGCAGACCCCCGTAATTCTCACAAGCCCGGTCATCCGCGTGTACTTAAGTCGGATGCTGTCTCAGTTTTTCCCCAATCTGTATGTGCTGTCCTTCAATGAAATCACGACGGATATTCAGATTCAGGCCCTTGGCAATATCACGATGCAGCAGAAAAAGGAGACGGTGGAAAAGGTCTGATGAAATCCCAAGGCGTGGCACATACAGGGTTATAAGAGCTTTGCGAAAGGAGGGGCAGAAGCGTGAGCGATACGGCTGTTTTAAACAATTCCACGTCAAAAGCCCTCTCCAAAACGCTTTTGACAGAGCGGGAGCTGGAGGTCCTGCCCACCGACGAACTGCTGAGCCTTTATAAGCAAACCGGGGAAGAAACCTATAAGTGGCCGCTAGTGCTGCGGTACGAGGGATTAATTAAGAGCATCGCCTTGCAAATCTGCGGCGTGTACAACGGCTTTGCCCAGGTGGACGACATTGTAAACGAGGGCATTCTCACGTTGATGAACTCCGTGGATAAATTCGACCCCGAAAAGGGTGCGAAGTTTGAAACCTATGTGTCCAAGCGCATCCGGGGCATGATTATCGACCTTGCCCGCCAGCAAGACTGGCTGCCCCGCAGCGTGCGCCGCCGCGCCCGAGAGATAGATCAGGCGGTGAACAGTCTGAATAACCATTTGGGCCGCTTTCCCACCGACGAGGAAATTGCCGGACACATGGGCCTGAGCGTGGAGAAATACCGGGAGGACGCGGCGGCGGCCGCCCTTTGCAACATCGTTTCGCTGGAGGCGCTGTTTGAACGCCGCAGCGAGGGAGACACCGGCGTTTCCATTCCCGCGGCGGAAGACCTTTCACCCGAGGACAGTGTGCAGCAAAAAGAGCTGCGAGAGATGCTGGGCGAGGGAATCCGGTCACTGCGAAAAAACGAGCAAATGGTGCTGTCCCTGTACTATGAGCGGGGATTGAATATGCGGAATATCGCGCAGGCCATGGACATCAGCGAGCCGCGCGTGTCGCAGATTCACAGCCGGGCAATTCAAAAATTACGCGTGTATCTGGGTCCCTATATGGGGCAAAAGCCGGAACGCGGCGAGAAAAGAGAGTGATGAAATGTTCAAGGGTTTTTACAACCTGACCTCCGCCATGCTGTCACAGGGAAAGCGGCTGGACGTGATTTCCAACAACATGGCAAACGTCGCTACCTCCGGCTATAAGGCGGACACCTATACCGACACCACCTTCCGGGAATACGTGGTCAGCCGGGTGGGGAACAAAGACAAGCGCGGCCCTGCTGAAATTGGACCTGCCAGCTATATTCTGGCGCCCAGCCAGCTGTACACAGACTATACCCAAGGCGTGCTGGAGAAGACGGGGATGCCCTTGGACTTTGCTCTTCAGGGAGACGGCTTTTTCGCCGTCCATGCTGGGGACGAAACAGTTTATACCCGCGCCGGCAATTTCGCGCTGGATGAGCAGGGCTATCTGTGCCTTTCGGACGGAAGCCGGGTGTTGGACCCCAACGGAGAGGAAATCCTTCTGGGAACCGACAAAATTACGGGAGATGTCTCCGGTGGAATTCACACAGAGGAGGGCCTGCTTGTGGCACAACTGGGCGTTTTCTCCTTTGCGGACAATGGCGCGCTGTCGCGCAATGCCCAAGGTTATTTCACCGGCGATGGCGCAGAAGCCGCCGTCGGAACCAGTGTTCTCTGGAAGACACAGGAGCGGGCCAACGTGGACCTCGTCCAGCAGATGACCGGTATGATGACTGCCCAGCGCGCATTTCAAAGTGCTGCGGAGGTAAGCCGGATGTACGACCAGCTGATGACCAAGGCAGCCACCAATTTGGGTAACGTTTAAAGAAAGCGGTGAGCGGATTTGAACAGTTCTTTCTATACGGCCGCAGTGGGCGCGGCACAGCAGCAGCAGCGGATGAATGTGCAGGCGAACAACATCGCCAACGTGAATACATACGGATTTAAGGCTCAGAAGCCCAGTTTTTCCTCGCTGATGTACGGCAACGTGGCCGGGGCGGAGGGGGTGGAGCTTCCCCGTGGCTCCGGCGCAAGAATGTCCATGGCGGGAACGGATTTTTCGGGCAGTGCGCTGGCCGAAACCGGGCAGAAACAGGATTACGCCATTGTCGGTAACGGCTTTTTCGGACTTTACGACCCCACAAGCGGGGAAGTGTCCTATTCGCGAGACGGGTCCTTTACTCTTTCGGAGTTTCAACGCCAGAAGCTTTCGGCGGACGGCGAGCAGGAGCTGGACGAGGAAGGCAGGCCTATGTTGGAAACGGTGTTTATGCTCTCTGACGGGATGGGCCGATTTGTCCTGAACGACAAAGGCGCGGTCACGGAGGTGAAGGACCGGGAGGCCAAGCAGCCCGTGGGTGTGTTTGACTTTGTGAATACTGACGGGATGCTCCGTATGGGGGATAATCGCTATATCCCGGTGGAGAAAAACGGGCAGGTCCGTTTTGGCACCGGCACCGTCCGTCAGGGCGCGCTGGAGACCTCGAATTCTGATTTGGCAGAACAAATGACAAAAGTCATTGAAGCGCAGCGCAGTTTCAGTTATAATTTAAAGATGGTCACCGTTTCAGATGAAATTGAGACTACGGTGAACAACCTCAGGTCCTAAGGGTGCGCCTCCGGCGCGGAAAGGGAAGTCGCATGGAGATTAAAAGTTATGAGGATTTGAATGGGCTGGAGATTGACACGCTCAAGGAGATTGGGAGCATTGGTACGGGGAACGCCGCCACGGCGCTTTCTCAGATGATTGGCAAAGAGGTTCGCATCACACTACCGGAGGTGCGGATTATGGGCTATAACGAGGCCATCGAGTGGATTGGCGGGCCTGAGGCCATCACTGCCGGGGTTTTGAGCCAGCTTGGCGGTGAAATCAATGGAATCATGCTCTCCGTGCAGCAAATGGATTTTATTAATTTGGTGCTGACCAATGTATTGGGACAGGCCGTGTCGGACTTCAATATGTTGCGGGAAATGGAAATCTCCACGCTGGTGGAGGTGGGAAACATTATGATTTCCACATTTATCAACGCCCTCAGCGGCCTTGCCGACATCTCCATCCGGTTGACGGTTCCCGCATTCGCAGTGGATATGCAGGGTGCGATTCTCACGGTACCCATGGC
>NZ_DAMBZJ010000004.1:54144-58124 GCF_032060045.1 Oscillibacter sp.
GCGGCTTATGGCGGCCAGTCGGACTATATCATGACCATTGGCGGTAACTTTGTGTGCGACGGGAAGCAGGTTCCCTGCCGGTTGCTGCTCTCGCCGGATATCCGGTCTTTAAACTTCCTCCTGCGAAAGTTGGGCGTAATGGATGAATGACAAGCTGATTGTCGGCATTGCCGACATGAAACTGGCGCAGGACGGTGAAAAACTCATTACCTATGCGCTGGGTTCCTGCATCGGAATCTGCCTATACGAGCCCAATCGCCATCTGGCAGCGCTGATTCACATTATGTTGCCGCTGAATATGGAAACCGGGCGGAAAAACACCTATAAATATGCGGATACCGGCATCCGCGCCACACTGCGGGAGATGGAGATGAAGGGCGCCTGCCGAGCCGCCATTACGGCGAAAATCGCAGGCGGGGCCCGCATGTTTGAGGTATCGGGCGGCAGTCTTGGCAATATCGGACAGCGCAACGGAGAAAGCGTTCGTCAAATTTTGAAAATGGAAAAGATCCGACTGGTCTGGGAGGATTTGGGCGGCACAGTTGCCCGCACCATGGAATTTGACGGCGCCACGGGAAACGGAATTATCCGGTCCTATGGATATCCGGAAATTAAATTCTAAACTGGTGGCTTATGGGGACTTCCCCTAATTAAATAAACAGTGTGCTGCGCCGGGAACCGACACGCCCGCAGAGCCGGATTTCTCCGGCAAATGGGCGGGCACCGTGAAAGGAATGACGTTATGGGACAGAGCAACAGCAATATTTTGCTGGAAACGGGGACCAATGAAATTGAAATTATGGAGTTCACCGTCAATGACAATCTCTTCGGCATCAATGTGGCAAAGGTCCGGGAAATTATGCTATCCGCGCCGGTGAAGTCTATGCCTCACGTTCACCCGGCGGTGGAGGGCATTTTTAAGCCGAGGGATCAGGTGATCACGGTCATTAACCTGCCGAGATTTCTGGTGGACACGGATGTGGAGAAGCAGGCAAAGGACTTGTTTATCGTCACGAATTTCAATATGATGTACGTCGCTTTCCGGGTCCACAGTGTGGTGGGCATCAGCCGTATCTCTTGGCGGGACATTCAAAAGCCGGACAAGACGATCTCTGGCAGCGCGGACGGCGTGGCCACCGGTATCGCCCAGTGCGGTGACGATTTGGTGACGATTCTGGACTTTGAGAAGATTGTTGCGGAGATTGCTCCGGAAACCTCCATTCAGGTTAATGAAATCGACCAGATGGGCCCCCGGGATCGCAGCGACCGGCCCATTTACATTGCGGAGGATTCCCTCCTTCTGAGCCAGATGATTCGGGAGGCGCTGGGCAAGGCGGGTTATACGAATCTGCACGCCTATCCCAACGGGCAGGAATTGTGGGACGAGCTGCTACAGATGAAGGCCCAGGGAATAGCGCCGGAGGAAGTGGCCATGGTCATCACCGATATTGAAATGCCCCAGATGGACGGGCATCACTTGACAAAGCTCATCAAGGACGACCTGCTTCTGCGGAAAATCCCCGTGGTGTTGTTCTCCTCCCTGATTTCCGAGGAAATGAGGATTAAGGGCAAGCAGGTGGGCGCGGACGAGCAGCTTTCCAAGCCTGAAATCGGACACTTGGTATCCGTCATGGACCAGCTTTTGAGCAAGGCGGTCTCGACGAAAAAAGCATGAAAGCGATGAGTGGGAATGAGAAAGGACCGAAATAAGAACAAGTATATCGTCCGCCAGCCCATCCGAAATGCGCAAAAGCAGACCATTGGCTATGAAATTTTGTACCACGGAGAAAATCAGGCGTTTTGCGGACTGATGAACGACAAGGAATTTGCCGCCGCAGATACGGTGTATAACTTCCTGATTCAAAATACGGACAAGATTTTAAAGGGATCGTTTTACTTCATGACCTTCACGGCCACGCTGCTGCTGAAAAAAACGCCGGACCTGTTTGACCGGTCGGAACTGGTGATTCAGATTGACGACAGCGTGATGATTCATCCGGCGGCGCTTTCTGCCGTGCATGAATATGCAGCCAAGGGCTATCGCATTGCGGTGAACGAGTTTCAGTTTCTGCCCCGATATCTGGCCTTGCTCGACACCATCGACTATCTCAAGCTGAATTTTTCCACCACCAGCGAAGAAAAGCTTAAAAATATCATCGAGATTGCCCACAGTTTGAAAAAACTGTGTATTGCCACCAATGTGGACACGGAAGAGCTGTACGCCAAGGCGGAGGAGCTGGGCGTGGACGCCATGGAGGGCACCCGCGTGGCTGAGAAGCTTTCCACCAAGATTCACAACAGCGGCTATCTGCAAAGCAATTTCTTCCGCCTGATTGTGGCCATGAGCCGGGAAGAGCCAGAGATTGGCGAGGTGGAGGAACTGATTTCCATAGACGCCACCTTGAGCTATGCGCTGCTGCGGCTGGCCAACTCCTGCTATTTCGCCCGCCGCAACCGGGCCACCACCGTGCGTCAGGCCATTATGACCGTGGGGCTGAATCAGCTTCGCCAATGGGTGTATCTTCTCAGCGCCAACAACGCAGAGAACGAAATGGACAAGGACGCGGAGGAATTTTTGAAGCTGTCCCTCCTGCGGGGAACCTTTTGCAGCAAGCTGATGAAGTATGCCACCGGCATGACCATTTCCACCTCCGATGCATACCTTATGGGTATGTTCTCCACGCTACACTATCTGATTGACGCGCCCATGGAGGAAATATTGGAGGAGATTCCAGTTCCGGAGGCTGTCAAGGCCGCGTTGCTGCACCGCGAGGGCAGAGCCGGCCAGCTCTTCGAGCTGGCACTGTGCTATGAGCGGGCGGACTGGAACGGTGTTGCCGCCGCCACTGAGGCGCTGGGCATCCCGGCGAACTTGCTTACCGGTACTTACTTTGCCTGTGTGGACGACGTGAACAGCATCTGGACGCAAGTGACTAACCCTCGCCCAGACGAAGGCTGAGCCAGCATTGAAAACATGAAGAGCGCTCCTTTTCTGCAATTAAGCAGAGGAGGAGCGCCTTTATTGGCATATTGAGCGACTGCTTGTAAAAGCGCCCGTTTTTCACGTTTGTACAAAAAGTTCCCGCCGCATACGCGGCGGGAGCTTTTTCGTGCTTGTCTCGCAGCCCTCGTCCCTTCGGTGGAAAATACGAAGCATTTTCTTCCGACGCGCCCCCGTCTCTCTCTTCCCGCGAAAGCGCAGCGCGCTTTCGCGGGATAGAGGAGGAGCAAGGGAATGAAGCGACGTTTTCGCCCCAAGGCGGAAACAGAGCGAAATGGACGTTGCTCCGACGACTTACTGCAGCAGCTGCAGCACGCCCTGAGGAACCTGGTTGGCCTGAGCCAGCATGGCCTGCGCAGACTGAACCAGGATGTTGTTCTTGGTGTAGGACATCATTTCCTTGGCCACATCCACGTCGCGGACGGTGGACTCGGCGTCCTGGATGTTCTCGGTCATGACGCCCAGGTTGTTGATGGTGTGGTCCAGACGGTTCTGCAGAGCGCCCAGATTACCACGGGTGGAGGAAACGCTGTTGATGGCGCTCTTCAGCTTATCGATGGCGGCAGAAGCACCCTCCTGGGTGGAGATATCGATGCCGCCGATGCCCAGAGACTTTGCGTGCATATCGCCCACGGATACAGTCAGTTTGTTGAAGCTCTCGGCGGTGTCACCGATCTGCAGCGTCAGACCCTTGCCGGAACCGGCGGGTTTGGTACCTTCCACGGCCTTAAAGTTGACCTGAGTGGCGGTGGAGCCGTCAACCTTGGCCCCTTCGTAGCCCAATTTGATGTTAACAACTTCCGCCAGCTTGGTGGCATCAGCACCGACCAGCGCATTGTTCTTGGCAACAGAGGCCTCGATAATAGTCACATCGTCACCCAGCGCGGTCTTAGCAGCGTCGGTCTCGCCCTGAGCAGCAAAAGCAAACTTCTTCCCGTCGATCTCAAAAACGACATCCTCAGCCTTGGTGGAGTTATTG